>NZ_JABVXE010000006.1:0-84827 GCF_013350085.1 Pseudoalteromonas sp. 0802 | reverse complement strand
ACAAGTTTAATAAGGTAATTTGAGTAATTTCATTTAACTTAAGCTGTTCGCTTATATCCAATGAAGGAATAAGCATTGTTTCAGCGCAGGGGGATTGATCTTTGCGTATAAACTTCAAGGTAACAGGTTGGCTAGCAGACACCTGAATTGAGGATGGGGAATACACGCCATCCCTCACTTCAATGAGTACTTCATTACCTTGAACGATTGTTTTATTGGGTTTATATAGCCAAAACCACCAAACAATCAGCGCGATTAACATTAAGCCTAATAAGTTAATTAACATCATCGCTCTTCTCCTTAATGCTCTTTTGCTTTAAAAAAGCGAAGTCGATTTGCATTTGACACCACAGTCAATGACGAAAACGCCATTGCAGCACCTGCAATTACAGGGCTAAGCAGAATGCCAAAGAAGGGATATAGAACCCCCGCAGCAAAAGGAATCCCGGCTACGTTATAGACAAACGCGCCAAACAAGTTTTGTTTGATATTTCGTAAAGTAGCTTTGCTTACCGCTATGGCATCGGCAAGGCCATGAAGTGAACCACGCATTAGGGTAATGTCAGCACTTTCGATAGCTACATCAGTCCCTGTGCCTATGGCGAATCCAACATCGGCTAACGCTAGCGCAGGAGCATCGTTGATGCCATCTCCTGTCATACCAACAATTTCGCCACTGCCTTGTAGCTCTTTCACCTTGTTGGCTTTATCTTCTGGCAGCACCTCAGCAAGAAATTCGCTAATACCTGCTTTTTTGGCAACAGCGGCAGCGGTTTCCTTGTTATCACCTGTTAACATGATGACGCGTATACCATTAGCCTGAAGCCGTTTGATAGCAGAGATTGAGTCTGACTTAATGGGATCTGCGACAGCAATGATTGCGGCAAGTTCACCATCTACAGCAAAGTACATAGGTGTTTTGGCTTCTTTGGCTAAAGACTGGGCTTTTCCAACAAAGCCTGTGAGGTCTATGCCTTTTAACTTCATTAGTTTATCGTTACCAAAAAGCAGGACTTTATTGTTACAGTTTGCTTCTACACCAAAACCCGTAATAGCATTAAACGATTCAATTTTTAGTAACTCAATATCCTTATCTAAAGCACTTTCAACAATCGCTTGCGCTAAAGGGTGCTCTGAGCCGCTTTCTAAACTTGCTGCAAGCTGTAGTACGTCTTTTTCGTCAGTAGCTTTTGCTAAAACAATATCGGTTACCTTAGGTGCCCCTTCAGTAATAGTGCCCGTTTTATCTAAAATCATGGCAGTGATTTTAGAGGCGGTTTGCAGTGCCTCACCGTTGCGAATAAGTACTCCGGCTTCTGCTGCTTTTCCTACTCCGACCATGACAGACATGGGTGTTGCCAAGCCTAAAGCACACGGGCAGGCAATAATAAGCACAGTAGTTGCTGATACGATAGCAAAAGCAATTGCTGGCTCAGGGCCAAAGTTAAGCCATGCTAACGCACTTAACACCGAGATGATCATGACTACAGGAACGAAATAGGCGGAAATAACATCGGCCAAGCGGCCAATCGGCGGTTTTGAATTTTGCGCTCGTTTCACCATATTGATGATCTGTGCAAGCGCCGTGTCTTTACCAACGCGTGTCGCTCTAAATAAAATCATGCCTGATTTGTTCAAAGTACCAGCGACAACCTCATCTTCTTCGGCTTTTTCAACAGGCATAGGTTCGCCTGTCAGCATGGACTCATCAATAGAGGTGTGTCCTTCCAATACAACGCCATCCACGGGAATTTTTTCACCCGGCTTTACTTTCACAACATCATGAAGCAAAACCTGTTCGATACCTATCTGAACCTCTTTATTATCACGAACTACAGTTGCCGTTTTGGCCTGCAAGCCGATAAGACGTTTAATGGCCTCAGAGGTTTTACCTCTGGCTTTTATTTCTAATGCTAGACCTAAATCAATTAAGCCAATGATCATGGCGGTAGCTTCAAAATAGACATGTCGTGCCATCAATGGAACGGCGTCAGGTGCAAACACGACAACCATCGAATACACCCAAGCTGTACCTGTTCCTAAAGCTATTAGAGTGTCCATATTAGCGGAGTGGTTTTTAAAGCTTTTCCATGCTCCTACATAGAAATGCTTACCTGAAAAATACATAACGCCAAAAGTTAAAATGCCTACAACTAGCCAAGACATGCGTTCAAGGTTTGTTTCAACCGTCATTTCTCCAACCACAATGCTGTAGATCATCAAAGGAACGCCGAGTGAAAGGGCAATAAACGTATCGCGCATTAGCTTTTTGTAATATGCCCAATCCGCCGCCTCTTTCTCATCAAGCGCATCTGTTGCTGAGCTATCATCAATTGGCTTCGCGTTATACCCCACTGACTCAACAGCTTTGATCAATTCTTCTGTTTTAGCTGTCCCATAAACTGTTACTGTCCTATCAGCAAAATTCATTTCCGCACTGACGACTCCAAGAGTTGCCTTCAACGCCCCTTCAATTTTGCCTACACAGCTAGCACACCCAGCGCCTTCAATGATAAGCTGTTGGTTATGTGATACTTTCTCCAACGTATTCTCCTTAGTTTTACACGAAGAGGATTGAGCTTTTGCCTGACAGCAACAGCCTGATTCAGTTTTTATATTTGTGTTAGTAGCCACCCTTTTTCCTCCTATGCTTTTTTAATTTGCTCAAAGTTTTCGATGAGATGACAAACCATGTTTGCAGTCGGTGCCTTGTCTTCCATTTCTTCCCACTGAGAAAGCGCAGAAGACATTTTTCCTCGAAGTGCCAACATTGCTTGAAACTGCTTTTCTGTTTCTTCAAGCCGCTCTTTGATCAGGCTTCTGACTAATGGGCACGCACTTTTACCATCTTCAGATTCATTAATAATTTCCTTGATATCTGCAACGGAAAAACCAAGGTTTCTGGCACTTAAAATGAATTTAAGTCTCGATACTTCTTTATTCGAGTATGACTTGTAGCCGTTCACTGACTTAGCAGGTTTTAACAATCCTAATCTGGTGTAATAGCGCACCGTATCAGCAGTCGTTCCAAGGCTTTTTGCCAGCTCCGCAACTTTCATATTCACTCCTCAGTTTTTAGCTAAGTTTGTACTCTCATCTTCAGCTTAGACCTGTGTCTAAGACACAGGTCAAGTACTAATTCTAGTGAATAAGCTAAAAACTAATTTTTTGGTAAAAGAGAAATCTCGGCCAAAATCGACAGCATTAAGTACTGTAAATGGCAATAGTTTGAGAATTTTCATAGTGCCTTCAAAATATCGTACTAATCGTTCAAAACAATTGATTATTTAAATCAATGAATAAGTCATTCTATTTTTGATGGGAGTGGCGAAAAAAAGACGCACTGATCCCGTGATTAGCCAATAATTGGTGGACGATAAAGTAAGAGATGGATACCAGATTTTGGTAGAGGTGTACGCTGTAGAAATAGCTCAGAGTAAATATTGCAAATACCTTCCTCTTGCGCTTGCACAAGATAGGCATTTAAATGAAAGCTTGAACAAAATCCCCCCTCACAACAAACACAATCACTAGCTTTGCATTTTTCACAGACTTCATCACCATGACGGTGTTTAGAGTCTTGCGAGTTTACAGTGTGATAGTGACTATTGTCATTCATTGATTGATGGTGAATATTTTTGCTTCGTTGCATAATATGCGTGTCGGAAGATCCATTTTGATGTTCTTCACAATTCATTGGCTTAGCTGTAGCAAAACTATGCTGCGTAAGCAACACAGTTATTATCACTATTTTAAACCACCTGAAAAGTCCAAACATTATCATTCCTTCTTTAGCTCCTACAATATTAGCCACTTTATAAAAATAATTTTATGATCTTGATCAACCTTTGAACTAAAACCTAAACTTTTTACTTTTTTAAACAGCTTAAACTTAACAAGTATAAAAGGGGTGTCTAATTTAGACTCATGAGATTGAAGCCAAGCATGAGCACCATTAAAAAAATAAAAACCCTACGCTCATAACTAGGTATTGAGTAAGGGATCATTTTTCCAATTGTTCAGCTTTAAGCACAGTACTTTGCAACAATCGGTTCTATCCCGAGCACACCCAATTCCCGTTCATCAAAAGTGATAAAATGGCCTATTGTACGTCTTTCAATGGCGATGTTTTTTGGCTTGACTCTTTAACCTTAAACATTCGCCAACTTTACTTCTTAGCTGATATTCCACCTTGATAGGTATACACCAGACTGGCACCGACTGAAAACAAGAAGTAGCTTACTATTACTGCTCTTAGTTCTTTCCAAAAAAACTATTAGCTAGGCCTTTTCTAACATAACTAAAATGGTTTAAATCCCAAAAAACGAAAGCTACCATCAATATAGTTGCGGTAGCTCTCATCAAGTCAATATAGTATTTCTTCACATCAGAGCCAGAACTTGATACCTGCAACAAAAGCAGTATCACGCGTACTTTGCCCATTTAACTTCGCAAAGTCGGCTGTATTACCAAATTTATTTGTCCACTCAACGCCAACATAGGGAGCAAACTGGCGGGTAAACTCATAACGAACCCGAAAACCAATAGCACTGCTAGATAAGCCACTACCAAGGTTATTTTGGACGTCATCCTTACCGTAAAGCGTCAACTCTGCTCGTGGTTGAACAATTAACTTTTGAGTAAGTAATAGCTCATACTCAGCTTCGATCGAAAATGCACTATTACCTTGCTCTCCTAAATACGCAGTCATATCAATTTCAAACCAGTAGGGGGCTAGACCTTGTAAACCAAAAGCTAGCCATTTGCGGTTTTCACCTTCGTTATTGTAATCAAGTCGAATACCGACTTGTGTATCCCAATAAGCAGATATTGCGTGGCCCCATAGAAAATCTGTTTGGTTCTCCTCTAAATTACCTTCGCTAAAATCTCCCTCAGTTTTGATGACTAATCTATCAAAAGTAGTGCCATACCATGCCTGAAAGTCAAAAACACCTGCGTTTGTTTGCTCATTATATTCAAGACGATCCCCTAGTAGCGCGTAAAATGAATGCTCATCTGCCAAAGTCAGTCGTTTGTCGCTATTGAGTGCATAAGGACCTTCAGTCAATGTTGTACCTGCGGCATAAGCATGAGGGTCTCTAGCATCTTTAGGTGCATCTCCACCTTGTGCTTGCATTTTAGAATCACCCATCTCAGTCATCTCATCTTTTGCAGATACAGATACACTTATAAGGGGCAAACCTATTAATAATAGTTTTAACGTATTGGTTAGTATTAATTTTCTCATGATACAACTACCTCTCTAAACATACCTGCATCCATGTGGAATAATAAATGGCAATGCCATGCCCAGCGACCTACGTCATGAGGTGTTGTTAAAAAACTAATTCTTTGCGCTGGTTGTACAGGGATAGTATGGCGACGAACCTGTACATCACCTTTTTCATTCTCCAAATCGCTCCACATACCATGCAGGTGCATTGGATGTGTCATCATTGTATCGTTTTGTAAAATAACTCTTAAACGTTGATTATGCTTCATGTGAACTGGCGTGCTTTTTCCAAATTCCAAACCATCAAATGACCAGCTATAACGCTCCATGTTTCCAGTTAAATGTAATTCAATTTCAGCCTCTGGCTCTTGCTGGTTTGTAATTCCCTCAAGAGAATGTAAATCTGCAAGTGTTAAAACACGGCGTCCATTTTTACGTAAACCTATACCGGGATCATCAAGGTTTGTTCTAGGCATATCAACACGCATATCAACAGAAGCTCCATACTCTGTTTTTGCATGACGCACTTTAGTGCTAGCAACAGCTAATGGGTTTTTAGTCATTCCATGTTTACTATGATCCATTGCCATCGCTCCATGACCCATTGCACTATGATCCATTTTATTAGAATTCATGCCCGACATACCTGCCGTATCAGCCATTGTAGAATGCACACTATCATGGGTCATATTGCCCATCATATCTGTCATCGTTAACCACTCAACGGGGTCTAAAGAAGGTACTGGTGCATCAACGTTAGGTGCCATTGATAAAGTACCTTTAGCATAACCTGAGCGATCCATGCTTTGTGCAAAAATCGTATATGCATCATTTTTTGGCTCGACAAGTACATCATAAGTTTCACCGGGACCAAATCTAAATTCATCTACTGTCACAGGTTCAACATTTTGTCCATCAGCTTGTACAACTGTTAACTTCAGCTCAGGTATTCTTACATCAAAAAACGTATTGCTAGAACCGTTAATAAATCTAAGCCTAACCTTTTCGCCAGCTTTAAACATTCCACGCCAATTTGTCAAAGGCGCACAACCATTCATTAAAAAAGTCATTGCAGATGCTGATAAGTCTGCAAGATCTGTAGGGTTCATTCTCATTTTATTCCACATTTCCCGGCGTTGTAGCGCATTTGAAACGCTGCTATTTGAAATGTCATCAAAAAACTCTGGAACAGTAGGTTGATTAAAGTTAAATACATCGCTCTGTACTTTTAACTTGCGAAACAAATCCATTGGGTCATCATCAGTCCAATCAGACAATTGAATGACATGCTCATTGTCAGCACTAATAATATCCTTTTCTCTTGGCTCAATAATTAATGCGCCGTACATACCTGTCATTTCTTGAAAGCCACTGTGTGAGTGATACCAATATGTGCCGCTTTGTTGCAGCTTAAATTTATAAACAAAGGTTTCACCCGGCATTATACCTTTAAAGCTAATACCCGGTACGCCATCCATTTGATACGGAAGAATGATCCCATGCCAATGAATTGAACTCGGCACTGATAATTTATTAGTTACCCTGATAGTAACGTCATCACCTTCTCTGAGGCGCAAGGTAGGAGCTGGTATTGAGCCATTGATTGTTGTAGCCATTCTTACAACACCTGTGAAGTTTACGGGTGACTCATCTATCACTAAATCTATTACTTCTCCACTTAGTTCGGGCGCAGTACCTGTTGAAGTTCCAGCAATCAAAGATGAAGCTGCATGAAGAACACTTGGAAAAGCAGCTAATACACCGCCAGCAGCTAATCCTTGTACAAAGCGTCTACGTGGCGTAGAAACTTGATGTAATGGATTGTTGTTTCTCATTTTACTCTCCGTTGTTTGACCAATAAATTAATGTGACCAATGAATGTGCTTAATCTTCCATTCACCATTTTGTTTTTCCAGCACCATCGTTTCCATGCCTTGATAATCGCGTTCAACACCTTTATGAGTACCTGTAGTTTGACTGCGCGACGCAGAGATAGCGGTATTTCCAAGTATCGTCACTTGATGTTCAAGTGTGTCGCTCTTCATCGCTGCTAAATACTTCATATCCGACAACATATGATGATGAGCATATTCATCAGCGCTCCTTTCAACGCGGCCTCCCTCGAAAATGGTGACATCATCCGCTAACTGCGCTCTAGCCTGTTTTTGATTGCCAGTTTCAAGTGCTTGATGAAATGCCAAAACAACTTTTGCGGCAGGGGTATCTATACCTTTAAACAAACCTTTGTCTTTGTTCTTATCACCATGAGCGTTTGTTGCGAAACTAAACGTCATTAATAAAACGAGTAATATATTTATTGTTTTCATTTTCATTCTCTCTTTTAGGTTTTAATTTGCAGGGCCAACAACACTAGTAAGCCCAGCCGTTACAGATAAAATGGCAAAAGCTACTACCATTTCTATCGAGATAGATTTAGATAAAGCCTCTCTGCCTTGACTATTTTTAAGTTGTGGAACGAGTATTAGTTTATGTTTAGCAGCAAGTGCCAAAATAGACACTACAAGAGCCAATTTAAACAACAGTGTTTGTCCGTAACTTGAGCTTATTAGTGCATCAAGACTTCCGACCAATTGAATCACGAGCCAGAGGCCTGCTACCAACAATAGGCTCAATGTAAAACTTGCTTGTTTGCCAAAGCTTTCCATCAGCAAATGAAGTTCTGCATAACTTAGCTGATGGCAAGCCTGTTTTAGTGGCAATAACGCCCCAAACCACCATGCCATAACGAGCACATGCAAAATAAGCAAGCCTTTTTCAATTGTGCCTAACTCAGAAATATGACCCAGTAACGTGAATGAGTATGCAAGGATTAATAAACTCAACATTAAAGCGCTTTGTTTTAAGTACGAGTTCACAGCGAATTTGAACCTTAAAGCTAAAGCGATTATTGCGGTAACTAGCCCAAGCGCTCGAAGCAAAGCTCCAGTGCCGACAGAGGAGTCCCACATAATAGCCAATATATCAGCGTCTATCGCCCCCTGAATTCCCTCTTCTGCCATTGCACCAGTACTGGCAAAGAACCAAGTAATATTAGCGATCAAAGCCATAACTATATAAGTTCTTGTCCACGTTAAATTCGCTATTACAGCATTACTATGAGATTCATTATGCTCAAAAATTTGTCTGAAAAATGTATAGCCGGCAATACAGGCAAAGCCGACGTAAAATACAATTTTTGACAGTACAATGACTGTATTCCAGATATACATTTCCATATCAATCACACAGCCTTACTAATGAACCATAAAGCCGAAGCTATCTTTCATTTTATGTCCATCTTTACCTAAATAGGTCACATCAACGATATAGTTTGTTGGAGCTAATTTAGGTAGTTCCCATGAAAACTCTCTGGAAGCTTCTTTTGATGGTTTAAAGTCAAATTTAATATTTTCACCTTTTTTATTTTTCAACGTAACTTTAACTACACGTACCTCTTTGCTAAATCCCAATGTCAATTTTTCTGGAGTATTCATTAGCATTGCATTATCAGCAGGCACGCTTTTTTCAAGATGCACATGTGCAAATACTGCACTACTAAAAACAACACTGATTATGGTTAAAAGTTTAATTAATGTTTTCATATATACCTCTATTTATTTAATGGATTAACGACTAAATTTATCTTTGAAAATTTGATTACTTGGAATCCCAGCATCTATAATTATTTTTTCCACTTCACTCATCATTGCTTCTGGACCGCATAAGTAAAACTCAGCCAAATGTAGTTCTGATTTTTGGTTCATATACGGCAGAAGTACTTTTTGAACATAGCCTGAGTGCCCTTGCCATTCTTCTGAAGGATTAGAAAGAGTAGGAATATAAGAGAAGTTTTTATGCTTCTCACTCAGTGACTTCAATTCATTATGGTATAGCAAGTCATCTTCAGTTCGCGCACCATAGATAAGAGTCAAACCACTTTTATCTTTATGCTTTTTCAACTGTTCAAAAATAATAGACCTCAGTGGTGCAAGTCCTGAACCCGCACCTATAAACACGCGACTAACTTTTTTATTTGAAGTGGCATAAAAATCAGAAAAAGGGCCTCTTGCAGTTATCGTTTCACCTACTTGGAGTGAACCTAAATAACTTGAACCTATTCCTGCTTTAAAACCATTCTTTGCGGTCTGCCAACGGATATTAAACATTAACTCATCAGACTCCTCGTCAAAGTTAACTAATGAGTAGTGGCGAGTTACACCGTTATGAGAAAATTTTCCATGATAGTAGCTATCCCAGTATTTTTCATAGCACTCTGGCATATCATCTGGACGTAAGCTATTCATCCCTGCTGGCACATCAAATTGCATATATGCACCAGCTTTAAATGCCAACTGTTTGCCTGATTTCAGCTTAAATTTCACTTCCTTGATAAAAGGAGTAATGAAATTAGTCGCAACCACAACTAGCTCATGATTTTCAATATTGCGATCAGTATTAACTTCAATCGAACTAATTTCAGAAAACCTATGCTGACATCCAAGCCGATAACCTTCCTTAAGTTGCTCCTGAGATAAATGTTCCTGTTCAGATAGTGTGATAGGTAATTTAGTTGAACTTAAGAACACGCATTTGCCACAAGTACCGCCACCACCGCAACCTGAAGGAAGGTATACATGTGAACTAGCTAGCCCTTCTAATACAGTTGAGCGACCAACTGCTGAGATGTCAGTAATAGTATTTTCATTGGAAAACGTCACTGCCACTTTTTGCCTGTTAGTGCCCCAACCTAGCTTCAGTAAACCACTTCGATACTGTTGTATCAGCCAAGTAACACCAGTAATTGAAAGGAATAGCGTTGCAAAAGCAAATGCAATGATCAACCAATGGTTAAATCCTCCAGAATTGCCATAGTCCATAAAGTGAAGCTTCATCATCAGATCTTTCAATCTGAAATCATCATTGGCATGGCGAAGTACTTGACCTGTAATACTATCTAAATAAATAGTTGTATTGTTCTCATCCTCAACGGCAACTTGCCACATAGGATTTTGCTGCCTTACGTGATCAGAAAACGGAGGTTGAGATAACACTGGAGTAGTTAACTTACCCTGTCCTGAGTAGGAGTTTTTTGCCAAAGTTAGTACTTGTTCTTCAGACAAATTAAATGGCTTTCCTGTTACAGCATCAAATAGCTTTGAGTGGCGTTCTTGATAGCTATGCTGCCCCTTATCGAACACAAAATGATAGTAAGGCTGATGTAAAACCCATATAAGGTTTACTTCCTGCGGAGCATTACTAGTAATGTCTTTAATAGGGAATAGGTCAAAGCCTGTAATGCTACCTTCATGATGAGAATGAACTCTAAGTTCATTACCACTGGCTTTACTGTGATCCATCAAATTGAAGTAAAGGCCCGTTCCCAACCAAATAAGCAGTTGTAAACCAACAAATAAAGAAAGCCACTTGTGTATCGTTGTATTTAACTTAAATAGTCGCATCAAATGACTCTCTTTTTATTTGGGGAAAGCACTCGGTAATAAGTCAATACTGCGCCAGTAATTGCTCCCATTAGACCTAGAGTTGCGACCAAGAACAAAAACCAGTTAGATACGTTTTCTCCATCATAGTAATCCATAATGTGGAACCGCCACATCCAATCAAACAATCGCCAGTAATCATGACGCTTGGCAACAAGTGATCCTGTTTGTTGACTTATATAAAATGTCGGTGTGGAGAATTGCTCAAACGTCACTCTCCAAACAGGTAAATGCCTTGGGGACAACTCAGCAGGCAAGTTTGTCGCTGACTTAATCAACCTTATGCTGTCGATTTGATGATTCAGCACATAATGGTATTGTGCGATTTCTTTAGCCTTGGTTTCATCTACAAGGGCCTGAACAGCTCCAGTTTTAGCATCTATTGCTACTTTTCCATTTTCTCCATTAATAAAAGAATACAAAGGACGGCCCATACTTTGAGTAAGTGTAACTTGGCTAGCTTTAGGATAATCCGCAGCTAGCTTTACAATGGAGTAATCCATACTTGCTAAATCTATTTTGGCTTCCTCACTCTTAGCCAAGGTTTCGCCGTGTATATAGTGAATATCCATAGTCACCATATACACACCAGTAATCGACCAGAAAAGGAATTGTATCCCTACAAATGCCATTAGCCATTTATGGTACTTCCTAGCTTTTCTAAGCATTGTTTTTTAGCTCCGAGTTAGAAAGTTCCTTGTTAAAGGCGTTTACTTCGGGCTTTTTAACGATTGAATAAATCGCGGGTAAAACAATTAGAGTTAGCAGGACTGCACTTGTCATCCCACCTACCATTGGTGCAGCAATACGACTCATTACCTCAGAGCCTGTTCCTGTACCATATAAAATAGGCATTAGGCCGATAATGATTGTCGCTACTGTCATCATTACAGGACGAACACGTAATCCAGCACCGTGCAATAAGGCATCTTGATATTCATCTTCTGAGATGAGTTCTGCTCGCTCTTTCGCTTTTTCCTTAAGTTCAGCGAGCGCCTGATTGAGATATACCAACATTATTACGCCAATCTCAACAGCTACTCCAGCCAGAGCAATAAAGCCTACACCAACTGCTACAGAGAAGTTGAACCCTTCTAAATACATCAACCATAACCCACCGATCATTGCCATCGGTAAAGTCACAATGATGATCGCAACTTCGCTAAACGCTCTGAAGTTCAAATAAAGCAAAATAACAATAATGGCGAGCGTCAATGGAACAACGTAAGTAAGCTTGGCTTTGGCTCTTTCCATATATTCGTATTGACCAGCCCAAGTAATCGAATAACCTGCTGGTAATATAAGATTTTTAGCTAAATGCTCTTTTGCACTTTCAACATAAGTACCTACGTCAACGCCCTCTATATCAATGAACGTCCAACCATTAATACGTGCATTTTCACTCTTGATCCCCGGAGGGCCTACTTCTACTTTTATTTCAGCTACGTCACCTAGTGCGATGCGTTGTCCATTTGGAGTGACAACAGGCAAGCGCGACAACTGCTCTGGAGAGTCACGATAATCTTGTGGGTATCGCAAGTTGACAGGATAACGCTCTTGACCTTCTACTGTTTGAGTGACATTCATCCCACCAATAGCAGTTGAAACTACTTGTTGTACGTCATCGATGTTTAATCCAAAACGACTTGCTTTCTCACGAGAAATATCAACTTTGATATATCGTCCACCTGCAACTCGTTCAGAATAAACTGAAGCGGTTCCTGTCACCTCTGGTAACAATTGCTCTATTTGTTGCCCTATCTCTTGAATCGTATTTAAATCAGCTCCTGCTACTTTAATACCTACTGGCGTTTTAATACCTGTTGCCAACATATCAATACGAGTTTTGATTGGCATAACCCAAGCATTCGTCAAGCCCGGAAACTTAACCAACTTATCAAACTCAGCTTTTAGAGATTCTGTTGTAACTCCCTCACGCCACTCTTCTTGAGGCTTCAACTGAATGAAGGTCTCAATCATAGTTAGAGGCGCGGGATCAGTTGCAGTTTCAGCTCTTCCTACTTTACCAAATACTGTTTCAACTTCTGGCACTGTTTTAATTAGCTTGTCTGTCTGCTGTAGAATTTCTCTTGCCTTACCAATGGAAATTCCCGGATAGGTAGTCGGCATATACATAAGATCGCCTTCGTCTAAAGGAGGAATAAATTCACTACCAATTTTATCGACAGGCCAAAAACCAACAATCGTCACTAATATTGCTGCTACTATTGTCGATTTAGGAAACTTCATAACTTGCTTTAAAACAGGCATGTAGATAGCAATAAGCAGTCTGTTTAAAGGGTTTTTCTTTTCTGAAACAATTTTTCCTCGAATAAAATACCCCATTAAAACAGGAACTAATGTTATCGCTAAGCCTGCTGATGCGGCCATTGCATATGTTTTTGTGTAAGCAAGTGGAGAAAACATTCTTCCTTCTTGCGCTTCCAAAATAAATACTGGCAAGAATGAGACTGTAATGATGAGCAAACTAAAAAATAGTGCTGGACCGACTTCACTTGCAGCTTTCGAGACTATTTGCCAACGATTTTCATCCGTTAGCGGTGTCTTTTCCATATGCTTATGCATATTTTCAATCATCACTATTGCGCCATCTGTCATCGCACCAATTGCAATAGCGATACCACCTAATGACATAATATTCGCATTGATACCTTGCATATGCATGATGATAAATGAAGCTAAGATGCCAATAGGTAGAGTGACAACTGCAACAATCGAAGATCGCAAATGAAACAGAAATGCAACACATACAATCGCGACGACAGCAAGCTCTTCGAGCAATTTACTCCATAGGTTTTCTACCGCCTCTCCTATTAAGCCAGAGCGATCATAAACCGTAACTATTTCAACTCCTTCGGGTAAACCTTTTTTTAACTCTTCTAATTTGGCTTTTACTCCATCAATAGTTTTTTGTGCGTTTTCACCAAAGCGCATAACAACAACACCACCAACGACTTCTCCTTCACCATTTAGTTCAGCAATGCCTCGTCTCATTTGTGGACCTAGGTTGACTTCCGCCACATCGCCAATGGTAAGCGGGGTTCCTTGTGCGTTAACACCAAGAGGGATCAACTCTATGTCGGAAATACTTTTGATATAGCCAGTTGCGGTAACCATGTACTCTGCTTCCGCCATTTCAACAACTGAGGCACCTGTTTCTTGGTTACCACGTTTAAGTGCCATTTGAATGTGACTAAGTGGTATACCGTAGGCTCTTAATTTATCGGGATCGACTTGTATTTGATATTGTTTAACCATGCCACCAACAGCAGCAACCTCAGAAACTCCCGGTACAGTTTGCAATTCATATTTTAAGAACCAATCTTGAATACTACGCAATTGGCTAATATCTAAGCTGCCCGTTTTGTCTACAAGGGAATATAAATAAACCCAGCCAACGCCTGTGGCGTCAGGTCCTAGTTGTGGGCGTGCGGTAGCAGGTAGCGAAGGGGCTACTTGACTTAAATATTCAAGTACTCTGCTCCTTGCCCAATATAAATCGGTGTCTTCATCAAAGATGACATAAACAAAGGAGTCTCCAAAAAATGAATACCCCCGAACTGTAATAGCCCCCGGAACTGACAGCATTGCTGTTGTTAAAGGGTAAGTAACTTGATCTTGCACTACTTGTGGTGCCTGACCGGGATAATTCGTTTTAATTATCACTTGAACATCAGAAAGATCTGGTAATGCATCAACTGGTGTATTTTTAATTGAGAATAACCCACCACCAATCAAAATTAAGGTAGCTAAGATGACAAAAAAGCGATTACCTATCGACCACCTAATAATTGATTCAATCATTATTTATCTCCTAACTTAATGATTTGAATGGTCAACAGCACTTTTAGGTTCATGCTTTAGTTGCTCATTTGATTCAAGATAGATTTCAGTGATAACCAAATTATTTCTCACCTCAAAAGTGAAAGTGACGTTATCACCAACATTGAAATCAACTATTTCTATATTGTCCGCGACTATAAAATCCATCGTCGCAGCAGGTCTATCCCATTTCTCTATTGGGCCTCGGCTAATATTTAGAATACGCGTATCAACATTAATCGCATTGATTAGACCTGATACTGTTGCAAAAGATACTTCTTCACTCATATCAGCAGACTCACTCATGATATGAATTCCAGTAATTTCATATCCACCATCTTCGGTTTTACTCACCTCAAAGTGCAAAGATTGACCAGACTTTAATGAGTCAATATCAACTTTTTCAGCCACAGTAAAATCCATAACCATCTCAGGCCAATCCCAAGCTTCAGCGGGGCCGTGACTGATATTAACCATGCGATGCCCAGTCATAACACTATTAACATCTCCTTGCATCCAAACAGAGTTGGGCACTTCATCGTGAGTCATTCGTTTAAAGTCAGAGCTTTTACTTGATTCAGAATCAATCAAGAATTGAGCTGATGTCACCACAACATCATCTTCATTAAGGCCCTCTAAGATTTCGATACTATCGATATCAACACGGCCAATAGTCACTTCAATAGATTTAAACTGGCCATCCCCTAACGCAAGTACAACTCTGTCTTGTTTACCTGTTCGAATAACAGCTTCTTTAGGCACAAGTATGGTGCTATCAGCTTGATTAGCGTGAATAGAGACTTGTGCGAACATGTTTGGTTTTAATTGATAGTCAGGGTTGTCAAACTTCAACCTCACTCTGAGTGTGCGTGTTTTACTGTTCAAGGTTGGATAGACATAATCAACGACACCAGCCCAGTCCTCACCGGGTAAATAGTCAAGTGTCATTGATACAGGAAGTCCCTCTTTAATTAAGGCTGCGTCACGTTCAAACACTTCTGCTTCAACCCAAACTTGATCTAGCTGACCAATGCTTAATATGGTGTTTCCCGGCTTTACATAAAAACCCTCTCTAATCTTCAAACCATCAACAACACCTGCCTGAGGGGAGTAAAAGGTGATGTTTTGCTGAACCTTTCGTGTCTTTTCTAGCTTTTGAATAAAGTCTGCTGAAAGCTGTAACGCTTTAAGCCGATCTTTGGCCGCCGCAATTAAGGAACTATTATTGCGCTTTATAGCTATTAATAGTTCTTCTTGCGCGTTAACTAGCTGAGGAGAATATAGTGTATATAGAGGCTGCCCTTTCTCAACAGGATTACCTGCGGCTTTGACGTAGAGCTTTTCTATCCAACCATCTACACGTGGATGGATGTGAATTAGCTTATCTTCATCATATTGAACGTAACCTACGGTTGATATTTCAGTATGCATATTTTTAAGCTCAACAGGAGCAGTGCGAACCCCAAGATTATTCACTACATGAGGCGCGATTTTTACGGCTCCGGGGCCAAAGTCATCACCAGATGATCCTTCTTCATACACAGGAATTAAATCCATACCCATAGGCGACTTACCGGGCTTGTCACGACGGTAATTAGAATCCATCGGTGCAACCCAATACAGCGGTTTTTTCTCTCCTGATGTAGCTTCATTGCCATTACCGCTTGAACCTGTACCTTGATATAAACTTAATGCTCCAGCACCTAGTGCAGCACCAATGATGATGGCAATAATTGTTTTAGTATTCGTTGACATTATTTTTCTCCAAATTGCTGATTGGATAAGTGCTGATTAGTTTTGTGTGAAGTTTGCATCGACTTATGTTCAGCATTTGAATTAGATTGAGAATGCGCAAAGAAATAGTTGATACGAGCAACTGTTTTAAGTGCGTCAACATCAATTCTTAAGGCTGATATTCTGGCATTTAATTCTGCGATTCTTGCTCGAACAACTTCGGCAAAATCGCCATCATCATTTGTGTAAGCTGTCAATGACGCTTCTGCTTGGTCATGAGTTTGTTTAAGGAGTTGTTCTTGATAGATAGATTGCCTATCAGATAAACGCTTAAGCTGTCTAAGCTCCTTTTCCACCATACTGATCATTTGCTTTGTCAGTAATAGTTTCTCGGTTTTAATAGTCTCTGAATCTGCAATAGAAGCTGCAACTTGCTTATCTTGTCTGTTCTCGGTGAACAAGGGTAAATCAAACGTTACTCCAACAGAAAATAAATCAGCTCGGCTATCACCAGAGGGCATATTGTCACGATAGGCATAACTAGCATTAACACCCCATTGCGGCTCATATTGCTGTTTAGCTAACTCAACTGCTTTTTCTGAAGCTTTGCGTTTTATATCAATTGCAAGTATGGCTGGGTGATTCGAAAGCTCCTGAGCCAATAGATTTCTTGAGTAATTAGATGCTTTTAGGACTGTTGAATTGTTCAAATGAATTGTAGGCAACTTTTTAGAAACCCTAAACTCTAATGGTTGCGTATCAAAGTTGAATGATTCATTCAAGCCAGCAGCATCGTAGATATGAAGCCACTCATTAAGGCGAGCGATTGTTGTTTCTAGTTTCTGCTTTTGCGAAGTTAATCGGTCATCTAACTGCACGATTTCCAATTGAGCACGAATAACATCTTGTTGTCTGGTTTTACCAACAACATTTGAGTAGCTAGCTTTAGTAACTTCCGCCATCTGCTCAAAGAGCGCCCAATCCGCTTCAATCAATTTAATGGTTTGTTGGGCTAAGTAAGCATCTAACCATAACTGTGATACTTGGCTTATCAGTTTAGCCTTACGATCCTCTCGTAGCAGTGGAAATTTCGTTGACTCAATTTTTAATTGCTCTTGTTTAATCTTTAAACTATCACCTCTAGGAAACATTTGAGAAACACCAACCTTTAGTTGAGTCATTCCTTCCTGATCTAAGTCCCAAGTATCTGTTGGTAAATTCATTATCCCTAGTGATACTTTGGGGTCAGGCAAAGTACCTGAAGCGATACTTCTATTTTCAACCGCGCTTTGTTTTAACCGACTCCCATGAAGCCAAGGATCATTTTGCTGAGCCAAGGTGATAGCTTGTTCAAGTGACACTACTTTCTCAGCTTGAGCTGAGAATACAGACAAGCCGAGCATTAGCGAAGTTGAAAGTAGAGTAAGGCTTGAAACATTTAATCTCATTAGAATTGCTCCTCATAAGCCTTAACTTCTGCATATACTTTACTCGTTCCATCTTTAAATAAAATTAATACGTTATATGACATAAAGCGGTCGCCGACTTCCATACCCGGAGAGCCAACAGGCATTGCTGGGACAGATAATCCAATCGCATTGGGGTGCTCTTCTGACAAGAACTGCTGAATAAACTTAGCCGGTACATGACCTTCAAAGGCAAACCCATTTCTACTCACTGCCGTGTGGCATGAACGGTAATTAGGTTTGATACCATACTTAGTTTTGATGTTGCCGATGTTTCGGAAATCTTTGGAATGCGCAACGATCCCTTTGTCTTCAATATGAGTTATCCATTTTTTACAACACCCACAAGTTGGGGTTTTATAAACGATTAACTCCAAAGGTGTTACGTCGTTATTGTGTGCATGCTTATGTTCATTAGCGTTTGCAAACGCAGGTGAAAGCAGCATTACAACTGCTATTTTTAAATACTTATTGATCATTTTTGCCCCCAGACGTCGCTGGAAAATAGCTATAGCGCTACGACGCTATATTGACTAACAGAAAAATTAATTACATGTGTGCGAAATTTGGACGCACTAATCCTGTATTAGGCAAAAATTGGTGGACGATAAAGGGAAGTGGAAATTGAATGAGGTTGTTTAGATTGCATAGCAGCTACAGATTCACTCAATATTTGAATATCTGTCGAGTCAACACTGGAATTTAGGACTGTCGTAGATGAGCAAGCATTTGCAGGACAAATACATTCAACGTCACAACAATCTTCTGATTGACCATTACTGCTTTTATTCATATCACCATGATCCATGTTCATGTTCATGTGTGATTCATGAGAACCTGATGACATTTCGCAAGGCATAGCAGAATACGCAAATGCTTGCCCTACAAAGGCAAACAGCATAAGCGTTATCACTAAGACTTTTGAAAATGCTTTAGACATAAAATTCTCATAAAAATATACATGTCTATGCTAATACAAATTTTCGAATAAGTAAATTGATGTCATGTAAACATTTATGAATATTTGACTAACGTCAACTTTTTCAAAGAGGTAAGTGACAAATAATAATCTCATCAGACTTCTTATCTTCGTTATTCAATGGCTTTTATTTTGAGACTTAAGTTGCTCTCTCATTTCTAAAACTCGATCTACCGAATAAGCTCCCGCCCTCATAACAACCAGTTCAACAAACGAAATATCAATTAACTTATGGTCAGCATCAATCACATAACAACTCTCACTATGTGTGTATATTTCTAACTTATCCTCATCAGCAGATTTGCTAACAATCTTTGAAGTTACCATTTGCTCAAATGGCCGAAATCTGAATGTTTCATCGTCAATAACAACCCCTGACAAAAACTCCCCAAGAAATGATTTTTCAAAGTCTTTATAGTCATAGACCGAGAGTATGTAAGCATCCTTTAAATATGTTTTGTCCATTTGTTACTCCCTACTAATAGCCAGCAGGGAGCATTTCTCGCAACTCTAATAGCTCATTTGGAGAGTACATACACTCATGCATTAAATTGAACTCAAATACCTCTACATCAAACTTTTGGGGTTCTGCATCTAAGATATAAAAGTCAGCACCAAAAGTTCTATATTCAAGACCGTTTACTTCCATGACTTTCGTGGAAAACAAAGCCTCACCTTTTTTACCGTTCTTACTATCCTCAGCAAAAGTAGCGTAAAGCACCTGTTCAACCTTATCTTCTAAGTCAGATTTAATTGAGATAAGTGTTGCGTTAGTTAGTTTTACTCTTGGTCTCATGCTTTTGCTTCCTTCTTATCTTCTAGGCAAAACGGGCGGAAAAAACTAAGGTACTTAACTCCATTAACTTTTAGTAAATTGTTGTCAGCATCAAAATGTGACAGAACGCTAGACTGATACAACGAAATATATTTTTCATAATCGATGGTGTTAAAAAAATTGGTATCGACACGTCGTGCATGGAAAACAAGAGCTTGCTGATCGATACGAACAATGAACTTTTGATCACCATCTAGATTTTTAACCTGTAGACATAAATCAGGTTTGTGCCAATCAGATACAAAGGAAGGAATCAGTGGGAAGCCATATACCAAATAGCGCATACCTTCGATTTTGAAGGTTGTTGGATTGAACTGAGCCTTATTTACTTTGCCGCTACGGAATAATTCAAGTGTCAACACCAGCCAGTGCTCATGCTTAGAAAATGTATTTCCTTCAGAAATACAGCCTTCGAACTCACTATCATGGTTTACATGATTGATGTACATGTATTTTTTAATGTCATTCAAGGAAAGCTTTTCAACCGGAAACTTTGAAGCTATGAGCCTGAAATAACAACCATGAACTTTTAAATCTGCATATTGAACTATCAACGGATCATCAAAAGCATCGAAATATGGTCGCCACTCCAGCCTAAAGTCAGCACCAGTGTTTACAATAAACTTGGCATCTTCTGGCAACCCTAATACTTGGTATATCACTGAAACTAACTCTAATGTTTCGATATCTACCAGCATCAGGCTTTCAATACGGTTTGCCATTGACTCAATTTCTTTATGAAGCGATTCAATAATTTCTTGATCATCGTATTCATTGATCATTAAGTATTTCAGGGAATCGTGCTTTAGAATTGAATCCAGTTTTTTCTGTTCAAATGCTTCAGTGAGGCTATTATGGGTATCAGAAAAATGAGGGCAGTTATAAACACCTCTAGCCCACAGGCCTTGGGCGTAAAGATCAGGAAACTCTAATAACTCAGCAAACTCTTTTGCTTGTTTATTGAGTTTATTCTTTAATTGATAAAGTGAGATCATTTAGTTCTCCAAACAACTTTCTAATAAACAATGGCCTACCAACACATTGCTTTATTTATTGTTCAAATAACCAAATTTTTACGGATGCTCCGCTTCACTGTTCACGTTTTTCAAGGCGAAAAACATGTGTAGGCGTAGGCTGTCCGTTCAGCCTTCTTATTATAATATCGCCAAAAAACAAAATGACAACTTACGTATTTGTACAACTTTAGGTAGATATTTTGAGTTTGAACTCTGAAAAGCTAAGCCCAAACAAGGATACGACCATCTCTTCATTTATATTGGAGCCGGGAAATTTTTTTTCAAAATTTCCAATAATGCTATCTAGGTGGCTAGCTAATATTTTTACTAAAAATATTTCCGAGTTTGGTGAGAGTGCAGACAGTGCTATCAATGGGTTGTCAAAGGATTCAGCTTTTATTTTTACTAGTAAATCGCTGTAACTGTCACAGCCATATAGACAAATAGCTGCCCCTTCTTGGGCTTGTCCAAGGGGAATAGTTAATAATTTAGATAATCGTTTTGCCTGCCTTTTTATATTTACTAGCAGGTCTTCTTTTTTAAAAGACATCAATACACCAAAAAACGGCAACGCTAGGCCACGCACCTATGTCACTCAGTTTTTATGTGAATATTTAATCTTTTAGTTCAGAGTAAATCCATTTCGTCCTGTTTTCGTGGGAACGGGCTTCTCTGAAAAGCCACTGCAAAAAGCAGTGGCCATTGTCGCAATATTATAAGGAAATGTGAATGGTAGTTTGATGCCTACATATTCTTTTCAGTGAATTCAGCCAAGCTACTACGCTCTACTTCATCAAAAATCAGCACTGATCCTTTTTCATAATGACGAAACACATTAACAGCCGCACTTGCACCAGAAGAAGCAGGTGTTACAAACTTATCGTCAATCTGGGCTAGGTTGCCCAATACGATTGTCCGACAATTTTTGCCACCGCGACTAAGCATTCCTTTAATTTGAGCACGGGTCATATTTTGTGCTTCATCAATTATTAAAACAGCATCGTCTATTGAACGGCCACGAAAATAAGCCATACTGGTAAATTCTATATTAGCTCTTTCGATCACATGTTCAACTGTAGCGTGAATATTTCCTTCATGATTATCATCCGAGTGCATCGAAATTAATGCGTCAGTAATACCTGCCAGAAGAGGCATTGATTTTTCAGTTAAATCCCCCGGTAAGAATCCCGGATCGTCGTCCATAAAGTCTCTGGAGCGCACCACAACGATTTTTTTGTACTTTTTCAACTCCAATACTTGATGCAGCGCCGAAGCAACTGCCAAAAAAGTTTTTCCGGAGCCAGCAGGACCAAGGATGATATTTAAATCATAGTAAGTGTCTGTTAATTGGCTTAAAGCTACCGCCTGACGCTGGTTTTTAGGCAATATGCCCCATATCTTTTCTTGCTTACGCGGCAATAATTTTGTGTATACCTCAGTATCTGTTACTTCTGAAATCCGGCCAATGTGTCCGGCTTCATCGTACCAATACATGTTTGGCTGAACTTCATCGTTGAACAAGCTTATTGGGAATGTATAAACCTCTCCTGAGACTTTGAAATCTTTATCTGATTCAATTCGATCAAAAAGATCGCCTTCAAAAGCCTGTACTCCTGTGTATAAAAGATCAATATCTGATATTTGATTATCTACGGCAACGTCCTCAGCCCTAACCCCAACTGTTCGAGCTTTCAATCGCATATTAATATCACGGCTAACAATTGTTACGTCTTTATTGAGTTCTTTTTGAAGATATAAAGCATAATTAATTATTCTGTTATCAGCATCACTTCCTATCCCGTGCTTTAACTCCTTAGCCAGATCCAATTGAGTGTCAATTCCAATGAAAAGCTTTCCTCTCTGGGCTGTTTCGGTAGATGGTAAAGGAATACCTATTTCCATTTCCTCGGCTGTATGTCCATTTATAATGTCTTCAAGCATTCTAATGCACATACGGGCATCGGCACTTACCGATTTATTAGTTCTTTCTTTCAGGTTATCAAGCTCTTCAAGGACAGTTAGACAGATGTAAATATCATCTTTGTAGCTAAAAATAGATTTTGGATCATGTACTAATGCAGATGTGTCTAGTACACGAGGATTTCGATTATCAATAGAGCTTTTCATTACGCAGCCTCCCAAAAGATTGAATCGTTGCTAGGCTTTGTGTTGTACTTTTCTTGTAAATTACAAATTTTGAGTAAAGGTTTATTGTTGAGAGACTGCTCAGAGTAGCTAAGGTAATCAATTTTTTTGGAAATTCTTTTTACTTTTTCTACAGGCCAATAAAAACAAGGGGGTAAAAACTTTAAAATACCCCCAATTCGGGGTTGTAAAATAACAACCGCGTTTTGAATACTACGACCACGCATAAAGTTTACCGATTTAAACTGTACGTTGGCTTTTTCCATAATGTAATTACGGCTTGAAATTGGATTCTCATCTCCTTTATGCAGCACTTCTAACGTATCGGTAATAGCAGCTAACCAAGGCGCCATTTTCTCTTCTTCAGTACCCGGTAAAAAGCCTATCGATTCAGCAATTTCTGGGGTATTACGAGTGACAATCACTTTATCGTAAATGCCTTTTTCAATAATCATTTCGAGGGCACTGGCAAGAGCGAGTAAGGTTTTACCACAGCCTGCCGGGCCAGTTAAAATCACCAATTCAATACTTGGGTCAAGTAGCGCATCAAGTGCCATCCCTTGATAAACATTTTTTGGCTTAACGCCCCAAGCGGTATGGCTCATCAAGCGCTCAACACTGATATCCTTTAAAGTAATTTGTTTATCATCGTAGCTTGTTACTCGGGCTGCAAAGTGGTCGCTTTCATCTAAAATATATTCATTACAGAATACATCGCTAATCGTGCTCTTTGCCACATGATGATAGGTATCTCGGCCTTGCTGCTCTGTTTCGCATTCTCCAACCTGTTGCCAAAAATCACCTTCAATTTTTTTATAGCCGCTAGTAAGCAATGCTATGTCGTCAATTAATTGGTCTGTTCTGTAGTCTTCAACAAATTTAAGGCCTGCCCCTTTCGCTTTGAGGCGCATATTGATGTCTTTAGTGACAAGCACCACCTTGCTATCGCTGTGTTGCTTCTGTAAATGAACAGCACAGTTGATGATGCGGTGGTCGTTTTCGTTGCCCGGTAAACCCGAAATACTGTCTGCAAATAAATGGTCATTAACGATAATTAAGCGGCCACGAGATTCTGATTTAGCCTTTTTGTTACTAGGAAGCGCGACACCCTGCAACATTTGCTCTGGCGAAGCGTCCTTTAACACTTCATCTAAACCACGAATAGCAACACGGGCGTCACGGCTAACGTCATGTTTCCTATCTTTAATGTGGTCGAGCTCTTCTAATACTGTCATCGGGATAACAACATCATGTTCTTGGAAAGATAAATAAGCGAGGGGTTCGTGGAGTAATACATTGGTATCGAGCACATACATTTTACTATCAAGGTTCGAAGCTTTTTCCATAGCACTTTCCTTACGTTTTATGATTTTTATGCTATACCCAATAAACTAAACAAGCGGCGGATGAAGCTATGGTTTATTCGTCAGGTATATACTCAGTTTAGTCTATTTACGACAAAAGTCCTTTTTATGACAAACAAATATACAATTATTTAACTGGTTAAAATACATACAATTTTTACCGTTAATAATGGCTTAAAAAGGTTGACTAAATTTAATTGTGCGCGGCGAGTTTACTGCCTTGAAGTAGCATGGCGTTACAGGTAACATAGCCGCCTTTTTTCTTCATAGACGAGACATACATGAATTTTTCCTTAGGTCAGCGTTGGATCAGTGATACTGAGTCAGATTTAGGATTAGGCACCGTTGTTGCCCTTGAAGGCCGTCAGGTCAGCATTTTATTTCCAGCCAGTGGAGAAAACAGAGTTTATTCTTTAACAGAAGCACCTGTTACTCGTGTCGCATTTAATCCAGGTGATATTATTCGCAGCGTTGAAGAGTGGGAATTAGAAGTCGAGTCTGTTGAAGAGCAAGGCGAGTTACTATGCTATCACGGCATTCGCGTCGATAATGGTGAAAAAGCGCAGTTAAAAGAAACCTTTTTAGATCACTTTATCAAATTCAATAAACCACAAGACCGCTTATTTGCAGGCCAAGTGGACCGTTTTGACCGCTATACGCTGCGCTACCAAACTTGGCAGCACCAGTTTGAGCGCCAGCAATCTCCTTTAAAAGGTTTAATTGGTCAGCGTGCAAACCTTATTCCGCATCAGCTTTATATCGCACAAGAAGTGGGTAAACGTTTTGCACCACGCGTATTACTTTCTGATGAAGTAGGTTTAGGTAAAACCATTGAAGCAGGTATGATTTTACATCAACAAATCATCAGTGGCCGTGCTAGCCGCGTACTGATTGTTGTGCCTGAAAACTTACAGCATCAGTGGTTAGTAGAAATGCTACGTCGCTTTAACTTACGTTTTTCAATCTTTGATGAAGAACGTTGTGATGAGGCATTTGCAGACTCTCCAAACGTATTCGAAACAGAACAGTTAGTACTTACTAGCCTTGAATTCTTAAGCAAGAAAAAACGCTGGTTTGAGCAAGCAACCCTAGCTGATTGGGATTTATTGGTTGTTGATGAAGCGCACCATTTAAGTATCAATAATGGTAAGCCAAGCACTGAATACCAACGCATGGCAGAGTTAAGCCAAGACATTCCGGGCCTTATCTTATTAACTGCAACGCCAGATCAACTTGGTCACCGCAGTCACTTTGCCCGCTTACAATTACTCGACCCAGATCGTTTCTACGACTACGATGCGTTTGTTGAAGAAGAAAGTAACTACAAAGAGGTTGCTGAAGCTGCTAATCAATTACTGGGTGAAAAAGGCCTTGATGATGCATCTCGTGCTACATTAAAAGAGCTATTAAAAGAAACCGACATTACTGACCTTTTAGCGAAAGCGGAGCAAGGTGATAAAACGGCGCGCAACGAAATTTTATCAATGCTGCTGGACCGCCATGGTACGGGTCGTATTTTATTTAGAAATAGCCGCAGCGGTATTGATGGTTACCCAAGCCGTAAGCTTCATGCATACCCTATGGCAATGCCAAAACAATATAAAACGGCGATGTCGGTACTGGGTAACATGGGCGGCATTCAAAATGCTGAACTAACGGCACTTCGCGCTCTATTCCCTGAAAAGATCTTCCAAGAGTTTGAAGGTGAAAATGCTAGCTGGGGGGCATTTGACCCACGTGTTGATTGGTTAATCGAAACCTTAAAAACCCTTAAACACGAAAAAGTACTGCTTATCTGTGCTAAAGCCGAAACCGCACTTAGCCTAGAACAGATTTTACGTGAGCGTGAAGCAATTAAAGCCTCTGTTTTCCACGAAGGCATGACGATTGTTGAACGTGACCGTGCAGCGGCTTACTTTGCCGATGAATACGACAGCGCGCAGATTCTACTTTGTTCTGAAATTGGTTCTGAAGGTCGTAACTTCCAATTCTCGCATCACTTAGTATTGTTTGATTTACCACTAAACCCAGACTTACTTGAGCAACGTATTGGTCGTCTTGACCGTATTGGTCAAACTCAAGACGTAAACATTCATGTGCCGTATTTTGAAAACACCGCACAAGAAGTGTTACTTCGTTGGTACAACGAAGGCTTAGATGCATTTGAAACAACCTCGACAACAGGGCAAATGCTGTATAAAGAGTATGGCGAAGAACTACTTGAGTTTATTGGTGCACACAATTGCGACGAAGAAGAGCTAGACCCACTACTAGAACAAGTGGCAGGTCAAAATGCCAAGCTTCGTAAGCAAATGGAAAGTGGTCGTGACCGCTTACTAGAGCTGCACTCAAGTGGCCAAGGCCGAGCTGAAAGTCTTGTTGCTGATATCGAAGAGTTAGACGATCAATTCACGCTACCAAGTTATATGATCAATGTGTTCGACACCTTTGGGGTAAGCCAAGAAGATAAAGGTGAAAATACCATTATCTTAAAACCAACTGAGCACATGCTAAATCCATCTTTCCCATGCTTAAAAGATGATGGCATCACAGTAACGTTTGATCGCAGCACCTCGCTTTCGCAAGAAGACGCGCATTTCATCAGTTGGGATCACCCAATGGTGCAAGGCAGCTTAGACATGATTTGTGATGATGACTTTGGTACTGCCTCTGTGGCGTTACTGAAAAACAAAAAGCTTCCTGCTGGTACCTTCTTTGTTGAGCTTATTTTCATTGCGGAGGCGATGGCGCCTAAAGCACTTCAAGTTGGCCGCTTCTTGCCACCAACGCCTATTCGTATCTTATTAGATAAGGGCAGTAACAATCTGGCTGATAATGTTGCTTTTGATGCTTTCAATCAGCAGTTGTCTGCGGTTGGTCGCCAAACTGCAAGTAAATTAGCCAGCGCGCTACAAAGTGTCATTCACCCAATGATCACTAGTGCGCAAGGCATGGCACAAACCAAGCTTGAAACACTACGCGCTGAATCACTAGAGAAAATGCAAACTGCACTCGGTGAAGAGCAAGCTCGTTTAACAGCTCTTAAGCAGATCAACCCGAATATTCGTGATGAAGAACTGAGCTTCTTTGATAAGCAACGTAGTGAACTCACTACTTACATCGAAAAAGCCCAAGTTAAACTGGATGCAATTCGTTTAATTGTCGTTTCGCACTAACGTTGAAGCGCTAAACTCAAAACCACAAACGCGATGTGCTTTCACATCGCGTTTTTTATACAAAAAACACCACAAGGGTAATAATTACGGCCAATACCGCTAGCTTGCAAAATAACTTAGCTAAGCTTTTATTTCTTTGTATTAAATCGTCTTTGTAAGCCTGCTTTAAATACACTGCTTGTAGGTCTGAAAAACCTTTACAGTGCGGGCACTCTGGCTCAAGGTCATTAACTTCTAAGCCACAACGTGTACAAGGTTTACTGCGAATTAAACCAAGGCGAAACATTCACATGTCCTTTTATTTAAACTCCATAGCTGAATTTACTGTATCTTAGCTGCTACTCGAAAACCAGCTCTGGCATTGTGTATGCGCTCATACTCCTTTAAAATAGCGCCCTTGCATATCATCGAGGCTGGCTGTGTTACTCAATTATAATCCCCCAATGACACCTTATTTAAGTATTGTTTATCAAGACAATGACTTGCTTATTGTGAATAAACCAAGTGGTTTACTTACTGTGCCGGGAAAAGACCCAAAACACGCTGACTGCCTTATTGCTCGCATTAATCGCGTTTTTCCAACGGCAAAAATTGTTCATCGCCTTGATATGGCTACCTCTGGCATTATTTGTTTAGCTATGCACAAAGAAGCGCATCGTAATTTAAGCATTCAGTTTCAAGATAGAAAAACTGCAAAACGCTACATTGCTCGTGTATTTGGTAAGCTTGAGCAAGAAACTGGATCGGTAGATTTGCCACTTATTTGTGATTGGCCGAACCGACCAAAGCAAATGGTTGATCACGATAATGGCAAACCGTCATTAACCCACTTTAAAGTGCTTGAGTATGAACAGAATGCGACTCGTGTTGAGCTGACCCCAATTACTGGGCGTTCTCACCAACTACGTGTGCATATGCTGTCATTGGGTCACCCTATTTTAGGCGATAAGCTGTATGCTCACCCCGAGGCATTCGCCATGGCTCCTCGCTTACAACTGCATGCTGAAATGCTAACCTTAGCTCACCCAGCCAGCGGTGAAACATTGATTTTTGAAGCAGCACCTGAGTTTTAAGACAATTCGCTAAATATTTAATAAATACTGCCGATAGTTAATTTAATCACTGATTTAATTAAAGACTCAGGTAATATCGGCATGAATTTGAAACCCGCACATCGCTTACTTTACGCAGCCTGTTTTGCGTTCATGGGCATTGTGAATGCTGCCGATTTTATTAAACCCACCCCTTGGTCAAGTTTGGTCACTAACGATATTCAACGCTTTTTACCAAGCGATGAAGTACGCACTCTGCTTGCCGGTGAAGATGAGTTCATTAGCTTATATCGTCAATCGATGGCAGCCAGTCAACGCGGAATTGTGCTAATCATTCCTGATTGGCAGCACTTACCCACTAATAATGCTGGTATTAACTTTTTGCGCAAGCAGTTAAACGAAATTGGCTATGCAACCCTTGCCATGACCATGCCTGACATTGATTGGCACCCTGTCGATATGACAACGCCCGAGCCACCAGAAAGCTCTGAACCTGAGTCAACACAAACTGTTGAACAAAGCGATGAGCAAGCAGCTTCTGCTCCACCAGCCCAAACGCAACAAGCGCCGCATTTTGTTACGGGTGAGCCCAATATCAGTGAAGCCGTGCTTGATGATTACAAATTAAAGCTAATTGCCAGATTCAATGCCTTGTATAACAGTGCAATGGATGAAGGCGGCAATATTATTGTGGTGGCACAAGGTGCCAGTGCGGGGCTATTGATTGAGCATTATGCTAGCTTTCCAAATAACGAACTAAACGCTTTTATTAGCCTAGGTAGTTATTTACCTAACAGTGTTCGTAACCAGCATCTTAATGCCACGCTTTCGACTATCAGCCCACCCTTACTGGATATTTTTTACAGCGAGGGTAATCCTGACACCCTGCAAAGTGTTAAAGACAGAAAACGCTGGGTAAGAAAACACGCTAAATATGACTACCGACAAAGAGAGTTATTTGGTGTGCCTTCAGAGCCTGAGCAGCACCAGCGACTGCTCAAAGAAGTAGACGGCTTTTTACGCCGCCTTTTTTAAATACTCATAAGCCGCTTGAATATCTTGGCTTTTCTTTACCGCAACTTCCATCATATGTTTTGGTAAACCTTGCGATACCAGCTTATCGGGGTGATGCTGAGCCATGAGCTTTCGATAGGCTACTTTAATATCTCTCGCAGAAGCATCACTGTTTAAGCCTAATAGAGCCAACGCTTGGGCGCGATTCATACCATTATTCGGTGGCACACTGTGCCCTCTTTGTTCACTATGACTGCTGCGATTTTGCTGGCTTTGTTGACGTTGTTGTTCATAAAAACGCTGTTGTTGCTGACGAAATGCAAATTCGGCTTGGTAGCGTTTTAATAAAAATGCGAACTGAGTACGTGAAATACCTAACTGCTTGCTCACCTCTTGCAATAGCTGCTTTTCTTGCTCTGCAAGGTGGCCATCAGAAAAGGCCATTTGAATTTGTATTTCGAGAAACAGTTGCAATAAATCATGGCGTCGAGCAAAGCGCTCTTTAAAGTCATGAACGGTTTCTTTTAATGAAAAATCGCTTTCTTTACCACTACGAAAGGCATCTTGTGCTTCTCTGCGCTCATCACCCGATAAGCCCATTTCGTCCATAAACAAACTTGCAGCACGAATATGCGTTTCACTAACGCGACCATTCGATTTGGCGATATGCCCCATCACTGCAAAACAGCTAGAAAAGAAAAGTGCTTGGCGCTCGTTAATATCATCGCCTTTAAACAAACCAGAAAAACCACCTGCTTTATCAAAGTCTTGTTTTAAGCTGCGATCGAACATATGGCCTAGGTATAGGCCCAGTAAGGCTCCTATAAATTTGCCAAACATAAAGCCAAAACAAAAACCCAGTACTTTTCCCCACATAATTTGGCAAACCTCTGTTGTTATTACAAAGCGAAACGCTGATTGATTTCGTCGAGTCTGGCAGGTGTGCCAATGTCATCCCATTGCCCCAAATAAAGCTCAGTCGAAACGTGATGCTCACTGAGCTTTTCTCGCAAAATAGGCCCAAGTGGACAAACACCTGCGCTGAGACCTTTAAAGAAGTCAGCATGATAGCGACTTATACCGGAAAAAGTATACTTTTGACTATCTGGGCTTAGATGACTCAGTGCAAAATCACCATCAGGGTTATGCGCGGGATTTTCAACAAGGACAATATGCGCCTCCCCTGCTTGCAGATGAAGCTGCATCAACGAAGTCACATCATAATCAGTAAACACATCACCATTGATGACAATAAATTGCTCACCCAATAACGGCAATGCTTGAATGATGCCCCCGGCGGTTTCAAGCCCCCCAGCCTGCTCTTGGCTGTAAGTGATCGATACACCAAACTGCGAACCATTACCGAAATACTCAGTTATTTTGTCACCTTGCCAGGCAAGGTTAATGACAATATCGGTAATGCCTGCTTGGCGTAAGTTATTAATATGATGCTCTAATAATGGCTTGCCGTTAATCTTTAGCATCGGCTTTGGTTGCGTTTCTGTTAGCGGCATCATGCGTTTACCACGCCCCGCCGCTAGGATCATTGCTTTCATTTGGACTCTTTCGTTAAACGCTGCTTAGTCTGTGGAATAATAGTCTGCTCTATCCACTGGCCAAGGGCTGTTAACTCTGGGTATTCTTTACTGACATTACTAATGTATGTAAGGGTTGGCAGCACATTATTCAAATAACCTGACTTTCCGTCACGTAATTTTAAGCGGCAAAATATGCCCGCAGCTTTTAAATGACGCTGCACGCCGGTTAAGTCAAACCAACGCTTAAACATTGCAAACGAAGTGTCTTGCAATAGCTGTTGCTCGCTGAATTCGTCATAAGCGTAATGTAAAAGGTAATCTAGCTCTTGCTCTGGTAACTTGAAATAGCAATCCCTTAATAACGACACAAGGTCATAACATACAGGCCCTTGCACCGCATCTTGATAATCGATGATTGCCCATTGCTGCCCCGTGCGCATAATATTACGGCTATGGAAGTCTCGGTGCACCGTAACAATTGGTTGTTCAAGGGCATTGTTAACTAATAACTCACAAGCCTGTTGCCACATTTGCTGCTCATCAGCTGAAAGTTGCTCACCAATAAAGTTATCGACTAACCAATCTCTAAAAATGCTCAGTTCAAACTGTAAAAACTCGCCATCAAATACTTTCATGTATTGGGCTGGCGGGATTTGCGCCCACTGTGCACTTAACTTTATTAGATGTTTGTAGTGTAAAGTGCGGTCTTCGTCGCCCAGTAAATCAGCCAAATGAGTATTGCCTAAATCACTCAGCAAGAAGAAGCCTTGTTTTTCATCAGCCTGAAGAATTTTTGGTAATTTAAAGCCATGCTGAGAAAACACTTTATTGAGTTCTATATAAGGCGTGTTATCTAATTTATCTGGATCTGAGTCCATGACAATATAGCTCTGATCACTTGTATTTACGCGGAAATAACGGCGAAAACTCGCATCCCCTGTGATGGCGGCTAATTGATATTCATCCTCTTTAAAATGAGGATTCAAAAACTGCTGTAAACTTTTATAACGATTCATTTAGTAAGATATCTATTTTTCACTAAGTCAATTACTGTATTTGCCATTGTTTTCCTTTATTATGTCTAGCTTATATCCAACCAAAGAGCATTAAGGTCATTAAATGAGCAAAACCTGGGGCATAATGATGCTAAGCGTACTTAGCGCACCATCGTTCGCCGAAACTGAACTGACACACAATTTTTGTGGCACTTCAATGCAAACCAGAGCTTGGCAACCGCTCCCTGGCCTTGAACTTAATATGATCGATATCAAATCCGATGATATTGAACTATTGGGTACCCAAAGCGCAGAATTTACCGGTAATGTAGATATTAACACCCTAACGATGAATTTGTCCGCACAAAGTGCACTGATTGACAAACAACGTGGGTTACTTAATGCAACCGGCCCTATCGTTTATCGCGATAAAGTAAGCCAAATTAATAGTTCTGGGCTCAATGCGGATTTAAATAATTCTGAATTAAGCTTGCTTGGTGCTGATTATAAGCTCACCGACCAACTTGGTCATGGTGGCGCAGAAAAACTAACAGTCAACGAGTCTGGCCTAAACCTGATGAACGCAAGCTTTACTACCTGTCCGGGCGAAACACCGGTGTGGGCGATTGAAGCTGACGAAATTGACTTATCAAGTGAAGATGGCTGGGGCGAAACTCACAATACCGTATTACGGGTATTTGATACGCCAGTTCTTTATGTCCCTTATTTTACGTTTCCGCTAGATGACCGCCGTAAATCAGGTTTATTAACACCTAACTTCTCAAGTTCAGGCCGCTACGGTATTGAAACTATCACTCCGTACTACTGGAATATTGCTCCAAATTACGACGCCACCATTACGCCTCGCTACATGTCGAAGCGCGGCTTGCAAATGATTGGTGAGTTTCGTTATTTAACTGAACAAAACAACGGTCTCATTGCCGTTGAGTATCTAGATAAAGATGATGAAGAGCCAAATATTGACTCGCGTTATCTATTCCATTGGCAACAACAAAGTTACTTTGGTGAAAACTGGCGCGGTAATATCGATATTACTAACGTTAGTGATGATAACTACTTAACCGATTTAAATTCTGGCTATGCGACTCGCACAGACACTCAGTTATACCGTACAGGTTCACTCACCCACTTAGGTGACACTTGGCGCACCAATATTAAGCTACAGAGTTTTGAAGTACTTGGTGATCACCGCGAATCATATGCGGCACTGCCACAAATTAGTTTTTCGCAAACTGATGCGTATGATTTTTATGGCGTTGATTTAACCCTTGATGGTGAGCTTAGTTATTTCACGAATGATGATGCCGTCATTGATGAAGCAAGCCGTGTTCACATAGAACCTAAAGCAAGCTTTGGTTATCAAGAATACGCATGGTCATTTTTATCTGAGTTCAGCGTATTGCATACTGAATATAACCAGCATGGCGATTTAGCAGGGACCGACTACGACGAAAAAGTCACCCGCACCCTGCCAAAAGTGCGTTTATACAGCCAATTAAATTTTGAGCGTGATACCGCGTTTTTCTTTAAAGATGGTATTCAAACTCTAGAGCCACAAATTCAGTACTTGTATACGCCAAATAAAGACCAATCAAATATTGGCCTTTACGATACGGCAAAATTACAAGATGACTTTTTTGGTTTATTTAGAGACCGTCGTTTCTCAAGTATCGACCGTATTGCCACTGCGAACCAATTTACGTTAGGTGCGACTACTCGCTTATTTAGCAATGAAAACGAAGAAGTATTTAATTTCAGCGCAGGCCAAATCTTCTATTTAAGTGATGATGCAAAGCCTACATCACAAGGTATTAATGTTGATACTAACTACAATGCCTTGTTCGCAGCGCAAACCATGTTACATTGGCACCGTCGCTGGTATCTTTCAGGCGGTATTCAATACGACACTGATGGTAAAGAAATTATTCAATCAAATATCACCTTAGATTATAAAGGTGACGATAAACAGCTCGTGCAATTGAACCATCGCTATGCAAATGATGTCTCAGGCAATACAATCGAGCAAGTTGGTCTATTTACCAGCATTCCGCTATCGCAAGATTGGCAGTTTGTTGGCAGCTATCACCGCGATTTAGAAAGTGGTCGTAGCATTGAGGTTTTCAGCGGTCTTCAGTATGAATCGTGCTGTTGGGCGTTTCAAATCACAGGCCGTCGTCAAATCGAAACAGATTTGAACCAGGCGATTGGTCAAGAGCAAGCAACCTTTGATACCAGTATTGGCTTCAATATCGTATTAAAAGGGCTTGGAAGTAAAAGCCGTTATGATGCACAAAAATTATTACAACAAGGTATTTTTGGCTATCGTAGACCGTATTTTCTTAATAACTAGTACCGCAGTACTATTAGCAAGAGTATTAGAAAAAGTATGAATTTAAAAAAATTATTTGCATCTGCATTATTAACAGTTGGCCTTTGCCAAAGCGTTTTCGCAAAACCTGTCGAAATCGACAAAGTCGTTGGTGTAGTTAACCAAGGTGTTATTTTACAAAGTGAAGTAGACACCATTATCAATCGCGTAAAAACTCAAGCGCAAGAGCAAGGTCAGCAATTACCTTCTGATGATACGCTTCGCATTCAAGCAATCGAGCGTTTAGTAAACCAAACTCTGATGATGCAACTTGCTGAGCGCATGGGTTTAGAAATCTCTGACTCTCAGTTAGACCAAACACTTGAAAATATGGCTCGTGAGCAAGGCGGTACAATCGCTGATTTACGTCGCACTATCGAGGCTGCAGGCGAGAGCTACCCTGCATACCGTGAAGAAATTCGTAAAGAAATCACCACGCAACAAGTAATGCGTGCGAACGTTGACCGCCGTATTTACATTAGCCCACAAGAAATCGATAACCTTCTTAAAATCATGGAAACTCAAGGCAAGAATGCCGAAGAGTATGATATTGGTCATATCTTGATTGATATCCCAAGTGATGCAACAGCTGATGAAATCACCAGTGCTAAAACACGTGCAGATAAAGTTATCGAGTTTTTAAAAGAAGGCAAAGAGTTCAAGCGTATCGCTATTTCATCTTCTAGCGGTTCAAAAGCCCTTGAAGGTGGTCAGCTAGGTTGGATGAGCATCAACGAAATGCCATCACTTTTTGCTGAAGCAGTAAAAGGCCACAAAAAAGACGATATCGTTGGCCCGCTTCGTTCAGGTGCTGGTTTCCACATTATTAAAGTGCAAGATGTTCGTGGTCGCCAAGTTGTTGAAACAACAGAGGTTCGTTCACGTCACATCTTAATTAAGCCTTCTATCATCTTAAGCGAAGAAAAAGCGCGTGACATGCTAAAAGGTTTTGCTAAAGAGCTACGTGAAGGTAAAGCTGACTTTGGTGAACTTGCTAAAGAATACTCTGAAGACCCGGGTTCTGCATTAAAAGGGGGTGAGTACGATTGGACTGATCCAAGCACCTATGTACCAGAATTTAAAAATACCCTGCTTTCTCTAGATAAAAATGAAATCAGTGAGCCATTCAGAACACAGTTTGGTTGGCACATTGTACAGCTACTTGATAAGCGTGTAGCTGATAAAACAGAGCAAGCTAAGCGTAACCGCGCTCACCAACTACTGTTTAATCGTAAATTTAAAGAAGAAAGTTTCAACTGGCAGCAAGAAATGCGTGAACAAGCGCACGTTGATATTTTCCCAACAGAATAAAAATTATGACCATTAGAATTGCAATTACCCCAGGTGAGCCAGCCGGTATTGGCCCTGATTTACTTATCAAGTTAGCCCAGCACCAGTGGGATGCCCAACTGGTGGTGATTGCTGATGGCGCGCTGTTAAAACAGCGCGCTAAGTTGCTTGGTTTAGATATTAATTTAATTGACTTCGATGACAGCCAAGCACCAAGCATTGCCCCTGCAGGCAGCGTTTACTTACACCAAGTAGATTTAGGCTCTGATGTTGAAGTGGGCGTACTTAATGACGCCAATGGTCAATATGTGCTGGATACACTGCGCATTGCCAGTGAAAAAAATATGGATGGTACCTTTGCCGCTGTTGTTACAGGCCCTGTGCATAAGGGGATTATCAACAAAGCAGGTATCTCATTCAGCGGTCACACTGAGTATTTTGCCCAGCAATCGAATACTGCCGATGTCGTGATGTTGTTAGCTACAGAAGGCTTACGCGTGGCGCTTGTTACAACGCATATACCCCTTGCTTATGTATCGCGCGCAATCACCGTTGAACGTTTAAGTAAAGTTGCCACTATTTTAAACCATGACTTACAAACTAAGTTTGGTATTGAAAATCCGCGTATCCTCGTCTGTGGTCTAAACCCACATGCTGGCGAAGATGGTCATTTAGGCACTGAAGAAATTGATACCATAGCGCCAACCTTAGAGCTGTTAAACAATCAAGGTATGAACTTAATTGGACCATTGCCTGCTGACACCCTGTTCCAAGATAAATACCTCTCGCAAGCAGATGCCGTGCTTGCAATGTATCACGATCAGGGATTACCTGTGCTAAAATACAAAGGTTTCGGCAATTCGGTCAACATCACCCTTGGCCTGCCATTTATTCGCACCTCAGTAGATCACGGTACGGCTCTCGATTTAGCCGGCACAGGTACTGCTGATGTAGGTAGTTTTGAATTAGCGATCCGCGAAGCAATTAAGCTCGCCCATGAAAAAGCACAGAATCAATGACAGATAAAGTACATTTAGGACACCGCGCTCGTAAGCGTTTTGGTCAAAACTTTTTAAACGATGACATGATCATCGACAAAATCGTCACGGCTATCGATCCTAAACCTGAAGACAATTTAGTAGAAATCGGCCCGGGTCTTGGTGCAATCACTGAGCCAGTCGCTGATTTAAGTGGCCACCTAACGGTTGTTGAGCTAGATAAAGACTTAGCAGAACGTTTAACGAGCCACCCATTCTTAGGGCCAAAGTTAACAGTGCATCAAGGCGATGCAATGAAATTCGATTTTAGCTCTTTGATCAAGTCTGACGAAAAGTTAAAGATTTTTGGTAACTTACCATACAACGTTTCGACCCCACTGCTCTTCCATTTATTTGAGTTCGCAGATAACGTAGAGCACATGCATTTTATGCTGCAAAAAGAAGTGGTCAAACGTATGGTCGCAGGCCCGGGCAGTAAAGCATTTGGTCGCTTAAGTGTAATGACGCAATATTACTGTCACGCAATGCCAGTGATTGATGTGCCGCCAGAGTGCTTTAAGCCAGCACCTAAAGTAGATTCAGCGGTTATTCGCTTGATCCCTAAAAAGCCTGAGCAACGTTCAGCTAAAAGCACTAAGCTATTAAACACGGTATGTTTAGAAGCCTTTAATCAACGCCGTAAGACTCTGCGTAATAGTTTATCTAACTTACTGACAGCTGAAGAACTAACAAGCATAGGCATTGATATCACTCTGCGTGCTGAAAGCCTGTCTTTACAACAATTTATTGATATAGCTAATTGGATTTATGACAACAAGCAGTAATTTAGGTTCTCCAATTAAGGTGTCGGTTGAAACCTTCTATGTAGAAGGCCAATCAGAGCCTGAACAAGATAAATACGTTTTTGCTTACTCAATCACCATTAAAAACCACAGTTTATGTAGTGCTAAGCTATTGAGTCGTTACTGGTTAATTACCGATGCCAACGGCAAAGAAGTGGAAGTGCAAGGTGAAGGGGTTGTGGGTGAAACGCCTACCATTGCCCCTGGTGAAAGCTACAAATACACCAGTGGTGCAGTGCTTGATACCCCTGTTGGGACGATGCAAGGTCATTACACCATGCGTAACGAATTTGGCACTGAGTTTGAAGCGCCAATCGAGGTGTTTCGTTTAGCCCGCCCAAACATTTTGCACTAGGTAATAATGGCTGACTACGCAATTGGTGACTTACAAGGTTGTTACAGTGAATTTGATGCGTTACTAAAACGTGTCAACTTCAACCCAAGCCAAGATCACCTTTACTTAGTTGGCGATATTGTTGCTCGAGGCCCTGATTCACTCGCTTGCCTCGAGCGCCTTCATACTATGCAAGGCAGTGTAACTATTACTCTTGGTAATCATGATTTACACCTAATTGCTTGTCATTATCTAAATAAACCAGCAAATCCAAAAGATAAGCTTGCAGATGTTTTTGACAGCCCAAAGCTCCCTGAATATATTCACTTTTTGCAACAACAGCCATTAGCTATTTGGCTTGAACGCTATGACATGCTGATAAGCCATGCTGGCTTAAACCCAAATTGGTCAATAAAAAAAGCATTAAAACGCGCTCGCTTTGCCGAAAGTTGCTACCAAGGTAATGATGCCCATCATTACTTTGCCAATATGTATGACCCCCACCCATTAGAATGGCAATCAACGCTACCTAACGAGGCTAAATTTCGTTATATCGTTAATTACTTCACGCGCATGCGCTTCGTTAATTTGCTTGGTGAACTCGATTTCAGCAATAAAACCAGCATTAGTGAAGATAGTTCAATAATCCCTTGGTTTGAGCATCCGAGTATAAGTAAGCTCAAGCAACAGATCACATTTGGTCATTGGGCTGCTTTAGAAGGTAAAGTTAAAGCCGAAAATATTCATGCCCTCGACACTGGCTGCGTATGGGGAGGCGCGATGACCCTCTTGGAACTCAGTCAAAAAGGCTGTTTTGTCGAAAAATCCCACTCTTTTATCTAAATAAACTGAAAAATAGCTGAACATCTGTTAGATTTATAACAATTAAAGTTAATTTAATTTAAAGCTAATTAAATTTAAATACTTAACTAATTGGCAAGCTTGCCGATAAGTTTGATTAGTACTATTTTCTGGAATTACATATGAACTTGACCGTTAGACAGCGTATTTGGGGTGGCTTTATTGTTATTACGTTACTCCTGCTATTTATTGGTGGTAACTCGTTGATCAGAATTACCAACATTGATCAATCGACACAGCGAGTTAATCAGCTGTCATTACCGGCCCTCGACAAAAGTTATGAGTTGCAGGTTGAATTCATCCTGATGAGTAAATCAGCGCAAGCTAGCTTTTACACCACATCACAAGATGAATTAGCAACTATTCGCAAGAACTTTACCGAGCAGAAAAAGCGTTACGATAGCTCTTATCAAGACCTACAACAAATAGTGAGTAACGACCCTAAATTAAAACAAAGCAGTCAAGAAGTTGAGCAAACTTATAAGCGCTTTGCCAAGTCTGTCGATAACCTTTTTAAAGATAAACAAACGCAACTTGAACTTAACAATACGCTGCGCACCCAGCTTGAAAATATCGAGATCAGCGCCGAAGATGCTAACTCTGTTGTGCTTGATATCATTGATATTGATGGCCTTGAAGAAAACAATTCACGTGCCTACCAAGCTGCTAACAACATGGAAAACAACTTCCAGTCGGTAGTGACTAACAGTACCGATATGCTAACAGTTAAAACTCTTAACACGTTAGATATCGTGAAAAACGAACAAGTTTATTACTTAGAAGAAGTTGAGCGCAGCCTAGGTCTTATTCGCCCTGCTATCATTGAAAGTAATGCTGATTTATATAATGACCTAAACAGTTATGTTGAAAACCTTGTAAATAACGTACGTGGCAACAACAGCCTATCAGCAAATAAAAAGCGTTTAATTGATGCAATTGCACAAACTCAAGCTGAGCTAGCCAATGCGGAAAAATCAACCACTGAGGCCCTAAAACAACTTAAAGAGCTTGTTGACCAAGCAACGGTACTTGCTTTTGACTTACAGCAAGATGTAAGTGGTAACGTATCTACGGCAACCATCTGGACTTGGATTGCCATGGTTATCGCCACTTTAATTGCTATTGCTGTTGCAGCAATTACTGTTAGCCGTATTACTAAACCACTTTCTGAAGTAAACCGTATTCTTGATATTGTTGCTAGCGGCGACATGACTCAACGCTTAGACGACTCAGCTAAAGACGAGTTCGGTGAACTATCACGTAGTTGTAATACGCTAATCGAAAGTTTACGTACGCTTATTCAAGGCATTATCTCTCGCTCTACACAGCTTGCAGCGGCCTCTGAAGAAACTTCAGCAATCACTGAAGAATCAAGCCAAGCTATTCGTAACCAACAAGCGCAAGTTGAGCAAGCTGCTACAGCAACCACGGAAATGAGCAGTACATCACAAGCGGTAAGCAGCAGTGCTCAACAGGCACTTAGCGAAATCAAGAACGCTGATAAAGAAGCTGATCGTGTTAAAGGTATTTCTTCACAAAACAAAGCGACTATTGAACAACTTGCCCGTGAAGTTGATGATGCTTCACAAGTTATCAATAAGTTACACAAAGATAGCGCATCAATTGGTGGCATCTTAGATGTTATTCGTGGCATTGCAGAGCAAACAAACCTACTTGCACTTAATGCAGCCATTGAAGCAGCCCGTGCCGGTGAACAAGGCCGAGGCTTCGCCGTAGTTGCTGACGAAGTACGCTCTCTAGCGAGCAAGACTCAAGAATCGACCCAAGAGATCCAAGCTATGATTGAATCGCTTCAGGTTGGCGCTGAGGCTGCTGTATCGGCGATGTCGAAAGGTAAGCAACAAGCTGAGTCGTGTGTTGAGCAATCAGACCTTGCAAATACCGCCCTTGATTCAATCACTGCAGCCGTTGCGCAAGCTCACAACGTAAGTGAAGAGATCTCAACAGCTGCTCATGAGCAACAGCAAGTTTCACAAGAGATTAGCGAGCGCTTAGAGTCGATTGTAGCAATTGCTGAACAAACAGCTGAAGGCGCAAACCAAACCAATATTTCAAGTTCAGAAGTTGCTAAATTAGCGGAAGAACTACGTTTATCGGTAGATGCGTTTAAAGTTTAAGAAGCTGTAAACGAGCTACGAGCTACGAGCTACGAGCTACGAGCTACGAGCTACGAGCTACGAGCTACGAGCTACGAGCTACGAGCTAACAAATATAGAAGCCGTGTTTGTGAATGCAAACACGGTTTTTTTGTATCTATTTATAGCAACTCGCTTAATTAAATGATCTTTTGAGGTGATTACTCTTAATATTTTCCTGCATCCCCCATGCAGGCGCATTATTTAATACAAAATAATAACGAATTATTGCGAGTAGGTATGAAGTTAACGAAGCGTTTTTCAGGCATAAAAAAACCGCAACGAGTGCGGTTTCTTAAATTCTATTGGCGTTTCAATTAAAGGCCTGCGCGGTCTTTAATAACAGCGATTAGTGGAGAACCACCGTGGCCGTTTGATTCTGCCCATGCGATATCTGCACCGTCTTCTAAAGAGCTTTTAGATAAGTTCTTAACGATGTATTCACCAGCATCCGCAGCGCCGCTTTCAATTGCATGACGAAGCATATTGTTGCCGTTACATTTTACAGCATCAAAGATGTTACGAATTTTCACACGTGAGCTTTTAAGCTTACTACGTAAACGGTTTTTATCATCAGCTGCGATGTACTCACAGATAGAAACCGCTAATTGATCATCAGCTTTTGCTGGTGCTGTATACGCAACTGACGCTGAAACAACAGCCGCTGCAAGTAACATATTTGGTAACTTCATCATATTTTGCCCTTATGTAATACTTTCTTCTTACCAAGATTGTGTAATATTGTACCAACTAATTAATTTTACCGCAATAATGTTACGAGTTTTTGTACAGGGTTACAAAAGTATACGAGTAAGGGTTTTTGTTATCAGGCTGATGCTTTTCTTGCTCGGCAACTGTCCAATTAGCAACACTTTCGTAATCTGGGAACTGCGTATCACCGGCCACTTCGAGGTCGATGAATGTTAAGTATAGACGATCTGCTTGAGATAGAAATTGTTCGTATATATTTCCGCCACCTATAATCATTACTTCTTCAACATCAGCAACCAATTCCAGCGCAGCCTCTGGTGAAGTAACCACCTCAATACCTTCAGCTGTGTAATCAGCATTACGCGTGATAATAATATTTTGACGACCCGGTAAAGGCCGACCTATTGATTCAAATGTTTTACGGCCCATGATCACAGGCTTTGCCATGGTTACTTTTTTAAAGTGTTGCAGATCGGCGGGTAAATGCCATGGCATTTGGTTGTCTTGGCCAATTACTCGGTTATTTGCCATAGCAGCAATCATTGAAATTTTCACACTAAACCTTAATACTTTTTTCTTATTAATAAAAAAGGAGCGCATGGCTCCTTTTCAGTTTTAAATTTTATCGTTGGTAGATAACTTCTACATCGTAGTCATCATCATCCCAGTCGTCATCCCAATCATCATCGTCTTGAGATGTTGCTTTCTGATGATAAGTATCCCACTTAAATTCAACTTCTTCTTTCTCTTCTTCAGCGAATTTCTCTTTCGGCATACTATCAAGTAGCGCCATAATATCATGACATAGTGCTTGGGTATTTTGCTTATTAGCAGCAGAGATACGGTAAACATTAACCTCTTCACCTAGCTCTTCGGCAATTTCATTACACAGTGCTTCAGCTTCATCTTCTGGTAATAGGTCAATTTTGTTAAATACTAACCAGCGCGGCTTTTCAGCAAGCTTAGGACTATATTGGTGTAGCTCATTAATAATCGCAAAGGCATTATCAACTGGATTTGTGCCATCAACAGGCATAACATCAATGATATGCAGTAATACACGACAACGCTCTAAGTGCTTTAAGAAGCGAATACCAAGGCCTGCGCCATCCGAAGCGCCTTCGATTAGACCAGGGATATCAGCAATTACAAATGACTTATTCGCATCTGGGCGTACTACACCAAGATTAGGAATAAGTGTCGTAAACGGGTAATCTGCCACTTTTGGTTTAGCTGCAGAAACACTGCGGATAAACGTTGATTTACCAGCATTTGGTAAACCAAGTAAGCCAACATCAGCAAGTAGCATTAGCTCTAGGCGTAAGCTGCGAACTTCACCAGGTGTACCTAGTGTTTTTTGACGTGGCGCACGGTTTGTACTTGATTTAAAACGTGCATTCCCCAAGCCATGGAAACCACCTTTTGCAACAACAACCTTTTGACCATGCTTAGTCAGATCACCTAATGACTCTTCAGTATCAACATCAATGATACGTGTACCAACAGGCACCTTAAGCGTTAAATCAGCGCCTTTTTTACCAGTCATGTTACGGCTTTGACCATTTGTGCCGCGCTCTGCTTTATGAAAACGCTCAAATTGGTAATCAATTAACGTATTTAAGTTTTCATCGGCTTGTAGATAAACGCTGCCGCCATCGCCGCCGTCGCCACCATCAGGACCGCCATCTGGTACATATTTTTCACGTCGGAAAGATACGACACCGCTGCCGCCATCACCCGCGTCACAACGAATTTCTACTTCATCTACAAACTTCATGATTACTCACTTTAAGATTGGCTTGTTAATAACTCTATTATATACCTAAGTGCCCTATTCAGCACCCAATGCCAAGGCGCTTAGGTATATATTTATACGCACTATTATGTGCCTTAAAACAAAAAACCCCGCAAAGGCGGGGTTTTTCAAATATCGAGATGATTACTCAGCTACGATATTTACGTATTTACGGTTTAAAGGACCTTTCTGTTCGAATTGAACTTTACCATCTGCTTTTGCGAAGATAGTGTGGTCTTTACCGATACCTACGTTTGCGCCAGCGTGGAAACGAGTACCACGTTGACGAACAATGATGCTACCCGCTAGAACTGATTCGCCACCAAAACGCTTAACACCTAGGCGTTTGCTTTCTGAATCGCGACCGTTACGAGTACTACCAGCTGCTTTTTTATGTGCCATTTCTCAGTACCTCTAATTAAGCGCTAATGCCAGTGATTTTAACTTCAGTGAACCATTGACGATGGCCCATTTGCTTACGAGAATGCTTACGACGTCTAAATTTAACAATCTTAACTTTCTCACCGCGACCGTGTGAAACAACCTCAGCTGTTACTTTACCACCGTTTACGAACGGTACACCGATCTCGATTTTCTCACCATCAGCAACTAAAAGTACTGAATCAAATTCAACTGCTGCACCAGTTTCAACGTCTAATTTCTCAAGACGAATTGTTTGACCTTCAGTCACACGGTGCTGTTTACCACCACTTTGGAAAACCGCGTACATAATTAACTCCGTCTGTGCGCCCTCAAATCGACGCAACTAAAATATTCTTCAATAGGGCGCGAAGTTTACGCTAATGTGCAAAAACTAGCAAGCCTCTTTTTCGATAAAATGAATAAAAAATAGCTGCATTGAGAGCAATTCAATATTTTCCCCTATTCTATCCTAAAAACACCACATGCCAAGCGGTTTTTACGATCTCATGACAATTAAATTACGCTAATAATACGCACCTTGAAAATTCAAAAAGCTGAACACTTATTAATCAAGGCTATAAATTTATCTTGGCAAAATTGATCTCAAATAAAAAACTTTACAGTGTTTTTTTACTGAATCATCACAAAATATCGAGCAAGCGCTTTTTTTGTTGTACAATCAGCCCCGTATACCCATAAATATTGGCTCGGAGATCAATGGATATAAAAGCTATCCAGACGTTAATCGAAAATGAAATGGATGACGTCAATCAACTTATACATGCCCAAATGCGCTCAGATGTCGCATTGGTTAACCAACTCGGTTTATACATAGTAAACAGTGGCGGTAAACGCGTTCGTCCTATGTTGGCCATTTTAGCGGCAAAAGCACTTGGTTATGAGGGCAAAGACCATATTACGCTTGCCACTATCATCGAATTTATTCATACCGCAACTTTATTGCATGACGACGTTGTCGACGAGTCACATTTGCGCCGTGGTACGCCTACAGCCAACGCAGAGTTTGGTAATGCAGCGAGCGTTTTGGTGGGTGACTTTATCTATACACGTTCATTTCAACTTATGGTTGGCCTAGGTAAAATGCCAATCATGCAAATTTTAGCTGATGCAACCAATGTCATCGCTGAAGGTGAAGTATTACAGCTAATGAATTGTAATGACCCTGACACGACAGAACAAAGCTATATGCAGGTTATTTACAGCAAAACGGCAAAATTGTTCGAAGCTGCAACCGGCCTTGCTGCAATTATTACCGAGCAAGACGAACAAACCCTTGAAGCATTAAACTTATACGGTATGCATCTTGGCACTGCATTCCAATTAGTGGATGATGTTCTTGATTACAACGCTGATGCCGAGCAACTTGGTAAAAACATTGGCGATGATTTAGCTGAAGGTAAACCTACCCTACCGCTTATCTACGCAATGCAAAAAGGCACACCAGAGCAAGTTAAGCTAGTACGCGAAGCAATTGAGCTTGGTAATGGTATGGACCACTTAGAGAGCATTCTAGCGGCATTAGCTGACACTAAGGCCCTTGAGTTTGCAATGCAAAAAGCTGAGCAAGAAGCTGACAAAGCAATTGCTTGTATTGCGTTCTTACCAGATACACCGTACAAACAAGCCTTAGAGAGTTTGGCCCGTATCGCCGTTGCCCGCGATCACTAAACGCTATTTATTCGAGCCATTAAAAAAGCCTGCATTTGCAGGCTTTTTTGTTTTCGGCGATTTAAAAAATCGCCTATCATCTGTCGGAATTAACCGTTGATGAAATCAACACCTTCTTGGATGTCTTTGTTAAGTGTAGCTAGCATGTCGTTTTTAGCTTGCTCTTCGAATGCACTTAACTCACCGTAAGAAAGGATTTCTTCAACGCCGTTCTTACCTAGACGAACTGGGTGTGCGAAGTATGCTGCGTCACCGTTTTCAACTGCAACGTATGCGTAATCAACTACTTCTTCACCTTGTAAGCCTTTAACTAAAGACATACAGAAGCGTGCTGCAGCTGCACCCATAGAAAGAGTCGCTGAACCGCCACCCGCTTTAGCGTTAACAACTTCAGTACCTGCGTTTTGGATACGTGGAGTTAATGCTGCAACTTCTTCGTCAGTGAAAGTAACACCTTCAACTTGAGATAGAAGAGGAAGAATTGTAGTACCTGAGTGACCGCCGATCACTGGAACTTTAACGTCAGTTGCGCTTAAACCTTTAAGTTCAGCAACAAATGCTTCTGAACGGATCACGTCAAGCGTTGTGATACCGAATACACGGTTAGCATCGTAAGTACCCGCTTTTTTGAATACTTCAGCAACGATTGGCACAGTGCCGTTTACTGGGTTAGTGATGATACCTACTAACGCTTTAGGACAGTTTTTAACGATGCCTTCAGCTAATGTTTTGATGATACCTGCGTTTACGTTGAAAAGGTCCGCACGGTCCATGCCTGGCTTACGTGGCATACCCGCTGGGATAAGAACGATATCACAACCAGCTAATGCTGCGTCTAGGCTGTCAGCACCAAAGCCTTCAACTTTAACGTCTGTTGGGATGTGAGAAAGATCAACCGCTACACCAGGAACAACAGGGGCAACATCGTATAACGATAATTCAGAACCTGCAGGTAAACTTGTTTTTAATAATAAAGACAATGCTTGGCCGATACCGCCAGCTGCGCCTAAAACAGCAACTTTCATTGGAATTCTCCGTAATTTGAGGTAGGAAATATTTGTGGCCCTAAAGATAATGAAATTAGCGACTAAAAACAAATTTATCCTGCTTATTTCGCGTATAATTTCGACCATAGTTGTAAACTTGGCTGTAAAGACACAGCATTTTGGACGACTTTGTAAACTAATACTGCATAAATATGCAGAGTTGTGTAGAATTACCCTACATTTTATGAATAAAGAAACGGCAACATGCAACCACAAGACAAACAAGAAGCACTGATCAAAGCGTTTAAAGCGCTATTAAAAGAAGAAAACTTCGGCTCACAAGGTGAGATTGTCGAAGCATTAAAAGAACAAGGCTTTGATAATATTAGTCAAAGTAAAGTCTCTCGCATGTTAAGCAAGTTCGGTGCAGTACGTACTCGTAATGCAAAACAAGAAATGGTCTATTGCTTACCGGCTGAAATGGGTGTGCCAACAGCGAAAAGCCCACTGCGTCAGCTTGTTATTGATATTATGCATAACGAAATGATGATTATTATTCGCACCAGTCCAGGCGCAGCACAATTAATTGCTCGTTTACTTGATTCACTCGGTAAGGCGGATGGTGTACTCGGTACCATTGCAGGCGACGACACTATTTTTATCGCCCCTGCGAAGATTTCTGAAATCGATGTGACGCTCGATCGCGTGCGCACTTTATTTGATACCGTTTAAAGTTGCTTTAAGAAGTTTACTGACGGGGCGAAAAACGCAGATCCCATATCGGCTTGAGTAAAATCGAGCCAATGATCATAGCAATCGCCCTGCCCCAAACGACTCTTTAATACCTGCTCAAACGCATCCCCTTGCGCAGCACACGAAACCATTAAAATCCCCTGCTTATGCACATCACCAAATGGCATGCTTTGGTTTAGCAAAAGTGGCTGGCCATGCTCATCTTTTAATTCACTACGAACCGCATGACTGGTTTCTACAGCAGGCACAATCAAGGTATTATCTAGACGCGTGCGCCCCATGATTTGCTCTTGCTCAGACAGCGATAAATGCTGCCAGACACTCAAATCATGCACAAAGCGCTGAACATGAATATAGCTGCCTTGATCTTCAAAGTGCCCCGGTTTGTCGATAAGTGCTGTACTACGTTTTTGACGGCCATGAGGTGTATCGCCTGCATAAATGAAGCCGTTAAAATCACGTCCATCTAAAAACCGAAAATTACGGACCTGCTCCACCAGCTCAACATCCGGTGTTAATAATTTTAGAATTTGCAGAGCAAATAGATGATTTACATCTTCGCGGTCTGAGCGAATTTGCACAAACAAGTCAAATGGCTGCGCACTAATCACATGCTCACTATGAGTCACATTCGGAAAGCTTTGCAATTGGCTAGGGATAAACTCGGGCAGAATATGCGGCCAATACTGAGCACCAAGGGCAACCACACACGATAGCATGGCTTCTGAGAACTGATCAGCAAACTCATCTTGAATGACGCTAACGCGTTTTAGTTTTTTACGTAATGACTCATCATGGCCATCGTAAACATTAAAAAACAGGTGCAAACCATGTAAGTTTGCTTCAGCACAAATCCCAGATTGCGCTTGCGCCATAGTGAATCCTTAGCTTCTCGTTATTTGCACAAAGCCAAGGATTCAAGATTGTTATTTATTACTAATCATGAAAAAAATTGACTGTGTGCGGCATTATTTTTATTTTTACAGGCTGCTCAACAGCTAACACGCGGTCTTGCTCTGCAGCAACTTCACACTCTTGCCCTGCAATATTGATACGATATACATAACGCGTACCGATAAAACGCCTGTGCAAGATAGTTAAACTGTTTGCGTCACTGTGCGCAGCTTCACACAACTGAATATGATGCGGTCTTATATACACTTGACCTTGCTGACAATTAGTATTGCTTGCCGTCAATGAGTGAACCACACCAAACGCCGTCTCATATTCAGTTGGCGTTAATACTTTTGCCGTTAAGTATATGCCCGTACCAAGAAACTCTGCAACCACCTTTGAGTTAGGTTGACTAAATAACTGCTCCGGAGAGCCCTGTTGGGCGATTTTTCCGCCATGCATAACCGCAAGCGTGTCGGCAAATGCGAAAGCTTCTTCCTTCGAGTGGGTAACAAATACCGCAGAAACCTGCTGAGCTTTAATAATGCGACGTATATCGGCAATAAGCTCAAAACGCACTTGTGTATCAATATTCGAAAATGGCTCATCAAGTAATAATAAACTTGGTTTGTAAGCAAGTGCACGGGCTATTGCCACTCGTTGCTGCTGTCCACCAGAAAGTTGATGCGGATATCGCTTTGCACAACCATCGAGTTTAACAAGGCTAAGCATTTCATCGACACGCTCTCGCTTTTGCGCTTTACTCATGTTGCTTAGGCCAAACGCAATGTTGTCGCTTACCGTTAAATGAGGAAACAACGCATAGTCTTGGAACATCATGCCAATATTACGTTTTTCCGGTGCAACAAACAGCCCACTATCGTTGACCACTTTTGAATCAATACTCATATAGCCTTGCTCAGGCTGTAAAATTCCGGCAATTGCCTTTAGGGTGGTAGTTTTGCCGCAGCCACTTGCGCCAAGCAAACAGACGATTTCATCTTGTTCAACATTGAGGTTTAGTTCACTCAACACCTGAGTCGCATTGTACTGATAAGCTAAGTCTTTAATTATCAAATGACTCATGAGTGATTTTGCTCCATCGAACGATTAACGAAATACAAAGGGATTAACCCAACTAACACGATAAACAAGGCTGAAATTGACGCAAGCTCCAATTGCTCATCACTAACATATTGAAAAACATGAGTTGCCAGGGTTTCAAAATTAAAAGGTCTGAGTAATAGAGCTGCTGGTAACTCTTTCATGCACTCAATAAACACTAACAAGCCAGCTGTTAGAATACCGCGCTTTAACAGTGGTAAATGTACTCGCCATAAGGTTTGTAAGGGCCCTTTTCCCATTGATTGGCTGGCCATATCTAGCGATGGGCTAATACGTAAAAAACTGCTTTCAAGCGCGCCATGCGCAATCGCATAAAAACGTACAACATAAGCAAAAATCATCGCAAATAAAGTGCCGCTCAAAAGTAATCCTGGTGATAAACCAAAAGGTTCAAGCCAATTATTTAATGCATCATCTAACTGAGTTAATGGTAGCAATACGGCAATGGCTAACACAGTACCAGGTAAGGCGTAGCCAGTACTTGCTAAACGCCCTGGGATCAAAGGGTAAGCTTGTTTCGCAATACGTTGATAAAACAATACCAATAAGCTCAACAGAATAGTTGCAATACTCACCACAACAGCCACTTTAAAGCTTTGCCAAGCGTAATTAAAGAATGCCCCATTCCATGCTTCATCTGCATAGACAATAGCGTATTTAACTAACACCCCAACCGGCAAAATAAAAGCCAGTACTAGCACAACGGTACAAGCCAAGCTTGCAGCCCATGCGGCACTACCTTTTAAGCGATACAAGGTTGCACTGTTAACGCTTGACTGACGCTCATACACAGCTTGATTACGACGACTAAAGCGTTCAACCATGATGGTTAAAAACAAAATCAGTAACATAATGCCTGAAATTTTCGCCGCTGCCGTTAATGAGTAATAGCCAAGCCATGTATCGTAAACAGCGGTCGTTAGTGTGCTCACAGCAAAGTAATTAACAGTGGCAAAATCAGCCATAGCTTCCATACTGATTAATGTAACCCCTGCAACAATCGCCCCACGACCAAGAGGTAGGCTAACGCGCAAAAAACTCTGTAATGGCGATAACCCCATCAGCTGACTAGCTTGTACTAGTTTAAAAGACTGCTCTCTGAGTGCCGTTTTAAAAATAAGGAATAAGTAAGGATAGAGTACCAAGGCAATCATAATAATAGCCCCAGCTAATGTACGAATATCAAAAAACCAGTAATCGTCTGGTGATTGCCAGCCAAACCAGTCTCGAAGGGCGATTTGTACTGGCCCTGCGTAATCAAGCAAGTCGGTATACACATAGGCGATGAGATAAGTTGGCATTGCTAATGGCAGCATTAACGCCCATTCAAATTGCTTTCGCCCAGGAAACTCGCAATATGCAGTTAACCAAGCTAGCGGCAATGCAATTATACAGCTTAACAGCCCTACCCCTGCAATGAGCATGAGTGTATTACGGGTATAATCCCACAGCACGGTATCGAAAAGGTGCTGAAATACATCTGAATCCCCTTGCAGAGACTCAAATAACAAAAAGCCTAATGGCGTAACAAGCAACAGGCCAATAAGCCAGGCTATAAGCTGCCAACGCGACAGCGAAAACTTCACATGCATAAGTGGATTAATACCAGATAAAATAAAAGCTGTTAAAAAACAGCTTTTATAAAAATGTGTTACGAGAAATATCCTCGTTATAAATCAAACTTTACTTCGTCAATCAGCTTCAGTGCCACAGGGCGATATTTGCTGATCTCATCAAGAGGAAGACTATCTTCTTTAAACTCACCCCATGATGCAACCATCTCAGATAATGCAACCCCTTGCTTTACAGGGTATTCCATATTAACTGAAGCATACATATTTTGCGCCTTATTGTCGGTCATATACTCAACCAGTTTCAAGGCATTTTCAGGGTTTTTAGCATAACGGGTCATAACAACGCCCGATACATTGATATGAGAACCACGGTTTGTTTGGTTAGGGAAGTTAATATAAACCGCTTCAGCCCATGATTTTTGCTGCTCATCTTGCATCATTTTGCCAAAATAATAGCTGTTGCCTAACGCCAGATCGCATAAACCTTCTTTTACGGCTTTGACTTGCGCTCTGTCATTACCTTGCGGCTTACGTGCTAAATTGGCTTTTACGCCCTCAAGCCATTGCTTAGTTTTTGCTTCGCCATGGTGAGCAACCATAGAAGCAACTAAACCTAAATTGTAAGGGTGTTTACCAGATCGAGTGCAGATCTTACCTTTGTATTTTGGATCGGCTAAATCCTCGTAAGTTAATTCAGCAAGTGCACCAACACGCTCTTTTGCAGAGTAAACATTACGTACACGTTTAGTAAGTGCTATCCATTGACCGTCGGCATCGCGAAAAGTGCTTGGCACATTCGCATTAACCACATCACTATTAATTGATTGCGTTAAGCCTAAGTCCTCTAATTGAATCAGCGCACTAAAATTAGAGGTTAATACTAAATCAGCCTTACTGTGCTTACCTTCACGCTTTACACGTTCAATTAACCCTTTTTTGGCAAAAACCACGTTAGTTTTAATACCTGTTTGCTTAGTGAAATCATCCAAAATAGGCTGAATTAAGAATGGTTGACGAAACGAGTAAATATTTACTACATCTGCAGCAAATGTAGGCGCGCTTAATAATGCGCTAAGTAATACTAAGGCTGTTTTCTTCATTTTATAGCACCTAAATAGTAACAATTATCAAAATATTTTACCTAGAGTTAGGGCAAAGTGCACCCGTTTAAACTTATATTTCAATCAACCTAACTGCCATTTAGGAATTTGCATGTAAGACATATCTCACCCACATGGCAGTTATTGAGTAAAAACCACCAGCAAACACTGCACAAAACAAGGTAAACACTTGAAATATAACAACATACTTTAAATGACAATAAAATAACCAGCAGATTAAGTAAGATTTTGACCTACTCAGCTTTGCCCATTTCTCTATAATTACATACATCAACTAAGCAAGAAGCTTAATGAGTAGATGGATAAGGAAGCATTACTCATAAAACCGCGGAATAAGGTTCATTAGGAGAATAAGGAATCAAGGACAGGCTCAGGAAGAGTAACGCAATGGAGTGACAACCTACGGACAACATCAGGATGATGTGGAATGGCATAACAACAGGACGTTGTTATACAGGAAGTTCAAAAAGTGGAATAAAGGACAGGCCGTTAGGGCATCGCAACGGATTTGCAAACAAAGGGATAGTGTCAGGATGGCACGTAAGGGAGTGGTAAAGTATTTACCAGCAAGGATGTAAAGGACTAACAAGGAAACAAGGCGGGATTGCCTTATATTACACAGAACCAATAAGTAAAGTGTAATCGCATGGATTGGCAAAGTTTAGGGAGTTGATTAGATTCAATTGCAGGATGCAAAAAATTAAGAAGATTCCGCAAGCGCGACTAGAGATAGTACGCGCTTTTCTTTTGCCTACAATAAATTATTACTCCGGTCGTCCCTTATTACGCTTACCTAGCAGATAAGCATCTCTAAACTTAATAAAATGTTGCTCAAGCTTTTGTGTAGCATCGTCTTCACCCGCAAGGGCAAGTACCATAATGGCTACTTCAGCGGTGCCTAACTGATGCTCATGCGGAGCAACACGTAATCGATAATCAGATAGCTTTTCAGGCGTAATTGAAAGCACAGGAAAATTATCTAGATAAGGGCTTTTACGGATCATTTTCTTTGCTTCGCGCCAAGTCCCATCTAAAAAGATAAACAAAGGACGCTTACCTTCAACAGGAGTTACTTCGGTGATTACGCGCTCTTCGTCGTCAACATCGCTGGCAGGAAAAATAACCATTGGCTGATACTGAGGATTTGCCAACAAGCTTAATAAGGCTTCATCCGGATTTGTTCTATCCCACTTAAAGGCATGGTTATCTGGCACAATTTCAGCAATTAAACGACCAGTATTTGACGGCTTAAAACTCTCATTATGGTACATAAGTAAACAGACCGCGGCATCACACTGAGCCTGCTCAACGCCTTCACAAATACAATAGTGTTCGGCTAATAAACAACGCTCACAACGCGTTAGCTTTGCTCCTCGCGCTTTAAATTCACGACGAGACTCAGTCATTTGCTGAGCACGAAGCATTAACACTGAATTATTTGAGATAGTAGCCACTGTATTTACCAGATAATTAAACGGCGCGTATTGTAGCTAAAAATATGGGGAATAGATATTGATCTAAGTGGTTAGTGGTTAGTGGTTAGTGGTTAGTGGTTAGTGGTTAAACAAGTATAATTCATTTCATGTATAACAAGCTTTTATTCAATTACAAAAAATAAAACAACTCTCTCGATCAACTAACGACTGACATCTGATATCTAACCTCTAAGAAAACAAAAAACCCAGCCGGAGCTGGGTTTTTAAAACGATTAGTCAAAAGAACTTACTTCTTTTTAACTGCTTTTTTGTTTGGAAGGTCAGTGATTGAACCTTCGAAGATTTCAGCAGCTAGACCGATTGATTCGTTTAACGTTGGGTGAGCGTGAATAGTTAACGCTAGGTCTTCACCGTCTGCGCCCATTTCAACAGCTAAGCCGATTTCACCAAGCATTTCACCTGCGTTGATACCAACCATAGCACCACCGATAACACGACCTGAGTCTTTATCGAAGATTAGCTTAGTTTGACCTTCAGTACGTGCTGAAGCGATTGCACGACCAGAAGCAGCCCAAGGGAATACAGCAGTTTCGATGCTTAAACCTTGCTCTTTAGCTTCTTTCTCAGTTACACCAACCCATGCGATTTCTGGATCTGTGTATGCGATTGAAGGAATGCACTTAGGATCGAAGAAGTGTTTCTGACCAGAGATAACTTCTGCAGCAACGTGAGCTTCGTGAACCGCTTTGTGCGCAAGCATTGGTTGACCAACGATATCACCGATAGCGAAGATGTGATCAACGTTTGTTTTAAGTTGCTTATCAACATTGATGAAACCACGCTCATCAACGTTAACGCCTGCTTTATCAGCGTCAAGTAATTTACCGTTAGGTGTACGACCAACAGCAACAAGTACTTTGTCGTAACGTACTGCGTCAGCTGGTGCGTTTTTACCTTCGAATGAAACGTATAGACCGTCTTCTTTCGCTTCAACGCCAACAACTTTAGTAGAAAGCATTACGTTGAACTTGTTCTTAACGTATTTTTGGTAGATCTTGATAACGTCTTTATCAGCTGCTGGTACTAATTGATCAGCAAACTCAACTACGTCGATTTCAGAACCTAGTGCACGGTATACAGTACCCATTTCAAGACCAATGATACCACCACCTAAAACTAGTAGTTTCTCAGGAACGTCTTTAAGCTCTAGCGCACCAGTTGAGTCAATTACACGGTCATCTTCAGGGATGAAAGGTAAGTTAACAGGTTGAGAACCCGCTGCAATAATAGCATTGTCAAAAGTGATTGTTGTTGTACCGTCTTCACCTTCAACAGCAAGTGTGTTGCTGCCAGTGAATTTACCGTAGCCGCTAACTACTTTCACTTTACGCATTTTAGCCATGCCGTCTAGGCCGCCAGTTAGTTGACCGATTACAGACTCTTTCCAATCACGGATTTTGTCTAGGTCGATTTCAGGCTTGCCAAAAGTAACGCCGTGAGATGACATTTCAGCTGCGTCATCAATCACTTTAGCTACGTGTAAAAGTGCTTTTGAAGGAATACAACCCACATTTAGACATACACCGCCTAATGTGTTGCGAGATTCTACCAGTGTAACTTCTAAGCCCAAGTCAGCAGCACGGAAAGCCGCAGAATAACCACCAGGACCACCGCCTAGTACAACAACTTGAGTTTTTAATTCGTTGCTCATGCTATTACCTTAAATGTTTGAACGGGACACTGCCCCTAAGTTTAACTGCCATGTTTCTGCAAGGCAGAAAGGGAGAGCAGATATCTATACCAAGATTGTTCTATGGCAAAGATTGTATCATTGCCAATGGTAAAAATCCCAGCAAAAAACAACTTGCTGGGATTTGATTCTTATAATTTACGAGACGATTACATCACTAGTTGACGAATATCGCTCATGTAGCTTGCTAGCGTCACAGTAAAGCGTGCTGCTAGTGCACCGTCAATAACCCTATGGTCGTATGACATTGATAATGGAACCATTAATTTAGGTTCAAACTCTTTGCCATTCCACTTAGGTTTCATTTCTGACTTAGATACACCCAAGATAGCAACTTCTGGCGCATTCACAATTGGCGTGAACGCTGTACCACCGATACCTCCAAGGCTTGAGATTGTAAAACAACCGCCTTGCATATCAGATGAAGTTAGCTTGCCGTCACGTGCTTTCTTCGAAATATCCATTAACTCACGAGAAAGTTCAATGATGCCTTTCTTATCAACATCTTTGAACACTGGAACAACTAGACCATTTGGCGTATCAACTGCAACACCGATATTGATGTATTTCTTCAAGATTAAGCTTTCGCCGTCTTCAGACAGTGAAGAGTTAAACGTTGGGAATTCAGCCAATGCTTTCGCAGCTGCTTTCATCACAAATACAAGTGGTGTGATTTTAACACCCAGCTTTTTCTTCTCAGCAAGGGCATTTTGCTCTTTACGGAATGCTTCAAGGCTTGTGATATCAGCTTCGTCAAACTGTGTAACATGCGGGATTTGCACCCAGTTACGATGTAAGTTAGCACCTGATAGCTTCTGGATACGAGAAAGTTTCTTCTCTTCGATTTCACCAAACTTAGCAAAATCAACCTTAGGCCAAGGGATAAGACCTAACTCACCGCCACCGGCATTACCTTTACCTGCAGATAGCTGACCTGACTCAACTTTCTTCACAAGATCTTTCACGTAGTTTTGTACGTCTTCTTTCACAACACGATTCTTACGACCCGTGCCTTTTACGTTTGCTAGGTTAATACCAAACTCACGCGCTAAACGACGAACAACAGGCGATGCATGTGCATACGCTTTGTTATCTGCAAAACCTTCGTTGCTTGCAGGTGCTGATGCAGGCTTTTCAGCCGCAGGCGCTTTTGCTGCAGGTGCAGGCGCTGCTTCAGCTTTTGCAGGAGCAGGTGCCGCTGCAGCTGCAGCTGGTGCACTACCCGCTACTTCAAATACAAAGATAAGTGAGCCAGTTGATACTTTATCCCCAGCTGCTACTTTGATTTCTTTAACAGTACCGGCAAATGGTGCTGGTACCTCCATTGATGCTTTATCGCCTTCAACGTTTAAGATTGATTGATCTTCTTCAACCTTATCGCCAACAGCAACCATCACTTCGGTTACTTCAACTTCATCACCACCGATATCAGGCACGTTTACTTCTTTAGTGCTTGATGCCGCTGCTGCCGGCGCTGCTTCAGCTGGTGCTGATTCTGCAGCTGGCGCTTCTGAACCGCTTGAAGCTGTTTCAAAAACGAAGATTAAAGAGCCAGTTTTCACTTTATCGCCAGTCGCGATTTTGATCTCTTTAACCGTACCCGCCATTGGAGCAGGTACTTCCATTGATGCTTTATCGCCTTCAACGCTTAATAAAGATTGCTCTTCTTCAACCGTGTCACCTACCGCAACCATGATTTCAGTTACTTCAACTTCATCATCGCCGATATCTGGCACAGTTACTTCCTGCACAGCAGAAGCTGCAGGCGCAGCTGCTGGAGCTGGCGCTTCTTCTTTAACCTCAGCAGGAGCCGCAGCTTGTTCTTCACCTTCGAAGATCATGATAAGTGAACCCGTCGTTACCGTATCACCTTCAGCTACTTTAATTTCTTTAACCGTACCTGCTTGTGCAGCAGGTACTTCCATTGATGCTTTGTCGCCTTCAACCGTTAATAACGATTGGTCAACCTCAACCTTATCACCAACGCTAACAAGGATTTCGGTTACTTCAACTTCATCGCCACCGATATCTGGTACATTAATTTCAATACTCATTGGAACCTCTTATGCGTATAGCGGGTTAACTTTGTTTGTGTCGATGTCGAATTTCTTGATTGCTTCAACAACTACTGACTTCTCAACTTCACCACGTTTAGCAAGCTCAGATAGTGTTGCAACCACAACATAACCAGCATTCACTTCGAAGTGACGACGTAAGTTTTCACGGCTATCAGAACGACCGTAACCATCAGTACCTAACACTTTGTAGTTACTGCTTGGTACGAATGAACGAACTTGTTCTGCGTAGTTCTTCATGTAGTCTGTTGCTGCAACAGTCACGGCATCTGTTAATGCGTTCGTGATGTAAGCAGTTTTTTGCTCTGCTTCAGGGTTAAGCATGTTGAAACGCTCAGCGTCTTGACCGTCACGAGTTAACTCGTTGAATGATGTTACAGAGAATACATCTGAACCAATACCATACTCTTCGCTCAGGATTTGTGCCGCTTTACGCACTTCAATCATAATAGTACCTGAACCTAGTAACTGTACTTTCGCTTTATCGCCAGCCACAGTTTCAAGCTTGTAGATACCTTTACGAATACCTTCTTCAGCGCCTTCTGGCATTGCTGGTTGATGGTAGTTTTCGTTCATTAGCGTTAGGTAATAGAACACGTTTTCTTGGTCTTCACCGTACATGCGACGGATACCGTCTTGCATGATTACCGCTACTTCGTATGCAAATGTCGGATCATAAGAAATACAGTTAGGAACCGTGTTAGCAAGAATGTGGCTGTGACCATCTTCGTGCTGTAAACCTTCACCGTTTAGTGTAGTACGACCTGCCGTAGCACCTAGTAAGAAACCACGTGCTTGTTGGTCACCGGCCATCCACGCCATATCACCTACACGTTGGAAACCAAACATTGAGTAGTAGATGTAGAATGGGATCATTGGTAAATCGTTAGTGCTGTATGATGTTGCAGCAGCAACCCATGATGACATTGCACCTAACTCGTTGATACCTTCTTGTAGTACCTGACCTGATGTTGCTTCTTTATAGTAAGAAACGATGTCACGGTCTTGTGGCGTGTAGTTTTGGCCATGCGGGTTATAAATACCGATTTGACGGAATAAACCTTCCATACCAAATGTACGCGCTTCATCAGCGATGATAGGAACGATGTTTTTACCAATGCCTTTGTCTTTTAGTAATACGTTAAGTGCACGTACAAAGCCCATTGTTGTAGAGATGTCACGTTTTTGCTCTTCAAGTAGTGGCTTGAACGCGTCAACTTCTGGCAATGTTAAGCTTTCAGAAAACTTAGGAATACGCTTAGGTGTGTAACCTTGTAGCGCTTCACGACGTGCGTGAAGATACTTGTACTCTTCAGAGCCTTCTTCAAGAGTAAGATATGGTAAGTCTTTAATTTCTTCATCAGAAACTAAATCTTGTAGACCTAAACGTGAACGTAAGTGCTCAACGTGGGTCATGTCCATTTTCTTAACTTGGTGTGCGATGTTTTTACCTTCAGCCGCTTCACCCATGCCGTAACCTTTTACAGTTTTAGCTAGGATCACAGTTGGACGGTCTTTGGTTTCTTCCGCTTTTTTGAATGCAGCGTAAAGTTTTGATGGCTCATGACCACCACGCTTAAGTGCGAAGATTTCTTCATCAGTCATATCAGCAACAAGTGCTGCTGTTTCTGGGTAACGACCGAAGAAGTGCTCACGAACATATGCACCGTCTTTTGCTTTATATGTTTGGTAATCACCGTCAATAGTTTCGTTCATTAACTGCAGTAATTTACCTGATGTATCTTTAGCAAGTAGGATATCCCAACCACTACCCCATACAACTTTAATCACGTTCCAGCCTGCACCTTTGAATAGACCTTCAAGCTCTTGAATGATCTTACCGTTACCCATTACTGGGCCATCTAAACGCTGTAAGTTACAGTTGATTAGGTAACATAGGTTATCTAGCTTCTCACGCGCAGCGAATGAGATTGCACCACGTGATTCTGGCTCATCCATCTCACCATCGCCTAAGAAAGCGTATACACGTTGGTTTTTAGTGTCTTTTAAGCCACGACCGTCTAGGTATTTTAAGAAACGAGCTTGGTAGATTGAAGCAATTGGACCAAGACCCATAGATACCGTAGGGAACTGCCAGAATTCAGGCATTAACTTAGGGTGTGGGTATGAAGGAAGACCTTTACCATCAACTTCTTGACGGAAGTTATCAAGCTGCTCAGCTGTTAAACGACCTTCAACAAATGCACGTGCATAGATACCTGGAGAAATGTGACCTTGGTAATAAACTAAATCACCGCCATCAACATCGTTTGGTGCTTTGAAGAAGTGGTTAAAACATACTTCATAGAATGCAGCTGAAGACTGGTAAGACGCCATATGGCCGCCTAAGTCTAGATCTTTTTTCGACGCGCGTAATACGATCATGATCGCATTCCAACGAATGATTGAACGAATACGACGTTCAATGTTTACGTCACCTGGGTAAGCAGGTTCTTGATCTACCGGAATGGTATTAACGTAGTTAGTGGTTGTGCCAGTAGGCATATCAACACCGTCTAAACGGGCTTGCTCTAACACTTGCTCAAGTAAGAATTGAGCACGTTCAACACCTTCTTCACGCACAACAGACTCAAGGGCTTGTAACCACTCTTGTGTTTCTAGCGCGTCTACGTCAATTTTATTGACTTCAGACATATGGAGGTTTCCTTATGTTTAAAATACTAATTATTTTAATAAATCTTAAAATTAAGTAGTTAACTAAACTTAGCTAATCACTTGCTTAATGTTGTTTGGTGCGTCTTAAACTACGTTCAATCCGCGAATGCTCTTTGCCAGCCTCAAGTAAGGCTTCTTCGATAAAGGCTAAGTGAGCATTACTAGCAAGACGTGCTTGCTCAGGGTTTCCTTCAATAACCGCATCCATCAACAGTCGTCTATGTTCTGCGAGCTGCTGGCTGATCTGTGGTTTTTTTAACAGTACAGTTAAATTCTGTAATACATTTTGCTCTAGCAAGGCCTGCATACCACGTACTAAATGTAGCAGTACAACGTTATGAGACGCTTCTGCCACACTAAAATGAAATGCATTAATTGCTTTTGCTTTTTGCACAATGTCGTCATTAACGAGCGCAATGTTGTCAAAGCTTTGTTTTACTTTTTTGAAGTCATTCGTTGTGCCGCGCATAGCTGCATAATATGCTGCAATTCCTTCAAGGGCATGACGAAATTCGAGTAAATCAAATTGTGACTCTGGATGCTTACTAATCAAATCAAAAAGCGGATCAGTGAGCCCCTCTTCAAGCTGATTTTTTACGAACGTTCCGCCACCTTGGCGACGCGTTACTAACCCCTTAGCTTCTAGCTTTTGAATCGCCTCACGCAGTGAAGGTCGCGATACTTCAAATTGTTTCGCTAATTCACGTTCAGGAGGCAGCTTTTCGCCTGGCGCTAACGACCCCTCAAGAATCATATTCTCAAGTTGTTGTAAAATTACATCAGATAATTTTGCTGCTTTAATCTTTAAAGACATTTATTAACGTCCGCATTGTTATGCGCTAACCCCATAAATATCGGGTATTTAGCCTTGTGCTTTGACCAAAAAGGTAAATTGGTCATACCAAATTTGTCGCATACGTTATCAAAAACCCGTATTTCTGTCAATTTCACTACGTTCAGCGCCTAGTTACACCCTAACGTAATTCGTCTAAAGATTAAACAGTATGGATTAAAGTGGCTTTTTCTGAAGGAAAAAACAATAAAAAATAAATGGTCAGACCAGATTAATAGATAAAGCTACTAGAGGCCAGATTTAAGATGTTAGATGAATTGAGTAGCTTTGTAGCAACGGGTTTCCCCCCGCGACAAAAGCTTTTAGAGGTCAGGTTTTAGATGTTAGTTGAATTGAGTAGCTTTGTAGCAGCGGGTTTACCCCGCGACAAAAGCTTTTAGAGATCAGATTTTAGATGTTAGTTGAATTGAATGCTGAAAAATATTCGAAGTAGGATGCACTTCAGTGCTGAAAAATTAAAACTCAATCGAAGTGCATTAGTAGAGCGATTAATGAATAAAGTTATACAACAAGCCTTACTCTTGTAACTTGCTAACTTTACTCTTGTAACTTGCTAACTTTACTCTCGTAACTTGCTAACTTTACTCTTGAAACTTGCTAACTTTACTCTTTCAACTCGCTAACTTTACACACTACGCCAAACCACCAAACAGGGTTAATGCTGCTATGATCACTAAAAAGAACAATACATTTCTTTTTACAAGCTTCATCATGCAAGTGGCTTCATAAGTACAGCCAAAATGTTGCTGCTCAATTTGCTCAGCGGCAAGTGCGGTTTGCGTAACTACTTTGCGGTTGCTCACTGAAAAGTCGAGCACATACTTCAGCCAACAACCGGTACCTTTATTAAAGTTACCAATCACTAAATAACCAAAGCTTGCAACCCGTGCTGGTAACCAATCGAGCCAAAACAGTAAGCTATGGATCAGTTTGAAGCGCTTAGCATAGGCAACACTGTGATCATCCCTTACTTTGTCAGCAAAAGTACGAACTAGCGCATAAAGAACCGCGCCAGGTAAACCTAAAACCACAAACCAAAAAATAACTGCACAATAAAAGCGAAAATTTAACCAAGCTAAAGTTTGGCCAAAAGTTTCACCTTGAGGATCATCTTCTGTCTTCTTTTGACCCATCTGTAATGCAAATAAGGTAGCCGCTTCTTGATCGTTGCGGGTTAACGCATTTAAGTAAGACTTATATAGAGCACGTTGCTTAGCACAGCCAAAACAAACCAGCAGAACAGCAACATTCACAGCTAGTTGCCAAATAATAAAATCAGAGAGTTGATAAACTAAACCTGCGGCAACGACAGGCAGCATTAACCAAATCAAAAAACCAATTGGTGAATTAAATAAGCCTTTTTCTGAGAGTTGTTTTTGCGAATGCTTTAGATAGGTATTGGCATAAAAATCGATTTGCCAATAATCAGCACGAGCCCCTAAACGCTCAATTACCAAAGCAATAATTATTGAAATTAAGATCATGCTTTTACCTATATCCTTTAACTAAAACACTAAATCAAAATAGTATTGCCAATCAAAACTCGCACCAGGGTCAGTTTTTCTGCCCGGTGCAATATCACAATGGCCAACAATGCGCGAACGGTTTATCTCAGGGTACTTTGCAATCAACGCCTTAGTCACTAAGTGTAATGCATTATACTGGGCTTGGGTATACGCTTGCGTATCTGTACCTTCAAGCTCAATGCCCACACTAAAATCATTACAGCGCTCTCTACCTTCAAACGTTGAGATACCAGCATGCCAAGCTCGTTTTTCAAAAGGCACGTACTGAATAATTTCACCGGTACGACGAATAAAGCAATGCGCAGACACTCTTAAACCTTTTAAATCTGCAAAGCTTTCGTGTGCCGTACAATCAATTGCCCCCATAAATAAATCATCAACATAAGGCGTAGCGAACTGCCCTGCTGGCAATGAAATATTATGAATAACAAGTAATGACACCTCGCCCTCAGGGCGCTCATCGTAATGTGTACATGGCCTTTGTAACACATTGTTTAATTGGCCCAATTCATTTATATGCATATTAAAAACTAACGATGACAATAAAGTTAAATAGTGTAAAGGGTTAAAATCTCAGGGTCTAGTTGCTTTGATTCAATCACTTAAAGTAAGAGTAAGGATACTTTACTGTGGCCAATCTTTGTCTTCTATTAAGGGGGTAAACATAGTAAAATTTCGCCAATTTATTAATAAACAATGAGCTTTCGACATGTCAGTCCCTCACACTTTAATTAGCCAACTGGTAAAACTCGCCCTTGATGAAGATTTAGATTACCAAAGCGCAAATGACGGTGATATTACCGCGCAACTAATTCCAGAAAACGAGCTAGCCAATGCTAAAGTAATTACTCGTGAAGACTGTGTATTTTGTGGTAAAGACATTATTTTAGAAGTATTTAAGCAAGTTGACCCTTCTGTTGAAGTTGACGTACTCGTAAATGACGGCGACAAAGTAGCCGCAAATAGCACACTTTTTACAGCATCTGGCTCAGCGCGTGCTATTTTAACTGCAGAGCGCACTGCCCTTAACTTTGTACAAACACTATCAGGTACAGCAACAACAACTGCTCATTATGTAAAAGAGCTTGAGGGCACGACTACGCAACTACTCGACACGCGTAAAACAATTCCAGGTTTACGTGCGCTACAAAAATACGCTGTAAAATGTGGTGGTGGTGCGAATCATCGTATAGGCCTTTTTGATGCGTTCCTAATTAAAGAAAACCACATTGCTGCCTGTGGTGGTATTGATAAAGCAGTCGCTCAAGCTAAATTAAACCACCCAACTAAACCAGTTGAAGTAGAAGTAGAATCACTTGCTGAGCTTGAACAAGCGATCACTGCGGGAGCTGACATCATCATGCTTGATAACTTTACTGTAGAGCAAATTCAACAAGCAGTTGTGCTAACAGACAAGCGAGCAAAGCTTGAGGTATCTGGCAACATGACACTTGAAACTTTAAAAGCTTATTCACAGGCCGGTGTTGACTTTATTTCAAGTGGCGCACTTACAAAAAATTTACAATCAATCGATCTTTCAATGAGATTTAACGGCTAAAATTTCTCTTATACGTATTTAATGTTTTACCTAATTCGTTGACAAGAAAATAAAAAAAGCATTAAATACGTAAAAAGCCTGAGCAGATAACAAAAAATCAATATCTTTTTAGCGCTTTTGACTATTTTGTATACGCACGTCCTGAACCTACACAAGATTGCAATCAATTCAATAAGTTCCTGCAAGGATGCGGTGTCTATAAATAGTACAAATATGTGTAACTAAGCTTATTTTACATCAAACAAAGGTAGGAAAGTTCTGAAAAACTGCTTACTGAACAGGAAAATAGCTTCCAAAAACATTTATTGATGCTAAAGTAAATTTATACACGCTTAACAAGTAAAGTTTTTGCTGCTTTGTTAACATTTAAAGGTTAATAAAAGTAGTTTTAAGTAAAACTGTAAGATTTATCCTGTAAATTGAGCACTGGTTTTACAACGCTGAAGTTACAGCTAAACTTACTAAATCATCATATCCTTTAGGAGAGGAACAAATGACACAACAAAACCAACAGGGTTTCACCCTAATTGAATTAATGATTGTAGTTGCAATCATCGGTATTCTTGCTGCAGTAGCACTGCCTGCATACCAAAACTATACAAAAAAAGCATACTTCTCAGAAGTTATTCTCGCCACTGCACCTTATAAAGCAGGTGTACAAACTTGTATCCTTACACACGACCTTGAGGAATGTGATACTGGCGTAAATGGTGTACCAGCTACTACTGCAACTAATGTTGTGGCCTCAGTTTCTGTTACTGACGGAGAAATTTTAGTTACACCAAAGGCTACAAATGGTATCGTAGCAACGGACACATATACACTTACTCCGGTAGGTGCCACAAGTGCTGGTGATCAAATCACAAGCTGGACAGAAACATGTGGAAATGGATTATATTGTTAATCTAATACTAATAATTACAGGCTGAACATTCAGCCTGTAATTTCTCCTCCCGAAAATAAGTTACTTATGAAAAAGAAAATTGAAGAGCAAAGTCTTGATTCATTCGAGTGGGAAGGAGTAAATTCTAGAGGCAAAAAACTAGAAGGTGAATTAACTGGAGCGAGCGTAGCTCTAGTAAAAGCACAACTTCGAAAACAAGGCATAACCCCTTCTAAAGTTAAGCGCAAAGCAAAACCTTTGTTTGGTGCGCGAATTCAAAAGATAACTGCTAAAGATATTGCTCTAATTACTCGACAAATAGCTACAATGCTGATGGCAGGTGTACCATTAATCCAATCAATTGAAATGATCGGCTCAGGCGCAAAAAATAAAAGCGTCGCTAAGCTAATGGAAAATATTGGCGATGATGTTAAATCAGGTATGCCATTGTCACAAAGCCTAAGAAAGCACCCTCGCTATTTTGATGACCTTTATTGCGACCTAGTTGCCTCAGGTGAGCAGTCAGGTGCTCTTGATAAAATATACGACCGTGTTGCCCTTTATAAAGAAAAAGCAGAGGCTTTAAAATCAAAAATTAAAAAAGCTATGTTTTACCCTATTGCGGTGTTGGTGGTTGCTCTAATAGTTACATCTATACTACTTATATTTGTGGTACCGCAATTCCAAGATATTTTTAATGGCTTTGGTGCTGAATTACCCGCATTTACTTTGTTTGTGATTGGTGTCTCTGAGTTTATGCAGGAATACTGGTGGATGATGCTTATTGCTATTGTTGCTGCAGGATACGCTTATAAAGAAGCACTACTTAAAAGTAAAAAACTCAGAGATGCAAATGATAGAGCGATATTAAAACTGCCTGTTATTGGTATGATTTTGAATAAAGCTGCGGTTGCACGTTATGCTCGCACGCTTTCAACTACCTTTGCTGCTGGTGTCCCCTTAGTTGATGCGCTTGATTCTGCTGCAGGTGCCTCCGGTAATGCGGTGTATCGTTATGCGATTTTAGAAATCAAAGCCGAGGTAAGTTCAGGTAACTTAATGAACTGGGCGATGAAAAACGCTAAAATCTTCCCTGATATGGTCGTTCAAATGGTTGCTATTGGTGAAGAGTCGGGTTCACTTGATGGTATGCTTGCTAAAGTAGCAACGATATATGAACAAGAAGTTGATGATGCCGTTGATGGTTTATCAAGCTTACTTGAGCCCCTTATCATGGCGGTTTTAGGTGTGCTTGTCGGTGGTTTAATTGTTGCTATGTACCTGCCTATATTCCAATTAGGTTCGGTGATTTAAAATATAGCTGTAAGCTGTAAGCTGTAAGCAAAACTCTAAATGCTGGTTGATTGCTTGCATTATAAAATAATAAAAAACGCTTCAAAACAGCGAAATAATATCGGCCTTGAAATGGCCTGAAGTTAGGTATTTTAATGGAAAACTTTTTTCTTGATATAACCACTGCGATGCAAAGTCAGCAGTGGTTTTATTTTTTGACGGTGGGCTTAGTAAGCTTATGTATTGGTAGCTTTTTAAATGTGGTGATTTATCGTTTACCACTGATGATGAAAAGAGAATGGCAGACTGAATGCCGTATTGTATTGGCCGATGAGCTCAATTCAAAACAGCAAACAGAACAAGCGCCATTTAACCTCGTAAAACCTAATTCGACCTGCCCTAAATGCAAAGCACCGGTTAAAGCTTGGCAAAATATCCCTGTTTTAAGTTGGCTATTGCTAAAAGGTCGCTGTGCAAATTGTCAAACACCGATTTCTGTGCGCTACCCTATTGTTGAAATGCTTACAGCGGTTTTAAGTTTAATTGTTGCTGCTGTTTTTGGCCCGACAAAGCTTGCTCTTCTTTATATATTGATTACTTGGTTTTTAGTTGCATTAACTTTTATCGATATAGATCATATGTTACTACCCGACCAGCTCACCCTGCCACTCGTTTGGTTAGCGCTGATTGCTGCCACTATGGATATTACCATTGCACCGAGCGATGCCATTATCGGCGCAGCAGTTGGCTACCTGAGCTTATGGAGTGTCTATTGGTTATTCAAGCTTGCTACTGGTAAAGAAGGCATGGGTTATGGCGACTTTAAACTATTAGCCGTGTTTGGTGCGCTACTTGGCTGGCAAGATATTTTAACTATCGTGCTACTATCAAGTGTCGTCGGTGCCATCATCGGCATTGCGCAAATCATCATTCAAGGTAAAGACAAAACCACGCCAATCCCATTTGGGCCCTACCTTGCCATCGCTGGATGGCTAACTTTACTTTGGGGTGAGCAAATTCAAAGCTATTACTTTAACTATTTAGGTTACTAATTATGGCAAACTGGGTTTTAGGGCTAACCGGCGGTATTGGTTCAGGTAAAAGTGCGGTAAGCGCCATGTTTGAAGAGCTTGGCATTCAGGTGGTTGATGCCGATATTGTCGCCAGAGAGGTCGTCGAGCCTGGTTCACTTGGCCTTAAAAAAATTACTGAACATTTTGGTGATGAGATACTCACGAGTAACGGCACACTTGATCGCGCAAAACTAAGAGCAATTATCTTTGCTGATGAATCACAAAAGCAATGGCTAAATAACTTATTGCATCCACTTATTCGAGAATCAATGCTGAGCCAATTAAAGCAAGCCACCAGCAATTATGTCATCTTAGTTGCTCCCTTACTTTTTGAAAATGGCTTAGAAAAATACTGCAACCATACCTTGCTAATTGATGTTCCGGTTGATGTACAAATAACAAGAACTACAGCCCGTGATAATGTCTCTGTAGAATTAGCTAAGCAAATTATCGCTTCTCAAATGAGCAGAGCTGATAAACAACAAAAAGCGGGAGATATTTTAGATAATAACCGCCCTCTTGAAGAAGTAAAAACGGATGTGCAAAAACTACATGAAAAGTATCTAATACACTCTCACTAGGCTATTGATTTTATTTATAGATTCTCATTCAATAGAAGCCCCCAAAACCAATACAAAAGTACCAACTCACACTCTAAACAACTGAGTTTTAGGTTAATTTTTTTTGCAATTTTTCTAAAATCAGACAAGACTGATGTAATAGCCTTACTTTTTCTGTTAGATTGTGGCAATAAAGGATCAATCTAGGTGCGCAATGAATATAAACTCACCGCTACTTCGAAAATTTATTACACTCGGTCGCATTGATGCAGAGACCGTAAAATCAAAGCAGCGCGAATATAACTCTACTGCAGAGCTTATTTCTAAAACATGTGGAATGGCTGGCCATGAGCTCGCAGAGCAATGTACAGACCTTTTTCGTGTGCCTTATTTTGACATCAAAGACTTTGACGTTGCGAACATTAGCGAAGAACTAGTTAAAGACAAACTCATTCGAGAGCACCACATTCTACCTCTAGTTAAAAAAGGTCGTAAGCTCTACATTGCAGCCTCAGATCCAACCGACTACGGTGCCTTTGAAAACTTTGAATTTAGTACGGGCCTTTCATGCGAAGTGGTCGTTGTTGATTACGCGCAACTTGAAAACAAAATCGAGCAATTACTTGATGCCGCAGGTGGCCTAAATTTAAGTGAAGATGAGTTTAAAGAACTTGGTGAGCTTGAAACAGAAGCCCCTCGCGACTTAGCTAGCAAAGATGAAGATAAAGACGATGCCCCTATTATCGTTTACATCAATAAGATTTTGATGGATGCGATTAAAAAAGGGGCCTCGGATCTACACTTTGAGCCTTACGAACACCGCTACCGCGTGCGTTTTCGTATCGATGGTATTTTGCATGAAATGGCAAGTCCGCCAAATAGCTTAGCGAGCCGTTTATCTGCGCGTATCAAGGTTATGTCACGACTAGACATAGCTGAAAAACGTAAACCTCAAGACGGCCGTATTAAGCTTAAAATTACTGAACGTAAAAGTATCGACTTCCGTGTCAGTACATTGCCTACTCTTTGGGGCGAGAAAATCGTAATGCGTATTCTCGACTCATCAAGTGCTATGCTAGGTATCGATGTGCTTGGTTATGAGCCTGAGCAGAAAAAACTCTACATGGACGCACTTGAGCAACCACAAGGCATGATCTTAGTAACCGGTCCAACGGGCTCTGGTAAAACGGTATCACTTTATACTGGTTTGAATATTCTTAACCAGCCAGAGCGTAATATCAGTACTGCCGAGGATCCAGTAGAAATCAACCTTGAAGGGATTAACCAAGTTCAAATTAATCCAAAGGCAGATATGACCTTTGCCAATGCATTAAAGGCTTTCTTACGACAAGATCCCGATGTCGTAATGGTTGGTGAGATCCGTGACCTTGAAACCGCTGAAATAGCAATTAAAGCGGCGCAAACAGGTCACTTGGTATTATCAACTCTGCATACAAACTCTGCACCAGAAACTCTTACTCGTCTTTTAAATATGGGTGTTCCTGCTTATAACGTAGCAAGCTCTATCAGCCTTATTATTGCGCAGCGTCTAGCAAGACGGCTTTGCCCTAAGTGTAAAACACCAGAAAAACTTCCTGATGAAGAATTGATTCGCCAAGGTTTTGATAAAGACAAGCTCAATGAGGTTCAGTTATTCGCACCAAAAGGCTGCGACAGCTGTACTGAAGGGTATAAAGGTCGAGTGGGTATTTACGAAGTAATGCAAATTACCCCTGAAATAGCGCAAATTATTATGCGTGGTGGTAACTCACTCGAAATCGCTGAAGTATCTCTGCGCTCAGGCTTTAATGATCTGCGTTTATCTGGCCTGAAAAAAGCCGCTGATGGCGTTACCTCTTTAGCAGAAATAAACCGAGTAACGAGTTTCTAAATAAATTCGTTACTGGATTATCAGCTAACTGTTCAGTAAGATCTGACAAAAGTGCTTATTTGAGAGTTATTCCATGCCAACAGTTGTAAACTGCCCAACATGCAAAGCCAAAGTTGAATGGTCAGAGCAAAGCCCGCATCGTCCATTTTGCTCAAAACGCTGCCAGCTAATTGATTTAGGCGAGTGGTCGTATGAGAACAATAAAATTTCTAGCCCAATTAGCAATGCTAATGATTTGAGCCAAGATATGATTGAAGATATCGAAGCAATGCTGGCTAAAAACGATGATTCATTCTTTAAAGAATAAAGCGTCAAATACAAAAAATGCGGCAATTGCCGCATTTTTTAATATAACCTATCACTTTTAACCTTCAGAACGCTCAGCTTTGCGTTCGCCTCGATGACCATGGTGGCCCTTTTTGTGACCTTTTTTACGAAGGTGTTTTTTAATCTCTTGATAGCTTTCGCGCTGTTCAGCATTTAAAACCTGCCAAATCGCATGGTCAGATTTCATTTTTAGCATTGCAAACTGCTGACCTTTTTCTTGGCGCGCTTTAATCAGCTCTAATGCGGCATTTTCGTCAAATGCTTTTGTTGCTAATAACGCATCCATTTTCTCTTTGTGTGCAGCACGAGCGGCTTTCATTGCATCTTTATCGCCACGCAGTGCTTCAAATTGTGTTTTCTGCTGTGCAAAGATTGCTTTAAGTTGCGTTTGCTGCTCTTCGGTAAGTTGTAATTTATCAATACCACGCTCAGAAAGTAAAAAACGAGCCTGTGGGTTCATACCACGGTTAAAGTCTCCTTTCGCCATTGCTGAAGTAGCACCTACACTGGCTGCTGCTAAACCACAAACAAGTACGAATTTAGAAAGCTTATTTGAAATAGTCATAATCATTACCTTTTGTTGGGTTGTGCTCTGTTGTCGTTTCCGACTGATGGGTTAACTATAACTAATTCAATGCAAAGGAACGCAAGCCAGTGTAAAGGTTGTGTAAAGATTCACTTTTACACAATTTACTGAGTAAAATAACCTTAAAGAAATAAATAGCTAGGTGTCAGAATGAAACTATTAATGATCGACGACGATACAGGATTGTGCGAATTACTCAGCGAGTACTTGTCAGCACAAGGTTTTACAGTAGAGTGTGTTCATGATGGCGCTGAAGGCCTAAAGCAAGCTATTAAGCATAACTATGAGCTAATATTGCTTGATGTGATGTTACCCTCTATGGATGGCTTCGATGTGCTAAAGCAATTAAGACAACATAAGCTCACACCGGTGATCATGTTAACCGCGAAAGGCGAAGATTTTGATCGTATCTTTGGTTTAGAACTTGGCGCAGATGATTATATTCCTAAACCGTTTAATCACAGAGAGCTACTAGCTCGCGTTAAAGCAATTACTCGTCGCATCGAACATATCAATAGCTTATCGAGCCAACAGACCAGCTCATTGAGTGTTAACAGCATCAATGTTAATTTCGCAACACGAGAAGCTTCTGTTAATGACAATGTACTTAGCCTAACCGGCACTGAGTATGAGATCCTTGCCATGCTAGTGCAACATGCCGGAGAAGTGATCAGCAAAGAGCAAATAAGTGAGCAAGTATTAGGTAGACGCCTTGCTCCTTTTGACCGCTCAATCGATATGCATGTCAGCAACATCCGTAAAAAAATTGCAGAGCATGTTAGTAATGAACGGATCAAAACCATGCGTGGCAGTGGTTATGTATTAATACAAGGCGAATAATATGCAAACTCCAAGCTGGCTAAAGCATCCCCGCCATTATTTGTTTTTAAAAATATTTGCTTGGTTTTGGGTCACCGTTATCGCGACTATCACAATACTGGTGTTTTTAAGCCAGTTAACGAGCAATGTCGGCAATGACGACCTGCGTGGACCCATGCTGAAAAATCTTGAGTACACGGCTAAAAGTATTGAACGCATTGTTGCTAAACACGGAAAATCAACTCAAGAGGTTTTATCTCATCCGCGCTTATCAAAGCATAAATTACTGTACTTAAATGGTGAGGTTCATGGTGTTGAAATGCTTAGCGAACCTGTATCCAAAGACATTGATTTAAGCTTGCTGAACTTTACCAAATATATGCGTCCGCAAATTATTTTTACCGATGAATACCAAGCTTATGGGCCGGTAGCTTTGAATGTGCCTGAAGGTAAGTTTTATCTTTATGAAATCGATGAAAAACGCAAGAAACCGTTTTTTGTCAGCCTATGGCTAATGCCTGTTTGGCTTAAACTGCTTATTGCTTTAGTTGCATCCTTGATGCTGAGTTTCTTCTTTAGCCGTAACTTAATTGCACCTATTAATAGTTTAAAAGAAACAGCAAAAAAACTAGCTCATGGCGATTTAACTGCCCGTGCCGATGTATCTCCTACTCGTCAAGATGAGTTAGGTGTACTTGGTCGTGACTTTAATACCATGGCGGTGCAACTTGAGCAGCTTATTAGCGCTCAAAAACGACTACTAGCAGATATTTCTCATGAACTACGTTCACCATTAACGCGCTTAAAAATGGCCACAGGCCTTGCACAAATGCAAGCCGATGATGCTCAACACACTTATTTAGAGCGCATTGAAAAAGAGGCCAATCAGCTCGATAAAATGATTGCCGATGTACTTCAAGTTTCACGTTTAGAAGCCAAAAGCCAGACTCTGGCGTTGAGTACACAATCCTTACAGGTGATTGTTGATCATGTACTCAACGATGCTCAATTTGAGGCCAAGCAAAGTAATAAAGAGCTTATTGTTAATGGTACACTAACAGCCGATTTAAAATGCGATGAAACCTTAATAGCCAGCGCGCTTGAGAATGTACTTCGCAATGCCATTAAATACGCAGAACATTCAATCTCAATTGGCCTAGTTGAATCAGACGCTATCTACATCACTATTTGTGATGACGGTAAAGGGGTTGATGAAGCAAACCTAGCAAGGCTGTGTGAACCTTTCTTCCGTCAGGAGCATGCTCGTGATAGAAGCACAGGCGGCACAGGTTTAGGTCTTGCAATTGCAAAGAATGCTATCTCAGCACATGATGGTACACTAACACTTGAAAACCAAGAACATGGCGGACTGTGCGTAAACATCCGCCTACCTTATAAGAGTGAGTAAATGTTTTATAGTAGCGAAGCAAGTCTTGTTAATAACCTACCTAATATTAATCAGTTTTTTTCTGAGCAATTACAGCAAGACTTTCTGAGCACCGCTCATGGCAAGCTTTATTACGGCTATGCAATTCCCCAACAAGCAAAAACGGCCATCGTTATAAGTACTGGCCGAATAGAGTCTTTAATTAAGTACAAAGAGTTGCTGTGGGAGCTATATCAAAATGGCTTTGCAGTTTTTAGTGTTGATCACCAGGGGCAAGGTCGCTCTTATCGTCATTTAAAAAACACTCATAAGGGTTTTGTAAACCGCTTTACTGACTACGCAGATGACTTTGCTGTATTTATAGAAAAAGTGGTGCATCAACACTGGCAAGGAAAGCAGGTTTTGCTTGGCCACTCTATGGGCAGTGCCATTGCCTATGATTACCTATCGCGCTATCAGCATCAATTTGCGGGTGCTTTTTTATCAGCGCCGATGTTTGATATCTATACCAAAGGCACGCCAAAGCCTGTTGCAAAACTAGCTGCTAAAATTGCATCCTTACTTGGTCTTGGTCGCAGTTACGCATTTGGCCAACGCGATTATTTACCAGTCGACTTTGCAGCTAATGAACTAACCAGTAGTGAAATTAGATATAAGCTGTTCAGAGAGCTTTATGCAGCAGAAGATGATTTACAACTAGGTGGCGTAACCTATGGCTGGCTCAATGCATCGTTTGATTTTATTGCTTCTTTAGTCGATAAAAAAGTCGATATTCCTTTGTTTATCGCAAGCGCCGAGCAAGATACTGTGGTCGATAACGCTGCGCAATTTGCACTTACCCATAGGCAAAAGCAAGCACAACTAAAAAGCTATGCGGGCGCTCGCCACGAACTATTGTGTGAACGCGACGAGATCAGACAAACAATACTCAGCGATTTTTATCAATTTTGTGCTGAGCTTTGACGTGTTTTGTTAACCACTGAAAGTGGGTCAAGGTGCATCAAAATATCCATTTCGCAATCAAAATGCGTTTGAATTAATGCTTCTACTTCATCAGCAACTTGATGCGCTCTTATCAATGATAATGAGTCTTCCAGCTCTAAATGCATCTGAATAAACTTAATTTTACCACCTTGGCGGGTACGAATATCATGGGCGCCAAAAACGTCTTGATGGCTATTCACAATGGCCAGTATTTGTTGTTTTTCTTCATCTGGGAGCTCTTTATCCATTAAGTGATCAGCACTTTCGCGAGCAATATCCCAGCTGTTATAAAGTAAATAAACAGCCACCCCAATAGCAAACAATGGATCGGCATAAGCGACGCCGTACTTAGCTAACACAATTGCCAGTAATACCGCCAAGTTTAAGATTAAATCGCCTTTATAGTGAATTGAGTCTGCTTTAATGGCGATTGATTCGGTGTGATTAATCACCTTAGTTTGTACAAACACCACCACGAGCGTACAAACAATAGCGAAAATACTAACCCAAATACCAAGGTCTGAATGCTTTAAGGTTACCGGATTAAATAAGCGCTCAATGCCATGAAACGCTAAAAAGCAACCTGAGCCAGCTATAAAAGCGGCCTGTGCAAGCCCGGCTAATGCTTCGGCTTTTCCGTGACCAAAGCGATGGTCGTCATCAGCAGGGCGTAGTGCATAACCTAGCACTAAAAAACTCATCAGTGAGGCTGTGATATCCATTAACGAATCGGTCAATGAACCCAGCATTGACGCCGAGCCAGATGCAAGCCAAGCCCAGCTTTTTGCTGCGATCATTAAACTCACCATAACAATGGTGACTATACTGGCTGTTTTAACCCAAAACTCATAACTACGATGCTGCACAACAACTTACCTTTAGTGAGTAACTGTGTTGAGTATATCATCTTTTAATTCTAGTTCGTGTATACTCAGCAGCAGATCAAATCCTTATAAATGAGATTCACATGCTTGATATTGTGTTGTACCAACCAGAAATTCCACCAAACACGGGTAATATCATTCGCTTATGCGCAAACACAGGTTATGCGTTACACCTAATTGAACCCCTTGGTTTTGAGTGGGATGATAAACGCGTAAAACGTGCAGGTCTTGATTATCATGAGTTTAGCCATGTACAGCGCCATGCCTCGTTTGAAGCATATCTAGAAAAATGCCAACCGAAAAAAGTCTATGCTTGCACCACTAAGGGCAGCCAATTTCATCATCAAGCACAATATCAGCCTGGCGATTGTTTAGTGTTTGGCCCTGAAACACGTGGCTTACCTGATGATCTAATTCAGTCGTTGCCGAAAGAGCAACGTGTACGTATTCCAATGCAAAAAGACAGCCGTAGTATGAACTTATCTAACTCAGTTGCTGTATTTGTTTATGAATCTTGGCGTCAGCTGGGGTTTGTGAACGGTCAATAACTCATTGAAAAAGCGCTTGTAATAAATATTCACTAATTGTTTAGCACGACCATTTTTTATGGACTAACCTAAATAGGTGAGTTTGTTCCTAAAGATGGATTTAATGCGCTTTTTTGCCCGAGTATGCAGTATCATTTTGCTGATGCAGCACTTTTCTAGTGCTGCTTCTGCTGCTGTGTCTAATCCCTCTAACTCACAAGTCCCCAATACGACTCCCCTATTACTACTAATCTTTCTAGCGATTGTCATCCTCATTGGTGCGGTTATCTATTATCAAAGAAACCAAAAGATGACGCTGATGGATGCTCTACTTTCCCAGTCTAAAGATGGTATTTGGGTCACCGATGAACAGTTTCGGATCATAGAAATCAATAACGCATTTAGTGAAATATCGGGTTATAAAAAAGCCGATGTACTTGGTAAAAAATTCAAAGCATTAACGCAAGCCGGTCGTGATACACAACTCGAAGAAATCATCCAACAAGAGCTGAGTAATGATGGTTATTGGTCTGGCGAAATTTGGAATTTACGCAAAGATGGGCAACCCTACGCCATTGATTTATGTATAACAAAAGTAACCACACCACGCTTTGCAAAAAGCTCTGTACGTTACGTTGGTATGTTTTCTGATGTAACTGCTCGTAAGAATAACGAGCGAACTATGCTCAAGCTCACGACCAAAGACAGTGTCACAGGCTTATCAAACCGTGCCATTTTTATAGAGTCCCTTGAAAAAGCAATCAATGCTTGTAACGACACTTACCCTAGCCTGTTGATCATCTTTATTGATATAGACAATTTCAAAAAGATTAACGATTCGCTCGGTCACACAATTGGCGATGTACTACTAAAAGAGGTAGCCTGTCGTTTAACTGACTCTCTAAATTCAGGCTTTACCATTGCAAGACTCGGTGCAGATGAATTTGCGGTACTGGTGCCGCCCTATCTTTATTCAGGTCAAACCGTATTCTTTGCTAAAAAAACCGCAGACATCGTGCTTCAGCAGTTTAAAACCCCATTTATGTTAGATGGTTTTGAGACCTCGCTATCGGCCTGTTGTGGTCTTGCTATCTACCCAGACAACGCCTACAACTGTGAATACTTAATGCGCAGCGCAAATAGTGCTTTGAATCATGCAAAAAAAATGGGCCGTAATACGTATCAATTTTTTGATAAAGAGCGCCATACTCTCGACCCAACCGAGTTAACCAAAGAGAGCGCTTTATTTAAAGCCATTACCAACAATGAGTTTGAGCTTTATTTTCAGCCTAAGTTTGATGCCCAGCATAATCAGTTATACGGCTTTGAAGCATTAGTTCGCTGGCCTCAAGAAGATGGCAGTGTGATTAACCCCGATGAGTTCATTCCGCTTGCCGAACAAAATGGTGCCATTATTCCGCTCACCCAATTACTGATGGAGCAGCTGCTTAATCAACTGGCACAGTGGCGAAAACAAAACATTTCGTTTGGTAATGTCGCTATTAATATTTCAGCCTTACACTTTCAGCAAAGTAGCCTTATTGAAACCCTCATCGACAACTTAGCTAAATTTGACGTACCGGCACATTGCTTAGAACTCGAGATCACAGAAAGCGCCATGATGGATAACCCTGAATTTGCAGAGCAGCAAATGAAACGTATTAAATCGATTGGTGTGCAGATCGCGCTGGATGACTTTGGCACGGGTCATTCATCACTCAGTTACTTAAAGCGTTTTCCAATCGATACGCTCAAAATCGACAAGTCATTCGTAAAAGATATCGATAAAAACGACCAAGATCGCAACATCACCGCCACCATAGTGCGGTTAGCTAAGTATTTGGACATAAATGTTGTTGCTGAAGGAGTAGAAACTGAAGAACAAGCTTACATGCTGCATATTATGGGCTGTCATTTTCAACAAGGTTATTATTACTGCAAGCCATTAAAAGCTAACCAAGTCAGCGAATTTATTAATGATACGCTAGAAAAGCAGCAATCTAGCTAGTGGTTGCAACGGTACATCAAATAAAAAACGCGATTAATCAATCGCGTTTTTTATTTAACAGTGCACAATCTAAATTATTCAGATTTTTGCTCACGGCCAAGGAGTGCCATCGCAGCTTCTTTTACATCTTTATTTTCATAAAGTACTTGGTAAATTTGCTCCGTTATTGGCATTTCAATACCTGTACGCTCAGCAAGTAAATACACTTCTTTGGTATTTCTATAGCCTTCAACAACCTGACCAATAGATTCAATTGCAGCTTCTACGCCTTCACCTTTGCCAAGTGCAAGGCCAAAGCGACGGTTACGAGATTGGTTATCTGTACAGGTTAAGATCAAGTCACCAAGGCCAGCCATACCCATAAAGGTATCTGAACGAGCACCTAATGCACACCCTAAACGGCAAAGCTCAGCTAAACCGCGAGTGATTAAGGCAGTACGTGCGTTGGCACCAAAGCCAAAACCATCAGACATACCAGCGCCAATCGCAATCACATTTTTAACTGCGCCACCAAGCTGTATACCAATGAAGTCATCATTGTTATAAACCCTAAATGAGCGGCCACAGTGTAAAAGGTCAGCTAATTGCTTAGCGAAGTCTTTAGAGGTAGACGATACCGAAATAGCGGTTGGTAAACCCATTGCCATTTCTTTTGCAAAAGTAGGTCCTGAAAGCACAGCCAGAGGAACATCATCTCCTAGCTCTTGTACCGCTACTTCTTGCAGTAAACGCCCTGTATTTGGCTCTAAACCTTTGGTAGCCCATGCAACTTCAGCACCTTCTGACAACCAAGGTTTGATTTTTTGCAGCGTGCCAGCAAAAGCATGGCTAGGTACAACAACCAAAATGATCTTGCTTGCTTTAACTGCCGTTTCTAAATCTGCTTCTAGTTGGAGGGTTTCAGGAAAGCTAACATCCGGAACATAACGTTGATTCTTTCGCTCAGCTGCAAGCGTAGCAACGTCATCGCTATTGCGGCCCCACAAAGTTACTGGGTGGCCATTTCTGGCAAAGCAAATAGCAAGGGCGGTGCCATAAGACCCCGCCCCTAATACTGTAACAGCTGATTGTGCTGTACTCATAGCTTATGCGTCTGCAGTTGCCTGTTGATCTTGAGCTGCACGTTGTTGCATGTATTGAGCAAATAGTGCGTCAAAGTTAACTGGCGCTAAGTTTAATTGTGGGAAAGTACCACGGTTAACTAGGTTTGATACTGCTTCACGAGCGTAAGGGAAAAGTACGTTCGGGCAGAAAGCACCTAACATGTGCGCAAGTTGAACTTCTTCAACTTCACCAATTGTGAAAATACCCGCTTGTTGGATTTCACATAGGAATGCAGTTTCTTCACCGATTGAAGCTGTTACTGTTAAAGCAAGAACAACTTCAAACACACCTTCTTCTAATTTGTTAGAACGAGTATCTAAGTCAAGCTTAACTTCAGGAGTCCACTCTTTTTGGAAAATAGCAGGTGAGTTAGGCGTCTCAAAAGAAACATCTTTAGTGTAGATGCGTTGGATTGAGAATTGAGCGCCGGCTTGTTGTTCTGCTGCTGCGTTTTGATTTTCTTCGTTCATTGTAATTCCTAACTTGTATTCGTTTTTATATTTAAAATTTATTAAGCGTTAAGCTTTGCGTCTAAAAGGCCTTGCGCTTCAATTGCCATCATGTCGTCACAACCGCCGATATGTTCATCATTAATGAAAATTTGCGGAACTGTGTAACCACCATTTGCTTTGTCGATCATTTCATCACGACGCTCAGGGTGAACACCAATATCGATATTCGTGTAGTCTACACCTTTACTGTCTAATAACGCCAAAGCACGTTGGCAGAATGGACAGTATGCTTTTGTGTAAAGAACAACATTACTCATAATAATTCCTCTATCGGGCAGTGAGCCTTATTAACGACCGGTCGTTGTTGGTAAGCTAGCTGATTGCCAAGCGCCCATACCGCCCGCTAATACATAAACACGCTCAAAACCTGCTTTATGCATTGCAGTTGCGATACCTGAGGCAGTCATGCCCGTGGTACATACTAGTATAATGGGTTTAGTCTTAAACTTTTCAAGGCTTGAAAAATCAGATTGCTTTGCTTTTTCCGGATTTAAGTGAGTTGCGCCTGCAATACGGCCAGAGTTAAACTCTTTTTGTGCACGTATATCAATCACTTGACCATCATCACGGTTAATTAGCAAGGTAAGTTGCTGTGGGTTGATTTGACGGATAGCCGAAAATTTACTTTTAAACCAACTGCTGATCAGCATAGCGACTAATGCTAACCAGATAATGCTCAAAACCGGATGATTCGAGATAAATTCAATATATTGATCCATGCGTTTTCCACTAAGAAATTTAGGTACCACAGCGCATAGCCATGGGTTAATTAAAATTTGCCACGCAAGTATACGTGCTTCAATTGAAAATGCTAGGGCGTGAAATATTTTAATATGACATATTGATAGCTGATCAAAACCATAAAACACGGTATGCTAGTGATATATAAGTGCCAATCTTCAGGAGCTATAATGACAGAGCATAAAAAACCATTGGTATTAATGATCTTAGACGGTTGGGGATACCGTGAAGACACAGAAAGTAACGCCATACTTGCTGCTAATACCCCAGTACTCGACAACCTTTGGGCAACCCGCCCACATACATTAATTTCAGGTTCGGGACTTGATGTTGGTTTACCTGCAGGACAAATGGGTAACTCTGAAGTAGGCCATGTAAATTTAGGTGCTGGCCGTATCGTTTACCAAGATTTTACTCGCATCACTAAAGCCATTGATGATGGTGAGTTCGATAGCAACCCTGCGCTTGTTGATAATATCGACAAAGCTGTAAATGCAGGCAAAGCCGTGCATATTATGGGTCTTTTAAGTCCAGGTGGTGTTCATAGTCACGAAGACCATATTGTGGCAACGATTGAACTTGCAGCTAAGCGCGGTGCAAAAGAAGTTTACTTCCACGGTTTCTTAGACGGCCGTGACACACCACCACGTAGCGCAAAAGCATCAATTGAGCGCATCGAAGCCCTATTTGCAGAACTTGGCTGTGGCCGCTTAGCAACGCTTGTTGGTCGTTACTATGCAATGGACCGCGATAACCGTTGGAATCGTGTCGAGCTTGCATATGATGTTATGGTTAGTGGTATTGCTGAATACAGCTACACTGACGGTGTAACCGCACTAGAAGCGGCTTATGCACGTGACGAGAACGACGAGTTCGTAGCTGCAACAACTGTTGTGCCAGAAGGCCAAGCAGCTGCTGAGATCAATGACGGCGACACAGTTATCTTTGCTAACTTCAGAGCAGACCGAGCACGTGAAATGACTCGTGCCTTTGTTGATGCTGACTTCAGTGGTTTTGATAAGAAAAAATCACCACAGTTAAGCGCTTTTGTGATGATGACAGAATACGCAGCAGACATTAAAGCGCCGATTGCGTTTGCCCCAGAGCCTTTAACAAATGTATTAGGCGAATGGTTAGAGAAGCAAGGTAAAACACAGCTACGTATTTCTGAAACAGAAAAATACGCACACGTGACCTTTTTCTTTAGTGGTGGTCGTGAAGATGAATTTGTTGGTGAGACTCGCGAACTAATTCCATCACCACAAGTAGCAACATACGATCTGCAACCAGAAATGAACTCTGAAATGCTGACCGATAAACTTGTTGAAGCAATCGCTAGCGGTAAATACGATGCCATCATCTGTAACTACCCTAACGGAGACATGGTAGGTCACTCTGGCGTATTCGAAGCAGCAGTGAAAGCATGTGAAGCTGTTGATCATTGTATTGGTCGCGTAGTTGCAGCACTTGAAGAACATGGTGGTGAAGCGCTTATTACAGCCGATCATGGTAATGCTGAACAAATGGCTAACCCAGCAACGGGCCAAGCACATACCGCACACACCAGTGAGCCAGTGCCATTTATCTATGTTGGCCGCGATGCGACACCACATGATGGTAAAACATTGAGTGACGTGGCTCCAACCATGCTTCACCTACTCGGCTTAGAGCAGCCAAGTGAAATGACTGGTAAACCAATCATGACGCTGAAATAAGCTATGAGTAAATGTATTAACCACTTCTTTAAAACTGGTTTAATACTGACTTCATTAGTAGCAACTTCGGTTGTTGCTAATGAAGATCAAACCAAAAAAGACTTATCAGACATTCAATCAGCTTTACAAAAAACAGAGGCTGAGCTTAAAGGTCAACGCAAGTCCATTGCCCAAATGCGTAAAGATCTGCGCGCCCATGAACTCGACATAGCTCAAAATGCCAAAGCATTAAACCTTGCCGCCCAATCTGTTAAAGAAAATGAGCAACAACAGCGAGAACAACAAGCTAAAGCCGAGCAACTTAAAGCCCAGCAAGCACAGCGCCAAACCTTATTAGCTGCACAACTAAAAAGCGCCTACATGGCGGGTAGCCATGACTACTCAAAAATGTTGCTTAACCAACAAGACACAGCCAAAATTGAGCGCACGCTAAGTTATTATAATTATTTAAACAAAGCGCGTATTGAGCAAATTGAAGAGCTCAAAGCACTACAGCAAGAAATTGCAGACAACCAGGCTGAGCTTGAAAAAACCAAACAACGTCTAGTTGCCTTATATGATGAGCAAAAAAGACGCCAGCAAGCTCTGGTCAATGCACAACAAGAGCGTAAAACTAACCTAAATAAACTCCAGTCAGCGTTGAAAGAAACTAAAAGCTCTATTGATTACTTAAAAGAAAATGAGCAAACCCTGATCACCGCCATTGAAGAGCTTGAACAAGAACGAAGTGAAAAGGTTGAATTACTAGGCTTACAAAGTAGTAAGGGCAAACTCGACTGGCCAACTAAAGGGGCATTACGCCACCGCTTTGGGCAACGCAAGCACGGCAACATAGATTGGAAAGGCGTACTTATCAGCGCTAAAGAAGGCAGTAATGTTAAAAGCGTACAGAACGGCCAAGTTGTTTACGCAGACTGGCTAAATGGCTTTGGCTGGGTTATCGCAATTGATCATGGCGATGGCTTTATGAGCTTATATGGTCACGCTCAAACTCTACTTCGCGATGTTGGCGACCTTGTTAGAGAAGGCGAAACAATTGCATTAGTCGGTCAAAGCGGCGGACAACCGGATCCTGGTCTATACTTTGAAATACGCCACAAAGGACGCGCAGTAAATCCTGTAAAATGGTGCAGACGCATTTAATTGATTAAATAGCTGCACTCTATGAGGAGCAGCTGATGCTAAACACAACTTACTCTTACAAAGCTCATTTATCCCCAGCTAAGTTTTTTACTCAGCTGTCTTTTTTATTACTTGTCAGCTTGCTATGCCTGATACTGCAATCGTTTCAGGCTGTTGCAAAACCCTCGTTACAGTCACTAGAGCATCAGCAACTAAACGAAATTCTATTTAATATCCATACGTATTATGTTGATGATCTGAAACTACAAAACACATTTGTAACCCAGCCTGATAACTTACAAGTCGAAGCGTTATTCGAACGCCTTGATCCATACTCAAAATACCTCGACGAAACTGAGCTCGATGCTATCTTCAGTAGCACTAATGGTAGATACACAGGACTCGGTATAGAAGTAAAAGTTGAAGATGGTCGGGTTTATATTGTTAACACTATTAATAACTCACCTGCGGCGCTTGCGGGTCTTCAGGTAAATGATGAAGTTATTGCGATTAATCAACAACCTATTTTAGACAAAAGTATCGAAGAAGTGGCTAAATTAATTCGCCAAAGCGGTCAAAGTGCTGTCGATGTTGCTGTAAAAAGAGAGAAAGATACTGAGCTAAATTTCTCGATCAAGCGCCAACAAATCAACTTACAAAGCGTTCATGGCCATTTAGCAAATACAGGCGTTGCGCTTATCAGTATCAACTCATTTAATAACCACACATTACACGATGTTGCTCGGGAGCTTGCAAAAATGCAGGTCACCAATAGCTTCCCTCTTTCAGGTTTAATTATTGATTTACGCGATAACCCAGGCGGTACATTACAAGGGGCCATTGAAGTTGCAGATCTGTTCTTAGATAACGGTACCATAGTGTCAACCAAAGGCCGCTTTAATGAAGCTAATCAGAAGTATAAAGCCCATAAAGGCGACATACTCAGTGGCGCTCCCATTGCTGTACTGATTAACGAAAACTCAGCCTCTGCGGCTGAAATACTCGCAGCAGCATTAAGAGATAATCAACGAGCGGTGCTAATTGGCGAAACTTCTTTTGGTAAGGGCTCAGTGCAATCGCTGATACCTTTAGGTAACGGTAATACCGCATTAAAACTGACTACAGCACGTTATTACACACCAGCGGGTCAATCTATCGATGGAAAGGGGATCACCCCTGATGTGAGTATTAATCAAACAATGCTTTCAGAAATTGACCAAGGCGTTATAATAAAAAACATCCAAGAATTGGCGCTTTTTAGCTCACTTCTAGATGGACAAGACAAAAAGCAACTTACAGCAAAGCAGCTCTTTATTATGCAGTAAGTAAATGCTCACAACGGATATAATAATTACAAAAAGTGAACTTAAAAACAGGCTTATTACTCGCCGTATGTTGCCTACCGCTATTCTGCCAAGCAAAGCAAATAGCCATAGTAATTGATGATATAGGCAATCATCAGCGCGATCTTGAAATATTAAACTTACCAGGGCAAGTGACCTTCTCAATCTTGCCCCATACACCCTATTCGCAAATATTTGCTGAACGCGCCAGTAGAACTCATAAAGAACTACTTTTACATGTACCAATGCAAGCGCTTGATAAAACTAAAGCACTTGGTCCGGGTTCACTCACCGATACTATGAGTAAGTCAGAGTTACAAACAACACTAGGTCATGCGTTAGCCTCTCTACCACAAGTAAAAGGGGTCAATAACCACATGGGCTCTGAGTTGACACAGCTTACCGAGCCAATGAAATGGACGATGGAAATATTAAAGAAACGAGGTTTGTACTTCTTAGATAGCCGAACAACGAGTCAAAGTGAAGCACAAAACGTTGCTAACCTCTATGGTGTGGCTAATGTATCTCGCCATGTATTTCTTGATAACAATGTCACCCAAAGCCAGCTACAACATCAACTTGAAGAACTAAAAAGCAAAGCTAAACACTTCAACTACGCAATCGCCATCGCCCACCCCTACCCAGAAACCGTTGCTTTTCTACAACAAGCCCTCCCTGAACTGCAACAACAAGGCTTCGAACTTGTTCCCCTCTCACAACTAGTCGAAACAAAATACATTCAGCTTGCCAAAGCAGAGCAAAGGCAAGGGGAATGAGTGTTATAAAAGTAAGTTAGCGAGGGGAAAGTTGCAAGAGTAAAGTTTTTAAGTTTGCCGTAGGTTGGGTAGAGCGCAGCGAAACCCAACATAAACACAGAGCTATCAGCTTTCAGCCGTCAGCGATCAGCCACGCGGTGTGGGTGTTTGGGTCAGAGTCTCTTTAAGTAATAAAATCTTGTAGGAGGCACTTCAGTGCCGAAATAATAAAACAAAAATATTCATTGCTGAAGTCATTCTTACGCCAGACTTGACCTTGGAATTTAAACTTTACCCTTGCTAACTCGTGTTGGGTTTCGCTCCGCTCTACCCAACCTACCTGGAGAATGAATAGGGTGAATGCTGAGGGAGTCTCTGCACTAAACAACCCCACAGTTCAGCTGACGTCTGACGGCTGAAAGCTGACAGCTCCCAGACGCAAAAAAGCCCGACTCTTTCGAATCGGGCTTTCTCTTATTTGGAGCCTGGCGATGACCTACTTTCACATAGCAGCTGCTACACTATCATCGGCGCTGTTTCGTTTCACTACTGAGTTCGGCATGGGGTCAGGTGGGTCCAAAACGCTATTGTCACCAAGCAAATTTGGTTT
>NZ_JABVXE010000069.1:0-820 GCF_013350085.1 Pseudoalteromonas sp. 0802 | reverse complement strand
GCCAAGGTCGCCGAGAATGAAGATACGGTAATGATGTATATAAAAGGGCAGCCTTACATCCAATTAGATGGTGGAGAGTGGACCAAGTATCCGACTAATTAGATCGAGTAGGGGAATGTATCCTAAACACTTTTAAGAAGTTAATGTGTTTAGGTCCTCAGTTTTATTAATTTATTTGGACCGTACGAGAAATTTTCAATATCAACAAGTGACAGAAAGTTTAACAATATTTAACCTAATTCGTTTAATTGACAAATTATTGTGATTTTCTATCAATTTTATTGTGTTTTGGAACTTTCTTGTGGCTTAATGGATACTTGGTTTAGCTTTAAAGTCCGCATCATACAAAATTAATAATGTTGTAGAAAATATTCAATTACAAACTCATTCAACAAGTTTCATTTATAACATAGAGCCTTTTTATCAAGTAATTGTAATGTTCAGTTTTACTTGTTGATTTTGCCTTTATATAACTCTTTAATGGAGAGACTTTACAAGGCTCATCACCGAATATAATGATAGGTACATGGCCATAAAACATAACCGTGTAAGTGTCATCAGTGAAAGAAACGTTAAGCTTAGGTGTAATTGGCAAAGGTCTTTTCACCTTGATAAATTCGCCTGGTTTTGATTTCACTAATTCAATTTCTTTTTCAACCCATGGCGCCCATTCAGATCTAGTTTTGCCTGAAGGAGGGTTATCTTTACTGCCGGCTAAATACGTTAGAAACTCTTCTTTGTTAGTAACCGTAACAGCAACCACACCTAGGCATGTTTTTGCAGATGGCCTAATTTATCACCACGTTTCAACTAACGAGGT
>NZ_JABVXE010000068.1:0-856 GCF_013350085.1 Pseudoalteromonas sp. 0802 | reverse complement strand
TTTAACTCAGTTATAAACTTATCGATGTCATTAAATAAGCGCTGTTGTCTAAGCGGATAGCTTTCAAAACTATTCATACGTTCACGACCTGCAAGTTGATTGCCATCGTGTAAGCTAATGGTGTTGTAATAAAGAGCCCTAGGCTGCTGACTCGAACCTTGCTTTTTCAACCAATTAGTGAGTATATCCGCATCAGAATAAATCGGTTTGCCATCGAAGCCATATTGCGCAGCACTAAATTTGCTAAAATCTAGTTTTGGCACAGAGACACCACCGTATTGCCTGATCAAACCTATAAAGTCATCAAAATGTCCATCGTGGTTAAGAGCCACACTGGTTTTATAGCCAAGCTCTGCAAGGTTAGAGAATAGCTGACATTGCTCATCAACAGGTTTAAATAGTTGCTCTTGACTTGTTTGCCCGCAACTTGCTCGTAGTAAACGAATTGCCGCAGGGCCACTGTACGACGTTGCTGAGTTAAATTGGCTAAACAAAATATCAAAATCAGCAAATAAGTTACGTGGCTCAACACCAATTGCATTTAAATCAGCCGTCGCTAAAGAGCAAATGTTTAGCACAACAACATCAAATGGTTGACCATTAAATACATCAGGAAACTGGCTTTGTAGTAAATTCTGTTGCTGGTAAAAGTCTTGTAACTGTTGATCCGGTGTCTTTTGTTTTGCTGTATCAGAAACTAAAACGGGTACTTGCTTTTTTGTAGTTTGGCTATTGCTTGCAACTTGAGTTATAACCTCACCACTCGTAACAACCCCACCTAACCAAAACGCATACAAAAAGCCAATTATTGAAATACTGGTGTAACGCAACCACTTAACAGTAAACCAATAAAAAA
>NZ_JABVXE010000067.1:0-856 GCF_013350085.1 Pseudoalteromonas sp. 0802 | reverse complement strand
TTTAACTCAGTTATAAACTTATCGATGTCATTAAATAAGCGCTGTTGTCTAAGCGGATAGCTTTCAAAACTATTCATTCGTTCACGACCTGCAAGTTGATTGCCATCGTGTAAGCTTATGGTGTTGTAGTAGAGAGCTCTAGGCTGCTGACTTGTGCCTTGTTTATTCAACCAGTCAGAGAGTATATCCGCATCAGAATAAATCGGTTTGCCATCGAAACCATACTGCGCAGCACTAAATTGGCTAAAATCCAGTTTTGGCACAGAAACACCACCGTATTGTCTGATCAAACCTATAAAGTCATCAAAATGCCCATCGTGGTTAAGAGCCACACTGGTTTTATAGCCAAGCTCAGCAAGATTAGTAAATAGCTGACATTGCTCATCAACAGGTTTAAATAGTTGCTCTTGACTTGTTTGCCCACAACTTGCTCGTAATAAACGAATTGCTGCAGGACCACTGTACGACGTTGCTGAGTTAAATTGGCTAAACAAGATATCAAAATCAGCAAATAAGTTACGTGGCTCAACACCGATTGCATTTAAATCAGCCGTTGCTAGAGAGCAAATATTCAGCACAACCACATCAAATGGTTGACCATTAAATACGTCAGGAAACTGGCTTTGTAATAAATTCTGTTGCTGGTAAAAGTCTTGTAACTGTTGATCCGGTGTCTTTTGTTTTGCAGTATCAGAAACTAAAACAGGCACTTGTTTTTTTGTAGTTTGGCTATTGCTTGCAACTTGCGTTGTAACCTCATCACTCGTAACAACCCCACTTAACCAAAACGCATACAAAAAGCCAATTATTGAAATACTGGTGTAACGCAACCACTTAACAGTAAACCAATAAAAAA
>NZ_JABVXE010000066.1:0-909 GCF_013350085.1 Pseudoalteromonas sp. 0802 | reverse complement strand
GGTGGGTCGTACTGGACTTGAACCAGTGACCCTCGCCTTGTAAGGGCGATGCTCTCCCAACTGAGCTAACGACCCATATCTAAAACAACTCATTGCTGCGTTGTTGTGGGGCGCTATTATAGATAGAGTTGTAAATGTGTCAACACTTGAATGAGTAAAAATGTGTTAGATGCAGCTTTTATAAACAATGACATGGCATTTAAGCATTTTTTGGCGAACAAATATGCAATTTATATTCATAAGCTTATATTTAGACTTGGATCTATAGCTTTATGACCTAGGTAAATCATTCCAAATGATATGAATACAGTAAATTTTTAAAACAGTTTTTTCATACCGATAAATTTGCATTAGTTAATTGCATTCTAGTTAGCACTATTAAAACAAAGCAGGGAAGGGGAAAGTCGTTTTATTTAAAGCTTTAAATAACGAATTTTATTTTGCATATAAATGTATACCTTTTTTTAGAGAGTAAACTCAAAAGCAGAGAGTCATTGATAACAAACCAGCGATGCAATTAGCCCAAAATAGCTAATTTGATAGCACTTTGTATAAAATACCTCCGCAACGGATTGATATTTAGTCAGCTTGTTGAAATTTAAATCATTTAAATAAACTTAGATAAAAAACTGTTGACTTTATTTGGGGGGCTGCATAGAATGCGCCCCGCACTCAGCGATACACAACCAACATTAATTGGTGGTGTGTATGCAAGTCGGGGCTATAGCTCAGCTGGGAGAGCGCTTCGCTGGCAGCGAAGAGGTCTGCGGTTCGATCCCGCATAGCTCCACCAGATTTGCATAGTGTTTGTCCTAGGGTTGCAGTTTTCTGCGTCCCCATCGTCTAGAGGCCTAGGACACCGCCCTTTCACGGCGGTAACAGGGGTTCGAATCCCCTTGGGGACGCCAC
>NZ_JABVXE010000065.1:0-917 GCF_013350085.1 Pseudoalteromonas sp. 0802 | reverse complement strand
GAGGGAGTAGAAACAACGCAGCATGTTGAATACTGCAAGTCTAAAAATGTCGACATGCTTCAAGGTTATAGCTATTCGAAGCCATTATCTTCACAAAAGCTGGAAAGTTTTTTATTACCGTCTAAATCTTAAGTAGCCAGTAACACTACCCATTTGAACATTAGTTTGGAACGTGATTTTAATGAGTAGGTAGCGTATTTTACCTAGTACTCAATACGGCTTTTCCCTTCTTTTTTCGCTTTATATAGCAGTTTATCAGCTTGCTTTATCACATCTTTAATGGGCAATTTTTTATGTAACTCAACCACACCGGCACTAAATGTAAAATTCAACGCTTTATTACCATGGTTAATAAACATAGTTTTAACTCCACTTTGCAGCCTAACTAAAGCATTCTTAGCATCTATAACATTCACACCTTGAAACACAATAACGAACTCTTCACCTCCAAAGCGAAAAATTAAATCTTCACGCCTAAGTAAAGTCTGAGCTACCTTTGAAAACCCCTTTAATACTTCATCACCTGCTTGGTGACCGTATGTGTCATTTATTGATTTAAAATTATCGAAATCAATAAAACCAATAGCCAAAGGCAAGTTTTTTCGTACATGGAGACTTATTGTTCTTTCAATGGCATCAAAAAAATACCGACGATTATAAACACCAGTTAAGTCATCATAAAATACTAAGTTAACAAGCTTATCTTCTAGCTTAGCTTGTTTTTGGGCCATAAATCGATATGTACAACAATCAGCAATCCACTCAGCAAAATAAACTTCATCCCTATTCCACTCTCTGAAATTGGCTTTTTGTTCAAAACAAACAACCCCGATAGGACTACCTTCACTAAAGATAATTGTATCAAGCATCGACTTGATATTTTCTGTTTTTAAATAAGTATAAGTGAAGTCGATTGT
>NZ_JABVXE010000064.1:0-917 GCF_013350085.1 Pseudoalteromonas sp. 0802 | reverse complement strand
GAGGGAGTAGAAACAACGCAGCATGTTGAATACTGCAAGTCTAAAAATGTCGACATGCTTCAAGGTTATAGCTATTCTAAGCCATTATCTTCACAAGATCTGGAAAGTTTTTTGTTACCGTTTAAATCTTAAATAACTTGCTACACCACCCATTTGAACATTAGTTTGGAACGTGATTTTAATGAGTAGGTAACGTATTTTACCTAGTATTCAACACGGTTTTTCCCTTCTTTTTTCGCTTTATATAGTAGTTTATCAGCTTGCTTTATCACATCTTTAATGGACAATTTTTTATGTAACTCAACCACACCGGCACTAAATGTAAAATTCAACGCTTTGTTACCATGGTTAATCAACATAGTTTTAACTCCACTTTGCAGCCTTACTAGAGCATTCTTAGCCTCTATGACATTGACCCCCTGAAACACAATAACGAACTCTTCACCTCCAAAGCGAAAAATTAAATCTTCACGCCTAAGAAAAGTCTGAGCTATCTTTGAAAACCCCTTTAATACCTCATCACCTGCTTGGTGACCGTACGTGTCATTTATTGATTTAAAATTATCGAAATCAATAAAACCAATAGCCAAAGGCAAGCTTTTTCGTACATGGAGGCTTATAGTTCTTTCAATGGCATCAAAAAAATACCGACGATTATAAACACCAGTTAAGTCATCATAAAACACTAAGTTAACAAGCTTATCTTCTAGCTTAGCTTGTTTTTGGGCCATAAATCGATATGTACAACAATCAGCAATCAACTCAGCAAAATAAACTTCATCCTTATTCCACTCTCTGAAATTGGCTTTTTGTTCAAAACAAACAACCCCGATAGGACTCCCTTCACTAAAGATAATTGTATCAAGCATCGACTTGATATTTTCTGTTTTTAAATAAGTATAAGTGAAGTCGATTGT
>NZ_JABVXE010000063.1:0-1077 GCF_013350085.1 Pseudoalteromonas sp. 0802 | reverse complement strand
CTCTGATCACTGGGCTTCTACAGTCTAGCTTAACGGCTAGGCTGCTTCTTTTTTCTCAGATCCAAAATCCAACTTCGATAATTCGAAGACTTTCGTTTTAACGGATTGTTTCTCCTGAGATACGGGTGCTACCCTTGCGACGATGCCAGCCGCAATTAAATCTAATTCACCTGTCTTTTCTATGCTCTTAGCCGACGATAGATCACGGTTTTGATACGTTCCGCAAGCTACACAAGTGAAATACCTATCGTTCAATGTTAAAACATGGTTTTGGCCGCACTCTGAGCAGATCCCAGTGGACTTCTCAAATCGACCAATTTCGTGATACAACTTACCCTCTAACTCAGCTTTGTATTTTGAAAGCTGAGTTATCAGCCCCATTACGTTATCGGCAACCATGCTGCCATTGAACTTTTGCATCGCTTTTACGTTTAAATCTTCAAAACACGCTATATCAGTTTCATTGATTATCTGTCGTGAAATTTTGTGTGCAAAGTCGAGCCTTTGCCTTGAGATTTTACCGTGTAGTTTATTGATGCGTTGTTTAGTTTTGTGCCAACGATTTGAGCCTTTGGTTCGACGCGCAAGCTGGCGTTGCAATTGATTTAGCTTCTCTTTTGACTGTTTTAAAAACTTCGGATTATCGGCCACAAATCCGTTCGAACCAACAACCGTTTGCTTTGAGTTGATATCAAAACCAGTGATCTTTTCCAAAACCTGTTTAGCCGTTTTACACTCCACCTCCTGTGTGATGCTGCATCCCCACTTTCCGTGACGATATTGAATGGTTACGGTCTTAATTTTGCTCGCAAGTCCACGATGCAAAACGATTGGCACTTTGCCGACCTTTGGGATGCTTATAGCGTCATTTTCAATTCGAATACAGTTGGAATTATTGACCGCTCGGAAGCTATCATTGTGAAGCCGCTTCCTTTTGTAGGAAACTTTGTGCTTTGGAAAATGCTGCAAACGACCTTTAGAAAATGCATTCTTCATCGCTGTTTCCAAGTCGCGAGCAACCTGCTGAGCAGCAGCAGAATCAAACGCTTTAATCCAGCTAAATTCCTCGAATGGCTT
>NZ_JABVXE010000062.1:0-1091 GCF_013350085.1 Pseudoalteromonas sp. 0802 | reverse complement strand
CGCGAATTCAACCCCGAAGTGCACCACTCGCTAAATTAGGCCGCATTGCGTAATTCGTTAAACACAACGACAGGCTGTTTGTAACCTAGGCACTTTCTAGGTCTGGCGTTTAGCGCACGTTCTATATCGGCCACCTGCTTATCCGTTACCGTTCTTAAATCCGTGCCTTTGCGTATGTACTGGCGCAGTAAACCGTTGAAGTTTTCATTCAATCCGCGCTCCCATGAGGAATACGGATTCGCAAAATAAATATCAGTGTTGAGCTTATCTGCAACTAGCTCGTGGTCACAGAACTCGCTGCCATTATCAGCGGTTATCGTATGCACATGACGGCGATATCGCCACAGCATGCCTATCATGGCTCTGCTTACGTCTGCCGCGCTCTTTGCTGGCACTTTACGTATTAAATAAAGCTTGCTTTGGCGTTCAACTAGGCTGACTATGGCACCCGTTCCATGCTTACCCAGTACGGTATCAGCTTCCCAGTCACCGAACCGTCTTTTCTTGTCAACAATCGCTGGGCGGTGCTCAATGCCCACTCGGTTCGGGATAATGACACGCTTCGCACGACGACCTTTGCGATATCGTCGATGGCCTTGTCGTAAGTGCCTAAACAACTTGCCGCCACTCAATTTATCCCGTTGCACATAACCGTAAATCCATGCATGACTCACTGAAAGCCCAATAATCCGGCCCACGCCTGCAATTTGCTCGGGACTCCACTTTTGTTTTAATCCGAACTCAACAAAGGTGATGGTCAGCTTAGATAGACACGACTTTGCGGCTTGAACGCGCCTTTTGAGTGTCTTTGCCTGGGCGACTTCGGGTAGATAGTGATTTTCCCGGATCCTATTTCGTCTGATTTCTCGGCTAATGGTGCTATGACTGACTTTCAGGCGTTTGCCTATCTCACGATAACTAAAGCCCTCGCGTAAGTAGGCTTCTATCTGGTATCTTTGTCCTGCGATCAACTGCTTGTAACTCATGGTAAATGCTTCTGTTTGTTTGGCGACGATAGAGTACCACCAACAGGCAGTTGATCTCTTCTCACCGTTTAACCATGAGTGGTGCACTTATTATCTGAATTCGGG
>NZ_JABVXE010000061.1:0-1186 GCF_013350085.1 Pseudoalteromonas sp. 0802 | reverse complement strand
ATGGCAAAAGAAAAGTTTGAACGCGTAAAACCGCACGTAAACGTTGGTACAATCGGCCACGTTGACCACGGTAAAACAACTCTAACAGCAGCAATCACTAACGTACTTGCAAAAGTATACGGTGGTGTAGCTAAAGACTTCGCATCAATCGATAACGCTCCAGAAGAGCGTGAGCGTGGTATCACAATCTCAACTTCACACGTTGAGTACGATACTCCAACTCGTCACTACGCACACGTAGACTGTCCAGGACACGCCGATTATGTTAAAAACATGATCACTGGTGCTGCTCAAATGGACGGCGCAATCCTAGTAGTTGCTGCGACTGACGGTCCTATGCCACAAACTCGTGAGCACATCCTACTTTCTCGTCAGGTTGGTGTACCTTACATCATCGTATTCATGAACAAATGTGACATGGTTGACGACGAAGAGCTACTTGAGCTAGTTGAGATGGAAGTTCGTGAACTTCTTTCTGAGTACGACTTCCCAGGTGATGACTTACCACTAATCCAAGGTTCAGCGCTTAAAGCGTTAGAAGGCGAGAAAGAGTGGGAAGACAAAATCGTTGAGCTTGCAGAAGCACTAGATTCTTACATCCCAGAGCCAGAGCGTGACATCGATAAGCCATTCATCATGCCTATCGAAGACGTATTCTCAATCCAAGGTCGTGGTACTGTTGTAACTGGCCGTGTTGAAGCTGGTATCATCAACGTGAATGACGAAGTTGAAATCGTAGGTATCAAAGAAACTACGAAGACAACTTGTACAGGTGTTGAGATGTTCCGTAAGCTTCTAGACGAAGGTCGTGCGGGTGAGAACATCGGTGCACTTCTACGTGGTACTAAGCGTGAAGACGTTGAACGTGGTCAAGTACTAGCTAAGCCTGGTTCAATCACTCCACACACGAAGTTCACTTCAGAAGTATACGTACTTTCTAAAGATGAAGGTGGTCGTCACACTCCATTCTTCAAAGGTTACCGTCCACAGTTCTACTTCCGTACAACTGACGTAACAGGTGACGTACAGTTACCAGACGGCGTTGAAATGGTAATGCCTGGTGACAACATCAAGATGACTGTAGAACTAATCTGCCCAATCGCGATGGACGAAGGTTTACGCTTCGCTATCCGTGAAGGTGGCCGTACAGTTGGTGCTGGTGTTGTTGCAACTATCGTTGAGTAAT
>NZ_JABVXE010000060.1:0-1205 GCF_013350085.1 Pseudoalteromonas sp. 0802 | reverse complement strand
TGTATTAGTTCAAACAAGATCTGACACATTAGCTTGAAAAAGTGAGAGTTACCCGTTTTGATAAAGGTGCTGAATCTTTAATCAAAACAAACAAAGAGGTAACTCTCATGCTTCATACTAACAACCCAATCATCAAACACAAAGCTGGTTTACTCAATCTGGCCGAAGAACTTGGTAACGTCTCAAAGGCCTGCAAAGTAATGGGCGTTTCGCGAGATACGTTTTATCGCTACCAAGAGCTGGTCGAAGATGGCGGCATTGATGCGCTGATTGATAAGTCACGTAGAGCGCCCAACTTAAAAAATCGCGTCGATGAAGAAACTGAAAAAGCAGTCACGGAGTACGCGGTTGAATACCCCGCTCACGGACAGGTTAGAACCAGTAACGAGTTGCGTAAACAAGGCGTGTTCGTTTCTGCCAGTGGTGTGCGTTCAATCTGGCTGCGCCACGATTTGGAAAACTTCAAAAAGCGCTTGAAAGCGTTGGAAGCAAAAGTCGCCCAAGAAGGCATTATCCTCACGGATGCACAGGTTGCGGCACTTGAAAAGAAAAAGAATGATGATGAGGCCTGTGGTGAAATTGAAACGATGCATCCAGGTTATCTTGGTTCGCAAGATACATTCTATGTCGGTAACCTCAAGGGTGTAGGCCGTATTTACCAACAGACCTTCATCGATACCTACAGCAAGGTAGCGTTTGCGAAGCTCTACACGACCAAAACGCCGATTACCGCGGCTGACATACTTAACGACAAGGTTCTGCCTTACTTCGAACAACATGAGCTTCCTATGCTACGTATACTCACGGATAGAGGCACTGAGTATTGCGGTAAAGTCGAGCATCATGACTATCAGTTATATCTAGCGATAAACGATATCGATCACACAAAAACAAAGGCTATGTCACCTCAGACAAACGGCATCTGTGAGCGATTCCATAAAACGATTTTGAATGAGTTCTATCAGGTTACATTCCGTAAGAAGCTGTATGGGTCGCTAGAGGAATTACAAAAGGATCTAGACGAATGGATGGTTTATTACAATAATGACCGAACCCATCAAGGAAAAATGTGCTGTGGCAGAACGCCACTGGAAACATTATTGGATGGGAAATCGATTTGGGCTGAAAAGAATTTAGCTCAAATCTAAACTGACAGTCACCGATTGAAAAACGGGTAACTGTCAGATCAAGTCTGAGCTAGTACA
>NZ_JABVXE010000005.1:0-254163 GCF_013350085.1 Pseudoalteromonas sp. 0802 | reverse complement strand
TAGCTGATAGCTGATAGCTGATAGCTGATAGCTGATAGCTGATAGCTGATAGCTGATAGCTGATAGCTGATAGCTGAAGCGCAAAACCCTACCTTTTTTCGTTCGATATTTAACCACTGTTAATAATTAGTACGTATAACAGTAAAAAAACTTCAAGATTTAGCAAAATTAGCTTAAATCCATCAGTTAATTGATGAAATTTTTTGCTACAATTGGGGGGCAAGTAATGTGAGTGAGTTCAACAACAGCTAATGCAGAATTCTGTTTCCTCTTAGTGAGGTTGATCTTGGTCAGTATATTGTTTTTTTATATGCGTTATCATAACCAGCGGCTTCATACTCGAGCTAACCTAAATTAATAATTCATTAAATAGGGTTTATTCGAGCATGAGACTGTGAATAACCTTGTTTTAATCAAGGGTTTTAATTATGATCGCGTCTATTTTGAAATTTCTAAAAATTAACCTGCTGTAACTGATGTTCTCAATATGGCAAGTGTTGGGAATCATAGTGGAGATAAGTGGATGAGCAATGCGCCTGTAGACAATGGCCGACGTCGCTTTTTAACCATAGCTACCTCTGTTGTTGGTGGTGTTGGTGCGGCTGGGGCTGCTGTTCCTTTTATTGCGTCTTGGAATCCAAGTGAGCGAGCTAAATCTGCGGGTGCGCCTGTAGAAGTAGATATCAGCAAGCTTGAGCCAGGACAATTAATACGTGTTGAGTGGCGAGGAAAACCTGTTTGGGTTATTAATCGTACACCAAGAATGCTTGAACAGATGAAAGAACATGAAGGTCAACTTCGTGATCCTGCGTCTGAAGAGCCTCAACAACCTGAATCATCAACCAATGAATATCGTTCGCAACGTCCTGAAATTTTTGTTGCTGTTGGTATTTGTACGCACTTAGGTTGTTCTCCTAGCTTCCTACAAGGTGGCTTTGGTGAGAAAGTAGAGGGCACAGACGACGGTTTCTTCTGTCCGTGTCACGGTTCTAAATTTGATATGGCTGGTCGTGTATTCCAATCTGTACCTGCACCATTAAATCTAGAAATTCCTCCGTATACCTTCCTTGATGACACGACTATTCTAGTCGGTGAAGAAAAAGGAGTGGCGTAATGTTTGGTAAAATTATTGGTTGGATCGACGATCGTATTCCAATGACACGTGTTTGGAACATGCATATTGCACAGTATCCAGCACCAAAAAACTTTAACTTCTGGTACTTCTTTGGCTCTTTAGCCATGTTAGTACTTGTTAACCAAATCGTAACTGGTATCTGGTTAACAATGAACTTCGTACCGTCTGCTGAAGGTGCTTTCGCATCTGTAGAATACATCATGCGTGATGTTGAATACGGTTGGTTACTTCGTTACCTTCACTCAACAGGTGCATCAGCGTTCTTTATCGTTGTATACCTGCACATGTTCCGTGGCATGATCTACGGTTCTTACCAAAAACCACGTGAATTACTGTGGTTATTCGGTATGTTCATCTTCTTAGCGCTTATGGCTGAAGCTTTTATGGGTTACTTACTACCGTGGGGACAAATGTCTTTCTGGGGTGCACAGGTAATCATTTCACTATTCGGTGCGATTCCGGTTATTGGTGATGATTTAACGCTTTGGATCCGTGGTGACTACGTAATTTCTGGTGCTACGCTTAACCGCTTCTTTGCACTACACGTAATTGCATTACCTTTAGTAATCGTTATCTTAGTATTCTTACACATTGTTGCACTACACGAAGTGGGTTCAAACAACCCAGATGGTGTTGAAATTAAGCGTAAGAAAGGCACTGTAGCTGAAGAAGATAAACCTAAATTCAAATTCCACGAGTATTACACCAACAAGAAAGACATTGTTGATGCAATCCCGTTCCACCCTTACTACACAGTAAAAGATATTGTGGGTGTGGTTGGTTTCTTAATCTTATTCTGTTGGGTTGTATTCTTTATGCCTGCGATGAATGGTTTCTTCCTAGAAGCGCCAAACTTCGAAGCAGCTAACCCGCTGAAAACACCAGAGCATATTTTCCCAGTTTGGTACTTTACGCCATTCTACGCAATCCTACGTGCAATCCCTAACAAGTTAATGGGTGTTGTGGCGATGGGTGCATCTATCGTAGTGCTTGCGTTACTACCTTGGATTGACCGTGGTTCGGTTCGCTCTATTCGTTATCGTTGTGGTTTACACAAGTTAAACATCGCACAATTCGTGGTAACTTTCGTTATCTTGGGTTGGGTTGGTGCTACACCACAAACTGATTTCAAAACGCTGTTATCACAAATCACGACTGTGACATACTTCATGTTCTTCGTATTGTTATTTGTTTACAGCAAGAATGAGAAAACTAAGCCATTACCAACGAGGTTGACGAAATGATGAAAAAGCTAATTATCGGTTTATTCGCATTGTTGCCATCGTTGACAATGGCAGCAGGTCCTTCGGTTCCTTTAATGGATGCGAACATTGACCTTAAAGATAACGCATCTTTACAGCGCGGTGCTAAATTGTTCATGAACTACTGTCTTGGTTGTCACCAAATGCAGTATCAACGTTATGAGCGTACATTCCGCGATATCGGTATTCCTACTGAGATTGGTCAAGAGCAATTAATTTTTGATGGCTCAAAAGTAGGTAGCCACATCAAAAATGCGATTGATAAAGATGACGCAGCTAAATGGTTTGGCGCAGCGCCACCGGATCTTACGCTTGTTGCGCGAGTTCGTGGTACTGACTGGATCTACACTTATCTGAAGTCATTCTATAAAGACGAGTCTCGTCCGTTTGGCGTAAACAACGTTGTTTTCCCATCGGTAGGTATGCCACACGTTCTTCAAGAACTACAAGGTTTACCAACACCAATCACTGAAGAAGTGGAAGAACATGGTCACACTGTGACTAAAGTTGTTGGCGTTGAAACAGATGGTTCTGGTGAAATGAGTGTTGACGAGTACGATCGTGCTGCTCGTGACTTAACTAACTTCTTAGCTTACGTTGGCGAGCCGTCACGTTTAGAGTCAGAAGCGTTAGGTCTAAAGGTAATTGGTTTCCTAGTGATTCTATTTATCTTGGCATTCATGCTGAAGAAAGAATACTGGAGAGATGTTCACTAATCCTGGGCATTTTGAAAGGTAGTTTTGTGATAGGGGCTTAAGCCCCTATTGCTGTTTTTGTAATATAATGGAGGTAGGCATGGCCGTAGCTGCCAATAAGCGCCCTGTAATGACCCTGTTTTCTGGTGCTAACTGTATGTATAGCCATCAAGTACGTATCGTACTTGCTGAAAAAGGTGTAAGTGTTGACATTCACCTGGCTGAAAAGGATAACCTGCCAGAAGCACTTCATGAGATTAACCCTTACGGTACAGTACCAACACTGATCGATCGTGAGCTTGGTTTATATCAGGCAAACATCATCATGGAATACCTTGATGAACGTTTCCCTCATCCTCCACTAATGCCAGTTTATCCGGTTATGCGTGGCCGTAGTCGTCTGATGATGCATCGTATCGACACGGATTGGTATAGCCTAGCTAACAAAATCACTAGCGGTAGCAGCGAAGCTGCGCAAGCACGTAAAGAGCTTACAGAAGCGTTACTTGCAATTGCACCAATCTTCTCTGAAGCACCTTACTTCATGAGTGAAGAGTTCAGCTTAGTTGATTGTTACTTAGCACCACTACTTTGGCGTTTACCTGAACTTGGCATTGAGCTTAATGGTGCAGGTGCGAAAGAGCTTAAAGAATACATGTTGCGTTTATTTGAGCGTGAATCATTTCAAGCTTCACTAACTGAAGCAGAGCGTGAGATCCGTTTATAATGACGCCTAATCGTCCTTATTTACTACGCGCTTTCTTTGATTGGATTGTTGATAATCAGTGCACACCACACTTAGTGGTTAACGCTGATTTTCCTGCTGTACAAGTACCAACACAGTTTGTGCAAGACGGCCAGATCGTTTTGAACATTAGCCCATCAGCGGTAACGCAATTTGCAATGGACAACCAACAGCTGAGCTTTAATGCGCGCTTTGGTGGTCAACCAATGCAAGTGTACGTACCTATGGGTGCTGTGCTCGCAATTTATGCACGTGAGAATGGTGAAGGGACTGTATTTACTGCAGAAGAATTCATCGAGGACGAAGACGATTTTGCTCCGGTATTAGAAAGTGTTGAAACACCTGACGAGATTACGCCAGATGATGAACCACCTGCTAAACCAGAGAAGAAAAAAGGTGCTCACTTACGAGTGATTAAGTAACCTTAGTCAGACAAAAGAAAACCCGCTATTAAGCGGGTTTTTTATTATTAATTAACTGTTTAGCGTTACAGATATTCAAACACTTTAATAACACGTTCAACGCCTGATACGTTACGTGCTACATCAACCGCCAAATTCGCTTCAGAATCGCTCACTAAGCCCATTAAAAAGACTTCGCCATTCTCTGTTACTACTTTGATGTTATTGCTGCTGATGCTTTCTGTGGTGAGCAATTGCGTTTTCACTTTAGAAGTTAACCAAGAGTCGTGCGTTTGCGTACTCATACCAATATTTGAACCAATGCGAATTTGGTTGTGGATTTTACGAATGCCATCAACGCCTTCAATAGCGCGTTGTGCTTCGTCTTTCATTTCTGCATTGGCAACTTGGCCAATCATAAGCACAATACCATTAACGCTAATGACGTTAACGTTGGCAAATTTATGTAGGCGCTCATTTTCGCTGATAGCAATAGAACTTTTGATTTCGATATTGTTATCGTCGATTTGTGAACCAATCGTGCGGCGATCATTCGCAGCAGTTACAGCGCCTGCAGTACCGGCGACAACGGCAGCTGCACAGCCTTGCAGCAATAAAACGGTACCAAATACTAGTAAAGACTGTTTAAACATTAATTTTCTTCCTGTGGGAATAAGGTTAAATCGATAAGCTCACTGAGGCAGTGTAAATTCACTAAGTGTGACTCAACAATACGGCTTGGGCGTTTGGATGGAACACGAATTTCAACATCATTTGGGCCAAGTAAGCCAACTAATTCACCGCCGTCATCACCAACAAGCACAATTACTTTCATATCACGGGTCAGTGCCGCTTCAACGGCTGAGATAATCTGCTTTTCATTACCATTGACAGCAATTGCTAATAAAAGGTCGCCTTGCTGTGCAAATGCACGAATTTGTCGTGCAAAGGTTTCGTGCTCATCATTATTTGCGGCTGAGCCTAAGTTAACTTGATCTTGTGCAAGCGCAACTGCGGGTAGGCATGGGCGCTCGGTTTCATAAAAGTTAATTAACAGCCCAGCCATATGCTGTGCCAACATGTGGCAGCTAGGAGTGCCACAACACAGCAGTTTATTGCCGTTAATAAGACTTTGTGCAATGGTGAACGCTGCCGATTCAAGTGCGCTTGGCAGTACTTCACCTGCCGCTATTTGAACTTGAATATTTTCGGTAAAGATTTTTTTTATCGTTTCTTGCATAACCTACCAAATTAAGCCGACGCCAAACGGCGTTAGTAAACATTTTTAAACCAGTTTAGGGTGCTGTTAAGCTCACCTGTTATAGCGACATAATCTATCCGCATTGCCTGGTGTGAGATCTTTTTCTCGGCAAGATAATGGCTAATTGTGCGCCGTAATCGTTGCTGCTTTTGTTTGCTGAGCGCATAGTTTGCACCACCACGCAGGGCATTTTTTCTAAACTTTACCTCTACAAATACCAGTGTTTGCCCGTCACGCATTATTAAATCGAGCTCGCCGTACTTGCATAAGTAATTGCGCTCAATGGCTTTTAAGCCATGCTGTATTAAATACTGTTCTGCCTGATGTTCGTAATACAGGCCTTTCTCGCGGCTATTTTGCCACAATTGATTAAACCACGACATAGCTTCATCCTTGAGCTAATTCTACGTTTAAAAAAGGTTATTCAGCGGCATTGATCCCAATAGCAGATTGCATAAATAGCGGGATTGGTTGCTCAGTCGCTAAATCAACCGCAATGATTTTCTTATTCTTGTACTGTGCCCAATCTAGGGTGCGTGTAACATAGCCATTACTAGCAATGCTTAATTGACCACTGATACCACTAAAGCGTTTGCCTTGTACCATACTCAGTTGTTTTACATCACCGAGCATACTGGCTGCATCGAACGCCATGGCAAATAAGCGCTGGCTTATATCAGCGTTTTCTGGCCATAAGCTTTCGTACTGTTGGCGTAAATTGTGTTGCTGAATTTGACCGTCAAGCATCCAAGGTAGTTCCGTAAAATAAAGGCCATCTAAGTCGCCTTTATCGGTTCTATCAATTTGTTTACTGTGGCTTTTTGAGCTGGCATAAAGCGGGATTCTATCTGCGAAGGTACTCACATTAACGTCTAAATAAGGCTTGATTAAGCGTGTTTCGGTGGCATCACCTAAAATATAAATCACGTCAATGTCGCTGCGTGAGCGGGTTTCACTTTCTACTTCTTGCTTGAATAATGATTTGACGACTTTAATACGCTCTTTACTTTGGTCTACTTCAAGTAAGCCAGTGATGGTTTTCGGCATATCGTCTTTACCAGAGTATAGCCCTATTTGTGGTTTAACTTCGCTGTATCGTTGCCACTGCGTATTAAAGTGTTCAACTAAACGCTGACCGTTACTATTATTAGGGGCTAGCAACATCGGCTTTTGATAGCCTGCTGTTAAAAATCGCTCTAATGCTTGCTGAACTTCATGCTCAGGGCTTAGTGCAAAGAAAAAGTGCTGCTGTGAAATGCGCTCACCATCAAAGGTGTTTAAATGCATTACCGGGTAATCAACCAGTGTTTGTGCGCTAGTAAGCTTTTCGATATTGCTTTTTAGTAGTGGGCCAATAACAAAATCAGCATTAAATTCGCTTAGCTTGAGTGAGATCTCTGCAGCTGATAGTGATTCATCAATAAATAGGGTTTGCTCTAATGACTGTCCATCTAAGGCCGCAAGCACACCGGCTTTTAAGGCATCACCTAATCGCTCATTAGCACCTGATTGTGGAATAAGCACCGCTAAACGGTTCACATTTAGAGGTTCAATTTCTACTAGCTCAGTCACTTTTTTTGGCAGCACTTCAGCGGCTGGGTGACCCGGGTAGCGACGCAGCCAGTTATTCATTGCTTGGTGAAGTTCTACAGGCGCACCTAAATACACTTGATGATAAAGAGCTAAATTAACCCAACCTTGTTGCACCACAGAGCCTCGGTTAAAGCGCTCAAGTGCGTACGATGAAAGCTGAGTTAGGTTTTGCCATAAATCTTTGTTTAAATTGGCAACGGTAAAGTTATTTTCGCTGCTAAGTGTTGATGCTTTAAAGAAAAAAGGCATCGCTTGTTTTGGCATACCTTGCGAGGCATAAACGCGCGCGGTCAAGTATTGGTGCCAAGCTTGATGCTCAGGTTGGCTCAATTGTGGCTCTAGTTGTTGTAACTGAGCTAAAGCTAAGTCGCTTTTGCCTTGATGCTCTTGCGCAAGGGCAATGTAAAGTTTGTTTTGAATTTGGTCGACACTTGGGGTTGCTTCAAGTTCGAGGCAGATTTTTTCTAGCAGTGCCCAGCGCTCTTCGCTGATAGCCGCATCACGTGCAGTATATAAAAGCTGGATTTTATCGGCACCTTGACGGTTAAGCGCCGCTTGGTACATAGATTGTGCGTCGGTTAGCTGTGATAGCGCAATACTCGATTGGCTCGATTGATTTTCTGCACTATTTCGAGGTTTTTCGGTTGTGCTACAAGCCGATAACCCTGACAATACAATTAATAGACTAACAAGTTTAAGTCGCACAATGATTTCCCGATACGTTAACGCGATTTGCTTATATTACTGACTGACGCAGGAGACCTCAATGTTAAATGAGGACAATTCAGATAAAATCGGCACTCTTTACATTGTTGCCACGCCTATTGGTAACTTTGATGACATCAGCCAGCGTGCCATCCAAACCCTATCTGAGGTTGACTTAATAGCCGCTGAAGATACTCGTCATACAGGAAAGTTGTTAAGCCACTTTAATATCAAAGCAAAAACCTTTGCTCTGCATGACCATAACGAGAAACAAAAAGCGCAACAAATTGTAGATTGGTTAGAGCAAGGAATGAACATTGCGCTGGTATCTGACGCCGGCACGCCACTTATTAGCGACCCAGGTTATGCGGTGGTCAATTTATGTCGTGAACAAGGCGCGCATGTTACGCCAGTACCCGGAGCATGTGCTGCAATTACCGCTGTATGTTGTTCTGGTTTACCAACAGATCGTTTTCAGTTTATTGGTTTTACACCAGCAAAGAGTAAAGCAAGGCAGAGCTTTTTTATCGAAGCGGTAAACTCAGGTATTACTAGCATCATGTATGAAAGTACCCACCGTATTATGGCGAGCCTTGATGATTTAGAAGCAGCACTCGGTGCAGAGCAGCCAGTAGTGTTTGCCAAAGAACTTACCAAAACTTTCGAAACCTTTTTCAATGGCACGGTTGCCGAGTTAAAACAGTTTTTAACGGATGATCCCACTAAGCAGCGTGGTGAAATCGTACTGATGCTACCGGGTAAAGCAAAGCAAAGTGACGATATTCCAGAAGATGCGCGCCGCATGCTCGGTTTACTTGAAGCTGAGATGCCACTGAAAAAAGCCTGTGGTGTTGTGGCTGAGTATTTTGGTTTGAAGAAAAACGCACTTTATAAAGCAATTATTGACGAAAAAGACTAATTCTTTACTGCATAGACGTGCGCGCTCAGGTATACTGCGCGCCGAGTCAGCCGAGATAATCGCTGCCTGCAACGAAAATGCGCAGGGGGAGGAAAGTCCGGGCTCCACAGGGCAGGGTGCCAGCTAACGGCTGGGGGGCGCGAGCCTACGACAAGTGCAGCAGAGAGGAGACCGCCAACTTTGGTTGGTAAGGGTGAAAGGGTGCGGTAAGAGCGCACCGGGCCACTGGTAACAGTTGGTTGCAAGGTAAACTCCACCCGGAGCAAGACCAAATAGGGTTCTATCATTTTAAATAATGAACGCGTGGCCCACGTGAGAACCGGGTAGGTTGCTTGAGCCATAGAGCAATTTATGGCCTAGACGAATGATTATCCACGACAGAACCCGGCTTATTGGCTGACTCACCAAATTAAAGAAAGCCCACAGTGAAAACTGTGGGCTTTTTGCTTTCTTGATGAAAATCTACTGTGCTCAACATCCAGGTTTTCCTATTTATTCTCGTGAGGATACTCTTAAGTTGTTTGGTTATTATTTGCAAACTAGGAATTTTTCTTAGCCTCGCTAAGAAAGTCACTCATTACCATAACGGCTTGTTCTATATATCCTTTAAATCTAGTTTACTTATACTTAAAGGATTAAAAATGAGTGTTATTGAAGGAAGTACTAAGGAATTTGGCAATACGACTATTCTCCTTCACAGCTTGGGCTCTTCTTGCTACAGAATTGAATGGTATAGCCGAATGACGGGGGCATCGACGAGTTTAGCAAGGCTCAAGCAAGACAAATATGTTGTTATTCGAAAATGGGCGCAAGTTAAAAATATGGCTGATGTTTCGAGCGAATTTAGTAGTCGAAATAGCGCTTTGATACACTTTCTAAATAACGTTGATATTGTTAAATCCCATGATGACTGGATCAGTGCCGCTAAGCAGCATTGTCTAAATTTGTTTATTGAAAACGAGGGGCTTAAACCTGTTACTAAAGCGAGTTTTCCTAAACCGAGGTTGCAAGGTGCAATTGGTAAAGAAGTTGTTGTTAAATCGAAGTTGGGCGAAAGGGAAATAGCGCATGGCTTGTTGTTACAGCTTATAGGCAATCAAGCAGAAATACAGCTTGCGAATATTAAGAAAAAATATCTTACCAAGCAGGTTTATTTAAGGTAACTAGTTGTATTCAAATATCAAAGTATACTTCAATTTTAAATCCATCTATTTCAGTAACCGTACATGTACCGCCAAGAGCAATAACCCGCTCTTCAATAAATGATAACCCGAAGCCACCAGACTCTTGCAGTGTGGTCTTGGTTTTTCCATTATCCATAATAGTAAGGCGTATATACTGTTCGTGAGCCAACAACCTGAGCCTTAGCTCTGTGGCTGTACTGTGCTTGATGCAGTTTGTGACTGCTTCTTGGCAAATTCTGTAAATAGCTGTTTGATGTTCATCTGATATTGCTGAACTTAAGTTTATTTCAGCTACGTATTTGATTGATGCTTTACTTAGCAGAGAGTTAAAGCGTCCTTCTTTAAGAGCTTGCTCTAGCCCAAGTTCATCAAGCTCTCTAGGTCTTAAGTGATGCATAATTTGATAAACAGAGTCATACATCGCCTTTGCATTTTCTTTTAGGCCTTCAACGAGGGTATTTTCATTATTTCGTTGCGCTATCGAAAGTACCGTCAGGTCAGTTTTAAGTGCTGTTAGATTTTGGCCTAATTCGTCATGAAGTTCTTGAGACAAATACTTTCGCTCATTTTCTTGCACAGTTACCATGCGTTTAGCGAGCTGTTTATTTTTCTCAAGCAGCGCCGTGAGTTTTTCGTTACTGGCTTGTAGTTGATTATTTTTGATCTTTAACTCGTTAGTGGCGGTCCCTACCAGTAACCCTGTTACTGAATTGGCTAGGATAAATAATTGGCTAATGTAAGTATTGGTCGCATCTTGGGTGAGGCCTGCTTGTGCAACGATCAGCGTATTACTTACCAAGGCACTTGCTATTGCTCCTTTAATACCAAACTTATAAGAGAACCAAATTACCGGTAGAAGTGAGCAAAGGCGTAGCAAAGGGTAAAGATCTGAGTGGCCTAGGTAACTAACAATGTAAATAGATGCCAGAGCTAATAAGCTTAGTAAAATAACAGCATGATGACGAGAGGGCATAAGGCTGTAGCTTTGGCTAATTAACAATAATGCTGGGGCCACTAATAATGTTCCCGTCAAGTCGCCTAATGTCATATTAAGTTGATATTGTAATACTTGCTTACCTTCTAACCAGGTTGTGAATTCAAAGGCGCTCGAAAACAAAAACCATTTAAAAGAAGCTGAAAAAGCGGCAAGTAGAATTAACGACAAAGCCCCGGAATTAGAGGTGATTTTTGGTGGCCAGCGGCTTTTCTTAAAGCTGTAGACGATAGCCATATAGGTTAATTCTTGAAAGAAACCGTGAAATAAATCAAAGCTCCATTCACCACTGTAATAGACACCTAAATACGACGCATAAAGTCGAGAAGCAATCCAAAGCATTAGCCAAAATCGCACTGGAAAAATAACAAAAAATGCGAGCTTCACCCCTGCTGGCAGGTATATAGCACTACTTTGGGCAACGGTTTCTAAATGATTACTCACCCAAGAGGATAAATATAAGGCTAAAAAGTAAAGCGCAAACACCAATAACTGGTTAAATGCTTCAGTTATTAAGCTAAGTGAAGAACACTTTGTTGAAACGAGCTTATGCCAGTTCATCAAGTGTGATCATCCCGGAATCTATAGCAATTTTTAATAATTCAAATGAATTAGTGACTTCAAGTTTGTTGTATATATTCGTTTTATGTACGTGGGCTGTTTTGGGCATCATATCGAGTTGTTGCGCAACTTGTTTAGCATTTAGCCCTTTGGCAAATAAGGGAAGTGCCTCTTTCTCTCTTGGTGTTAAAAAAGAAAGTTTGCTTGCAGGGGAAGTGGTATTAAATTTCACATCTTCACTGATATAGCGCCCTCCTTTAATAACTGAATTGACTGCATCAATTAAAGCTTCTGATGCTGAGCGTTTAGAAACATAACCTTGAGCGCCGAGCTTTAAGGCGTTGCTAACGTAAGGCTCGTAGTCATACATAGAAGCAACAATGGTTTTTATGTCGGGAAAGCGAGTGTTTAGATAGGTAAGAAATGCGAGTCCGTTTTCACCGTCATGCATTGATATATCAACAATAAATACATTCGGTTGCTCTAAGTTAACAGCAAGTTTTGCCTCAGTGACTGAGCAGGCTTCTATGATAACTTGCCACCCGTTTTGTAGCTCTAATAATTTTTTAAAGCTATCTCTAACCAGTTGATGATCTTCAATGATTCCAATTCGCATAATCCCTCCATAGATTTTTATTATATCTCTAATTCAATAAGTTATGTCTAGGAATTATTCTTATATTAATTAAATACGCGTTCATGTGTCCTGATTTTAATGGGACTAAAGCTTATGAACATTTCTAGTTTAAACGCTATATTTTCTGAATCGTTGTGATTATTGATCTCGGACAAGGTTACTGCGTTGACTCTGTATGTTGCAGTGGTACAGTGAAATTGAACTTAAATTCTAGCTAAAGGAGTTGCCCATGCTAGGCGAAAAACACTCGTTATTGAATGAATTCCCAGAGTTTAATGAATTAATCCATAGCCTCGCGAAACACGATGCTCACTTCAAGAAAACCATGCAACGTTACGATGATATGGATAAAGAAATTCGCTCTCTTGAGTTGCAAGACTCTCCAATAGAAGATGCGGACATGCATGAAAAGAAGCATCAACGCGCCGTGCTAAAAGATGAACTTTATGACTTTTTAAAAGCCAATGCTTAATAAATGAATCGAATAATGCTCCTGCTAACGGTAGGAGCTTTTTCACTCCTCTATTTTTACTCTCCAATCGTATTTAATCGCAATATCCCTTTACTCAATCAAGGTTATGGTAGTCTTAGCGCGATTTTTTAAGGCAACAATGGAATAGTGCTTTGCACTTACTGGGATTAACATGATTAAAAAAAATATTATTACTACTTCATTAGCACTTATGGGTGCTGTCGCTGTAGGTAGCGCACACGCTGATGAAGGGCAGTGGCAACCGCATCAATTAAAACAATTACAAAGCGAGTTTGACCGCGTTGGTATTGAGTTACCGGCTTCACAAGTGGCAGATCTTAACCAATATCCACTCAATGCAGTGGTTGGTTTAGGCTATTGCTCTGCGTCATTTGTGTCACCAAAAGGCTTAGCGGTAACTAATCATCACTGTGCTTATGGCGCGATTCAAAATAACAGCACACCAGAAAATAACTTAATTGAAAAAGGCTTTTTAGCAGCTGACTTGTCAAAAGAATTACCAGCAGGCCCGCAAGAGCGTTTGTATGTAACCGAACAAGTGGATGATGTCACTGATCGCGTATTGGGTAACTTACCCGCAGAACTACATGGCAAAGCGCGTTATGAAGCGATTCAAGCAAACCGTAAAGCCTTGATCAGCGAGTGTGAGTCAGATCCTAACTATCGTTGTACGGTACGTGATTTCCACCATGGGCTAGAGTACTTCATGATCAAACAACTGATGATCAAAGATGTGCGCTTAGTGTATGCTCCGGCAGAAGCGCTGGGTAACTTTGGTGGTGACATCGATAACTTTGAATACCCACGTCACACGGCCGATTTTACTTTTGTACGTGGTTATGTTGGTAAAGATGGTAAGCCTGCAGATTACAGCGAAGATAACGTACCTTATGAGCCAAAGTCGTTCTTAAAAGTGAATGCGAGCGGCGTAAGCTTAGGTGATGGCGTGCTGGTGGCAGGTTACCCTGGTCGCACTAGCCGCTATAAACTAGCAGATGAAGTAAATTATTCAGCGAGTTGGTATTACCCGACATTGCTTAATACTTACAACATGACTCTAGACGTAATTGCCAAGCAGAGCGAAGGCGATGAGCAAGCACAAGTTAAATATGCCTCTCGTGTAAAAAGTACTAACAACCGTTTAAAGAAACTGGAAGGCTTACAAGATGGCTTTAAAGTAACGGATATTCCGGGTATTAAAGCTGCGCAAGAACAAGAATACTTAGCTTGGTTTGCACAAAGTGCTGAGCGTAAAGCTTACGCAGATTCATATCACGCATTAAAGTCATTATTAGTAGAAGCGCACGCACAGCAACAAAGCCATTTTTACTTTGATTACGCAAAACGCGCAGACTTATTAAGTACGGCAATTCGTTTATACCGCTTAGCTAAAGAAAGCGAAAAGCCTAATGCAGAGCGCGAAATGGGTTATCAAGAGCGCGATCTTCCTATGCTTAAAGCGCGTTTAGAGCGTTTACAAAAACAGTTTACGCCTGAAGTCGATAAAGCCTTATGGTTAAGCTACTTAGGTAACTATTTAGCGCAAGATAAAGCAGCGCAAGTTACGGCATTAAACGACGGCTTAGGTATTACAGATACCACAACACAAGCTGAGCTTGATGCGATTATTGCTTCTTTTTATGCTAATACAGAGCTTACAGATGTAGAAGCACGTGTTAACTGGATTGGTAAATCTGTCGCAGAGTTTGAAGCATCAAACGACCCATTCATAAAGTTAGCTGTTGCTCTATACGATACCAACATGGCACAAGAAGCTGATAAAAAAGAAATGGCGGGTCGCTTAGCAGAAATTCGCCCGCAGTATATGCAAGCCGTGATCGCTTTCAATAATGCTAAAGGTAAGCCAGTTTACCCAGATGCAAATGGCACACTACGCGTAAGCTATGCACAAGTTGATGGTTACCCAGCGGCAGATGCTGTGTATAAAACACCTTTTACATCACTACGTGGTTTAGTGGCTAAACACACAGGTGAAAAACCATTTGTTGTTACCGATAAAGTACTTGAAGCTTACAAAAAGCAAGCGTTTGGCGCGTACTACCGCGGTGACTTAGGTTTGCCTGGCGTAAGCTGTAGTTTATTTAGCTTTGGTTGTGAGCCACAAGCGGCTAAACCTCTTGAAGTTAACTCAGTACCAGTCAACTTTTTAAGTAGCGCTGATACCACAGGTGGTAATTCAGGTTCACCAGTCATGAATGGTAAAGGTGAATTGGTGGGTCTTAATTTTGACTCGACTTATGAATCAATCACCAAAGATTGGTACTTTAACGCCAAAATTACCCGTGCTATTCACGTTGATATTCGATACATGCTTTGGTTAATGGAAGAAGTTGATAACGCAGGTTACCTACTTGATGAAATGACCCTAGTTAAATAGCTCCGCTATGTTAATAATAACCGCAGCAATCGCTGCGGTTTTTTTATGTCTTTAATTTTTGCCAATCTAACGTTTTTAATTTGTTTATTTTCAATACTTTTGTAATGTACAAAGCAGATACTTTTACTTGGGAAAAATAATGAGCGCCAAACAAATAATAAAAGCCATTTCAGTGAGTGTTGTGGCAATAACGGCAAGCTTTAATGCCAGTGCAGCGAATACCGAAGCAATGTGGCCGGGTACGGCTTATAATCAGCAAATACCAACATTTAAACAAGTACTCGGATACGATGTAGGTGAGCGCATCACCAATTACAACGATATGCGTCGTTATTTAAGCGCCCTTGAGCAAGCTGCGCCTGATCGTATTAAAGTGTTTAAGTACGCAAACAGCTGGGAAGGTCGTGAACTGGTTTATGCGGTGGTTGGCACAGCGGAGCATATTCGCTCATTAGAAACTCTCGCCAATAACACCCAAGCCTTGGCTGATCCGCGTATTACCTCTGAAAAAGAAGCTAAGTCGCTAATTAAAAATTTACCTACGTCTGTGTGGCTTCAGTATGCCGTGCACGGTAATGAAATTAGCTCAACCGATGCTGCATTATTTACTGCATACCACTTATTAGCAGCCCCGAATGATGCCGTTAACAGCAAAATTTTAGATAACACCGTGGTGTTTATCGACCCATTACAAAATCCTGATGGCCGTGAGCGTTTTGTTACTCGTTATTATGCGACCGTAGGTCTTGAGCACAGTGCAGATAGGTTAAGTGCAGAGCATAATGAGCCATGGCCAAGAGGCCGAACAAATCATTATTTGTTTGATATGAACCGTGATTGGTTAGCGCTTACTCAGCCTGAAAGTAAAGGCAGAGTGGCTTCAATCAATAAATATAAACCACAAGTGGTGGTTGATATTCATGAAATGGGCGGCGACCAATCTTACTACTTTGCACCGGCTGCTCAGCCATTTAATCCGCATATGACGAAAACCCAAATCGCCAACATGGATGCGATTGGGCAAAATCATGCGAAGTATTTTGATGAATTTGGCTTTGATTACTTTACCCGTGAAATCTTTGATGCCTTTTACCCAGGCTACGGTGATAGCTGGCCTGTTTTTTATGGTGCATCAGCATCAACTTACGAAGTAGGCTCTGCACGTGGCCACGTGTTTGAGAAAAATACCGGTGAACTACTCTCCTATTTTAATACTGTAAAGCGTCAATTTGTGGCATCAATTTCGACCGCCGAAGGGGCTGCCAACCAACGTGAAAAACTACTAGGTGACTTTTATCAATATCAAGTTGATGCAATTGATTCGGGTAAAGATAGCAAAGAGCGTGTTTATATCTTACCTAAGCAAAGTAACCGTGAAGGCGCTCATAGACTCGCAACCTTAATGGCTGAGCATGGTGTTGAAGTTAAACAAGCAACTGAAGACTTCAAAGCCTGTGGCGTTAAGTATAAAGCGGGTAGCTATTTTATTGATACCGCACAGCCACGCGGGGTATTTGTGCGTACCACATTTACAGACCAAGTAGATATGGCTGAAGCATTTGTAAAAGAGCAAGAAAGACGTCGTGCTCGTAACCTAGGTGATGAAATTTACGATGTCACAGGTTGGTCGCTGCCGATGATGTTTAATGTTGATAGCGATAGTTGTGGTCGCGCTGTTAGCGCAGATAGCAAAGCGGTTCAGGCCGACGACACATTGCTTGGTAAAGTGAATAATCCAGAAGCCTCTGTGGCTTATATTGTTGCTTGGGGTGATACGGCCGCAGCACGCTTTTTAACAGCAGCACTGCAAGCTGGCATTAAACTGAAAAGTGCTGATCAAGCATTTGTATTAGGTGATAAAACTAACTACCCAGCGGGTAGCTTAGTAATCGAAAAACGTCTAAACGATAAAGACTTACTGACTAAAATTAGCCAAATTGCCGAGCAAACTGGTGCAATTGTTGATGGTGTTGATTCAAGTTGGGTGATTGAAGGCCCAAGCTTTGGTAGTAACAAAACAGTACCTATGGTTGCACCTAAAGTGGCGATTGCATGGGATGCAGCCACTCGTGAGCTAAGCGCCGGTAACACTCGTTTTGTTATCGAAAGACAGCTTGGTTATCCGGTAACCGCTATTCGCACACCCATGCTTGCTTGGGCTGATTTAAGTGATTACCAAGTGCTTATTTTACCAGAAGGTAATTACGAGCAAGCACTCGGTAAATCGGGGGCGGCTAATTTAAAAAGCTGGGTTGAAGCGGGTGGCGTGTTGATTGCCCTAGGTAATGCTAACCGCTTTACCACAAATGCTGATTACGGTTTGTTAGATGTTAAACGCGAGCAAGCTTACCGAGAAGATAAAGCAAGTAGCAATGATGATAAAAGTAGTAAAGTGGCAGGGCAGTTATTCACTTCTCGCGATGATTTAAAAGCAGCGAGCATTGAGCCACATACATCGCCAGACTATGTAGCTGGTGTACTTGCAAATGTTGAAGTAGACCAAGAGCATTGGTTAACCGCTGGGGTTGATAAAGACCTTGTTGCGGTAGCTTACGGTAATGATATTTACACGCCAATAAAACTGAACTCAGGTAAAAACTTAGCCTGGTTTACAGGTAAAGATGATGTGCTAGCAAGTGGTTATCTATGGCAGCAAAATAAAGCACAGCTTGCGTATAAGCCATTGCTTGTTCATCAACCGCAAGGCAAAGGCATGGTGATAGGCTTTACACAGTCACCAACCTACCGTGCTTACCTTGAGGGCATGAATGTACTGTTAACTAACACGATTTTCCGTGCTGCAGCTCATGCTCAGTAAGGTTAAAGTCTAATTAAAAAGCCCGCCGATGTTGCGGGCTTTTTTGTGGGCAAAGTTGATTCAGCATTAATCAAACGGTAATTATCGAAAAGCTTCTCAACAATAACTAGATCCACTCTGCAGTAAAGTTCATCGATTGCATACCTAATTCATAATTCTTTATCTATATAAACAAAAAGGGCTAAATATTTAAAATGTAATATTGTAGCGACTTAAAAATGTGCTTAGGATGAGGGGGAAGGTGTTAAATCATATAATAATAAATAGGAAGTCCGATGAAAAAATTAGCATTAAGTATGCTAGCTGTTGGTGTTTTAGTTTCTCAGTCTGCACAGGCAAGTAATGAGCAACAGCGTGTTAGTGGTTATTTTGATGATCTTAAAAAGCCCGCGATTAATATTGCTGATAATTTATGGAACTGGGCAGAGGTTGGATTTCAAGAGCATAAAAGTAGCGAGTTAATGCAGCAAACTCTTAAAGATGCTGGTTTTGACATTCAATCAGGCGTTGCAGGTATGCCAACTGCTTTCGTAGCAAGTTATGGTGATTCAGGCCCTGTGATTGGTATTTTGGCTGAAATGGATGCCTTGCCAGGGCTATCGCAAGACGCGCAACCTGCTCACTCCCCAATTACAGGTAAACAAGCAGGCCATGCCTGTGGCCATCACTTATTTGCTGGTGGCTCTGTGACAGCTGCAATGGCAATCAAGCGCTGGCTTGAAGAAACAGGTACGCAAGGGCAAGTAAGGGTTTATGGTACCCCTGCTGAGGAAGGTGGAGCAGGTAAAGTGTATATGGTCCGTGATGGTTTGTTTGATGATGTTGATATTGCTCTACATTGGCATGCCGGATCACAAAACAATGCAGATGCGACATCGTCATTAGCAAACAAAGGGGCAAAATTCCGTTTTAAAGGGATTGCTGCGCATGCCGCCGTGATGCCAGAAAGAGGCCGCTCAGCACTCGATGGTGTCGAGGCAATGAACTATATGGTTAATATGATGCGTGAGCATGTGCCTTCTGATACGCGTATTCATTATGTGATTACTAATGGTGGTGGTGCACCTAATGTTGTGCCTGAGTTTGCAGAGGTTTATTACTACCTTCGTACGCCAAGAGCCGCAGATCTCGCAGAGCTTTGGCAGCGATTAGAAAACACCGCAAAAGCAGCTGCGCTCGGTACGGGCACCAAAGCAGAATGGGAAGTCGTGTCGGGAGTATGGGATATTTTACCTAATATGACGTTAGCCCATGTTATGCACGAAAGCATGAGTGAGTTTGGTGGTATTGAATACTCTAAAAAAGAACAGGCGTTTGCAGAGCAGATCCGTCCTACTTTAGGCAAGCAAGCAGAGTCAATAATTGGTCGTGAAAAGCAAATTATGCCTTTAAGCGATGAGGTGCATGCAGGCACTTACTCATCAGATGTTGGTGATGTGAGTTGGAATGTACCAACGGCAGGCCTGATTGCTTCAACCTGGGTACCAGGAACAGCATTTCATAGTTGGCAGGCAGTTGCTTCTGGTGGTACTTCGATTGGCCACAAAGGGATGATTCTTGCCGCTGAAACCCTTGCTTTGAGCGCAGTAAAGTTATACCAAAATCCGAGTTTAATTGAAAAAGCGAAAGCAGAGTTTAAACAGCGTAAAGGGGACGTAAAGTATTACCCTCAGATAGGCGATAGAGCGCCAGCGCTAGATTTACGCGCTAGCAAGAAGGATTAAAAAAAAGCCCGCAGGGCAAAGGGCGGGCTTTTTAGTGTTCCATGGAGAGGAAGTGTTAAGACACAATCCCTAGTGGCTTACCTGTTTGCCAAGCGCCACGGGTAAAGTCTGGAATCGTTTTGCTGTTACTTCTATCTGCAACTGATGCCATACTTTGCGGGAAGATTGATGACCATGCTGCGGCATCGTATACATCTTGATCGAGTGGCTCATTATTGCGTAAGCAGTAGATCATGCGCCAAAGCATAATGAAGTCCATACCACCGTGGCCGCCGTTACGAACAGCTTCTTCACCCATGCGTTTCCACAGTGGGTGATCAAATTCAGCACGCCATTTTTCCATATCTTGATCCCAGCTATGGAAGTTTTGCATATGTGGTTTACGACCTTGTGAACCTGCTTTCTCCCAGGCAGCGAGCTCGACTTCATATTGCTGTTGGTAAATTTTCGCGATGGCTGGTGGCACATCTTCAAGAGCAATACGGTTAGGGAATCCAGCAAATGTGCCATTAGTACCTTGAATTAAGTTATGGCGGCTGTAAGGGCGCGGGCTTGTGGTGTCGTGCTGAACCATAATGCTACGACCTTTCACTGTTTTAATAATGCTGGTGTTCATGTCGCCAGCAGTAAATTTCAGTGAGCGACGTTCGTGGCCCGCAGGAAATTCACGCTCTGCGTAAGCTGCGCGGCCAAGTGCAGGTGAGCTGACTGATGTAACAAAATCAAAGCGGTCACCACGGTTGATGTTCATATACTGAGAAACTGGGCCTAAACCATGGGTTGGGTATAAGTTACCGTTTACCTTGGTATGCCAGTAAGTACGCCAAGAACCTGTGCTGCGGTCAATTTCTTTCATTTGCCAACGCAGGTCATGAATATAAGCAGCTTCACCATGCAGTAACTCACCAAATACGCCTTTACGAACCATGTTTAAAACCATTAACTCGTCACGGCCGTAGTTAACGTTTTCCATCATCATGCAGTTCTTTTGTGTGCGCTCAGCAGTGTTTACTAGTTGCCAACACTCTTCCATCGTGGTTGCTGCAGGTACTTCAACAAAGGCATGCTTACCACTTTCCATGGTCTCAACACTCATCGGTGTGTGCCATTTCCAAGGGGTTGAAATGATCACAATGTCGATGTCATCGCGAGCAAGCATGTCTAAATAGGCTTTATCAGAACCCGTATAAGCAGTTGGTTTAGGTAAGCCTTTTTCAACAACATAATTAACAGACTTATCTAGCATTAGCTGATCTGTATCGCAAATAGCTTTAATTTCAACACCTTCAATATGGCAAAGATGTTTAACATGGCCGCTACCACGTTGACCAACCCCAATAAAACCAACACGTACCACATCCATTGCTGGCACAGCTAAGCCCATTACGCTTTTACCTTGTGCTGTAAGTGGTGTGTTTTGATTATCACCTTGTTGGCTTTTCGCACAGCCAGTCACGACTGTCGCGGCGGTAATGGCTGCGGCAGATTTTAAAAAACTACGTCTATCTATTGTCATAACGATACCTAAATCACTGAGATTATTTTAATAGTGGGTTTCAGTTGTTTCTGTTATATCGCAACTCAAAGTCAATTACAATTAAATGCTTTCAAATTCTTTCGTAACTTTGGGTTTTATCATTTTTATCCTTATAAAATACTGTGGGAAGCGTGTTTTTAACTTATTTTGTATCTTTCGTTATCTTTCGTTTTGTTGCGCAGCGTTTCGCGCTGTGCTAATGTAATTTCAAATCACGTATCTAACCATTAGCGTAAGCTGCTTGGAGACAACCATGAATGCATTAAAAACGATTATAAATAACAATCGAGTAGGGCAAGCGCAGGGTATTTATTCTGTGTGTTGTGCACACCCGCTCGTTATCGAAGCAGCAATGTTGCAAGCTCTCAATGATGACACCGAAATTTTAATTGAAGCTACGGCGAATCAAGTTAATCAGTTTGGTGGTTACACAGGAATGAAGCCCCATGACTTCGTTGAGTTTGTTCATGCAATAGCCGAAAAGGTAGGGTTAGATACCCAGCGCATTATTTTGGGGGGTGATCACTTAGGGCCCGTGTGTTGGGTAAATGAGCCTGCAGACGTTGCAATGGTAAAAGCTGTTGAACTAGTAAAAGCCTATGCAAGCGCTGGTTTTAAGAAAATTCATTTAGATGCCAGTATGCCATGCGCTGACGATGGAGAACGTTTAGCTGATGCAGAAATTGCCAAACGTGCAGCGTTGATGTGCCAAGCCGCTGAGTCGGTAGCAAAAGATAACGATATTCTTTATGTGGTGGGTACTGAGGTTCCTCCTCCGGGTGGCGCTACAGAAGAACATGAAATTATTGAGGTATCCCATGTTGAGGGAGTGCAGCAAACAATCGAATTACATCAGACTGCATTTGCTAACTTAAACATAAGCGATGTCTGGTCGCGTGTTATTGCTGTTGTTGTGCAGCCAGGAGTTGAATTTGATAACCATCAAGTTTTTGATTACCAACGTAATGAAGCGCAAAAACTGAAAGAGTTTATCACCACTGTCGATAATCTTGTTTATGAAGCTCACTCTACCGACTATCAGCCAGATCGTTGCTATCACGAGTTGGTGCAAGATCACTTTGCCATATTGAAAGTGGGTCCACAGCTTACCTATGCGCTACGCGAAGGGTTGTTTGCGTTATCTTATATTGAAGATCAATTAGTCGAAGCTGGTCAGCGTTCTAATTTACGTGATGTGTGTGAGCGTATCATGCTAGAAAAACCACATTACTGGAATAAGTTTTACCCAACACAAGGTGCTGAAGCTAAGCTGTTTAGAGCTTATAGTTATAGCGACCGTATTCGTTACTACTGGCCTGAAGATGAAATAAAGCAAACAGTAGAAACTTTATTTGCCAACTTAGAAGGGCAAATTATTCCACAAACTTTACTTAGCCAATTTATGCCAGCGCAATATAAGGCATTGATCAATGGCCAAATTAACTCATCACCCCGTGAGTTAGTAATTAATAAAATAATGGAAGTCACGAATACCTATTCGCGTGCTTGTAATCAATAAGTGGTGTTGAGAGAGAATTAATTATGACGCAGTTTTTATCATTAAACGAAACAGAGCTTAAGCAACAAAACGCTTATTGGACAGCAAGAGAAATCTCTCAGCAGCCAGAGTCATGGTGCAATACGGCGGCTATTATTGAAACGCATCGAGCAGAAATAAACGCATTTTTAGCGCCAATTTTGGCATTAAAAGAATTACAAATCGTATTAACGGGGGCTGGCACATCAGCCTATGTTGGCGAGGTATTAGCACCTCACTTAACAGCTAAAACTGATTTAAATGTGCGCGCAGTTAGCACCACCGACATTGTGTCTAACCCCCATGGTTTTTTACAAAAGAGCACACCCACTTTACTTATTTCTTATGCGCGTTCAGGTAATAGCCCTGAAAGTGTCGCGGCGGTTGATATCGCAGAGCAAGTTGTTGAAAAGTGCTATCACTTAGTCATTACCTGTAATGACAATGGTGAATTAGCTAAAAGGGCGGCAGCTAAAAAAAATAGTTTTAGTGTACTTATGCCAAAAGAAACCTTAGATGAAAGCTTTGCAATGACCAGCAGTTTCACCTCAATGCTGCTTTCAACCTTATGTATTTTTACCCCTGATGTTAACCAGCTTGCACAAGTGGCTACGCAGACAGAGCAGCTACTCGAAACGCAACTTGAAGAGATCAAGGGCTTTGCGCAAACTGATATTGAACGTTTGGTGTTTTTAGGGGCAGGCTCGTTACTTGGCTATGCGAAAGAAGCGGCCTTAAAGTGCTTAGAGCTGACCAATGGGGATTTAATTAGTTACTTTGAAACCCCTCTTGGCTTTCGTCATGGTCCTAAAACCATCATTAATGATAAAACCGCAGTGTTGTTAATGGCCTCAAGTGATTTTTATAGCAGTTTGTATGATACTGATTTATTTAATGAACTATTAAATGACCAACAATGTTTAGCGGTTAAAAAGCTGGCGTTAAATACTGAACTGGTCGAGCTAGATGATGTTTGGCAAGGTCTGTATTATATTGTCTATTGTCAGATTTTTGCATTTTATAAATCAATGTCACTCGGTTTAACACCTGATAATCCTTGTCCTACGGGCGAAGTTAACCGTGTTGTAAAAGGGGTAACTATTTACCCATTAACTTCTCGCTAAGTAGTGTTGGGTAAAATATGGCTGTTTACGGACTCGATATTGGTGGTACAAAAATAGAGACCGCCATTTTTAATGATAATTTAGAGCAACAGCAAAGTTGGCGTATTACTACGCCAACTGATGACTATCAGCAATTTTTGCACGCAATTTATCAGCAGGTACTCAAAGCCGATGAGCTATCGGGTTGCCAAGGTGCGGTGGGCATCGGTATGCCAGGTATCGTTAATGATGAAGGTAAAGTGTTGTCGGCTAATGTGCCGTGTGCCACAGGCAAAGTGATTGCCAACGATCTTCAAGTATTATTAAAACGCCCTGTTGCGATATTAAATGACACTCGATGTTTTGCCTTATCAGAAGCTAATGGCGGAGCTGGTGAAGGTTATAGCCGAGTATTCGGTGCCATTGTTGGCACTGGTGCGGCGGGTGGTATGTGCATTGATGGAACCTTGTTTAATCAAGGTTTGGGCATGTCAGGGGAGTACGGCCATTTACCACTGTCTGCGTATTTACAACAAAAATACCAGCTGCCAGTTTTAAAGTGCGGCTGTGGTTTAAATGGCTGCGTCGAAAGTTATATTGCTGGGCCTGGTGTACAAACCTTGTATCAACATATTACGCAATCTCCTAAATCTGCGATTGAATGGGCAAACGATATTAAACTAGGTGATGAGCAAGCCTTAAAGGTGCTCGCTTGTTACTTAGATATTCTTGGCGAAACCTTTGCTGCCATTAGTAAAAGTTTGCACCCAGAAGTTATCGTGCTTGGGGGGGGGTTGTCGCTCATTGATGCAATTGTAGAAAAGCTCCCTGACGCAATTCAAACTCATTTATTTTCAGGTTTTGCCGTGCCCGACGTGAAGCGTGCAGAATTTGGTGATTCTAGCGGCGTAAGAGGCGCTGCAATAATAGGAAGTGTTCATGCTAATTCCAACGCATCTTAATCGCTATTACTTAAAAGCCGCAAAAGTGGTGACTGCTGATGCGGTTTTACTCGATCATGTGGTCTTGGTCGAGCAAGGTAAAATTACTGCCATTACCACGCAAATAGCGCCCGAGATCGAGGTAATAGATTTAGGTGAGCACAGTTTATTTCCGGGCTTTATCGATTTACATATTCATGGCCGTGAAGGCTGCGATATTATGGACGGCACCCCAGAATCACTAGAGACTATTTCTCGTTCTTTAGCAAAGCATGGCGTAACGGGTTTTGTTGGCACAACGGTGACTGCAGACTGGGACGTCTCAATTCAAGCTTATAAAAATATGGCGAGTGCCTATCAAAAAGGCTTGGCTGGGGCGCAGTTGCTAGGGGCTTATAACGAAGGTTTATTCTTTGCAGAAGCGCATAAAGGCGCGCATAACGAGTCATTTTTTTTAGAGCTTACTAAACAGCGATTTGATGAAATTTATGCCGCATGTGAAGGTTGCTTAAGCTCATTTGCGTTAGCGCCAGAACTACTTAAATCGCCCGATATGATCCGCTATATCACCGATAAAGGTGTGCGTGTGATGCTGGGTCATACAGATGCTAATTTTGAGCAAACAACACAAGCTCTTGCTCATGGTGCCTGCGGTGGTGTGCATATTTTTAATGGTATGCGCGGTATTCATCATCGTGATCCCGGCTGTACTGGCGCATTACTGATGGACAACGATGCCATGGTTGAGCTTATTCCTGATGGTATTCATTTGCACCCGAGCATCATGAACATGGTTTACCGTTTAAAAGGGGCAGATAAAATTGCTCTGATCACAGATTGCGTGAGCGCCGGAGGCTTACAAGATGGTCGCTACCGTTTAGGTGAGCTTCCTATTGTGGTTGAGCAAGGTGTTGCGCGAACTGAGAGCGGCTCTTTAGCGGGCAGTACATTAACCATGGAAGTTGGCGTTGAACGTTTTTATAACCTAACCGACGCAAGCCTAGTCGAAGCAACTAACATGGCTAGTTTAGTACCCGCTGAGTTTTTAAATAAAGCGGAGCAAATAGGCAGTATTGCGGTAGGTAAACAGGCCAATTTTGCCCTGCTCGATAAAGACTTTTCTGTTCAAGCAACGATCTGTGCGGGTAAGCAAATCTTTTAAAAGTTAAGTGAGAATGCAGGCAAAAGTATTCGATGCCATTGTTATTGGCAGTGGCATTACTGGCGGCTGGGCTGCTAAAGAACTAACCGAAAAAGGGCTCAATGTACTGTTACTGGAACGTGGCAGGCAGGTTGTGCACGGTACAGACTATATCACTGCCTTTAAAGATGATTGGCAACTGCCATTTCGCGACAGGCCCAGCCTACTAGAAAAACAGAATCAAGCTAAACAAGCACGCACTGGCTATGCCACTAAGCAATCAATAAAACACTGGTTTGTGAATGATTTGCAGCACCCTTATCAAGAATCTCAGCGTTTTGATTGGATCAGAGGGTATCATCTTGGTGGGCGCTCATTAACTTGGGGGCGGCAATGCTTGCGCCTCAGTGATATAGATTTTGCAGCCAACAAACAAGATGGTCTCGGCGTAGATTGGCCTGTGCGCTACAAAGATATAGCGCCTTGGTACGATAAAGTCGAAGCCTACATCGGGGTTATTGGCGAAGCGCTGAACTTAGCTCAGCTACCAGATGGACCTTACTTACCTCCTTTTGCGCTTAATGCCGTAGAGCAGCAGCTTAAACAAAGTTTATTGACTCATTACTCTAATCGTCACCTCACCATCGGGCGAGTTGCGCATTTAACTAAGGCCAAGCCTGAGCAAGGTCGTGCTCCATGCAGCAAGCGCAACCGCTGTATGCGAGGTTGTCCAACCGGTAGTTATTTTAGTAGTTTAGCCTCGACCTTACCTGCAGCGATGCGTACTGGGCGACTCACTATTCAGACTCACTCCATTGCCAAAGAGATTATTTACAATCCAGATAGCGGGCAAGCCACAGGTGTGAAAGTAATTGATGCTGAATCTAAAAAAGAGCGTATCGAGCGAGCGAACATCATTTTTTGCTGTGCATCAACGGTAGCCACAACAGCCTTGTTATTAAATTCAACCTCTGCACGTTTTCCTAATGGTTTAGGGAACGATAGTGGAGAGCTTGGCCATAACCTCATGGATCACCATTTTAGGGTTGGCGCAACTGGCGAGCCTAGGGGCTTTGCTGATGACTTTAATGATGGCGACAGACCCGTAGGCTTTCATATTCCGCGTTTTCGAAACCTTGATGATAGTGAGCAGCATAGCTTTATTCGCGGCTATGGCTATCAAGGATACGCAACACGCAAAGATTGGCGACGGGGCTTTAAAGAACTTAGCTTTGGTAAGGCTTTTAGAGAAGAGCTTGCCAAACCTGGGCCTTGGCAAGTTGCATTAATAGGCTTTGGTGAATGCCTGCCTTATCATCGTAATAAAATGAGCTTAGATCCGGTATTAAAAGATCAATGGGGATTACCTTTAGTTAATTTTGATTGTCAATTTGCTGAAAACGAGCAGCGCATGCGCGAGGATATGAAAGCGCAAGCCGTCGAGATGCTCAGCAAAGCTGGTTATCAAAATGTACAAGCGTACGATAAAGGCTCAGCGCCGGGGCAAGCCATCCACGAAATGGGAACTGCGCGCATGGGACATGATGCTACAACCTCAGTGCTTAATCGTTACAACCAAATTCACAGTGTGCGTAACGTCTATGTCACTGACGGCTCGTTTATGTGCTCGTCGGGTTATCAGAACCCTTCGTTAACCTATATGGCATTTACTGCAAGAGCCGCCGATCATGCTGCACGACATTATCAAAATGGGGTGTTCAATGGCTGATCTACAAAGGCGAAATGCTATTAAATGTTTAGCAGCATTATTCGGTGCGGCTATTACGCCAGTGGCTGCGACTCAGCTATTTGATAAAGTGGATGACAATCATTTTGAGGTGCTTAAAACAGCGGCTCACCGGGATGTGGTCACGCAAATGCAGGCGGTTATTTTGGAACTGGAGCCAAATGAACAGCTGTATTTTAATTTAGTCGCTTTCACAGATTTAATGCTAGCAAATACACTAACTACGACTGAGCGTACGGCATGCTTAAAAGGCGCAGAGCTGATTGCAGAAGGTGCTCTTTCATCGTCGCAATTAGCAGATAAACTCACAGGATTATTTACTATTTCTTCACTGCAGCAACAGCGCATAATAGCGCAGCAAGCCTTATCTCTTTCAGAAGTGAGCCCTGATAAGCATGACGAGTACTTAATTTATAAGTGTATTTTTACCGTGCGTGAATTTTTGCTACTGGGCTATTTCACATCAGAAAAATTGCAGGCTAGTTAAATATTAAAACAACTAAGCCTGCCCATGTCGTTACTTACGCCAACTTGTTAGTTTGTGACCAATCAGTGCGTAATAAAGAATAAACGCATAGCAAGGGATCAACAGATAGTAAGCTTGTTGTGCATTGCCCGTATATTCTGCAAATACACCGTATACCAAAGGCAATAGCGCACCACCTGAAATCCCCATAATCAGTAATGCCGCGCCGGTTTGGGTTTTATCGCCAAGATTTGCAAGGGCCATAGGCCAAATGGTCGGCCATACCAGCGCATTCGATAAGCCAAGTAATGCAACAAATAACACGGTATCTGGAAAACTGTTATCAGCAAGCCAAAAGAGCACTACGTTTGCAATCGCAGTTTGTTGCGGTTCAATCAAAATGATACCAAGTGAAAACACACAACCACTTAACGCAGAAAATATCAGCGCCTGTTGCTGACTAAAAAAGCGAGGAATTAATACGATACCTAAAACATAACCTAGCACCATAAAGCCCATGGTGTAAGAGGTGAGTTCTGCGAACTGCAATACCCCTTGTTCTTTGCCGTAAAGGCCAATAGTGTCGCCGGCAATGACTTCTGCACCTATGTAAAAGAATAGGGCTATCACGCCTAAAACTAAGTGTGGAAATTGCAGGACTGATTTACTCTCGCTGTTGTTGCTGGTTTTTGGTTGTTCAATATCAGGTAGCGGGGCCAGCATGATTAACGCCGCTAATATTGCTAATGCGATTGCCATTACAAGGTAAGGAGTAATTAAACGATTAGCCAGTTCTTGTAACTGTAATTGCTTTTGAATGCTGTTTAATTGAGCCAGAGCTTCTGGGCTAAAGTTGGCAATGTCGCTAAATACAATCGCTGAGAAGAGCAATGGAGCCACCACACCAGCACTCTTATTGAGAATACCCATAATGCTAATGCGCACGGCTGCTGTGTCTTTAGAGCCAATAAGCACGATGTAAGGATTCGCAGCGGTTTGTAATAAGGTAAGGCCGCTACCTAAAGTAAATAAGGCAACCAAAAACAACCAGTAAGCCTGAATTTGTGCCGCAGGAATAAACAACAGTGCACCAAATGCCATGGTACCTAAACCAAACGACATACCATGCTTATAGCTGAATATTTGCAAAATCTTAGCGCTTGGCAGTGCCATCACGGTATAGGCGATATAAAACACCAGTGTCACCATATAAGCTTCAATATGGTTGAGATCGCAGACCATTTGTAAAAATGGGATCAAGGAGCCGTTAAGCCAGGTTATAAAACCAAATAAGAAAAACAAGCCACCTATAATCATCATAGGCAGTAATTGCGTGCGATTGGTGTGTTCTGTTTGCTCTAACAGTGAGCTTTGTGTTGTCATTTTTGTCACCAAAGAAGTTTGTTGTGAAATAATCATAAAACAAAATTCGTAAGTTTTGAAAGTTTTATTTTATTTCGAAACTAAATTTGGCTTTGAAACTGTAAATTGTGTAATATTGAACTACAAATTTGAAAGCAGCTATTAAAACAACAGGCCAGCTATGCTAACCACAATAGAAAGAAGACAAAAAATCGTCCTGATGACTGAGGAAAATGGCAAAGTAAATGTTAAAGATCTCGCAAAGACCTTTGATATTTCGGAGGTTAGCATTCGCCATGATCTTAACGAGCTCGGTAAACGTGGCTTAGTTGTCCGTTCACGTGGTGGGGCAATTGCCTGCGATAAATTGGCTAAAGAGCTTTCGGTAAAAGATAAGCATAACGAAAACTACGCAGTGAAAGTGTTATTAGCGAAAGCTGTGGCAAGTTTGGTTGATGATGGCGACTCTTTAATTATTGATTCTGGCACCACCACAGAAGAAGTTGCCAAAGCATTAACCAATAAGCAGGGCCTTACTGTGATGACAAACGGCCTTAATATTGCCCATGTACTGGCAGATATTGAAGATGCAAATGTGTTTATGCTGGGTGGGCAATTGCGAAAGAAATCAATGTCTTTTTACTCAAATGAAGTCGAGCAAGCACTTAGTAAATATAACTTTAAAAAGGTTATTTTAGGGGTTGATGGTATCGACTCAGAAGCAGGGATCACCACTCATTATGAGCCCGAGGCAATGCTGAATCGCACCATGTGCACCCGCGCAGATAAAGTCATTGCAGTCACTGATTCAAGTAAATTTGGTAAGCGTGCTTTGTATAATGTATTGCCGCTTAAATCAATCGATGTGCTGGTCACCGACAAAAATATGCCAGCAGAGTTCGTTGAATCATTAACGAGCTTAGGTATCGAAGTCATTACCGTTTAACTCTCTAGTTAAATAGAACTATTGAAAGGTGGCTTTTGCCGCCTTTTTTATTGTTCGTAAAAACCGAATCTCCCCACCGAAAAGAAAATCTTCAGAAAAAATCATTATCGTAACTTTCGAAATTAACCCCCCATCTTTAAAGGCATGCGAAGCCATTTTTGCTGTCTCTGAAATTTAATTCGTAACTATCGAAAGTTTCACTAGGTAATTAATTGTTGCCAGTTTGTTTCATTTTGTTATAGATTAAATATAAGGCCTTACTCATTACCATTTTTATGGTGAAAAAATCTGAACATTTAAAAACAGGAAATCATCATGGCAACAACAACTAGAAAAACATATTTGAGCGTGCTGATAAGCTCGATTTTGGCCTCATCAGTCAGTTTCGCTGCGACGGCCCAGCAACAAGAAAACGATAGTAAGGTCGAAGAGGATGTTGAGGTTATTGAAGTTACAGGGATCCGTAGCAGTATTAAAGAATCAAACTTTCGAAAGAAAGAAGCAACGACGGTTGTTGATGTCGTTGTCGCTGATGACATCGGTAAGTTCCCCGATGAAAACTTAGCGGAAGCATTGCAGCGTATTCCGGGCATCACCATTACTCGTAATGGCGGTGAGGGGCAAAATATTTTAGTGCGTGGTTTAGGTGGCGGCTACAACATTACCACGTTGAATGGTCGTAAACTGGCTTCTGAAAACTCAGGCCGCGACTTTAACTTTGACACCATTGCTTCAGAGTTAGTGGGGGCACTACAAGTGTATAAGTCGCCAGAAGCACGCTTAATTGAAGGGGGCATTGGTGCGGTAGTTGATATCGAAACGCGTAAACCACTAGACCAAGATGGCTTTACCTTGAGCGCTTCAGCAAAAGGGATTTATGAATCGCGAACAGGCGATGTACACCCGCATGCTTCATTCATCATCGGTGACAACTTTAATGATGATACTTTTGGTGTACTTTTCTCGGGTGCGTATTCTAAGAAAACCTTACGTGCAGACACATACTCGGCAAGCGGCTTTTTTGACGAAGAAGAAGGTTGGGGGGCAGACAGCGCAGGTGTGCCAGTCGACATGAACGGCAACGGAGAAATTGATGGGCAAAGTGAAATATTTGCCTCAAAAATCCCGAGTTACATGTATTTTGCCAACGCGCAGGATGTGCGTGAACGCGTCGGTGCGACGTTAGCAATGCAATGGCGCCCAACAGATACCCTAGACATTAACTTTGATGCTCTTTATTCACGTTACAACACCGATGGTCATCGTTATCAAATCGGTTTTGTTAACTATGATGAAAGCTGGACGCCAGGCACGCCAGTGTTTACTGATGCAGAATTTGATGACACAGGCCGTGTAGTATCAATGACGCAAACCGGTAACACCATGGTGGAGCTACTCAACCTAACCAACCCACGTAAAACCGATACTTATCAGTTTGCCCTTAATGCTAAATGGTATCCAATGGATGGCCTAACACTGGCTGTGGATGTTGCCCATTCAAAAGCGAAAAACGAAAACGGGGGTGATAACCGCTTTATTGTTGCGCGTGGTTTTATAGATTCAATTGGGATTGATTACACCACAGGTAATATGCTGCCAGATGTGACCTTATCGCCGGGCTTAACTGCGGATCAATCTTATGGTGCTCACTATAGCCGTAATACAGGTACTGGGGTTGAAGACACGGTTAATGACTTTAAGTTTACCGGTACATTTGTGCCAGAAAGCGATTTAGTGACCCGTGTTGATTTTGGTTTAACTTACCTTGAACAAACGAAGAGCCAGCTTGAATATGCATCAAAAAATGCCAGCCAATTTAGTAATGGTGGTCAATATTTAGAGCGCGATGGTTATGAGTTTGATGACAGCACCGTAGTGAATGTGGGTGATTTTAACCTCTTTGAAATCCCAAGTGATGTGTTTGTAGAGGCGAATTTCGATAACTTCTTAGAGGGCGAAAGTAGCATAACACCTGAGCCATGGCCAAGTTTCGATTACGATAAGTTACTTGCTTATTATCGCTCAATTAATGCTGAAGCAACCGATAAGAGTATTGTTGCATCGCTCAATTCATCGGGCACTTATGAGGTAACCGAAGAAGTTCTAACCGCGTATGCGCAAGTGACGCTCGAGAGCACTCTTGCAAATATGCCGTATATGTTAAACGTCGGTATTCGCGGTTCACAAACAGAAGTGAGCTCTAAAGGGTCGGTTTATGATCTATCGTTAATTGACTTACAAGAAGATGGTAAACCACTTGAAAATGGTTGGCGCGAAACCGTTCAGCAATCATTTGAAGGGGATTACAGCAATATTTTACCAAGTATGAACTTTAAGCTTAGCATTACTGATGACTTGATTTACCGCTTCTCTGCGGCACAAGTGATTAGCCGCCCATCTTTAAGCTACTTACGTCCATGGCTTGCGCCAAACTTTGATACTTATCGTGAAGGCTTACCACAACTTTCTATGGGTGATTCGTCGTTAACACCTGAAGAAGCTAATCAAGCCGATATGACCTTAGAGTGGTACTTTGAAGACAGTAGCTCGTTAAGTGGCGGGGTGTTTGTCAAAGACCTGAAATCATTTATCGATTACGTCGAAAGCCCAGTTGAAATCGAAGGTGTGCGTTACTTTGCATCTTACCCAGGTAAGAGTGAATATGGTGCAACTATTAAAGGGGCTGAGTTTGCTTATCAGCAGTCGCTAGAAAACTTACTACCCGAACCTTTCAATGGCTTAGGCTTTCAGCTTAACTACACCTATGTTGACAGTAGTTACGATGAGCCAGAGCTAAAAGAATCAGGTTTGCCATTTAGAGGCATGTCGAAGAACTCATATAACGCCGTGGTTTACTATGAGCAATATGGTTTCCAAGCACGTTTAGCGTATAACTGGCGTAGCAAATTCTTGTCAGATCCTGATGCGTGGGGTGGCCCTTATTGGATCTCTGATTATGGTCAGTTAGATGCCAGTATGAGCTATAACATCAGTGATCAATTCACAGTGTTTGCCGAAGCAACGAACTTAACGAATGAGCGTTATTGGGGTTACACCAAGCGTACAGACCAAGTGAGTTACCTTGAGCGTTTTGGTACTCAAGTTGCCTTGGGTGTTCGCGCTAGTTTCTAATTTTAGTGTTTTACAAGCGCCTGTAAGGGCGCTTTTATTTTTAAATGAGGTTGTTATGGCAGGAATTAGTGTTTGGCAATTAGCCATTATTGCCGCAATTGTGGTGCTGTTATTTGGCACAAAAAAATTATCCCGAATAGGTGGCGATTTAGGGATGTCAATCAAAGGGTTTAAACACGCTATGCAAGATAAACCTAATGATGAAACCTAGCTCTTAAGTACTTTAAATTATATTGCTACCTTGTTCTGGATCGCGAGATTGATCCGCTTGTTCGCGAATATCATCGGCATCACTACTAACGTCATCAAGGCTATGGTCGTCGAGTGATTTTGCTGTTTTTGGCTCTGCGCTTACACTATTGTTTGGCTGCTCGGTCTCGTTTTCGCTATTTAAAATAATTCGCTCGCGAGCATCATCAGGCATGCTTATTTGCTCTGCTAAATAGGTATTGACCAGCTCTCGCATTAATTGTGAGGCCACTTTGATAGTACTGTGTTCGTTACTATTGACCCAAAAATAAATGGTTAGATTAAGAGTCGCTGAGCCTAATGAATCAATTAACACTTGGCTTGGCGGATCACTAATTACAGCAGGGTTTTGATTAACCACTTTCATTGCTAATTGTTGGGCATAGCGAATGTCATTATCGTAGCCAATGCCAACGTTAAAGTGACCCCGCATTTTAGGATTTGCGGTGAGATTTTTTATGACATTTTTATAGACGGTCGCATTGGGAATTTGAATGTGATTACCATCAAAATCAACCAAGGTGGTGGCGCGAGCTGTAACCTTTTTAACTACCCCTAAACGACCATCAACTTCGATAACATCGTCAATACGAAAAGGGCGCTGTACACTAAGCAGCATGCTTGAAATAAAGTTTTCGGCGATATCGCGAAAAGCAAAGCCTAAAATAAGCCCAACTAAACCAGTCCCACTCATAATCGCTACAGCAAAACTGGTAAGCCCTGCAAGACGCAAAAATAAGTACACCCCAAACAAGATGATAATGATGCTAAAAAAGCGCCTCGTCACTACATGTAAAAGTTTACTTTCACTGACAAAGCCAAGCGGTTTTATTAATAAATACGATAAAGGACGAGCTAATAAGTAGCAAATCATGATGGCTACAATACCGAGTGTCAGTGCAGGTAACATTTGCCATGTAGTATGTAAAAACTGCGTAATTTGAGAGTTTAAGTCTTGCCAAGATAAGCTCTCAGGGATTGCTTGCGATGTTACTGAAACTGTCGGTGTAAACAAACTAGCCAATTGATTTTTAATAAGTAAATAATAATTCATCGCACCGCTCCATGGACCTTTATACTGTTTTTATAAGCATAGTTTAATGCAATTCAGACGCCATTATTACTGGCAAGTTGTTTGCAGCTTGAGAGTGATTAAAGCAATTTTTTAGGTCGTTTATGAGTAAGGACAATCGTGGTTACCACGCTCGCTCACCGATGGAGATCCCAATTCGCGGTTGGTGGGATATCAGTAAGCGGGTTTATCACAACCTATCACAAGACAATTTATCTTTCGTGGCGGCAGGTGTGGCGTTTTATGCCTTGTTGGCGATTTTCCCTGCGCTGGCGGCCATAGTCTCTGTGTATGCTTATTTTGCTTCGCCAACCGATATTTATGATCAGCTTGATAAAGTGATTGCCATTTTACCTGCAAGTAGCCGCGACATTATTTTGCTGCAAGTAAGTGGCATCACTCAGCAATCACAAAAGGTATTAAGTGTCAGCGCCATAGGGACCTTGTTATTAACAGTTTGGAGTAGTAGTAAAGGCTGCCAAGCTCTCATCACTGCCTGTAATATTACCTACCATCAGCGTAACAAGCGCCAGTTTTTTATGGCATTAGTGGTGCGTTTTTTATTTTCGTTAGGTGCTATTGTGGTTGCGCTGGTGGCGTTATTGATCATAGGTATTTTGCCAATAGTGCTTAATTTAGTTGGTCTAACTGAGCTTATCGATTTAATGATTCAGCTTATTACTTGGCCGCTATTAGCCATTATTTTTAATTGTGCTTTAGCGTTTTTATATCGTTATGCACCGCATAGAACGCCCGCCAAATGGCGCTGGATCACCCCAGGTTCAATACTTGCCACGTTGCTGTGGATTATCGCATCAATCGGTTTTTCATATTATGTATCGCAATTTTCGAGTTATAACGAAACTTATGGTTCGTTAGGTGGTGTGGTGATCATGTTGATGTGGCTTTATATCAGCGCATACATCATCATTTTTGGTGCGGCCATTAATGCTAGTGCTGAACAACAAACTTTAGTCGATAGCACCATAGGGCCAGAGAAAGAAGTTGGAGAGCGGGGTGCTACAGTGGCTGATAGATTAACCAGACAACAAAATGAGCATTCTTAAAAATAGAATGATTAGCGCTAATTTTACTCATGGTTGTTAGTTAAATTAGCGCCTACAATCATTTCATACAATTTACGGGAGTAAAGTTATGAAAGTGATTCAACAATTAAATAGCCATGCCACACAAGATGGTGACGGCGTAAATATCAGTCGTATTCCTGGCTTTGATGGCAAGTATTTAGACCCTTTTTTAATGATCGATGAGCTTAAGTCAGATGATCACAGTGATTTTATCGGCGGCTTTCCTGCGCATCCTCACCGTGGTATTGAAACCTTTACTTATATTATTAAAGGTGGCTTTGAGCACCAAGATCAAATGGGTAATAAAAAAGCGATTCGCGCTGGTGATGTGCAGTGGATGAGTACCGGTTTTGGTGTGATCCACAGTGAAATGCCATTAGCAGATGCCAAAGAAGGCATGCACGGCTTTCAGATTTGGCTCAATATGCCAAGTGCTGAAAAACTCAGAGCACCACGTTATCAAGATACCACTGAAGCGCCAGCACCAATGACTCAAAATGAGCAAGGTGTTGAGCTTAAAGCGTTGGCAGGAAGCTGGCAGTTTGCCGGTGAAGAGCAGGTATCAAGCCTACAAGACCTCGCAGCTGATGGCATGCTTGCCGATGTAACTTTACCGGCTGGTACGCAGTTTTACCATGCACCATTAGCGCAAACTAAGGTGATGATTTATATCCATACTGGAGAAATTCATACTGAACAGGGCGGCCCAGTTAAAGCAGGCAGCTTATTGATTTTAGAGCCTGGCAGCAACATTGAGTTTAACTCGCAAACTGGTGCAGGGGCGTTAATTCTAGCCGGTGAGCCGCTTAAGCAACCAATCGCTCATATGGGCCCGTTTGTAATGACAACCCAAGCTGAGTTACAGCAAGCAGTGCGTGACTATCAGCTAGGTAAATTTGGCACACTATAGGAGGTTATTGTGGGATTACTAGTAAATGGCCAATGGCAAGATAAATGGTACGACACCGATAACAATCAAGGTGAGTTCAAACGTGAGGCAGCCCAGTTACGTAACTGGGTTACCGAAGATGGCAGTGCAGGGCAAAGTGGTGATGCGGGCTTTAAAGCTGAGAAAGATCGTTACCATCTTTATGTCTCTTTAGCTTGCCCTTGGGCTCATCGCACTTTGATTTTCCGCCATTTAAAAGGCCTTGAAGATTATATCAGTGTGTCGGTTGTAAGTCCTGACATGCTAGAGCATGGCTGGACCTTTGATAAAGACAATCACAGCACCGGTGATGCACTTTTCGATAGCGAATTTATGCATCAGATTTATACGCGTAACAAAGCCGATTATTCAGGTCGTGTTACGGTTCCCGTGCTTTGGGATAAAAAAACGCAGCGTATTGTTAGCAACGAATCTGCTGAGATTATCAGAATGTTTAATAGCGCGTTTAATGCCCTAACAGGTAATGAACGCGACTTTTATCCGCAATCGTTACGCTCTGAAATTGATGAAGTTAATGAGTTTGTTTATCACAACATTAATAATGGGGTGTACCGTGCAGGCTTTGCGACAACGCAAGAAGCTTACACGGAAGCCTTTGATGATCTCTTTGCCGCTCTAGATAAGATTGAGCAACGCTTAACTGCTAATCGTTATTTAGTCGGTGAGACACTGACTGAGGCCGACTGGCGTTTATTTACTACTTTAATTCGCTTCGACAGTGTTTATGTGGGCCACTTTAAATGTAATTTGCGTACTATTGAGAGCTATCCGGCGATCAGCAACTATTTGCGTGAGTTATATCAAATTGAAGGTGTAAGTAAGACCGTTGATTTTTATCATATAAAACGTCATTACTATTTTAGCCACACCATGATCAACCCAACTCAAGTTGTGCCAAAAGGGCCTGATATAGACTACGCTCGACCACATAATCGTGGTTAATAGACCTTGATAACTAACAGTTTAATGACTTATTAAGCTGTTAGTTATAACTATCCATGACCTTGCGGATAGTGTCGATGCCAAACATCACCTTTTGAATAAATGACTCTGAACTTTTCACTAAATTAAAATTAGGGTGCTGTGACCAAACAGCTTGTAGTTTGTCATCAAGCAAAATAGCTTGCTGATCAGATTCGTTTCTAACAGGGTTATTAGAATGAATACTTTGCCCAGACTTAGCTGCCGTTTCAAAAAAGATCACCGCATCATATTGGTTAAGTTCGATTTCTAGGCTGGTGTTTAAACACTGAAAAAACTCATCTTGCTCACCGGGCCAATAGGCAAGCCCATCTAAACTACCACGATCGCAAAGCATTAAACGATCTGGGTGCATGGTTCGCTGAATATGTTCAAGGTGTTTTTGTAAGCTGAAGATAGCTTGTTGGTGAGCTTTTATAAGGTGAATTGCATCACCACGTTCTACACCACCGCTGAACAGCATGGTCGCAGACTCTGGCACCACGACAATTTGTTTTGAAAACTCACGTCTTAATAAATCGATGGCTGTTGTTTTACCACCGCCAGGGCCGCCTGTTAATACAATCCTTTTTTTCACCTTACATTCTCACAAATTGCTCGTTTGTGTTTAAGGTAATGAAAATAGCTGGCAAAGAGAAGTATAAAGCAAACATTACATGATAAAGATCACAACAAACGCAGTAACCAGCTGAAGCGGCTGACTTGTTTCAATTTACCGTCTTTGTGGTCTGAGTTATTAAATGCTTCGTAGCCCATTCCCGCAGTGAAGGCACTGGCAATACCTACTTTACTTACTGCAAAGCGTTTTAAACGGTATTTGAATGCTTGATGGTGTTGACGTTTAAGCTCATCTTGTAGATCCATTTGTTGGCTTAGTTCAGTCACTCTGTGCTGTGGTTTATTAATAAAATAATCAATTAACATCATTCATCCTTATTAATATTAAATAATTGACGAACGCTTTTTAGCGTGTGATCAAAGCCTATCTTACTACTTACATAACCAATATTTTTCCAAAGCCATGCAAGGCATAGCAGTTGTAATGCAATCAGTGAAATAGCGGCTAACCACAATGATTGGCTAAAGCTAAATATCGCGATGCCAACAGTGGCAAGTAAGCCAGCCCATAGCAGCACCAAGCCGCCTGCAAAACAGACGAGTAGGATGATCGTTAAGGCGAGTGAGCGTGTTGATAAGCGCCACTCAGCAGCTGCAAGTTGTTTGCAAGTTCCAGTTTGTTTGCGGTAGTCAATGTATAGCTGTTTGCCGTAATCAGATAATTTAGCAAGATGATCTTGCCACTGATCAGCGTTTAACGGCTGTTCAGTGGCATCTTGCGTTTTCTCATCTGTAGATTGAGAAGACTGCATAACAATTACTTACGACGAATAAGAGCAGTTACTAACATGCCTGCAGCAAAGGCAATACCTGCTGTTGCAAGTGGGTTTTCTGATGCAAGCTTACGAGTTTTACCACTGTACTCATTAATTTTAGCGCGTGCTACAGCTTGCTTTTCAGAAAGCGTTTGAGCAGAGCTCGATGCACCTTGGCGAACACTATGTTCAGCACTTGCTGCACGAGTTGAAAGTGCATCAACAGCGTGATGTGCTGCTTCAGTTGCTTTTTCTGTGAATGGCGCCTCTACTTGAGCCGCGTTCGAGTTTGCACTGCTATTAGTTTGTGTGCTTGAGTTCGATTTTGAAGTTGCGGTAGTCATAATCATTCCTTAAAAATTGCCATTTAATTGGTAGCTAACCTATCGCAACCTTCATACCAAATGGTGAAATCATTAAATTTCAATGTGTTAGATATATTTAAATGGCGATAATTAGAGGTTTCCCGTAACTCTTGCAGGGTGATTAAGTAAAAATTACAACATTCGATAATTTTGTAATTATTCATTGGTTATTCATTAACCATTTTTCCCTAATACATCGCCAAGAAAATTGAAAAAATATTTTTTTTCGATGTTTTCCACTTTTTCCCACGTAATTCATAGGCTTTGCTTGAGGCCTTATTTTTTCTGGCTTCACAAGGCGCTTATGATGATCTGCTTACTTGACAAAATGGCTTGTCAAGCCCTAAACTGGAGCACTGTGGTAAAAAGTGGTTTTTAGTGGATCAAACTGGATCGGAAATAATCATTAACGATTAACAACCTATTTTTAAGGCAAGTTATGTTTCGGGGTGCGAGCTCTCTGAGTTTGGATGATAAAGGACGCTTTGCGGTACCGACTAAGTACCGAGATGCGATCTTGTCTGAAGATCAGGGAACGGTTATCTGCACTGTGGCCTTAAATGAACCTTGTTTGTGGTTATACCCGCTAGCTGAATGGCTCGAAATTGAAGAACGATTATTAAAGATTTCGAACATGAATCCACGCGCTCGCCGTATGCAACGTATGCTGCTCGGTAACGCTACAGAGTATCAACTAGATAAAAATGGCCGAATTTTGCTGGCGCCGTCGTTACGCGCACATGCAGAACTTGGAAAAAAAATCATGTTGGTTGGCTTGATGAACAAGTTTGAAATTTGGGATGAAGATCGTTGGCATGAACAAATGCGCCAAGATACTGAAATTGAACGCCTAGGCGATTTTGAGGCGAATCCTGAGTTCGATAATTTCTCACTCTAACCACAATAATAAAAAGGCAAAAAATAGCTAATGACAGCGCAATTTGAACATGTCTCTGTACTGATGGACGAAACCATAGATGCTTTGGATATTAAACCCGAAGGCATTTACATGGATGGCACATTTGGTCGCGGTGGGCACTCTGGGCAAATTCTTGCGCGTTTAAGTGAGCAAGGTCGTTTACAAGCAATTGACCAAGATCCACAAGCTATTAAAGCCGCCGAAAAGTTTGCTGATGATGCACGTTTTTCGATTGCCCACACTCGTTTTTCAAACCTTAAAACAGTTGCTGAAGATAACGATTTAATCGGTAAAGTTGACGGTATTTTGTTAGATATCGGTGTTTCTTCGCCACAGCTTGATGATGCTGAACGCGGTTTTAGCTTTATGAAAGATGGCCCGCTTGATATGCGCATGGACCCAACCAGTGGTCGCAGTGCTGCACAATGGCTAGCTGAAGCTGAACTTGAAGATATTACCCATGTGATTAAAACCTACGGCGAAGAAAAGTTTGGTCGCCGTATCGCTCATAAAATAATTGAAACACGTGAGCACACTGCAATCACAAGCACTAAGCAGCTTGCTGAGTTAGTCGATGAAGCGGTGCCAGTGAAAGATAAACACAAACACCCAGCTACACGTACATTCCAAGCGATCCGTATTTATATCAACAGTGAACTTGAAGAAATTCAAACTGCACTGCAAGCCGCTGTTGACGTTTTAAAACCAGGTGGACGTTTAGTCGTTATTTCGTTCCACTCGTTAGAAGATCGCATTGTTAAGCAGTTTATTAAAAAACAGAGTAAGGGAGAGGCGATACCCAGAGGTCTGCCTTTGACTGACGCACAAATAAATAAAAACCTGACGTTAAAGGCAGTGGGTAAAGCCATTAAGCCGAGTAAGGCGGAAATAGAAGCAAATCCGCGTTCACGTAGTTCTGTGTTAAGGGTTGCTCAGAGGTTGTAATGAAAGCTAAAGCGACACATCGCCAACCCAATTTATTTGTAGAGATTTTTAAAGGCCTAGGAGCTAATAAGCTGACCTTGGCCTTGTTGGTTGTGATCCTTGCTTCGAGCTTGAGTGTGGTTCAAGTGACACATCTGGCGCGTCAACAATTGATTGAACAAGATAAATTACTGCAAGAGCGCGATGAACTTGATCTTGAGTGGCGTTACTTGCTTGTAGAAGAAGAATTTTATTCGCAGCATGCGCGTATTGAAGAAGTCGCAACCATGCAATTAGAAATGAAACGGCCAACTAGCCAAGACGAACAGGTGGTGGTACTGCAATGAGAAGCAGAGGGAAAAAGCCAACGAATACCTTGATAACATGGCGCTTTTTGCTCGTGTGCTCAGTGGTGTTGCTAGTCTTTATGACGCTGGTTGCGCGTGCCGCTTTTTTACAGGTCATTGAGCCAGATAAAGCGCGTTCAGAAAGTGATAAACGTACTGTGCGAGTTGAAAAACAACATGTGCAGCGTGGCATGATCTTCGATCGCAATGGCAAAGAATTGGCAGTGAGTGTGCCTGTAGTGAGTGTGTATGCTGATCCTAAAGCGCTACATAAATCACTGATCAGTAAGGTTCTTCGTCAAGCTCGCAAAAACGGCGAAGACCAACAAGCGCTTGCTGAAAATACTGTTGAGTTAGATAAACGTATTGCCGCTTATTACAATAATGATATTCGCTGGCGTGAACTTGCGGATGTATTACGTATTGACCCAAGTAAAGTTAACTCTCGCCTTCGTGATAATCCAAAGCGTCGTTTTGTCTACTTAAAACGTCAGGTTACCCCTGCTGTAGCTAACTATATTGGTGATCTTCGTTTACCAGGTATCCACTTACTTGATGAGTCAAAACGTTATTACCCTGCCGGTGAAGTGACAGCTCATGTTATTGGTTTTACTAACATTGATGGTCATGGTATTGAGGGGATCGAAAAGCTTTATGAAAAGGCGTTAACCGGTGTTGAAGGTCAGCGTACTATTCGTAAAGATGCGCAAGGCCGTGAAGTAGAAGTTCTTGATGAGCGTGAGCGTGTAGAGCCAGAGAGTATTCATTTAAGTATCGACCAACGTATTCAAGCAATTGCTTATAAGGCAGTGAAATCAGCGGTGTTATCGTACAAAGCGACCTCAGGTTCAGCCATGGTTGTGGATGTTAAAACCGGTGAAGTGTTGGCTATGGTAAATAGCCCATCGTTTAACCCAAATAACTTATCAGATGCTGCGCCGCATAAGCGTCGTAACCGTGCCATCACCGATTTGTTTGAGCCTGGCTCAACTGTTAAGCCGCTAGCCATTTTAGCTGGTTTAGACTACGGCGTAATTCAACCGGATTCAATTGTTGATACTTACCCTGGCTGGATGCGAGTAGGTGGAAGCCTTGTGCAAGATACTCGTAATCATGGTGAGATGACTTTAAGAGAGATCTTAAAGTATTCAAGCAATATGGGTGTGACTAAGGTCAGCCAAGAGTTACCAAAAGATTACTTTGTTGGTCTTTATCAAAAAGTTGGTTTTGGCAGCGACAGTGGTACGGGCATGGTTGGTGAAAGCAGTGGTTTATTTTATCCAAATCGCCGCTGGTCTGATCATGAAATTGCCGCACTATCATTTGGTTACAACTTAGCAGTAAGTACCGCACAAATGGCGCGTTTTTATGCCATGTTAGGTTCTGGCGGCGTTATGCGCCCATTGACTGTACTTAAGCAAGAGTCGGTACCAGAAGGTGAACGCGTTTTTCAACAAAAAGATGTTGAAGCTGTTGTTCACATGATGGAAAGCGTGTTTGAGAAAGGTGGAACTGCACAAAAAGTTCATGTTGATGGTTATCGTGCTGCAGGTAAAACGGGTACTTCTAAAAAAGCCGCTGTTGGTGGTTACGGTGACGAATACGTTGGTTATTTTGCTGGTATCGCACCTGCAAGCAACCCGCGTTTAGCGGTAGTAGTATTGATTAATGAGCCGGGTGGAGATGTTTATTACGGCGGTGCGACGGCAGGTCCTGCATTTGCAGAGATTGTCTCCAATGCCTTAAGAATTCTAAACGTTGCACCGGACAAAGATGCGGTTGCGTACGTAGAAGGCAAAGATAACGATGCGTGATTTAAAACCGATTCTTAATCATATTGATGTTGAGGCCAATAGTTTAGTGGTCAATCAACTACGTCTTGATAGCCGAGATGTAAAAGCTGGCGATGTGTTTGTCGCCATAAAAGGTCATCAGCTTGATGGCGGACAGTTTATTGAAAAAGCCATTGAAAATGGTGCGGTGGCAGTTATTGCTGACCGTTTATGTGAGTTCGAAAGTGACTTTGAACCACTTTATTTAGTTACCGATTTAGCGAAAAAGCTGCCTGCACTTGCAGCTGCTTTTTACCAGCAACCATCAAAGCAGTTGGATTTAGTGGGTGTGACAGGCACCAATGGCAAGTCAACGACCACAGCGATGATCGCGCATTTAGCACAGCACTGTCATAAACGTGCGGCTGTGATTGGTACGCTCGGTTATGGGCACCCTGATAACCTGACTGAGCTTGCAAACACCACACCATCGAGCGTTGATTTACAGCGTATTTTATCTGAACTTGTAACAGAACAGCATGATGTTGTGGCTATGGAAGTCTCATCTCATGGCTTAGTTCAGCAACGTGTTGATCAGTGTAAATTTAAAGCCGCTGTGTTTACTAACCTTTCGCGTGACCACTTAGATTATCATGGCACGATGGATGCCTATGGTGATGCGAAGTTGATGTTAATGCGTGACCATATGCCTGAGCTTGTGGTGCTTAATCAAGATGATGCGCAAGTTGAAGCATGGTTAGAAAAATACGACTTCAATAACCTAATTTGTTACGGCCATAAAAACCTAACGCCTAAAAATGCGCGTTTTGTTTATTTCAGCGATGTAACATATGATAATGCAGGTATATCGGCGAAGTTCGATACCAGTTGGGGACAGGCTGAAGTTAATTGCACCCTGTTTGGCGAGTTCAACTTATATAATTTAGCCGCTGCAATGGCTACTTTATTAGGTATGGGTTACCCACTTGATTTACTCGTTGAAGGGTGTAAATCATTGCAGCCTGTTGCTGGGCGCATGCAGGCATTTAGTGCGCCAGGTCAACCGACTTGTATTGTTGACTATGCCCATACTCCTGATGCGTTAGCACTAGCATTACAAGCATTGCAAAAGCATGTTCCAGGTGGCGTCAGCTGTGTGTTTGGCTGTGGTGGTGACCGTGATAAAGGCAAACGTCCGATGATGGCAAAAGCTGCTGAAGCTAATGCAGACCGTATTATTGTCACCAGTGATAACCCAAGAAGTGAAGACCCAGACGCAATTATTGCTGATGTGATTGCAGGGCTTGAGCAGCCTGAACGCGCACATTGTGAAGCAGACCGCGCGCAGGCTATTAGTTATGCCATTGCGCAAGCAGGTGCTGATGATGTCATTTTAATTGCGGGCAAAGGCCACGAAGACTATCAAATTATTGGCGACCAACGAATTGACTTCTGCGATCGTCAATATGTACAACAACAATTAAAAGAAAAATCGCAAGGGGCGCAGTTATGATCCCTATGGATTTTGATTGGCTAGCTAAAGTTCTAGCAACAGATTACCAAGGTGGTAATCAAACGGTAAAAAATATTAACACTGACACCCGTACTTTGTGCGACGGTGAAGTGTTTTTAGCGCTACAAGGGCCTAATTTTGATGGTCATAAATTTGTTGCGCAAGCAAAAGAAAAAGGCGCGATAGCTGCCATCGTAGCGCGTCCTGTTAATGTCGATATTGTGCAGTTTGTGGTCAGTGATACACGAATTGCGCTTGGCCAAATTGGCGCAGCTGTGATGGCACAGGTTGCACCAAAAACAATTGCTATCACAGGTAGCGTGGGTAAAACGACCGTTAAAGAGATGTGTGCGGCGATTTTATCTGGCCATGGTGAAGTACTGGCAACAAAAGGCAACTTTAATAATGACATTGGTGTACCACTGACGTTATTACGTCTTGAGCCACAGCACCAATATGCGGTGATTGAATTAGGTGCCAACCACATTGGTGAAATTGCATACACAGTAGCAATGACGAAACCTGATGTTGCTGTGGTATGTAATGTTGCAGCTTCTCACTTAGAAGGCTTTGGCTCACTACAAGGTGTAGCAACGGCCAAAGGCGAAATCTATGACGGCTTAAAGCCAGATGGTGTTGCCGTAGTTAATTGCGACAGTGATTATGCCGATTTTTGGCTTGATAAATTAACTGATCGCAACGTAAAACGTTTTTCTACTAACCAACAATTAGATTATTGGGCAGAAGATGTGGTGCTTGATGAGCAAGCCCGAGCTTCTTTTGTGCTTTGTAATAAAGATAAAAAAGTACCTGTCACTCTGGCATTACCGGGCAAACATAATATTGCTAATGCGTTAATAGCCACCGCGTTAACCACTGAGCTGGGTGTAAGCCTCGAAAGTGTTGCATCGGCGCTGGCAACCATGGGTGCAGTTAAAGGTCGTGTAAACGTCCTTAAAGTGTCAGACACATTGACGGTTATTGATGATACCTACAACGCGAATGTGCAATCCGTTAAAGCGGCAATTGATTTATTAAGTGATATGCCGGGGCGTCGTATTTTTGCGTTAGGTGATATGGGTGAGCTTGGTGAAGAAGCACGTTTTTATCATCAACAAGTCGGTGAATACGCACAGCAAAAAGGCATTGATGAACTTTATAGCTTAGGCGTACTAAGCAAATCAGCCAGTGATGTATTTGAAAAGCCAAACCGCCACTTCTCAAGCCGTGAACAATTATTACAACAATTACAAAGTGAACTTGCTCAATCGACGCAAAAAACCACAGTTGTTGTAAAAGGTTCGCGCAGTTCTCGTATGGAGCTTGTGGTCACAGATTTAGTAAATAGCCAGCAAAATGGCAACAATGGAGTATCGTCATGTTAGTTTGGCTGGCCGAGTATTTAACACAGTATTACAGTGGTTTTAATGTTTTTTCTTACCTAACGCTGCGCGCGATTTTAGGTATTTTAACAGCACTACTTATCTCACTTTATTTTGGCCCTAAGCTAATTCGTGCATTACAAAAAATGCAGATTGGTCAGGTGGTTCGTCACGATGGTCCAGAGTCACACCTATCTAAAAAAGGCACGCCAACTATGGGCGGTATTTTGATTTTAGGAGCGATTTTTACCAGCACATTACTGTGGGCAGACCTTTCAAATAAATATGTTTGGGCAACCTTATTTGTTGTGGGCTCGTTAGGTGTAGTTGGTTTTATTGATGACTACCGTAAAGTGATCCGCAAAGACCCTAAAGGCTTAATTGCGAAGTGGAAATACTTTTGGCAATCAGTGATTGCGTTAGTGGTTGCCAGTGCGCTTTATTTTACCTCGCAGCAAGGCAGCGAAACCTCATTAGTTGTGCCGTTTTTCAAAGACGTGTTACCACAGCTAGGGTTGTTTTATATTGTGATGACTTACTTTGTAATTGTAGGTACGTCGAACGCGGTAAACCTAACAGATGGCCTTGATGGTTTAGCGATTGTGCCAACCATTTTAGTGGCGGCAGCACTTGCTATTATTGCTTATTTAACAGGTAACGTTAATTTCTCAAGCTACCTACATATTCCGCATTTGCCACTCGCCAGTGAGCTTGTGGTTGTGTGTACAGCAATTGTGGGAGCTGGACTTGGTTTCTTATGGTTTAACACCTACCCAGCACAGGTATTTATGGGGGATGTAGGCTCATTAGCACTCGGTGGTGCTTTGGGTATTATTGCGGTGTTGGTTCGTCAGGAACTGGTACTTATCATCATGGGTGGTGTGTTCGTAATGGAAGCATTGTCGGTGATTTTACAAGTGGGCTCTTACAAATTACGTGGTCAACGTATTTTTAGAATGGCGCCTATTCACCACCATTATGAATTAAAGGGTTGGCCTGAGCCGCGCGTAATTGTGCGCTTTTGGATTATTTCAATCGTGCTAGTACTAGCTGGCCTTGCGACATTAAAGATCAGGTAAATGACAGTTATTAACGAGATTAAAAACAAACAAATTTCAGTGCTCGGACTCGGTGTAACCGGTCTGGGCATTGTGCGTTTTTTATTATCTCAGAATATTAAGCCAATTGTTGTTGATAGCCGCACAGCGCCGCCGGGTGCTGATTGGCTAAATGAGCATGCCAGTGAGTTAACGACTCACTTTGGTGACTTAGAGCAGGCAGACTTAGCCAGCAATGACATTATTATCATCAGCCCAGGTCTAAGCCTCGCGACACCTGCAGTAGCAAAAGCGATTGATGCAGGTGTTGAAGTGATTGGTGACGTTGAGCTTTTTGCCCGATTAACCGATAAACCAATTGTTGCGGTGACTGGTTCAAATGGTAAGTCGACTGTAGTTACATTGGCGTTTGAAGTACTTAAAGCGGCTGGTTATAAAGTTGGCCTCGGTGGCAACATTGGTACTGCGGTACTTGATTTACTATCGCAAGACTATGATGTGTATGTACTTGAGCTGTCGAGTTTTCAACTTGATACCACACACAGCTTAAAAGCGAAAAGTGCCTGTGTATTGAATGTTAGCGAAGATCACCTCGATCGTTATCCAAGCTACCAAGCATACATTGACTCTAAGCAAAGTATTTATAACGGCTCTGAGCTTGCGGTAGTTAATGCCATTGATGTGGCAACGCATACTGCAAAGCAGCCCCAAGTGAGCTTTGCGCTCGCTAATGCAGATTTTGCCTTGGTTGAACATCAAGGTGAGCAATACTTTGCAGCACACGGTAAGCCGGTGTTACCAGCAAGCTGCTTAAATGTTGTTGGTTCACACAATCAACAAAACGCCTTAGCGGTGATGGCATTGCTGAGCCCGTTTGATATTGCTAAAGAGCATTACCAGCAAGCGTTTAGTGCTTTTACTGGGCTTGCACACCGTTGTCAGTTTGTTGCTGAAATTAATGAAGTAAAATACTTTAACGATTCAAAAGCGACCAATGTAGGTGCAACTATCGCTGCGATTGAAAGCTTAGCAGGTCAAGCAAAGCAATTAGTTGTGATTGCCGGTGGTGATGCAAAAGGGGCTGATTTAGATGCCCTAAAGCCATACTTAAACAACAAAGTAAAAGCGCTTGTTTGTTTTGGTAAAGATGCTAAAGCGTTAGTGGCTCTAACTGAAAAAGGCCACCTAACCACTAACATGCATGAAGCTGTGCAACTAGCAAAAAACTTAAGCTGCAGTGGCGATATCGTTTTATTAGCACCAGCATGCGCCAGCATTGATATGTATAACAATTATATGCAACGTGGTGATGACTTTGCGCAGTGCGTATTGGCGGAGGCAGTATGATTGCATTTGCTGACATCCGTGAAGCATTAACACCAAAACAATCGCCGCAACTTTATGATGTGCCGTTATTGTATTGCATGTTGATGTTGATTGGCGTTGGCTTTGTGATGGTAACCAGTGCCTCTATGCCAACAGCAGAGCGATTATTTGATAATCCGTATCACATTATCATTCGCCATGGCATGTTCTTAATTATGGGCTTTTTCTTATTTTGGATTGCCACTAACGTGCCTATGGATTGGTGGAAGCGCAGTAACGCCTATTTATTGTTGCTGGGTTTAGGTTTGCTGGTTTTGGTGCTGATTGTTGGTCGTGAAGTGAACGGTGCAAAGCGTTGGATACCTATTGGCCCAGTGGGCTTTCAGGTCGCTGAAGCCGCCAAGCTGTATTTCTTTAGCTACATTGCTGGTTACTTAGTGCGTAAACGTGAAGAAGTACAAGAGAACTTAAAAGGTTTCTTTAAGCCATTAGCTGTATTTGGTGTGTATGCGTTTTTGATTTTGATGCAGCCAGACTTAGGTACAGTGGTTGTATTGTTTGTGACGACAGTTGGTTTGTTATTTTTAGCGGGTGCTAAGTTATGGCAGTTTTTTGGCCTTATCTTAACGGGTATTGCTGCAGTGGTAGTGCTAATTATCGCTGAACCATATCGTATGGCTCGTGTAACAGGCTTTTTAGAACCGTGGGAAGATCCATTCGGTAAAGGTTATCAGTTAGTACAATCGCTAATGGCGTACAGCCAAGGTGGTTGGTTTGGTCAAGGCTTAGGTAATAGTGTACAAAAACTACAATACCTGCCCGAAGCACATAATGACTTTATCTTTGCAGTGATTGGTGAAGAGCTCGGCTTTTTTGGCGTATTTAGTATTTTGATTGTGCTTGCTGTATTTGTATTCAGAGCCCTGTTAATTGGTCAAAAAGCGCTGCAATGTGGCAAAGAGTACGAAGGCTATTTTGCCTTTGCTATTGGTATCTGGTTTGCGTTTCAAACCATGGTAAATGTTGGTGCAAGTGCCGGTATTTTGCCAACCAAAGGCTTAACACTACCGTTTATTTCGTACGGTGGCTCTAGCTTATTAATTATGACCATAGCAACAGGTGTACTTTTGCGAATAGATTTTGAAACAAAGATGGCGACTAAGCAGGCAACCTCACGTGGAGGTAAACGATGAGTAAAAAATTACTTGTTGTTGCAGGTGGTACCGGTGGCCATATTTTTCCAGGTATTGCCGTGGCTGACTTTTTAAAACAGCAAGGCTGGCAAGTTAGCTGGATTGGCACGCCTGATAGAATGGAAGCAACGGTAGTACCTAAGCACAACATTGAGATTGATTTTATTAATGTGAAAGGTGTACGCGGAAATGGAATTAAACGCCTGATTAAAGCACCTTTTATGGTGATGAATGCGATTTTTCAAGCACGTAAAATTTTAAAAGCTCAAAAGCCTGATGTTGTTCTTGCTATGGGGGGCTATGTGACCGGACCTACTGGAATTGCAGCAAAGAGCTTAGGAATTCCTTTGGTTATTCATGAGCAAAATGCTGTTGCAGGCATGAGTAACCGCTGGCTAGCGAAGTTTGCAAACAAAGTGCTGGCAGCTTTTCCATCGGCTTTTGCAAAAGAACAATGTGAAGTAGTCGGTAACCCAGTCAGAGCAAGTGTCGCTAATGTCACTGCTAAGCAAACAACGACACCAATTAATGTGCTGGTGGTAGGCGGTTCACTTGGTGCACAGGTACTAAATGAGACTTTACCTGCTGTATTCAGTGAACTTTCAGCGCTAACAACGCTTAATATATGGCACCAAACGGGTAAAAATAATGAACCGAATGTGACTGCCAGCTATCAACAGTTAGGATTAACTGAAAATAGTAAAGTTGCTGAATTTATTGATGATATGGATAGTGCATATCAATGGGCCGATTTGGTAATTTGCCGTGCTGGTGCATTAACGGTGAGTGAGATTGCGGCAGCAGGAAGAATGGCCTTATTTGTGCCTTTTCCGCATGCTGTAGATGACCATCAAACTGCCAATGCAAAGTATTTAGTGACTGAGCAAGCTGCGTTGATTATGCAGCAAAGTGAGTTTAACCAAGCGGCGGTTGTTGAGTTATTAACGCCTTACGTAAATGCACCAGAAAAAATTTCAACAATGGCAAGTAAAGCAAAACAGCTTGCTATTTTAGATGCCACAGCCAATGTTGCAAAACGCTGTGAGCAACTAGCAGATAGAAGAGATTAGTAGTGAAAGAAAGCACGATAAAAGAAAACAGCACTCGTCCTGCAATGCGTCGTATCGACACTATCCACTTTGTGGGTATTGGTGGCGCAGGCATGGGTGGTATTGCCGAAGTACTTGCTTTTGAAGGCTACCGCATCACAGGTTCAGACATTGCGCACAGTGCGATGACTGAGCGCTTAATTAAAGTGGGTGCAGAAGTATTTATTGGTCATGATGAGAACAATGTAAAAGATGCCAGCGTGGTGGTGGTATCAAGTGCGATTAACGAGCAAAACCCTGAGATTAAAGCAGCAAAAGCGGCGCGTATTCCAATTGTTCGCCGCGCAGAAATGTTGGCTGAATTAATGCGTTTTCGCCACGGTATTGCAGTGGCAGGCACTCATGGTAAAACAACAACCACGAGTTTAATCGCGAGCATTTATGCACAAGCAGGCCTTGATCCAACCTTTATTATTGGAGGCTTGCTAAACAGCGCTGGGAGTAATGCCAAGGTTGGTAAAAGTGACTTTTTAATTGCAGAAGCTGATGAGAGCGATGCGTCATTCTTACATTTACAGCCTATGGTATCTGTGATCACAAATATTGAAGAAGATCACATGGATACGTACGGCGGTAGCTTAGAAAAAATGAAAGACACCTATGTTGATTTCATTCATAACTTACCGTTTTATGGTTTAGCTGTGGTGTGTATTGACTCTGAGGTTGCGGCAGAGCTGATCCCTCGTTTTGGGCGTCCTGTTATTACCTATGGTGAGTCGGCAGAAGCTGATTATCGCATGGTTGATTTTAGCCAAACAGCGAATACTTGTTCATTTAATGTTGTAAATAAGCAAGGTGAAAGCCTAGCTGTTACGCTTAATATGCCGGGTAAGCACAATGCGCTTAACGCGACTGCAGCGATTGCGGTCGCTAAAGATCAAAACATCGCTAACCATGCAATTTTAGAAGCGCTAACAAAATTTGAAGGGGTGGGTCGTCGTTTTCAGCATTACGGAAGCTTTGAAAATGAGCGCGGCAATGTCATGTTAGTTGATGATTATGGCCATCACCCATCAGAAGTTGCGGCGACGATTGCGGCGGTTCGTGAAGGGTGGCCAGATAAACGTTTAGTGATGATTTATCAGCCGCATCGTTATAGTCGAACCCGTGATTTATACGAAGACTTTGTCAAAGTACTGGCTGATGTTGATCAGTTATTACTGCTAGATGTGTATTCAGCGGGCGAAGAGCCAATCGTGGGGGCCGACAGCAAGAGTTTATGTCGTAGTTTACGCCAGCGTGGTAAAGAGCCATTACATGTTGCTAGTAACTCTGAGCTTGCCGGTGTCCTAGCAAATACACTGCAAGATAATGATTTAGTTTTAACACAAGGCGCTGGTAACATAGGCCAGTTAGTGAAAAAGTTAGCAGCAACCGAGTTGTCTATTGAACAACTAAAGCAGGTAAACGTATGAGCCAGTTAAGTGATAAATTTGGCAAAGTAGCGGTACTTTTCGGCGGCACATCTGCCGAAAGAGAAGTATCTCTTAAATCAGGCCAAGCTGTATTGAATGCTTTGCAAAGTGCTGGCGTTGATGCCATTGCTTTTGATCCGAAAGATCAGCCGTTATGGCAATTAAAAGAATTAAACATTGAACGTGTATTCATTGCCCTTCATGGTCGTGGTGGTGAAGATGGCACTATTCAAGGTGCACTTGAGTTTATGGGTATTCCATATACAGGCAGTGATGTTTTAGGTTCTGCGCTTGCGATGGATAAAGTACGTTGTAAGCATTTATTTAAAGCAATGGGGCTGAGCACAGCACCTTACACAGTGGTTGATAGCCGCCATGAGTTTGATAGCCAAGCGATTATTAATGAATTTGGTAAAGTGATGGTAAAACCGTCACATGAAGGTTCAAGCATTGGAATGGCAGAAGCAAACAGCGCAGAGCAACTTGATGCTGCGCTTAATGCTGCATTTAAGTTTGATAGCCAAGTGCTTGTTGAGCAATGGATCACTGGCCGTGAATTTACTGTTGCTGTACTAGGGCAAGATGTTCAGCCTGTCATTGAGATGACGACGCCAAATGGTTTTTATGACTACCAAGCTAAGTATCAATCGAATACAACTCAGTATCATTGCCCTGCAGATATATCTGTGCAAGAAACTGAATTGTTGCAAGATATGGCATTAAAAGCGTTTGATTTAGTCGGTGCAAGTGGTTGGGGTCGTGTTGATGCAATGCGTGATCAACAAGGTAACTTTTACTTATTAGAAGTAAATACGGTACCAGGCATGACAGAAAAGTCTTTAGTACCAATGGCAGCAAAAGCTAATGGTGCAAGCTTTGAGCAATTAGTTGTTCGCATTTTGGAGCAAACCCTTTAATATGCATCCTTTTTTAGAAAAAGCACAACAATTAAAACAGCAGCTAAATTGGTCGTTGATTTTTGGTGTGAGCTTTTTTCTAGTAGTGATTTTTGCATTAGTAAAAATCACTACAGGCGTCTCAGATTGGTTGGTAGAGAACAAAGACGCACAAATAAAGCACTTATCAGTACTTGGGCAACCCCAATATACTGATGAAAAAGCAATTATTGGTGCAATAAAAAAAGCCGACTTATCGAGTTTTTTTGAATTAGACGTAAAACATGTGCAACGCTTAGTACAAGGCTTGCCGTGGGTGGCAACGGCATCGGTCAGAAAGCAATGGCCAGATACCTTGCAAGTATACGTTGTTGAGCATCAAGCTGTAGCGCATTGGAACAGTGACTTACTGTTAAACCAAGCTGGCGAAGTGTTCCAAGCAAGTAGTGATAAATTACCTACAAGCTTGCCACAGCTATATGGCCCAGAAGGCAGTGAAATCGAGGCGTGGACTGCTTTTAGTCAATTTCAAGAAATGCTCAGAGTGAATAACTTAGAGCTGACCAGTTTAGCGCTTTCTGAGCGCTTTTCGTGGCAGTTATGGCTTGATAACGGCATTCGCCTGAACTTAGGCCGCAAAGAAAAAGCAAAGCGTGTACAGCGTTTTATTGACGTGTATCCGCGCATGGAACAACGTGCAGATGCACAAATCGATGTTGTTGATTTACGGTATGATACCGGTCTTGCAGTGAGCTGGAAGCCAGTGCAAGAAGAACAATTAGAAAATAAGAGTAAGGCATGACCAAGTCAGCAGAAAGAAACCTAGTGATTGGATTAGACGTTGGCACATCGAAAGTTGTGGCCACCGTTGGTGAAATCACCGCAGATAACAAACTAAGCATTGTGGGTGTTGGCAGCCAAGTATCGCATGGTATGGATAAAGGCGGCGTTAACGACCTTAACCTTGTTTCTGAATCTATTCGTCGAGCTATAGATGAAGCTGAGTTGATGGCTGATTGTCGTATTAGCTCTGTTTATTTAGGTATTTCTGGAAAACATATCCAGTGCCAAAATGAAAGCGGTGTAGTGGCAATTAACAACACGGAAGTGACTGACGAAGATATTGAAAATGTCATTCACATTGCTCGTTCAGTGCCTATTTCGGCAGAACGAAAAATGCTCCATGCATTGCCACAAGAATACAGCATCGATATGCAAGAAGGGATTAAAAACCCACTTGGCATGAGCGGTGTGCGTATGGAAGCTCGCGCGCACATCATTACTTGCTCAAACGATATGGCAAAGAATATCGAGAAATGTGTTGAGCGTTGTGGCCTTGAAGTGGATCAGTTGATCTTTACTGCACTGGCATCATGTTATTCAGTACTCACAGATGACGAAAAAGAGCTCGGTGTAGCCGTGTTAGATATCGGTGGGGGCACCATGGATATCACCATTTATATTAATGGTGCGCTTCGTCATTCAGCGGTTATTCCAGTGGCGGGTAACCAAGTGACTGGTGATATTGCAAAAATATTTAGAACACCTATATCACATGCTGAGTCACTCAAAGTACAATATGCGTGTGCGAGTAGCCAAATGGCAAGCAACGAAGACACAATTGAAGTACCGAGTGTTGGTGGCCGACCTGCGCGTATTATGTCGCGCCATACTTTAGCTGAGGTTGTTGAGCCACGTTTTAGAGAATTATTCGAGTTGGCGATGGAAGAAATACGCCGCTCAGGTTTTGAAGACCAAATTGCTGCAGGTCTCGTCATTACTGGCGGAACAGCAAAAATGACGGGTGCAATGGAAGTGGCAGAAGACATTTTCCAAATGCCAGTCAGAATTGGCAAACCAATCGGGATTGTTGGTTTGACAGATTATGTAGATGATCCTTCGTACGCGACCGCGGTTGGTTTGTTACAATACGGCCGTACAATGCAATCGATGAATGCACAAAAGTCGAAAGCTGAAGGTGATAATAATTGGTGGAACCGTATTACTAAGTGGTTCCAAGGTGAGTTTTAAGACTCAAGTCGGAGAGTAAACATGTTTGATATGATGGAACAGCACAGCGAAGAAGCTGTCATTAAAGTAATTGGCGTGGGCGGTGGCGGCGGTAACGCTGTTGAGCACATGGTAAAACAACAAATTGAAGGCGTACGTTTCATTGCTGCGAATACGGATGCACAAGCATTACGTAATTCATCAGCAGATGTAACTGTACAGCTAGGTACACAAATCACCTCTGGTCTAGGTGCAGGTGCTAACCCTGAAGTGGGTCGTAACTCTGCTGAAGAAGATGCTGAGACTATCCGTGCCAGCCTTGAAGGCGCTGACATGGTGTTCATCGCAGCTGGTATGGGCGGTGGTACTGGTACAGGTGCTGCGCCAGTGGTTGCTAAAATTGCTAAAGAGTTAGGCATTTTAACGGTTGCTGTTGTAACGCGCCCGTTTGACTTTGAAGGTAAAAAGCGTGCTGCAGCTGCTGAACAAGGCATTAATGAATTGTCAGAAACTGTAGACTCACTTATTACAATTCCGAACAATAAATTGCTTAAAGTTTTAGGCAAAGGCACTACACTATTAGATGCCTTCGCAAAAGCGAATGACGTGTTATTTGGTGCGGTACAAGGTATTGCAGAGCTAATCACACGTTCAGGTCTAATCAACGTGGATTTCGCCGACGTACGTACTGTTATGTCAGCGATGGGTACTGCGATGATGGGCACAGCATCTGCGTCTGGTCCTGACCGTGCGCAAGAAGCAGCAGAAGCGGCTATCTCAAGCCCACTACTTGAAGATGTCGATTTAACAGGTGCTAAAGGTATCCTAGTTAATATCACTGCAGGTATGGATATTGCGATTGAAGAATTTGAAATTGTTGGTAACCACGTTAAAGCACTTGCGTCAGAAAACGCAACAGTGGTTGTGGGTGCGGTAATTGACCCTGAAATGAGCGACGAGTTACGTGTAACGGTTGTTGCAACAGGTTTAGGCGGCGATCGTCGTCCACAGTTTGGTATTGTTGATAATGGCTTTAAGAAAGCATCAGGTTCTGATGTACAAAGCTCAATGAACCAAACAACTAGCAGCATGTATGTACCAAGCTTTGCGAGTCAAGGTAGCAGCGATGATGTAAGCATGTCATCTGCGTCTGAAAAGCAAGAGCCAGTACAACAAAGTACAACGAGCAGCTCAGTATCTAGCAGCACTGAGAGCAGCAAAAAATCTGATAAGTCAGAAGGGGGAGATTATTTCGATATCCCTGCTTTTCTTAGAAAGCAAGCTGACTAAATAGACTTTTACTGGTTATTTTGTTCGATAAACAAACAAATTGGCAGCTGGATGTATTTATGATACAATTCGCCGTCTAACTGTAACTATAAGTGAGCGAACCTATGATTAAACAGCGTACGATTGCAGAAGTAGTCAAAGCCATAGGAATTGGACTTCATAAAGGTGAGAAGGTCACTATTACTCTCCGACCTGCGAGCGCAAATACTGGGATAGTATTTCGTCGCGTAGACCTTGATCCGGTTGTTGATTTTGAAACAACACCAGAAGCCGTTGGTGATACGCAACTGTGTACCTGTTTAACAAACAAAGATGGCGTTCGCTTATCAACGACTGAGCACCTTATTGCGGCGGTAGCGGCAATGGGTATTGATAATCTAATTGTTGAATTAGACAGCTCAGAAGTACCAATTATGGATGGTAGTGCATTACCATTCATCTATTTGTTACAAAAAGGCGGCATTAAAGAAGTAAATGCAGCTAAGCGCTTTATTCGTATTAAAGAAAAAGTACGTATTGAAGAAGGCGATAAATGGGCTGAGATCGAACCATACGATGGTTTCCACATCGATTTTGAAATTGCGTTTGATCACCCAGCAATCAATGAAAGCCGCCAACGTATCGGTTTAGATATCACGGCACAAAGCTTCACTGAAGAAATCAGCCGCGCACGTACTTTCGGCTTTATGAAAGATATCGAGTATATGCACGCTAACAACCTAGCATTAGGTGGTAGCATGGATAACGCAGTTGTATTGGATGAGTTTAAAGTACTAAATCCAAACGGCTTACGTTACAGCGATGAGTTTGTTAAACACAAGATCTTAGACTGTGTGGGCGATATGTTTATGACAGGCCACAACATTCTAGGTAAAATCACGGCTTATAAATCAGGCCATGATTTAAACAATAAACTACTTCGTAAAATTATGGCGACTGAGTCAGCATGGGAATGGGCAACATTCGATACCCCAGTGACTATGCCAGCACCAGGCCTAGAAGTAGCGACAGCTTAATCGCAAGCATATTACAGTTATAAAAAATGACGCTTTAAGCGTCATTTTTTTTGCCAAACTATTATCAAGAATTATAAGCCTAAAATAGCTTCAAGCTCGACCAACTGATTGATTTGATAAGTTGGTTTAATATCCTCTGGTAGCTCAACTCCCGGGTGTTGTAACCAACACGTGTCGATACCCACATTGTGACCACCTAAAATATCGCTGGCAGCGGTATCACCTACCATTAAAATCTGCTCTTTTGGCGGATTCCCCATCAATTGAAATGTATGTTGAAAAATCTCTGGGGCAGGCTTTGCTTTACCGACTAACTCTGAAATAACTAGCCAATCGAACATATCCTGTAAACCGGTGTGCTCTAGGCGTTTTTGTTGTAACTTAGCAAACCCATTGGTAATAATGCCTAGCTTGGCGTGTGGTTTTAACTTTGTAAGCAAGTCAACTGCACCAGGTAATGGCACACAAATAGATGCCATAGCATCCAAGAAGCCATCGTTAAGCTCTTTTGCTGGCACATCGAGTCTATTAGCCCATTCTGTAAAGCGAGTTATCTGTAGCTCACTGGCGGTAATTTCATGCTTTTGATAAGCAACCCAAAGCGGCTTATTGGTTGCTTGGTAATGATGATAATCTGACTCAGTAAATTCTACGCCGTAATGTGCAAACATCACTTTTAAACCTTCGAATGCATTAAAACTAAATAGCGTTTCATCTGCATCGAATAATACGTGGCTATACTTCATGGTTATCCTAATTACTGGTTGAATAGGGTAGGGTGTGAAAATGGCGCCATGGCCAATGTCAGCGCTTGTATATAAGTACTTTCGCGCGTGGCAAGGTGATTGGTTAATAAGCCAATAGCACCACCTTGTTGTTTGATATTAACGGTATTGAACGCCTCATCCATGACATCACCTAGTTCTTTACCAGCTAGCAAGGCATCGTAAAAAGGTTGCGGTAACGGTAGGTTACTACTGCGACCAACGCTAAATTGCTGCTTGTTTGCAATCACTACAAAGGCAAAGGTTGCAGCGCCATAACTAAATTGTTCTGCGCCGCCTTCCATTGCTGCATAAAAGTCGGCGTCAAAGTGATCTTGGCAATACTTAACACGGTTTTCAGCGCCGATACGGGTTTCATCTTCGCCTAGCGGCTGATCAGGCACACCAGAAGGTGCATCTTCACCTTTGCATTCAATGGTATGATTTGGGAAATAAAGACTAAAGACATGTTTAGCCGCGTTAATTTTAACGGGGTTCTTTGAACCAACAATAACACGTAAAGTTTGTTTCAAGCCGACGACTCCATTGTTTTCACCAGAGTCAGCAGTGTACCCGAGTGAGTTAAATCGGCAAGTCAACCGGGGCTAAATTTTCAAGGGCGCGTTTTTTCAAAATAATATCTTTGATCAACGGCGTTAGCACAAGCTCCATAGCTAAGCCCATTTTGCCTCCAGGTACCACAAGGGTATTGATACGAGACATAAAGCTGCCTTCAATCATGCTCAAATAGTACGGAAAATCGACGTCATCTATGCCACGAAAGCGAATAACAACAAAGCTTTCGTCTAAAGAAGGAATATCTTTCGCGCTGAATGGGTTTGAGGTATCAACCGTTGGCACTCGCTGGAAGTTAATATGAGTACGCGAAAACTGCGGAGTAATATGATTTATGTAATCGTCCATCGAGCGCACAATAGAGCCCATTACCGCTTCACGAGAGTGGCCTCGTTCAGAGGTGTCACGAATGAGCTTTTGGATCCACTCAAGGTTGATAATAGGCACCATACCAATCAATAAATCGACATGCTTAGCAACATCATGATTCTCATCGACAGCACCACCATGTAGACCTTCATAGAATAAGATATCTGTATTTGATTCTAAGTCTTGCCAAGGGGTAAAGGTGCCCGGTAATTGGTTATAAGGGACCGCTTCGTCGAAAGTATGTAAGTAGCGTCTGATTTTACCTTGCCCGGTTTCGCCATATTGATAAAAAAGCTCCTCAAGGGCGCCAAAATCGTTAGCTTCTCGGCCAAAGTAGCTAATATGCTTGCCTTCTTGTTGTGCTTCACGGACTTTTTTATCCATTTCTGGACGTGTATAACGATGAAAGCTATCGCCTTCGATGAAGGCTGCATCAATGCTTAAGCTTCTAAAAATGTGCTTAATCGCATTGGTGGTTGTAGTAGTCCCCGCCCCAGATGAACCGGTAATAGCGATGATAGGGTGTTTAGCTGACATAATTATTCTCGTTATTGTTGATACCAGTCGACTTGAATTGTTAACCATTCTAGCGTGTTAAATGGTCAGTTACTTAGCTCGATTGGTATTATCGTGCATAAAATCAATCAGTAGAAACTGATAAAAAACGAACACGTCCTAGTTATAAAGGTCGAGCATGGTAAGGTCAAGTGACTGGCGGATTAATTAACGCTATCATGGGCTGATAAAAATTAAAACGAGAGAACAACATGAAATTGATTTCGTCTTTACTTTTCGTCGCAGCAGGGACATTTTTTACCAGTCACGTACATGCAGCGATGCCTAAAAGCGAAATATTACTTGCCGAGTTAGACACCCCATATGGTATGCAGGTGTCGCGAGTAACAGATGATAAAGCTTATAATAATCAGCCATTTTTAGTTGATACAGGGCTTTACTATACCCATGAGGTTGTTGACGAAAATGGCCAGTCACAAACCGATATTGCGTTTTATGACTTTACATCTAAGAGCAGCGTGAATATCACCAACACGCCTGTCAGTGAATACTCGCCTACGCTGATGCCAAATCAGCAAGCCTTGTCGGCAATCGTGGTTGAAGCAGATGGCAAGCAAAAGTTATGGCAGTATCCATTAGCAGAAGAATCTGTTGCTAGCCGAGTTTTTGAATGGATTGAGCCGGTTGGCTACCACGCTTGGGGCGCTGATGAAGACCTGATCATGTTTATCTTAGGTGAGCCGCATACATTGCAATACACTCGTGTTGCAGCTGCTAAACCGCGTGTCATTGCCGGTGATATTGGCCGTACTTTAATTTTTGATAAGCACACAAACAGTTATTTATTTAGTTATAACAAAAACAACCAACATTGGGTTGCACGCTTTGCGCCGCAAACTGAGGAAGTTAGTGATTTATTTAGATTACCTGAGTCGGTGCAAGACTTTGCTTTAATTGACAAAGACACTGTGGCTTATGCGGTTAATAACCGAGTTCATAAGCGCAGTTTGACTGAGCCTGAAGTGGTATCACAGTGGCTTGATTTAAGACGCTTTTGTGATGGTTCAATCTCACGGTTAAATTACAAACAGCGCAAACTGGCATTTGTATGTAATAAGTGAAATGACCCGTTTTCCAACTCGCATTCATAAAAGTGCACAGCCCATTCATTATGGTATTGCATTTAAAGTCACCTCACCTGACGCTGCTGAGCAATTTATAACTAAGTTAACTGCTATTTTAGCGCAATAAAAAAGGGCCACATTGTGGCCCTTTTTGCATTTGCTTTAATTAGCGCTTAAGGAAGCTATTCACCGAGTTTAGCTCACGGTTTTTCAGTGCAATACAATCATTAATGCTTTCTTCAAGCTTACTAAGAGAACGTGCATAACCTGGTACTTCAGTGATTTTATCGTTGAAGAAGGTTTTGGTTTTCTCTAGGCTTTTCGCATCACAGCTTGCCGTCGTGAAGAACGGTAAGTTTGGTACAAAGAACGGCGGTAAGTTCTTAGTGATGGCATCGTAATTGTTGTAAATCCACTCAATAAACAGTGCTTCACGTTCTTTACCATAGCCTAAACCACCTAATAACGTACGCATATCAGAGGCTGTTACGTTATCTGTTAAGCTGTACTCTAGAACCGCTTTTTGTAACTCAGGTTTACCAAAGTAACCCATCGCTGCCAGCATCTTAGTACGCACTTGTGGATCTTTGGTGGTTTTAAAGGTTTGCTTGTACTTTTTAAGTAACTTCGCATCGCCATGGTAAGCCGCAAGGTTTAAGTAAGTTGAGGCTAAATATGGGTCAACATTTTCAGGGTTGTTTAAGTACAGTGCCGCTTGTGCTTTTGCAGTATCAATGACTTTTTGGTCTTGACCATCAAAACCTAAACGGGCAATAACTTGCGCACGCAATTGCGATACAGCTGCATCTTCACCTGCTTTTGCTGTTAAACCATATTGTTTAGCAGCAGGTGCAATGCTGTTACGGATAAACTTAGGCCATAAGTCACGGTTGCTGTCGTCTTCGAATACGCGTTTTTGAGAAGCAAGGTAACCTAACGCTGTGTTTGCTACTAATGGGTGAGCATCACTCACAAAGGCTTCTAAAGTTTGCATTAAGTGAGCCGCAGAGATAACACCTGCATCAAGTAATGAATCAACCGCAGAAAGTAGCGCTAAGCGCTCACGTACCGTTAGCTTGTCAGCAGCGTTCTCTAACAGGGCATTAAACTGAGCATCATCTAATACCCAGCGGTAATAACCCATGGCACCTTGATCTGGGTAGATCCACTCAGGTTCAAAGTCGAGAGTCAGTTGCTGTGTTTCTTTATTCAGCAGTACACTTGCGGTTTTAACTTTGTCGCCTGCACCATACTTAATTGCAACCGGAACATTCCAAAGTTGTGCTGGTGCATCAACGCCAGCATTTACAAAGCGGCTTTGGCTGATATTAATTTTCTTACCATCTTGCGTTACTTTAATAAGTGGGAAAGATGACTGTTCGATAAACGATTTAAGAACACTTGCCACATCTTTATTAGACGCTTCGCCTAGTGCTTGCCATAGATCAGCAGCTTCTGCATTTTTATACGAGAATTTCTTCAAGTAAGCACGAATACCTTGCTGGAATGCCTCTTCGCCAATCCAGTTTTCAACCATAGATAAAACCGCACTCCCTTTACTGTAGGCAAGGCCAAGGCCATCCATGATATCAGCTTCAGTTTTGATTGGCTTACGAATAGGTTTAGTACTTAGACGCGCATCTAGTGCCATCACATGGTTTTGTGGTAAGTCTAAGTGCGACTCAAATTCTGGGTTGATTTGTGCAGTGATTTTCGCTGCCATCCAGCTTGCGAATGCTTCGTTTAACCATAAATCATTCCACCACTTCATAGTCACTAGGTTACCGTACCACTGGTGCGCTAACTCATGGGCAATGATTGATACATTACGCTCTTTTTTGCTACGCGTTGCTGTTGCAAGGTCTACTAGTAAAATGTCTTCACGATAAGTCACTAGGCCTGCGTTTTCCATTGCGCCAAATGGAAACTCAGGCACTGCCACTGAGTCTAGCTTTTTGTATACGTAAGGAATGCCAAAATAATCTTCTAGGGCTTTTAACACACGCGGCATATTTTCTTTTGCGTAATCAGCAAGGTGAATTTTACCTTGCGGAGTCAGTACACGGCCAGGGATTGGCATGCCTTTAATTTCAAGCTCTTCAAACGGGCCCACAGCCATAGCGACTAAGTACGAAGGAATAGGTGGCGTTTTGTCGAAAAAGTGCGTTGTCATATCGCCATCAACTTTGGTTTTTAAAACCGGTGTATTGGCATACACTTTTTGTGATGTTGGCGCTGTGATAGTTAGCTGAAATGGAATTTTATAACTTGGCTCGTCAAAAACCGGGAATGCACGACGCGCATCGCTCATTTCAAATTGGGTGAAAAGATAAGGTGTACCTTGATCTAAAGTTTTATATAAACCAACACTTTGGCGGTTATAAGGTGCGGTAAAATCAACTTTTAAAGTGTATTTACCTGGCTGAATTTTTTCTTCACAAGCGAATTTAACTTTGCCTGTTTTTAGCATTTCAGCACTTAGGTCACAGTTTTCTGCACCTAAAATTTTCGCCATGCTTACTGCATAATCAATACCGTTTAATTCGATATAATTCGTTGCTTTTAGAACCTCTAAAGCAATTTCGGTATGACCAGAAAAATTGTCTTTGGCAGGATCAAGCGTAAGTTCTACTTGTTGTGAGCTAGGCTTGGCAAGCTTTTCGATAACATATTCATTGGCATGGGCAGAGCTAACAGCAAGTGCAACACTCACCGTTAATAGGCTTTTTAAGAACATAAGTATCCCTGATTTTTTGTTGTTAGAAAGGCACCTGCTATGAGGGGCGAATCACCATGCTATCAGGTTTTAATTTGAACAGTAATAAATAGTTAGTAACAAAGTTTGTCAGTTAATTATGGCGGTCAATGAAACGCTGCCAATGCAGTTGCGGGTTTATTTGTCGTATGTTTTGCAGCACGGTATTTAATAACTGCATATCAGCAAAGCGTTGCTCGTTGAAATCTTTAAAACCAAGCAAGTAGTTAAAGGCGTCTTTGCAGTTGGCTTGCAGTGCATGAATTCGCACTTGTTGTTCAAAGTTGAGCCGTAAGCTGCTTATCGCGGTTTTCATACCTTGCTGATCAACAGTAGGAATAGCGCACTTTTGTAAATAACCAGCGCGTTCACCTTCACCCGAAAACCAAATACGTACTTTTTCGCTGTAGCGACCAGATTTAGCGGGTAAATCAAACATCAGTCGTTGCTGATTTTGCTCATTTAAATAGCCTAAGTATTGGTCAAGTCCTGCATCGAGTAATGCATTGTGGATAGGCACATAGCGGGGTTTTATCTTGCCATGTGTATGAAAATCAAAGCAGCGAATTCCATCAAGGGTGACAATATTATCAAGGGTTAAATGGCCAATTTCATCGCTGTAGGCACCGGTGTAATAGGCAAATAAAGGCAGCCAAAAGTGCCAATGCTTAGCTTGTTCACGTGCTAAACGCTGATCACCATAAATGTAACCATTATACAGGGTATGTAATTCCATGGCCGAAAAGGGCCTACGACCAAGATGGGACTTCAACCTAATACCTTGATAATAAAGATGTGTCGAAGAGTATAACTGATATACCCAAACCACCTCAAGATGCGAGCTTCAGTTGGAATTAAAAGCGATTTAGGCAAGGCATTGATTGCAAGTAATAGTGGTTCTATTGTTAAAATCAATATAAGTATCAAGTTTCCAGCTTAACGACACTGCCATAAATACGGCCGTGTCGTTATAAGCTTAAGGATTGCGATTAATCGCAGAGAGCTTTAGCTAAACCAACCGGTTCGATTTCAACGCATACTTGATCATCGTTCCAGTTTAAACCAACAAGCGCATCATCTTCGTTAAGGTCTTCAACCCACTCATCAAGAAATTCATCTAGGCCAATTTCAACAGGGGTATAGTCTTGCCACTCATCTTTACATTGTGCTTTTGCAGCGTCTTCAGTACCCCAAAGTAATAGCACATCTGTGTCGCTAAATTGGTTTGATTCACAGACAACAAAACCACCATCTTCGGCACCCAGTGCCCACATAGATTCGTTCAAACGAACTTTTTCTACAAAGCTAACTAATTCTGATTCAATTTCGATATCGCTCATTTGCGTAACCCTTATCTTTATATTCGTGGATCTGTTTGTTGTACCGCCGCTTTATCGGCGAATTTATGATAAAAATCAACTAAGTTTTCTAGTTGGCTAAAATCAGTTAATTCGCGGAAGCGGATCCAATCTAGTAAGCAGTATAAACTGATGTTGAGGTATTCACAGCTTTTAAATACTGGCTCCGATAAATGAGTATTTAAATAGGCTAATGTTTCAACAATTCGTTCATTCTGTAAATTAAAAAATAGTTTGTCGCTGTTGGTATCAAACCCTGAACGCTGACAAAGTAAAATTTCTACCAGTGAATCATTGCAGGCATTGATAATGGTTAAGTAGTTCTCTTGCTACCAGCTAAGTAACGGCTGATCAGCTTTCTCTAGTAGATAGCGAATAATTGAGTTGGAATCACATAAGGTAAAATCATGGTCGATTAATACAGGAATTTTTCTGGCAGGGTTATGAGCTATCATGGTTTGTCTGTCTTGCTCAGAGAAAATATCCAAATTAATAAAATCAATAGGTAGGTTATTAAGTGTCGCCCAAATCCGAATACGGCGCACAAAAGGTGAGGTAGTAGAGCCTAGTAATTGCATGATGGTAAAAAGCCGCTGTGAAGCGGCTTTTTGAAATCAATTTGTCAATTAGTCAGTACGGCTTGTTACTTCTAGAAGATGATAACCAAACTGAGTTTGTACCGGGCCTTGTACTTGGTTAATTGGTGCAGAGAATACGACTTTGTCGAACTCTGGAACCATCATGCCAGGGCCAAACTCACCTAATGCACCACCATCTTGGCCAGATGGGCAATTAGAATGAGCACGAGCAAGCTCTGCAAAGTCAGCTCCTTGCTCAATTTGCTGTTTTAAATCTAAACAGTGAGCTTCACTGTCTACGAGAATGTGTCTTGCACTGGCTACTGCCATAACATCTCCTAATGTGTGTTTTAGTATTAAATTACTAGTTTAGTTCAATATTTACCGAACGAAAAATTAAATTTATTTTGCTGTTAGCTCAGCTTCAATTGCATCGCGTAAAGTTTGCGATTGTGGCTTAGTTTTACTATTAAAGCGCTGCACTGTCTTACGGTCAGCAGACACTAAATATTTGTAAAAGTTCCAGTTAGGTGAGCTAGTTGCTTCGTTTAGGTGTTTGAATATCGGGTTTGCATCGCTACCGCGAACGGCACTGGTAGCCAGCATATTAAAGGTTACGCCATAATTGATGAAACATACTTTTGCAGTGTCTTTTTCATCGTCTTCTTCTTGGAAAAAGTCATCTGATGGAAACCCTAGTACCACTAAGCCTTGGTCTTTATATTCTTTATGAATAGCCTCTAAGCCTTCAAACTGGCCGGTAAAACCACAATTACTAGCGGTATTTACAATGAGCAGTGGTTTGTCTTTGAATTCGCAGAAGTTAATTGACTCTTTTGAGCGTAACTTTCTCATTGTAACATTGGTAAAGTCATCACATTGGCTGCTTGCTTTAGCAGTTGGCGTAGCCTCAGTAGTTTGTGCTGCAAGGTTGGTTGTTATTAGACCTGCTGCAAGTAACAAAGCATATTTATACATAGTTATTTCCCGCTAGTTATTTGTGATGAATATACGCTAATATGCAGCAAAGTGATCATTTAATTTCAGCTATTTATGACGATTCGCAAAGCAATACAAAACGATTTAACTGACATAGTCGCTATTTATAACGAGACCATCCCTGGGCGTATGGTAACCGCAGATACTGAAGAGGTGTCGGTTGCAGACAAACAAGCTTGGTTTGATAGTCATACAGAGAAAAGACCTATTTTTGTTTTTGAGCAACAAGGTAAAGTGCTTGCTTGGCTGAGTTATAAGTCGTTTTATGGCCGACCTGCCTATGATGGTACCGTTGAAATTAGCATTTACATCACCCAGCAAGCTCAAGGGAGAGGGCTAGGTAAACAATTGCTTACATTTTCAGAACAGCATGCAAAAACACTTAATATCAAGGTGTTATTAGCTTTTATCTTTAGTCATAACCTACCAAGTATAAAACTGTTTAATCGCTTTGATTACAAGGTCTGGGGAGAGCTTCCTGAGATTGCGATCATGGATGATAAAGCCTATAGCCTTACCATTTTAGGAAAGCGTTTAGACAGTTAATTAGCTAAAAAGCTAATAAAAAAATGCGGTACAAATTGTGACCCATTGCGATTTTAGACTACGCTAAAATAGGTATTTATTATTAAGCGAGTCTAGTCTACTGTGCGAAGAATATTGATTGTTGATAGCAATAGTGTTTTAGCAATGCGGGTCAAGGTGCTACTAGAGCTGATTGGCTGTCGAGTTGAGCTATTACATTTTGCAATGGTTGATGATGCTGTTTTAGAGCAAGACTTTGATCTTGTTGCAGCTTCTCATGGTGTACCAACCACTGTTATTAAAACGCTAATGGGAGTGTTCGCACAAGAGCACTTCTTGCTGCTAGCGCCTAAAGCGCAGCGTAGTGATTTACTAGAGCATTTTAGTGAAGTAAATCGCCTATTACCTAATGCTGTGGTGATTTACCCCTTCTTTGCGAATAAAGAAATTAGCTCTTTATTAGAAGGGGTACTTGAGCTCGACAGCGATAATATTCTCCAACTTCCTACCGTGTTACTCGTTGATCACTGCGCAGAACGTTTGGCGCAAATAGCCCTAAACCTAAAAGGGGCACATATTAAAACCTTCACAGCTGATAATACTGCATCTGCTATGGATGTTATTAAAGAGCAGAACATTGATTTACTCATAAGTGATTTTACTTTTACTGATGGCACTGGACTTGAGCTCTTTAATAAGCTCAAAACATGTCAGCCTAATAGCCGCTGTTTACTTTATACTTCTAAACCTGATCAAGTCTCGATGGTGGCAGCTATTCGCCAAGGGGTAGAAGATGTGCTCATCAAGCCGGTTGATGATAATAGCCTGCTGCAATCAGTGCATAAACTTTGGCAAACAGAACTATTAAGGCGACACAACACTGAGTTAGTAGAGCGTTTGCAAAATACAGTTGATGCACTCATCGAAAAAGACAGTCTACTTCGAGTTATTTTTAAACACACACCCGATGCCATCATTCTATTTGAACGTGGTGGTAAGGTTATAGAAACTAACGACGCCTGCGAGCAGCTGTTTGAAAAACCGCTGAAAGAGTTTGAGAATTGCTCTGTTTTTGAATTTTTTGATGTTGCTTCAACTGAGCGCATCAAAGATAAGATTGCGACTTTAAGTAAAAACCGACAATTTAGTTGTGACTTACGACTACTCAAGAAAAATGGCAGTGAGGTGCCTTTAGTTGGCTCGTTTAACGAAATCGACCACCACGGAGAAATTGCGCTAGCGGTGATCTTTAAGAACGTTACGCATCTTAAAGAGAAGGAAGATTTACTCGTTGAAGCTAAAGATTTGCTTGAAGAAGAGGTCAAAGCCCGTACTGCTCAGTTAGAGCATGCTAAAAATGTGGCAGAAGCGGCAAATCATAGTAAATCTGAGTTTTTAGCGAACATGTCTCATGAACTTAGAACACCTATGCATTCTATTTTAAGCTTTGCTCGCTTTGGGCTTGATAAGGTTGCTAATGACGATTTAAGTAAAGACAAGTTAAACAAGTATCTATCTAGAATTGAGCAAAGTGGTGAGCGATTATTATCGCTGCTAAATAACTTACTCGATCTATCAAAGCTCGATGTCGGGAAATTCCCGTTCAATCCGCAAAAGCATAACTTAAGCAATATTATAAAAACCAGCATTGATGATGTGTCGGGCACAGCCCTTGAAAAATGTATTGCTATTCGGCCTATAGGTTTTGAACAAGGCATTGTGCTTGAATGCGACGAAGAACAAATTAATCAAATTATGCGTAACTTGATCGGTAATGCATTGAAGTTTAGTGAGCCGAATAGCGAAATTGATATTAGTTTAGCGGTGAATGAGCAGATGGCCGAAATCGCTGTTATTGACCGCGGAATAGGGATCCCTGAACAAGAGCTTGAAAAGATTTTTGCTAAGTTTGAGCAAAGCAGTAAAACCAACAGTGGTGCGGGAGGCACTGGGCTTGGATTAGCTATTTGTCGGGAATTTGTAGCCTTACATCAAGGCACTATTTCGGCAAGTAACAATGAGTACGGGGGCGCCACTATTTTGGTACGGCTGCCCTTAGAAATAGACTTGCCGCAACACTTGGCAAATGAACAACAGTCTATATCGATGAATTAATAAAGCGGAAGAGATAATCATGGCCTTGAAACGTATTTTAGCGGTTGATGATGAACCATTTAATTTAGAAATTATTGAAGAGATTCTTGAGGATCTCGATTTTGAGCTGAAAATGGTGAATAGCGGCCCAGAATGCTTAGAAGTCGTTGAAGAGTTCGACCCTCAAGTGATTTTACTCGATGTGAGCATGCCACAAATGAGTGGTTACGATGTCTGTCGTAAGCTCAAAGAAAACCCCAATACGCAAAAAATTATTGTGATGTTTGTCTCAGCCAGAGGCACCGTTGAGGAGCGCATGGAAGGTTATTCTGTTGGTGCAGAAGACTACATTGTTAAACCATTTAGCCATAATGAGCTTAAGCTTAAGCTACAACATTTAAATCAAGTACTAATCGAAAAAGAGTCGCTAGAGCAGCAAGTGGAAGATGCTACGTCAACGGCATTTAATGCGATGGCAAACAGCAGTGAAATGGGACAAATTGTTAATTATATTGAGCATATTGGTTCAATAGATAACGAACATGAACTCGGCAAAGCCTTTTTAAACTGTTTAGGTGCGTTTGATTTACAAAGTAATGTGGAGTTTAGATTAGATAACGAAGTATTACATTTCTCTGTGTCGGGTGTGTGCTCGCCGATTGTGATCGAGCTGTTTGAAATGCTGAAAAGCAAAGGTCGATTGCACGAGTTCTCAAATCGGATTTTAGTAAACTATGAAATGATTAGTTTGCTTATCTTAAATATGCCTGGGCAAGACCCCGATAAGCATGGTCGAATTCGAGATCATATTTGCTTTTTAGTCAGTGTTACAGAGCAGCAGCTTAAAGCGATTCTCACGAAGAAAGAGCTTCTTCAGCAACAGCAACAGTTAAATGATGCTGTAGGTAAGGTGCACAGCAAATTTACAGGTTTGATTGAGCTTTTAAATGAAAACCGTATCAATAACGAAGCTGTATTTAAGCGGCTTCAAGAAGACTTAGAAAGTCGCATACCGACCATGGGCTTAGATGAAGACCAAGAGGTGTTTATCTATCAAAAGGTCGACGAAACCATTCAGAACTCAGTGGCTCGAGAGGAGTCTGTAAAAGGGGTTAAAGCGGCCTTTAAAGAAATTGAGAATGACTTATCGCTATTATTAACGCGATAGGGCAAAGCTTGAACTAGTCATCAAGCATCTCTGGGTAGGCCTTTTTCAACAATGCGAATTAAGCGCGCCGTTTTACGAAGCTTTAACTGGCGCTTATTTTTTTGCTGAACAAGTGCCCACTCGATATGCTCAGCGACCAAAGCTGTAGCTGTTGTTAACCTTTGCTCTAAAGCCTCGATTATTTGATCGTTGTAATCAGCATTACCTAAGCCGACAGCGAGGTTTCTTAACCAACGCTCGTGACCAATGCGGCGTATAGGGCTGCCTTCGGTATTTTTAAGAAAGGTAGTTTCATCCCATGCAAATAAAGTCAGTAAGTCTTGATCTTTAAGCTGCTTTCTTGGGTGAAAGTCAGCTTCATCGGTTAGCTGACCATAGCGATTCCATGGACACACTAACTGACAGTCATCACAGCCATAAATACGATTCCCTAACAGTGGGCGATACTCTTCTGGAATCGCGCCTTGCAGTTCAATAGTAAGGTAAGAGATACATTTACGGGCATCGACTACATAAGGCTCGACAATCGCACCGGTTGGGCACAGCGTCATACAGGCAACGCATTTCCCACAGCCTTCAAAGCTATTTTCTTCATCAATAGGGAGCGGTATATCAACAAACAGCTCACCTAAGAAAAACCAAGAGCCCGCCTCTTTATTGATTAATAAGCTATTTTTTCCACGCCAGCCCAAGCCTGCCTTTTCGGCTAGTTGCCTTTCAAGCACGGGGGCTGAGTCAACAAAGGGGCGAAAACCGAGCTGGCCAACTTGCTGCTCTATTTTTTGGCCTAACTTTTTCAGACGGTTGCGAATTAACTTATGATAGTCACGACCCAATGCATAGCGACTAATGTATGCTTTATCAGTCTGTTTGAGGTTTTTAGCAAAGCTTGCATCAGGCGGCAGGTAGTTCATTTTTACTGAGATGACTCGCTGCGTGCCAGGTACCAGCTCTGCTGGGCGCGCTCGCTTCATACCATGGGCTGCCATGTATTCCATCTCACCGTGATAGCCTAAATCTAACCATCGTTGTAGCTGGGCTTCATGCTTCGTTAGGTCAATATCAGTGATCCCGACTTCTGCAAAGCCAAGGTCTTTTCCCCATTGCTTTATTTGCAGTGCGAGTTGTTCATAATCAATAGAAGGAGTTGTCACGGTCAATAAAAAAGTAGCTAAGAAGCGGCTACTTTAACATAGTTTGAGGTAGGCTCTGAACAATAATCACTTATTGTAGGGTAATTCCATCGTCAGTAATAACAGTGATTAGTAAGCCGTACTCGACATTGTTTTCAGTATAAACACGCGATAATCCACCTCTACTGTTTTGCCTCACAGTGTTGTTGCTGATTAAATCATCTAGGCTCTGGCTAATAGTATCTGTATTATCGCTTTGCAGAATAATGCCGCATAGTTGATTTGAGCACTGCATATCATACACAGTAATGTCTGCGTGTTTTTCTTGGTATTTTATTGCTTCATCGTAAACCAGTTCTCTAACTTGCGCTTTGTTGGCATCAGTTAAGCCATTCGCTAATTCAGAAACATAATCTTGAATTTGTGCAAACCCCATTTCATTTAATGGCTGTGTATTAAACACTTTTTGACCGTTTTCTTTGTCTGCTACGAGTTCATCCAATGAGCTTAGTGCACCTATGGAGCTGTCTGTGTCGGTAAAAGCATCGTCAGAACTTAGTGAGTCAGTCTCTTGAGATAATTGCGGGTTTATTTTTGTTTGAAGTGTTGATGACTTAATAGCAAGGGATGCGGTTTCTTCTGCTGTTTCTACAGCCGTAACATTGTGTGTAGTGTTATCCTCGAGCAGGTTAAAAACTTTATAAGTAATAAAAAGCGTGCATAGCGTGAGCACTGCAAAGAAAACATTTTTCATTTAAATCCCTTTTTGATGTTTTCTTATACAGTACTGTAACTAAATGAATTAAGTCAATTTTTACACAAAGCGTTTTAACTGATCTTGGGTTTGTTGGCTCAGTTTGTGTGATTGTTGGCAATCTGCGAGTGATTCATCAATCTGCTGCTTAGCTTGCTCACCCAAAGCCACTATTTGCTCAACCGTTTGATGGGTTTGGGTTTGAGTTTGCTCAAGTAAATGCACCGCGCTGACAATCTGTTGTAGTTGTTGTTGGTTTTGTTCAAATTCGCCAAGCATATTGCTAAAGCCTGTTGAGGTGTTGCTAATTGCTGTTTCCGCTTCACTCGAGTGGCTAATTAGTTGCTCAGACTCTTTATTGGTTTCGCTAACAAGGCTATTCATTTGATTAATAAAGTCACTGATCTGGCGAGTTGCATCGTTTACTTTAACCGATAGCGATCTAACTTCATCGGCAACCACCGCAAAGCCTCGGCCTGCTTCACCGGCACGTGCCGCTTCAATTGCAGCATTTAGGGCAAGTAAATTGGTTTGATCAGAAAACTCTTCAACCATTTTTAAAATGGCACGAATGTTCTCGCTGTTTTCTTTAAGGCCAGACACCGTTGCTGAGAAGTTACCCAAAATTTGGCTAATCATCGCGACCTTTTTAACTAATGCCGATAACTCAGTGGCTGAGTGCTTAACAAAGTTTAAATGTTCACTATTAACATGGTGCACGCTGTCAGTATTTGCTGAGATATTCTCAAGGCTTGAGGTAATTTGGTTGCTTGAATCAGTAATGGTTTGGCTGAATTTTATTTGCTGGTGGCTCATTTCTGCGGTTTGCTGCATTGAATGAGTCATCTTTGAACTACTATCAGCACTGGCTTGTGCACTTTGATAAGTAGTTGCTAATAGGTTTGCTAAATGAACTGTAAAGGTATTGTACTGCTCACTTAAATCACGAAACTCATCATAGGTAAAATGCGGTAACTTGGCAGATAAATCAGCATCATGGCGGTTGATTTGCTCAAGTGTATCGCGCATTGCTTGCACTGGGCGCACAATTAAAAAGCGCATGTAGAAAACAGTAAAAATAAAGCTGGCGACGATAACAAAGGTCATTAACCAAAATAGTCCCATACCAGCTTGTTGCTCTGACAGGCTGCTATAAAGCCAGATCAAAGTAATGGCTTGAAACGCAAACACAAAACCTAAATTACCGACAATCTTACGTGTGAGGGTGTAAAAGAAAGTTTGTTCGATAAAATTGTAAATGCGCATATAGCTACTCATTAAGGTGTTGTGTTGATTCATTTTGGCGTAATTTTTTATTATTCAAAGTCACATAATTCAACAGTATAGCTTAGTTTTGTTGAGTTACAGTGACTGCAGTGTCATTTGTGTATGACACGGAAAATTAGTAAAAATACCATCTACGCCATACTCTAGCATTAATTCGATATCTTCCACTTTATCGACCGTGTAAGCATAAACTTGAAGGCCGCGTTGTTTTGCGTCAGCAACAAACTCATGGTTTATAAAGTTTTTATCTACATGAATGCTATAGGCATGGAGTTTTTGCGCAAACTCGCTGTAATTAATTGGAATAGAAGCGGTGAGTGCACCTATCTTTACCCACGGCAATTTTTGCTTTAGCCACATCAGTTGGTGATGATCGAATGAAGAGACTAACAGGTTATCACGAGAAATTTTCCCAGCGCTAACGTTTGACTCAATAAGCTCTACAAATTTATCTAACGAAAAAGTATGTTTAAGCTCTAAATTAAGCAAGGTTTTATCAGCAACCCAATCGATTGCCTGTTGTAAAGTGGGCACGCACTCGCCATTGCCTGCATCGTATTGTTGAATTTGCTCTTTTGAGCAGGCATTTACCTTACCGCGACCCGAGGTTGTGCGATCAAGCCAAGTATCGTGAATAATCATGTAATCATCAAGGCAGCTTTGCACATCAATTTCGATGCCATCTACTGCTAAATCAACAGCTGCGATAATGGCGCTTTGAGTATTTTCTGGGTAGGTACCACTGGCACCTCTGTGAGCGAATACTTTCATCATTGCTTATACCTACGAGTCACTGACCATGTTTCATAAAAAGCGGCGCTAATCACCAGTGCGCCACCAATAAGAGTGCTAATTGAAGGTTGCTCATGCAAAATTAAAAAAGCGAAAAACGTACCGTATAAAGGCTGCAAACACGATATCAAACCAGCGGTTGAAGCTGATAAGTTTTTTAGGCTTGCTGCAAACAGTGAATGCGGTGCTGCTGTAAAAATACCCCCTACGGTAATTAATAGCAGCCAATTTATTGTATCAACTTGTAATGGTGGTACTTCGACAAAGGCACACAGCATAATGCAGGCGATCCAAGTTTGATAAAGCATGGTTTGTGGGCCGCCATATTGGCTAAAGTAACGTTTGTGAACGATATTTCGAAACGCAAAAAAGAACGCTGACAAAATGCCAATAGCAATACCGAGTGTGACATCATTGCCTAAGCTGGCATCAGGAATAAGTAAATAAATACCAAGCATCACCACCAAGGCGCTAAAAATATCTTTGAGCTGTGGTTTACTGCCATGAAATAGAGGCTCTAAAAATACCGTGATAACAGGGTAAGTAAAAAAGGCAATCATACCGACTGCAATACCTGCTAGTTGCATACCTGCGAAGTAGGTGAGCCAATGTATTCCAACAGTGATACCAAGTAACAAGGCTATAAGGTAGTCGCGACGCGAGTGAAGCTTAATCGCTTTGTGTTGAATTGTAAGTAAGATCAGTAAGGCACAGCCTGCAATTGCTGTTCGGTAAACGGTAATATCTAATGCACTTAAGCTGACTAGCTTTGCGAATAATGCAGTACCACCAAATAGGAGTACTGCAATATGTAAGTATATAAGGCTCTGTTTGTGCGCCTGCATTACAAACCTTGTTATTGTTGTTATTAACTCTCTTTGTAACGGTAATCCTTTACTTTGTAAACTCCCCAAATGGGCTAATCCATTCGTTTAGTTCCAATATTTCCACCCCTGCAAGTAATAGTGCAGCACATTAGGCTCATCAAGGGTCGATACTTTTTCATTGTTAGCGCTAATATCTGGAGTGAAAATAAACAATTGTGCGTCATTTTCTGGGCGGTAAAAGCGGGTTTTAACTGGTAATACTTGTTGGTTACTGCACATCAAGTTGCAAGCCATAACAAAGCCCCATTCGCCAAAAGAGGGCACATTCAAATGATAAGGCAAGGTGTGCGCAAAGCCCGCTGCACTGAGTGTGTTATTGATAGACCAAAATGCGTGTTTCGCAAAAAATGGGCTGGTGGCCTGGGTCACTACAATACCGTTATTTGGTAGTCGTGTTTTTACTAGTTGATAAAACTGCTGACTGTAAAGCCGTGCTAAATTGATTGCTTTTGGATCAGGTAAATCAATAAAAATAATATCGAACAGCTGTTCGTTTTGCTCAATAAACACATAAGCATCTTGATGAATAACCGTCACTTTAGGGTCACTGAGTGAGTGCTTGTTAAGTGTTGTCAGGTTGTGATTAGTTTGCGCAAGCTTAGCTACTGCTGGGTCTAAATCGACTAGGGTAATAGATTCTATTTGCGGGTATTTCAAAAGCTCTCTAGCTGCTAAGCCATCGCCACCGCCTAAAATTAGAATACGTTTGGCATTACCATGGCGCACCATAGCGGGATGAATAAGCGCTTCGTGATAGCGATACTCATCAATCGATGAAAACTGTAAGCCACCGTTTAAATAAAGCCGAATATCATCTTTATGACGAGTCAGTACGATTTGCTGATAGGGCGTTTGTTCTGAGTGCACAACACGGTCATCGTAGATTTGGCTTTGCCAAAGATGGGTGAGCTGTTTGCTAGCAAATAAGCAAAGCACTAATACTGAGCAGACTAAAACTAATGTGAGTCTAAGCACTTTTCGACGATTTGGGCTGATATGGTCGATAAAGTACCACAGCAATAACAGTGCAATACTGAGATTCATTAAGCCAAAGCTTAACGCTGTTTTAAAAACCCCAAGCCAAGGTAAAAATAGAAAAGGAAACAGTAAAGTCGCAAGCAGGGCGCCAAAGTAGTCAATAGATAACACATTAGCGAGGTTTGCTTTTAGCGCATAATGTTTTTCCATTAGGCGACTTAATAGCGGAATTTCTAAACCAATCAAAATCCCTATTAGCGTGGTGAGTAAAATACTAATTGCTTGCAGCGGTAAACCAAACGCATAACAGAAATACAGCAATGGCACACTCAAACCACCAAGTAGCGCAAGTGCTAACTCAAAGCCAATAAAATACACCAGCAATGGCTTATCAGGCACAAAACGCGAAAAATAAGAGCCAACTCCCATTGCCGCCATATAGACGCCAATTGTCAGAGAAAATTGGGTGATGCTATCACCCAAAAAGTAGGCACCAGTGGTTGCGATCAGTAGCTCATAGATAATTGAGCAAAGGCCAGCAACAAAAATACTAAACAGTAAAATGTGGCTTTCGCGAATTGATTTATTTACCACCTGGGCCGCCTCGTGAACGGAAACCTGCACTGCCAATACTTTGTTCACGTAATTGTTTATCAACGCTTATCGTGAGGTGGTGATAGGAGTAAACTTGCCAATCTTGCTCTTTGTCACCTTTGCTATACGCCAAGAAGGAAAAGAAGAGCACGGGTGCTAAAAACAGTAACACAATAGGCCAAACAGAGATGCGCGATTCCATTGCTTTTATAGCTTCAGGGTTTAACTTATTGATTGGTTTATAAGTAATATCGGAGTCTTCACGCTCAGCTTCTAAACGATGCAGCATTACAAATAGCGCTACACCGCCGATGAAGCCAGAAATCCATAACAGCGGTAGCATGAAATTACTGTTACCTTTGATTGGGATAATACGAAACGTATAACTAAAATGTTCGGCACGCTTATTTGGGCCAAACGTACTACTGACGTAGGCGCTATATTGCCCCTTCTTAGGGAAGTGAACATCGTGATGAGTATAATCACGGTACTCAGTCCATTTACCATCTGAATCGCGCCCGGTTTCAGCCCAAAGTTCATCAGAGTAACTAAATAAGTAGTTACCATCAGGGTCAAAAATTTCGATATCAATGGCTTTCCAAGAGTTTAAAGGCAGTCTGCCTTTAATTTCTAAGCGCATCATTTGGCCATCTTCTGGCACTGTAAATAGGTAAGGTTTGTCTTGTCCGTCGTAGTCTTTAAAGTTGCCATATTGGCCACTAATAAGTGGCGCTTGTAGATCTGCACGTATCACTAAGCAAACAACAAATGTGATAGCGGCAATAATAAAAAGCTTATAGATGTTCATCCATTACTCCATAAATAAGCTTAAATAGCGATAGTGATGATAACAGCAACACAGATTGCAATGCTGCTTTCAATAACCGCAACGGCGGTGTTTTTGTCGTGCATTGCTTGGTCGAGTGAAATTTTGCTAAAGATAATTTTATCAACGAGGTAACGCACAATTGGTAAAATTAAAAAGCCAAATAATGCGTCAATAAAGAATAAGCTTAAGCTTTGTTGCCAAGTATGAAAGCCACCAATGAGCGCATGACACAAGATAATAGCTAACGCCAACATAGTGCCTGAAAAGCTAAGTGCAACGGCTTTGTTGCCTTTTTCGAGCTGTTCATGAAGATTAAAAGCAGTGAGGTGATCATAGCCTTTGGCAAAAATGATCAGCATTAGTTGCCCTAAAAAATAAAACACTATGGCTGATAACCAGCTGCCTTCACCGGTTAATGCGCCACCAATGATCAGTGCTGCGGCCATATAGTTTGCTGCTTGTACTAAGCCAACAGCCTCATTTTGTTGGTTAATTAATTGCTCTTGGTTACAGAACAAACGTAGCAGTAATTTGTCATTTAAAATACGTGAGCAGGTTAGCAGCACCATACCTAATACACTGTACAGTGATACATTCATCAAATCGCTTAGCAAACCTTGGCTAGGCCCAGCTAAAACAAAGCCATAAATAATGGTAATTGCCCCTAAGTAGCCGCCAATAGATAAACCCAAGGCACTGTTGGCATTATCTGTTAATTGGCTGGTGGTGTTATAAGGGGTTGCTAAGTTATACGACAGTTTTGCAACGGCTATGATCGCAATGAACAGACCAATATAGGCGCTGTTGTAGGCCATCGTTGCGAGGTAGTGGGTTAAGTTAATATCCATATAATTATGTTAGCTTGTTGTTATTTTCCGAAAATATTAACACAGAGTGTTTGTTGCAAAGAATATCAAAGCTTCATTTTTGGCAGAATTAATCAATTTCTTAAAAGTTTCATAGCTTTTGCCTGTCTCATTGTTAGGTTATGGGTTAAAATAACAACATAACCAACTAACAAGATAGTGAATGTCAAAACAGGATCCAAATCTCAGTCGAGAACAAGAAAAGTACGAAAACCCCGTCCCTAGCCGTGAGTTTATACTTACTCACTTAGAATCTCGCGCCAAACCAGCAAACTTCACACAACTTTGTGACGAATTACATGTGAATGATACAGAGCGTCAAATTGCGTTCAAACGTCGTTTACGTGCTATGGAACGCGATGGTCAACTGTATTTCAATAAGTTTAAATGCTACGCATTGATTGATGAATCAGGCCTGGTTAAAGGCAAGGTCATTGGTCATCGTGACGGATTCGGCTTTTTAGAAGTTGAAGGTGAGAGTAAAGATTGGTTTATCGCAAAGCACCAAATGAATATGGTGTTGCACGGTGACATTGTGCTTGCTAAAGGCAACCGCAAAGGCTCAAGTGGCAAATGCGATGCACGCATCATCAAGGTTCTGACCAATGAGCGAGCCCCGATTGTTGGCCGCTATTTTGTTGAGCATGGTATTGCAGTTGTTGTGGCTGAAGACCCACGCATAACGCAAGATATTATGATACTACCGGGTAGTGAAAATGGCGCGCGCCACAACCAAATGGTGCAGGTGCAAATTACCCAAAACCCAAGCCGACATATGAATGCGGTAGGTAAAGTCACTGAGGTACTGGGTGAGCATTTAGCACCGGGTATGGAAATTGAAGTTGCACTACGCAATCACGATATTCCCCACGTTTGGCCAGAAGCGGTTGAAAAGCAAGTTGCTCATTTAGGTGAGTTTGTTGATGAACAAGCAAAGCAAGGTCGCGTTGATTTACGTGACTTACCGCTAGTTACAATCGACGGTGAAGATGCCCGTGACTTTGACGATGCCGTTTACTGTGAGCGCAAACCATCAGGCGGTTGGCGTTTATGGGTGGCCATTGCCGATGTGTCGCACTACGTAGGAATGAACACTCCTCTGAATAAAGAAGCGATTGAACGTGGTAACTCAGTTTACTTCCCTGAGCAAGTTATTCCGATGCTGCCAAAAGTGCTATCAAATGGCTTGTGCTCATTGAACCCAAAAGTTGACCGTTTATGTATGGTTGCTGAGATGACGGTGTCAGAAGCGGGTAAGTTGTCTGGGTATAAATTTTACGAAGCGGTGATGAATTCACACGCTCGTTTTACCTACACGAAAGTGAATGCGATTTTACAAGGCGATGAAAAGCTGCGTGAAGAGTACGCCAAGATGGTGCCACATTTAACTGACTTACAGCAAATGTACATGGCACTTAAAGCTGCTCGCCAAGAGCGTGGTGCGATTGAGTTTGAAACTTTAGAAACGCGCTTTGTGTTTAATGCACATCGTAAGATCGAATCAATCGTGCCAGTGGTTCGCAATGATGCACACAAACTTATCGAAGAGTGCATGATTTTAGCGAACGTATCGGCAGCCCGATTATTAGAAAAGCACGAGGCGAGTGCGCTTTATCGTGTGCATGATGAGCCTGATGCTGAAAAGCTTGGTTTCTTCAGAAACTTTTTATCAGAGCTTGGTATCGAAACCGCGATTTCTGATGAGCCAACACCAAAAGAAATAACCCAAGTGTTAGCTAAATTAGGCGACCGCCCAGAAGCTGAGCTTATTCAAACCATGTTGCTCCGTTCAATGAAGCAAGCGGTTTATCAGCCAGATAACATTGGTCACTTTGGTTTAGCTTTACCAGCCTATGCCCACTTTACATCGCCAATTCGTCGTTACCCTGATTTAGTGGTGCACCGTGCAATTAAAGCGGTACTTAAAGCGCAAGGTCAGCAAACATCGGGTGAGTATGCCTACACTGATGACGAAGTTGATATTTTAGGTGAGCAGTGTTCAACCACTGAACGCCGTGCTGATGATGCGACTCGCGAAGTGGCAGATTGGCTTAAATGTGAATTTATGCAAGACCATGTTGGTGACGAATTTGGTGGGGTGATCTCATCGGTAACTAACTTTGGTTTATTTGTACGCTTAGATGATTTACAAATCGACGGCATGATCCATGTAACTAACCTGGGCAATGAGTATTTCCATTATGATGGTGCTAAGCATTGCTTGATCGGTGAACAAACTCACACCGTTTATCGTTTAGGCGATAAACTAACGGTTCAGGTGTCATCTGTCAGTCTTGATGAGCGACGCATAAACTTAGTGTTAGCAGGTGAAGCGCAACAAGACCGTTATGCGCGTCGTCGTGGCCGTAGTACCCCTGCAAAACCAAGTGTTCGTGCCCAGCTCAAAGCAGGTAAAATTCCTGGTAAAAAAGCGCAGTCAGGCAGCTTTGAGGCAAAATCAGGCGACAAAGAGAATGAAAAACGTGGCAAGTCTTCACCTTCTAAAGGGCGTAAAAAGCCTAATAGTAAACAAGCTGATGCTGTAAAAGCCGGTAAAAAGAAGAGTAAGAAAAAAGCCACCAAAAAGGCAAAAAGACCGGGTAAGAATGCCCGTAAACGTAATGGCCGAGGAGCAAATAATACGTGAGTAATGAATTAATTTTTGGTTTTCACTCAGTTGAAGCAATATTAGCAAAAGAGCCTGAGCGCTTTTTAGAAATATACGCTTTAAAAGGGCGTGAAGATAAACGTTTAAACCCGGTTATTGACCAAGCACGTAAATTCGGTATTTCTGTACAATTTATGCAGCGTAAAGCGCTTGATAATAAAGCAAATGGTGAGCAGCACCAAGGCATTATCGCTAATGTAAAAGCGGCGCGCATGTACAACGAAAAAGATCTAGATGAGATCATAGCCCGTGAAGAAACGCCTTTCTTATTGGTGCTTGATGGCATTACAGATCCGCATAACTTAGGTGCCTGTTTACGTAGTGCAGATGCTGCGGGCGTACACGCGATTATCGTTCCTAAAGATAAGTCTGCAAAACTTAACGGCACAGCGCGTAAAGTAGCGTGTGGTGCAGCAGAAACAGTGCCATTAGTTCAAGTAACCAATCTTGCGCGTACGCTACGTGAAATTAAAGATGCAGGCGTTTGGGTTGTTGGAACTGCCGGTGAAACAGATACTGAATTATTTGATGCAAACCTAACAGGGCCAATGGCTGTTGTAATGGGTGCAGAAGGGGATGGTATGCGCCGTCTTACTCGTGAGCATTGTGATTTATTAGTTAAAATCCCAATGGCTGGTTCGGTATCTAGTTTAAATGTGTCAGTTGCGACCGGTATTTGTTTATTTGAAGTGTTACGTCAGCGTAATGCAACGCAAATCTAACTACCCCGAAATTTCAGACACAAAAAAAGCCGATGTTACATCGGCTTTTTTGTATCTAACAGTTCTGATTAGATTTTTGCAAAAGCGTCTTGTAGTGGTGGTACTACTTGCTTCTTACGGCTTAATACGCCATCTAACCATACGCGACCGTCTTCTGATTTAACATCATAGGCAGCTTCGATTACTGATACGTCATCAGACGCAATTAGCATTTCTGAGCCTTCTTTCATGATATCAGTTAACAGGAGTAATACTGAGTGGCGACCGCCTTCTTCTTTAAGCTTTGCGATGTCAGCTTCAAGGTCTGCTTTGATCTCATCAAATACAGCAAGGTCGATAACTTCTAGCTGGCCAATACCTACTAGCTTACCGTTCATGTTGAAGTCTTTGAAATCACGCATTACTAAATCACGTGCAGGCGTGCCTTCAACTGCTGATTTAACCTTGAACATTTCCATGCCAAGTTCTTTGAAATCTTCGATGCCAGCGATTTCTGCAAGTGCTTCAACACACTTGATGTCAGCTGTTGTACAAGTTGGTGATTTAAAGATTACAGTGTCGCTTAAGATAGCGCATAACATGATGCCCGCGATATCTTTTGGAATCTCTACATTGTAGAAGTCATACATCATTTTGATGATAGTGTTTGAACAACCCACTGGGCGGATCCAACACTCAAGTGGTGTTGATGATGTTAAGTCGCCTAGTTTGTGGTGATCAACAACACCTACAACACGTGCTTCATCGATGTCATCAGGTGCTTGTGTTTTTTCTGTGTGGTCAACGATATAAACGTCTTCGCCTGCGTAGCTAAGTTTTAGCTCAGGTGCTTCGAAACCGAATTTATCTAGGATAAATTGTGTTTCAGGTGATACTTCACCTAAACGCGTCGGGATCGCAGGTTCATTGATCTGGTTTTTTAAGTAAGCAAGCGCAATTGCACCGCAAATTGAATCTGAATCAGGGATCTTATGACCCACTACATACATTGACATTGACGGAACTCCTTTAAATTTGGCGGATATTTTAGCAAAGTATCGACAGATTGATACATAACAGACATGAAATTTTGTTGATCAATTACAACTGCCAATTAATGTCCTTTTTGGTTACACTTTAAGATATTGAAAACTGAGGAAGATACTGATGCGCTTGAGCCGAAAAGCATGGAATAATGTGGTGATTATTTCGATGCTATTGATGATTTTTTTCTTCAATGGCCTACATAAAAAGCTCAATACACAGCCTGTTGAAGAAGGGGTACAAGCATTACTCCCAGAGCAAAGCTTCATTTTAGAAATGGCATTTCCAGAATTAAAAATCGAGCGTATCGGCACCTCTTGGCGTAGCCAATCACTGCAAGAAACCACATGGCAAGGCGATGAGCAGCAGCTCGAACAACTCGTTGAACTTTGGCAACATCAAAAACTGACTATTGCCAGTCTCCCTGTGAGTAAAATTTCACAGACATCGGCTGATTATGTTGCCTCCGTGTGGCTAGCCGGTGAGCAGTTGCCAGCGGTGTATCAGTTGTACAACATAGATCAGCAATACTATTTATTAGATAAGCGGTTACAACGAGTATTTGAGCTTGAACAAGCTGATGCTGCTAAGTTATTTCCGTTATATCCGTTTTAAGAGAGTCACAGATGCCTGAATTACCAGAAGTTGAAGTTAGCCGTTTGGGAATAACACCGCATGTGCTTAACCAAACAGTGACCAAAGTAAATATTCATAACCCCAGTATGCGTTGGCCTGTGCCTGATGATGTATATCAATTACAAGGACTTAAAGTTTCTTCAGTAGAGCGTAGAGCAAAATATTTATTACTCGGTTGTGAGCTGGGTAGTGTTATTTTGCACTTAGGAATGTCGGGCAACTTACGAGTTGTGAGCGCAGATGAGCCATTAAAAAAGCACGACCATATCGAATTTATTTTAGCCTCAGGTAAAGCGCTAAGACTCAACGACGCGCGTCGCTTTGGTGCCTGCTTATGGCAAGCTCCAGGCGAATGTCATACCTTGCTAACCAAGCTTGGGCCGGAGCCACTTACCGATGAGTTTGCTGCAAAGCGTGTTTACGAACAGTCTAGAAATAAAAAAGTACCAATTAAACAGTTTATTATGGATAACGCTGTGGTCGTTGGTGTAGGTAATATCTATGCCAATGAGTCGTTATTTAAGGCCGGAATTCACCCGAAACGAGAAGCCGGCAAGGTGTCTTTAAAGCGTTATCAGCAATTAGTGCCTATTATTAAAGAAACACTTGCTGCGGCTATCACGCAAGGCGGCACAACATTAAAAGATTTTGCTCAAAGTGATGGTAAGCCCGGTTATTTTGCCCAGCAATTACTAGTTTATGGTCGCAAAGGTGAGCCATGTGTAACGTGTAAAGAGCCATTAAAAGAAATTAGATTAGGGCAAAGAAGCACTGTGTACTGCTCTAATTGTCAAAAATAACAAAGAATCCCTCATCTATGTAGTATTGCAACAGATAGCAAGATAGAGACAGGCTTAAGGAATGAGAAGGTTGTATGCTATTAAACAAATACGTCATAGGGTGCGTGTGCTTAGCGGCACTGCTGGGTTGTTCTAAAGAGCAACCTCAAGTTATCGTTGAAGAAGTGGTTACCGCTGAGGTTAAGCAGTTTGATGTGCCGCTGTATGGGAATTACGTGGCGCGTACAGACGCATCACTTGATGTTGAAGTACGCGCACGGATCACCGGCTTTGTACAAAGTGTTGAATTTGTTGAAGGTAGTTGGGTAAACGAAGGTGATTTACTCTACACCATTGATGATAGACCCTACCGAGCTAAGCTTAATCGCGTTAAAGCCGCACTACAAAAAGACCAAGCAGCGCTGGCAAAAGCAAAGCGCGATGTTACTCGTTTAAAACCCCTCTACGAGCAAGATGCAGCAAGTCAGCTCGACTACGACAATGCAATTTCTATCCAAGAGCAAGCGCAAGCGTCATTATCAGCAACCCAAGCAGAACTTGAAGAAACCAAGCTTGATTTAGAATATACCCGTATTACGGCGCCAATCAGTGGCATGGTTGGTAGCTCTGAAGCCGATCTCGGTGCTTTGGTCGGCAGTAACGGTATTTCACTCCTTACTACCATTCAGCAAATAGACCCTATTTTCGTTAATTTTAATATGTCGGCACTTGATTACTTGAATGCCAAGCGGCGTATGACCAGCATGATGGAGCAGCTACAAGCCGAACAACAAGGCAAGGCGCTAGAAGGCTTTGTACGTATTTCTTTGCCTGATGGCAGCGAGTATCGATATTGGGGCGATGTGAGTTTTACCGACCCTAAAATTAGCCCGAAAACGGGCACCTTTAAAGTAAGAGCAAAACTGCCTAACCCTAATAGTGAGCTATTACCTGGGCAATATACAAAAGCACGGATTAAATTATCTGAGTTGAAAGGTGCCATAGTTGTTCCCGAAGAAGCTACACAAGTTGAGCAGGGCGGTATTTATGTGATGGTGGTACTTGACTCAGGTGAGATAGAGCGGCGCTTTATTGTTGTTGAGCATTACGGTGAACAAGGGATTGTTGCCAGCGCTGGCTTGAGTGCCGGTGAGCAAGTGGTGGTGAAAGGTTTGCACCGCATTCGTCATGGTCAGCAAGTAAAAGCGATTTCGTTAGCCGAGTTTGAAAAACGCCAATTAACGCCAAACACGGGCACCATTCCACTGGCGCCAGATAAACCAAGCAAACAAGATGATGAAAAAAATCAGCAGGGAGCTTAACTATGTTTTCGCATTTTTTTATCAAGCGTCCAGTGTTTGCTATCGTTATTTCGTTAGTTATTTTACTCACAGGCTTGGTCTCGCTCTTTACTCTACCGGTTGATCAGTACCCTGATATTGCTCCGCCGTCGGTTAAAGTGTCTGCTTCATTCCCTGGCGCAACGGCTGAGACCGCATCGGAGTCGGTAGCCATTCCTCTTGAGCAAGAATTAAATGGCACGCCGAATATGTTGTATATGGAGTCAAAGGCAACTAACTCTGGCAGTGTTGGGATCACACTCACCTTTGATGTTGGCACCGACCCTGATCTCGCCCTTGTCGATGTACAGAACACCGCAAGCCAAGCAGGCAGTAATTTACCTGTTGATGTGCAAACTGAAGGGGTGAATGTCTCTAATGAAAGTTCCGTTGAGCTTTTGAAACTGGCACTGACCTCTGATGACCCCCGCTATGACGAAATCTATTTGAGTAACTACGCTAGCATCAATGTTGAGGCGGCTTTAAAGCGTGTTCCGGGGGTTGGTAAAGTGCGTAACACTGGCTCGCGTTCTTATGCTATGCGGGTCTGGTTAAAGCCTGATATTTTAGCGGGCTACGAGTTAACCGTGAATGATGTGACCGCAGCAATCAAAGCACAAAATAAAGAGGCCGCTGCTGGGGAGATTGGGGCTCAGCCAATGAGCGATGCAATTAAGCTTAATTTTCCGGTGCGGGCACAAGGACGGCTTAATAAGGTTGATGAATTTAATAACATTATGCTGCGAGTGAATAGTGATGGCTCGATGATCCGTTTGCGAGATGTTGCAAGGGTTGAGCTGGCATCGTCTGCGTACACTTTAAATTCAAAACTAAATGAACAGCCCGCCACTATTTTGCAGGTTTATATGTTACCAGGCTCTAATGCATTAGCGGTTACTGAACGTGTTAAGGCTGAGATGGAACGCCTGAGCGCGGCTTTTCCTAAGGGAGTGAAATGGCAGTTATTTTATGATGCCTCTGAGTTTATCAAGCTGTCGATTAATGAGGTGATCAATACCCTTATTCAGGCGCTGATCTTAGTGATTTTAGTGGTGTATTTATTTTTGCAAAACTGGCGAACGACTTTAATACCCGCTTTAGCTGTGCCGGTGTCGATAGTGGGTACCTTTATCGCCTTGGCTGCATTTGGATTTACCATAAACAATGTCAGTTTATTGGCTATGGTATTGGCAATCGGCATCGTCGTTGATGATGCGATTGTCGTAGTCGAAAGTGTTGAGCGACTGATCAATGAGCAAAATATGGAGGTAGTTGCTGCTACTAAGCAAGCGATGACAGAGCTTTCTGGCGCCATAGTGGCAACCTCTTTAGTACTGGCAGCGGTGTTTGTGCCGGTGTCATTTTTAGCCGGTATTACGGGCATTATGTACCGAGAATTTGCGATTTCAATTACCGTTGCGGTACTCATTTCGACCCTAGTTGCGTTAACCTTGAGCCCTGCTTTATGTGCGATTTTCTTAAAACCTAGCCTCCCATCAAACAATAAGATTTTTGTTAAATTTAATAATTGGCTTGAAGGTGTTGGCAAAAAATACACTTGGCTTGTAAAGGCATGCTCTGAAAAAGCAAAACGTAGTTATATTGGCTTTTTTATAATGCTAGGTGGCTGTTACTTTGTGTTCAGTCAATTACCAAGTAGCTTTATGCCGCAAGAAGATCAAGGACGCTTTTTTGTTGATATTACCTTGCCAGATGCGGCAACGGTCTCACGTACCAACGAGGTGATAAGTAAAGCTAACCAATTTGTTATGAGCCATGCTGGGGTAGCTTATTCATTCACACTAGCGGGTGAAAACCGCCGTGCTGGTAGTGCGCAATCACATGGTCAAATGGAGGTGATTTTAAAGCCTTGGCAAGTGCGTGCAGAGCAAGGTTTTACGGTCACAAGTGTGATGAATGATATTCGTAAGCAGCTGTACGCCATTCCCGATGCTGAATTTAATGTGTTTCAGCCATCGGCTGTGGCGGGGCTTGGTTCGGGCTCTGGTGTTGAGTTTGCGCTGCAAGAAAAAACAGGAGGCAACTTAACGGGTCTGGTTGAATCGCTCGAGGTACTGCTGGCAAATTTAAATAACCGCCCTGAAGTTGCTAAAGCAAGTAGCTCACTGCGTGGCTCAGTACCTCAGCTGTTTTTAGAGTTAGATAGAGAAAAAGCCATGGCGCTAGAGGTGCCGATTGCCGATGTTTACAGCACAATGAAAGTGCTCACTGGCTCATCAACAATTAATGACTTTAATTTATTTGGCCGCGTTTATCGGGTTAAAGTTCAGGCTGAAGATGAATTTAGGGCACGCCCTGAAAACCTCAACGAATTTTATGTGCGTTCAAAAAATGGCGCTATGGTGCCATCAAATGTGCTTGCTAAGTTAAATTTAACAACCGGTCCGTCTGCAATAAATCGCTTTAATATGTTTACCAGTGCCATGGTGAATGTATCGCCAGCTGAGGGCTATGCATCGGGAGATGTAATTAACGTAATTAAAGAAGAAATGGCAAAACTACCGCCTAACCTTGGCTATGAATGGACGGGATTAACTTATCAAGAAATTCGCTCATCGGGTCAGCTAAGTATCGCTATCAGCCTTGCTATTGTGTTTGTATTTTTATTTTTAGCGGCGCTCTATGAAAGTTGGAGCTTGCCGTTTGCTGTACTACTAATAAGCCCGATAGCCATGTTGGGAGCCTCTGTATTAACCTTAGTGACGGGGCATGACAACAATTTATTCTTCCAAGTCGCCTTTATTGCCTTGATTGGCCTTGCGGCAAAGAATTCTATATTGATTGTTGAGGTGGCAAATCAGCTTTATCAGGAGGGGATGGACGCCGCTGATGCAGCAATAGAAGCCGCCCGTTCTCGCTTTCGGCCTATATTAATGACTGCAGCCTCTTTTGTGCTTGGTGTATTGCCGTTGGTACTTGCTTCTGGCCCCGGAGCGGTTGGTCGGCAGTCGGTATCTATGCCTATTTTAGGGGGGATGTTACTGGCAAGCTCAATCGGCATTATATTAGTTCCGCTGTTTTTTATTACCGCTGCACGGTTTGTAAAAAAACAGCAAATACCGGCCTCTAAAGTAGTAGAGGAGCAAGTCGATGCATAAATTGTTACCATTGCTTTGTTTCGCTTGCATTCAAGGCTGTGCTGTAGGGCCTGATTTTGAAGCACCTGAGCATAGTGAAGTTGCTAATTTTATGGGTGCAGCAGCTACGCCACAGTCGCAGGCTTTAGCGGGATGGAAGCAAATATATAGCGACCCTCATTTGCAAAAGCTGATTAGCCAAGCGCTTCTTAATAACCAAGATATGTTAATTGCGCAATCGAAAATTATTGAAGCGCGAGCTCGGTATCGAATTACCGATGCCGCTTTATGGCCTGATGTGAATGTAGGGCTTACTCCAGAGCGAGAAGAAGAACTCAATAGTAGCCCCGAAAATACCTTTGATTTAAAAGGTTACTTAAGTTGGGAGCTAGATTTATTTGGTAGTAACCGACGTGCAAGCGAAGCCGCACTGGCAAATTATTATAGCCAAGAGCAAGCAAGAAACGCGTTGCAGCTCGCCTTGATTGCTGATGTTGCGCAGCAGTTTTTTGCCCTTAAAGAAGTTGAAGAGCAATTAAAAATTAGCCTGAGTACGATTAAGCTTCGCGAGAAGGAGCTTGAAATTGCACGTATTCGTAAAAAAGGCGGTATTATTTCAGGGTTAGAACAGCGCCAAGCCGAGGTTGAATTAGAGTCAGCGAAAGTGAAGATCCCGCCTTTACAGCATAGTGAAAGGCGGATTATTAATCAGTTAAAGTTTTTGATTGGTGATGCCAATGCTGATGTGCAAGGGGGGAATGAGTTATCTGTGCAAACTCTTCCTAAGCAATTACCCACAGGACTACCTAGTGAACTGTTAAAGCGTAGACCAGATGTGCAGCAAGCAATGTATCAATGGCAAGCGGCCATGGCTGAAATTGGGGTCGCAAAAGCGGCGTTATTCCCAAAACTTAAGTTGTATGCCGAATATGGCAGTGAAAGCACTGATTTTAGTGATTTGCTCGCCAGTAATTCGCAGGTTTGGTTGCTGGGCTCAGAGCTGTTAATGCCAATATTTAATATGGGACGCAATCAGGCAAATTTAACGGTGGCGGAACAACGAGCTTATCAGGCAAGTATTCAATACCAAAAAACAGTGCTGGTGGCACTGCAAGAAGTAAGTAATCAGCTTTCGAACTATCAGTCGGCAGAGCAAAGCTATGATGCGCAAAGAAGCTTGGTGCTCAGTAGTCAAGATTACTACCGCTTAGCACGTCTTAGGTATAGCAATGGTGTTGCCAGCTCTCTTGATTTAATGGATGCACAGCGCCAGCTATTTTCGGCAGAAATAGCGTTATCGCAGGCAAAGAATGATCGTCTGCAAAGCCTAGCAACGCTTTATAAAGCCCTTGGTGGCGGATGGTATGAATTAAGCGAACAGGAACTAGAAAAAGAAAAGGTGGTAGATTAATTAAAAGAGCATGCAAAAGCATGCTCTTTAAAAACTTATAACTCAAATGGTGCTACACCAACGGCTTTCATTTTATAGCCGACTTGAGCAATTTCACCAGACCAGGTTTCGGTGCTGATAACGCCAGTCACGACAATCGCATCGTAGAGGCTTTCGATTGGTACGCCGTCTTTAATCGTGACATGCACAATTTGATTTGGCGGCGGTGGTGGTACGTGAATACAAGCACCAAAGTAAGGTACCAATAAAAACTCGGTGATCACTTCGCTGTCGCCTTCAAGCGGAACAACAAAACCAGGCAAACTTACTGATTGACCATTAAGCTCTGTTACCACAGGTGCATCAAGGTCTGGTTGCACCCAGTTTTGTTCAGAGCCTTCATGGTTTGCTTGCGCTTGGGTATCGATTTGCACATGACCTTTTGGAATTAAATCTTCCCAGAAGATTTCTTTAGGTGCGCCAGCATTAGCTCCAGAACACACAACTAATGCGACTAAAGCGACGAATTTTCGAAAAAACGGCATAACATTCCTTAAATTTTAATACTCATGCCATCAGCAAGAGAGTAGAAATACGCACGGGTTGCAGGAATTAACCCAACAATAAAGCCTGCGACCATTATCGCAGCTAAAAGCATGAGTTCATAGGATGACAATAAGGCTATATTTAGGCTTATTCCGGCATGGCTTTGCAAGTAATCTGCGCCGAGTAGCATTAAAGCATAGAATAATGCGATGCCAACAATGCAGCCAAGCCCTGTAATGAGTAATGATTCGACACTGATCAAGGTGAAAATATGCCAAGGTCTTGCGCCAACAGAGCGCAAAATTGCAAGTTCTCTGCGGCGTTGATTTAAGCTTGAAAGCAGGCTCGTTAACATGCCAAGCAAACTGATCAGCACCACGACGATAGAAAATAATAGCAAGATTTTTTCAACGATAGAGAGCATTTCCCAGAGTTCACGCAAGGTAACCCCCGGCATGATGGCTAGCAGTGCTTCATCTTTGTATTGGTTAATATTACGACGCACTTGTAAGGTATAAAGAGGTGAATCAAAACCAAGTAAAAAAGCGGTTATTTGCTTTGGTGTGCCAACTAAATCAACATCATCATGCTGGTCGTGGTCGTGGTCGTGGTCGTGGTCATTTGCATCAGCCTGAACGGCTTCATGCTGATGAGCATGACCACCATGAATCGCTTCAATTGCTGCAAGTGGAATATGCAGGGTTTTATCAACAGGCGTGCCCGTTGGTTTTAAAATACCGACCACTTTAAATGGGTTATCGTCATGATTATGAAAGCTGGTATTGCCCATGCCGTGCGCAATCACCACTTCATCGCCTAGCTGATAGCCTAAGCTGCTGGCAACCTCTGCACCTAAAACAACCTCAAATAAGTGATTAAACTCATGACCTTGTGAAAAGCTCAACGACTGCTTTTTAGCAAAGCGATAGTGCTCAAAATAGTCTTTATTTGTACCAAGTACAGCCAAGCCTCTATGGCTATCGCCAAGCGACATAGGAATAGCCCATTTTACACCCTGTTGCCCAGAGATGTATTGGTAACTTTTCCAACTCACGCCATTATTAGCATGACCAATGCGAAATACCGAAGACAGCAGCAACTGGATATCACCGGTACGCGCACCGACAATTAAATCAGTGCCAGAAATTGTATTGCTAAAGCTACTTTTAGCATCAACTCGAACCCGCTCAATCGACATCAATAACATTACGCTGATAGCAATGGTAAACAGGGTGAGTAGGGCACTGGCCTTTCGGTTTAATAAACTTTTTGTGGCGAGTTTAATGAGTAGCATCTGTGCCTCCTTGTAACTCAACAAGGCTGATACTGCGGGTAAATAGCGTTTGTAATGTTTCATCATGGCTAACAAAAATTAGCGTGCTATTTGCTGCGCTTGCCTGCTCAAATAACAATTTTACGAATGCTTGGCGATTTTGTGTGTCAAGTGCTGAGGTAGGTTCATCTGCAATGATAATTTCAGGGCTGCCAATAAAGGCTCGCGCTGCGGCAACTCTTTGTTGCTGACCAATACTCAGCTTTGCAACTGCTTGATGTTGCAAGTTATCATTTAGTCCTAAAGCACTCAGTAAGCGGCTTGCTTCAGCGGCTATTGTTGCACTATTTTTTAATGCGTTTTTTTGCCTTTGCTTTGAAAATTGGCAACCCAAAGTCACATTTTCAATAGGCGATAAATAAGGTAGTAAATTAAAGTTTTGAAAAATATAGCCAATATGGTCGGCACGAAAACGGTCACGTTTACTATTACTAAGTTGGTTAATCGCTTTACCAAGCAGCTCGATATTGCCCTGTGTTGGCACTGTGACGCCAGCAAGCAATGATAATAACGTTGATTTACCACAACCACTCGGACCGTGAAGAAAAACATGTTCGCCTTGATCAATATCTAGCTTAGTAATATTGATCGTCGGCTCGGATTGTTTTGCGTGCCATTTAAAAAGCACATTTTCAAGCGTGATCATAACGACCTATGAATTGTTACCATCGCCAGTAATTTAATTTTCTACGCATTTTAAAATTACGAATAAAATTACGAGGTTTCGGCTTAAGTACAGGATTGCTCAATAGTAATTCATTGCTAGCAGCAAGTACACGTTGACTCGATAAGCCGTCTTGATATGGATGCAGTTGCTGGCAGAAGTGCTCAATTTTCGCCATTAATTCAGCAGGCTGTGTGAAGGCATAATCAATCGCTTCAGTTAGTTTATTGACATCTGTGACATCAATAAGGTGCTCGCCGGGTGCTTGGTTGCAGAAAGTCACGACAGGTTTTCTTTGTAAGATAAACATAAGCAAAATAGATGAGGTATCACACAGCATGACATCAGCAGCTTGTAATAGTGGTAATACGTTATCAGTCTCGACAAAGGTTAGATTGTCGTTTTGTAGAGCCTTGTATTTATCAACAAGCTCGCTTGGCATTTTCGGGTGGAATTGCACCAAAATTCGCCATTTACCTTGCTCACTATACGCTTTTATTTGTTCGTATAATTTAGGTGCAAGAGAAAGGTTTCTAGAAAAAGTTGAACAAATTAAAAGAGTTTGCCTTTTATCGCCTTCATCTACGTATGGATTGTTTTCTATTTTTGAAAATAATGGATCTAGAGTAGGCCAACCTGTTTCTTTAGTTAAAAAGAAACCATGCTTTTTAGCTAGTTCCTCAAACTTAGAAGTTGTATTAGGGCCTTGGGTACAATACAGGTCAAAGCAGCCTCGGATGTTAAAATGATCTTCGTATCCTTTTCGATTTAGTTTTCCAGAATTAAAGCCGTGAAAAACAGCTACTTTTTTTCCTGGGATAAAGTTTGGAATTACATTCCCGGGAATGTATGAAATGTCTGGTTGCCACTGGATTACATCATCTATAGTTTCTAAACACGATTCATCTGAACGAAGGAAGTTCTGATTAACTTCATCACCATAGAAAAACCATTTAACTTCACCACCACGAGCTAAAATCTCCCGTTGCAATGGGCGTAAGATCGCGTACGAATAGTTCTGCGAAATAAACATTAAATATCTTTTTTCTGCGGTAGCTGCTAAGTAATCCAAGAAAACCTCCTATTTCGAGGGCACTAGTATAGCGAAATAATGTTTATGACAGCAAAATTACTGAAAGTTTAAATTTTTATGGTTTTTATTACATCCGCAGGCTGCTGATGATAGTGCAATGATTGAGCTTTCAAGGCGTCTAGATTATTATAGGCGGCCATAACCCCAATCCCATACATGTGCTCACAAGAGCATGCCAAATACTATCGGAGATAGCATGACTAGCTATAAAGTTTTAGACGTAAACGATGATTTACCGATCCGTACCAAAGGTGCGGTACACAGTGGTAAAGTGCGTTCAGTTTATTGGTTAACTGATGAAGACAGCGCTCGTTTAATTAATGACAAAGGTTATCAAGTTCCAAAAGGAACTGAGCTAGCTATTATGGTTATTTCTGACCGTATTTCTGCGTTTGATTGTATTTGGCAAGGTGAAAACGGTTTAAATGGTGTTCCTGGTAAAGGCATCGCGCTAAACTCTGTGGCATCTCATTGGTTTAAGTTATTTGATAAAGCAGGCCTTGCTGGTAACCATATTGTTGATATTCCACACCCTTATGTATGGATTGTGCGTAAAGCAAGTACTGTAAAAGTTGAAGCCATTGCTCGCCAATATATTACTGGCAGTATGTGGCGTGATTATGCGAAAGGCACGCGCAATTTCTGTGGTATTGATTTACCAGAGGGACTAGCTGCGAACCAAAAGCTAGATGAAGTGTTAATTACGCCATCAACGAAAGGCATTATCACAGGTGTTACTGACATTCCTGAAGTAGATGATGTGAACATTACCCGTGAAAACATCACCAATAACCTATCTGTTTTTAACTTCAAGTCTGAAGACGATGTCGCTAAATATGAGCAATTACTTGTTGAAGGCTTTAAGCTGATCAGTGATGAACTTGCACAGCTTGACCAAATCTTTGTCGATACTAAATTTGAATTTGGTTATGTTGAAGACATTGATGGTTCAGATAAGCTTATCTACATTGATGAAGTAGGCACGCCTGATTCATCACGTATCTGGGATGGCCCAGCTTACCGTGACGGTAAAATCATTGAAAACTCAAAAGAGGGTTTCCGCCAGTTATTAATTAATAACGTGCCAGACAGCGATGTGTTATTAAATAAAGACCGCATGGACGAGCGTGAGCAGCTTGCTAAAGACTACACCTTGCCAGAATCAGTGATGCTTGAAGTGTCTGATACTTACGTTGGCATTGCGAGTAAAATCATTGGTCAAGAAATTACTATTCCAAGCGACCCTCGTAGTGAAGTAATCGCTATTTTAGATAAAGAATACGGCTTAATTAAGCACAATTAATTGCTATTTTTTTAACTTAGATATGCTCTAAGTCAATATTATTAAAGCCAAGTTGGTTTTCTAGTAAAACTGCTTGGCTTTTTTCTTGCTTTTCATACCCTCTCTCATTAACTTAAGCTAAGATTAATCTATACTTATTAGCAAACTAGGCTAAGCAAGGTTCAATTATGACGTTTTTTGCGCACTGTGCTCGCACGGTATGTTCTTTTGTAGTTCTGTGCAGCGCAGCAACTGCATTCGCTGCTGATATTTCATTTACCGTTCGTGATCAATTTGGTAAGCCTTTGGCTGATGCTGTAATCGAATTAGAAAATAATGCGAACTTACCGAGCACGCAATTACCCGTTGCTGTGATGGATCAGGTTAATAAGCAGTTTTCACCTAATGTATTGGTGATACAACAAGGACAGTCTGTTGATTTTCCTAATAGCGATAATATTCGCCATCATGTTTATTCTTTTTCAAGTGCTAAACCTTTTAATATTAAGCTTTACGCTGACCGTCCAGAAAAACCAGAGTTGTTTGATAACACCGGGGTTGTAGTCTTAGGCTGTAATATTCACGACTCTATGGTGGGTTATATCTATGTCGCAAATAGCGCTAATACACTAAAAACAGCAGAGGATGGTAAAGTACAATTAAAAGGTATTACTGTTCCAACTAGTATAACGATTTGGCACCCAAACCAAGCAAGTGAAATTAATAAAAAATTATCAGTCACTGTAACTGAGCAAGTCGCTGATATTACAATTAATACGAATGAACCTGCACCGCGTAATACGTTTGGTGAAATGTTTAAGGCAGATAATGATTCATAGTTTAAGAGGGCGGATCATAGCCTTATGCGTAAGCCTGGTTTTATTAACTAGTTTAGTCAGTTTAGCGAGCTCTTGGTGGTCGACAAATCGCTTTAACGATCAAAAGCTACGTGAAGATATTAATGTTGCTGAAAATGTTTTTAAGCAATATTTAAGCGCTAAAGAAAGCCTGCTATTAACTGCTGCAAAGGTGCTGACCGCAGATTTTGGCTTTAAACAAGCGGTCGCTACTCAAGACGCTGATACCATTAGTAGTGTATTGAATAACCACAGTCGCCGAATAAACGCTGATTTGATGTTGCTTGTGGATTTATCAGGGCAATTGGTCTCAGCAAATACTGAATTTAATCATATGCCAGATGAGTTTTCTGCATTGATGAATGAATTACTCATTGATGCTGAACAATCAAATTTCATTGTACTTGATCAAACCCTTTACCAAGTTATTTTACTGCCAGTACGTGCGCCGCGAACTGTTGCCTACAGTTTAGTGGGCTTCGAGATTAACGACCTTGTTGCTGCAGAGCTTAAAAAACTCACTACAATGGATGTGAGTTTTATTGGTGAAGAGGATGGTGTGGTAGAGACATCGCTGCCCAAGCAACCACAAAGCACTTCTGTATTAGCGCATTTTAATAACGAGACAACGCAGCGCATATTTGGTGAAAAGCCGGTCTATAGAAACCGACTAGTTGAACTACCATCTTTGCCCGGACACCTAGTTTCTGTGCTATTAAGTGCTGATCTAACCCAGAGTTATCGTGAGTTTGAACAGCTGTTTTTTACCATTATTGTGCTTGCTGCTATTACGGTTGTGATAGGCGTATTGACCAGTGGTATCTTAGCTAAAAACCTCACGACACCGCTTTCAAAGCTTACTTTACTTGCACAGCAATTTGCCCGTGGCAATTATAAAGCTGAATTTGTAGGTAAAAAGCAAAGTAGCGAGATCACCACTTTAATTGATGCCTTTAACAACATGGGTAACGACATTAAAGAGCGTGAACAGCAAATAAGTTTTCAAGCTAGCCATGACTCATTAACCGGTTTTTATACCCGTTCTGCTATGTTAGAAAATATGGAAAACTTGTTTGCCGAAGGAGCTGAGTACACACTGGTTGCTATAGATATCCGCGGCCTTCGTCATATCAATGATAAATTAGGTCCGCGTATTGGTGATGATTGTTTAAAAGCGGTTGCTGAGCGTATTGGTGAATACTCAGCTCATCATAATGGTGTTAATGCCCGGATTGGCGGTGACGAATTTTTAACTTTATTGCCAGCCGATGAAACGAAACAATTTAAAGATGCGGTAATGAAGTTAGTTGTTCAGTTACAGGCTGGCTACTTAATTCAAGGCTTAAACATTACGTTACGCTTTAGTGTTGGTGTGGTGCATTGCCTTTCGCAAAATGTCAGCCCTGAGGATTTAATGCGTCGCTCGTTAATTGCTGTTGATACTGCATCTTGCGAGCATAAAACTATTCATTATTATCAAGAAGGTGAAGACGAAGAACATCTTGAGCGCCTAGCAATAATTGATGAACTTAAGCAAGCCCTTGTTGATGATGACGGTCAGCTGTTCATGACCTATCAGCCAAAACTAAATATTAAAACTAATAGCATTGATAAAGTTGAGTCGTTAATCCGCTGGCAGCGCAAAGACGGTCAGTGGGTTTCACCTGAACTGTTTATTGATTTAGCAGAGCAATCGGGGGTGATTGTTGAGTTAACTTCTTGGGTTGTTAAAACCGTAGTGTCGCAAGTTGCAGCATGGCAACAGCAAGGTATTACTATGCAGGCTGCGATTAATGTCTCTGCGCAAGATATTGCATACCCAAGCTTTTACTCACACCTTGCTAAACAGTTAGAAAAACATGCTGTTAATGGGCGCTTGATCACAATTGAGCTTACAGAACGCGATATGATTGAGAACGAAGAGCAAGGTATTAAGGCGCTAGAAAACCTCAAAACCTTGGGGGTTAAAATCTCGTTGGATGACTATGGTGTAGGGCAAACATCGCTTGGGCGCTTAAAGTCATTACCGATTGATGAGCTAAAACTTGATAAGTGTTTTATTTTGCAATTAGATCAGTCTCGTCAAGATCAATACATAGTGCAATCTACGGTTACTCTAGGTCATCAGCTGGGCTTTTCGGTTGTTGCTGAAGGGGTTGAGAACAAAAATTCACTGGATATTTTAGTGCAAAATAAATGCGATTATGCACAAGGGTATTATTTAAGTAGGCCACTAAAATCAGAGCAGTTTTTGCAGTGGTTAGAGGTGTACAATGAAGCGTCTTAATTGGTTGTTTTGTCTGGCTTGTATCGGTTTTGCAAGTTCAGGATTAGCTGCATCGGGTAAATTATTAGCAACGCCCGGTGTCTCACAGGTTGAAGGTAGCGCGGGTGGTGGTATTGTCCCTTGGGCGCAGCTTGCAGGCTATGCAAGTGATGATGAAATAGCAATAAATGGTTTTTGCAGCCGTGCAGATGTGAGCGATTACCGCTTAGATGTTTGTGGCGCGCAGCTAAATATTTATGATCGCGTTGAATTTAGTTACGCAGAGCAACGCTTCGAAGTTCCGGCATTAAATACCGATATTGAGCAATCAGTTACAGGTGCAAAAGTGCGCTTATACGGTGATATCGTTTACAGTAAATGGCCGCAGTTGAGCTTGGGTGTACAACATAAATCACTGGATGACGGCAGTATCGCAAACTTACTCGGCGCCAAAGATACCAGCGGTACCGATATTTATCTTGCTGCCAGTAAATTACACTTAGGGGCGCTTGCTGGGTATAACTGGTTTTGGAACACCACCTTTCGTTATAGTGATGCTAATCAACTAGGCTTGTTAGGCTTTGGCGGCCCTGATAGCGATAAAGAATTGTTATTTGAAGCATCTACTGCAGTGTTTTTAACCCATCAAATAGCTGTGGGTGTTGAGTATCGTGAAAAGTCCAATAACCTTGGCTTAGGAGAGCAAGATTGGCAGGATGTGTTTGTTGCTTGGTTCCCTAACAAGCATGTTAGTGTGACCGCAGCTTGGTTAGACTTAGGAAGTATTGCTGGGGCTGAGGAGCAAACAGGTTGGTATCTTTCTGTAACAGGGTATTGGTAATGATGAAAACACTTTTTATATTTGTATTTGCCGCTATGTTAGTTGGTTGTGCGAGTAGCAACAATAGCACCTTGTATCAGCAAGTTAATGGTGAGCAAGGAGTTGAAAAGCTGGTTGATAGTTTTATTAATCAAATAGGCCGTGACGAACAAATTTTAGCTTATTTTAAACAAACGAATGTTGCCCATTTTCGCCAAGGCTTTATCACTCACTTGTGTAGCGTCACCGACGGCCCTTGTGAATACAAAGGCGACAATATGGTTGATATCCACACGGGAATGAACATCCCCGAAAAAGACTTTAACCGTGTGGTAGAGCTTTTGATTAATGCTATGGACGAACAACAGATCCCTCAAACGGTACAAAATAAGATTCTGAGTCGCTTAGCACCGCTGCGCCCTGAGGTAATTGATATTTAGCTAATATAAACTTTAATTGTGGGCTGAAACAAAAATGTAATTTATGTACAATAGCTATTGATTTAAGTTATTAAGTTGTAAATGATGCAGTTATATTTTGATGTTCAACATCTATATTATATTCCACAATACCTGCCTGTTTTAAAGGAGTTAAAAGAAAAAGGCCACAAAGTCTCAATGGTTTTCTACAAAGAACAAGATGAGCGCAGTCGTGCAGTATGCTGTGACTTTATAGATAAAAATGCAATAGTTGCAAAGTGGTTAACAAACACAAGTGAAACCTTTGACTTTTATCAGAACTCAGATGCAGATTGGGTCGTATTTGGCAATACATTCGCAGGTGCTGAGGATTTAAATAAAAAGACTGTACTGATGCAGCATGGGATAGGCCCAAAACAGTGTTATTACGACGTATCGAACAACAAAATGACAGTACGGTTTGTTGAAGGTGAACATCGACTGCAACGTTTAAGAGCGCTTTACCCCGAAGGTAACTTTATTGATAGTGGCTATGCAAAATTAGACCCTATTTTTAATCAGACTCTAGGTACTATTAACCTCAAAAACTTAGGCCTAGATCCAACAAAGAAAACCTTGCTGTATGCACCTACTTTTTATCCAAGTTCTTTAGAATGTTTTAGCGATGATTTTCCTGAGCATTTTGATGAATTTAATATTATCGTTAAGCCTCATTTCTTTAGTTTGTTTAAGAAAAAATATAAAAAACAACGCCTAAAGCTTGAGAAGTGGGCTAGCGCTAAGAATGTTTACCTTGCTAATGAGTTCGATTTTGACCTTACTCCTTTTTTAGAACTTGCTGATATAATGATTTCTGATGCATCGTCAGCCATATTTGAGTTTGCAGCATTAGAAAAGCCTGTTATCTGGTGTGATTTCTATAAGCTGCGCTGGTCTTACAGAGGTATTTTTTCTTATAGGTTAAAAGCTCGACTTGATGAAGATATCAAATACTTCAATGAGCTATGTATTCGTGCAGGAAGTTATAAAGATTTAAAGCAGTTATTAAGTTCAAGTTTTATTGAACCAGCTGAATTTAAAGAAAAAAGAAAAGAAATAGTTTACAAGCTGGCAGGTATTACGGATGGTCACTCTGCAAAGAGAATTGTATCTTATTTAGAGGAGCATCAATGAAACGGGTAATTACATTTGGCACGTTCGATATTTTTCATGTGGGACATATCAATATTTTAGAGCGAGCTAAAGCGTTAGGAGATTATTTGATTGTAGGTGTATCTTCCGATGAACTAAACTTCTCTAAGAAAGGTCGAAAGCCCGTATATAGTGAAGCTGATAGGCTGAAAATTATTAGTTCATTGAAGTGTGTCGATGAGGTATTTGTAGAGCATTCTCTAGAATTAAAAGGTGAGTACATCAAAGATCATCAAGCCCATTTACTTGTTATGGGAGACGATTGGGCTGGTCGATTTGATCAATTTAGCCAACTTTGTGATGTAACTTATTTAGAGCGTACTCCCTCTATCTCTACAACGGAAATAATAGAAGTTGTGAGGCAACCTTCAAATTGTCATTTATAATTAATAAAATAGCTGTATGCGCTTACGTTCAATTAAAAATAAGATGTGTATATGGCTTTTTTATTTATCTCTCGCAACAATGTGCACGCTCGCTATTACAAAGAACTAACTAGGAAACTGCCTATAAAGAGTAAAGTGCACTGTATGGGCTTACCTAGATTTACTGCTTTAAAGTATTTTAGCAAGGCGATAGAAGTTGATTTTAGTAAAATAATTTCGGAGCAACTATTACGTAAACAAGCGCGTAATGGTTTGTGGCATAACCCGCTAATAATCAAAAGTTACTCTGCTTTGATGCTGTTGGTGGAGCGGTGTCGGTTCGCTAAGTATTATGATTTATTGCAGTCTGAATCCCCACAAGCTTTAGTCATTTGGAATGGTAATAAATTGCCTAATGTTACTGTTTGTATGGCAGCTAAGGCATTAGGAGTGACCACCTATTTCTATGAAAATGGGTTATTGCCTGGAACAACAAGCTTAGATCCTAAAGGTATTAACTTTGCGGCTTCTGTTCCGCGAGATAGTCAATTCTATTTAAACTTTGATCCGCAGCGGAAGTTGCCATTTTCTGCACCTGATTTAATTCCAAGAGCGAATCATAAAAAGCGCTGTAAGTTTGACGCAATTGAGTTACCAAAAAAGTACTTATTTGTACCATTTCAAGTTCCACACGATACTCAAATAGCGTGTTACTCTCCATGGCTTAAGTCAATGGAAGAGTATCACGATGCTGTTGTTTCGGCTGTAAAACAGTTAAATGATCCAGAACTTAAAGTCGTTTTTAAAGAGCACCCTTCATGGCATAAGCACTATGAACACTTGTACGATAAAAATGATGTTGCCGTTTTTGCCAACGGAAATTGTACTCGAGAGCTTATCAATGGCGCTGAAGCTGTGATCACTATTAACTCGACCGTTGGCTTAGAATCTTTATTACTTGATAAAAAAGTGATTACCTTAGGGCTTGCTTGTTACAACATTGATGAGCTTGTACTTCACGCGAGTGATCAAGCGACTTTGATTAAGTGCTTAGAAAAACTACAAAATGGCTGGCAGTCTAACAGTAATCTGAGAGATAAGTTTTTTACCTACTTAAAGCATGTGTATTGCTTGCCTGGTGTTTGGAAAGAATGTACAACTGAGCATGTTGAAGCAGTCGAAAAACGCTTAACTCAACAAGATACATTTGCACAGCTATCGCAAAAGGAAAGCTAATGAAGAACATCGTCTCGCCAGAATGGTTAAACGAGCATTTAAGCCACGATAACTTGATTATATTTGATGCAGGAATGGTGCGCCCTGGTTTACCAGGGGAGTATGTACCTAAGGCTATGCTCCCTAATGCACAGCGTTTTGATTTTAAAAAAACGCTAGCAGATAACAGTAATCCTGTACCAAGTATGATGTGTAGTAGCGAGCAGTTTGAAGAGCATATGCAGTTTGCTGGTGTTAACCAAGACTCTCTAGTTGTGATTTATGAAGACCAAGGTTTGTTCAGTTCTGCCCGTGCGTGGTGGATGTTTAAAGCCATGGGCTTTGATAATGTAAAAGTGTTAAGCGGTGGTTTGGCTAAGTGGCAAGCTCTTGGCTTTGCAACACAAGCACTTTATTCAGCGGCTTCTGGTCAAGGCAACTTTGTTGCCAGCCCGCGTGTTGATTACTTCATCAGTGCTGAGCAAGTACTTAACTCACTTGATGAACAAAGCACACTAACACTCGATGCTCGTCCTTATGAGCGCTTTACCGGTGAACACGAAGAGCCGCGTGAAGGTATGCGCAGTGGTCATATTCCAAATAGTCGCAGTTTATCTCTTGCAACAGTGCTAAATAACGGTGAGCTTAAATCGCTTAGCGAGTTGCAGGCATTATTTGAACAACACATAGCGCCGCATCACACCCAGTTGCAGTTTAGCTGTGGTTCAGGTGTAACCGCTTGTGCAATTGCATTGTGTGCCGATGAATGCGGTTACGCTAACTTACGTGTTTACGATGGCTCATGGAGTGAGTGGGGCGCTCGTCACGACTTACCTATTGAAACAGGTCCGCACCAATAAACTCAGCGTAATTTTGCCAGCTGCCGATACTGTTTTTATTCAGTGGCTGGCGAATTTGCTTTTTACTCGCCGTGGCTGATGCTGCATTGTTTTTATAAAAAGTCAGGCTGTTTTCCTGCCAGCTTAAATCACAAAACGCATAGAGCTTTTGAGTTTGTAGGGTAGGCTCTGCCACCAATTGCTCATAGCTTTGCAAAAAAACGTTTTCAGGATACTTGTTGGCAAAATGACTGACTAATGCCGAGTAATCTTGATGGAACGAGGTAATATCTTCAAGTGTAAAACTGTAGTGATGGAACACACTTTGCGGGCTATACATCTGCCTAAAATTGGCAATGCTGCAATCTTGCCAGTCCCGCTGCATACAAACGATTTTAGCATTAGGAAAAGCCGCTAAAATAAAATCAATATAGTAAAAGTTAAATGGCTGTTTATCACAACTTCTTTGGCCACCACTTAGCAACTGGGCTCTTTGTTGATAGCTAGTCAGTGCTGTCTTTATCGCCTCAGATTCATATGCCTTATTGAGCATTTCGCTGTCAATCACACGCGCTGATTGCGTGGCGTGTTGTATCAATTGCGCAATATCATTTAATTCCCCAATGCCTCGTAGCTTTGAACTTTGATTAAGGATTTTCTCAACTAAGGTTGTACCAGAGCGGGGCATGCCAACGACAAAAACTGGCGAGAACTCAGAGTCACTACTTTTAATTGCTTGCTGTTTGCTCTGGGTAATCAGTTTTTGACAAAAGTGGCGATGCTGTGTGGCTTGATAATTAAGTTTACCGGCTATCGCTTGCTTACTTTGTGCAAAGTATTTAAATGCATTTTTGTAGTCATTGAGGTGCTCATAATTAAGAGCAAGACTATGAAAATACACTTGTTGGTCAATAATGCTTTTTTCTCTATCCGCCAAGGCTTGTAGTTTTTGAATATGTAGCTCTGCATTTATAACAGTATTGAGTTCAGCCTGCGAATAGTGGGCTTGATAGAAACTAGCTTGCTTTGTGGTTAGTTGCTGTAACAAGCTTTTAGCTTCATCGAACAGTCCGTGAATTTTATAACACACCGCCAAATTATAGCTAATTTGTGGGTTATCTTTATTGCGTTGGTAGGCTGCTTTTTGAAAGCTAAGGGCGTCGTCATAATGCCCTAAACGGGTCGCAATATTGGCTAATGTATCAAAATCAGCGGCACCAAAGTCAGCTGTTTGTAGAGCGCTTTGATAATGCACAGCCGCATTACTTACTTTGCCTAACAGTACGTATAACTTGGCAATTGCTAAATAATAAATCGCAAAAGGGGCTAGGATTAGCGCTTTCTCAAGCAGCTTAATCGCTTTGTTGATATCGCCAGCTGCGGTGTTGACTTCGCTGAGTAAAAAGTAACATACGTGGTCTTCAGGATTTTGTTTTAGCCGCTGCACAAGTAGGTGATGTGCATCGTTTAGTTGTTTGTTGCTTAACAACTGTTGGATATGAGCGCGAAGCGCTTGTTGGGTATCATTTAGCATAAGCGCATAGTATACCAATTCACCAGAATACTTAATTTTATACCAATCCGCAATAATACTTAATCATTTTGAGGGATTAAACCTGTCGCTAGCTGCGTTAAAAATTTCTGATTTAGAACAACTAAATAACAAAATTTTTGCCTTGCTATCAACGAGGTTTTCTTGCCTCAAAATAGACCACTTAATTAAGCGAATTGGTATTAAAAAGCCCTGCCTGAAGGTGGCAAGGCTTTTATAGGTATGTTTAATTACAGCTCAAAGTTGTAGCTAAACTTCATACCGATGGTACGAGGCGCGGTGGTGTAGTGACCATAAACACGCTGTAGCTCAGGTAGCTCTTTGTTAAGCTCAGCATATTGCGACATACCAGCCCAAGACTTATCACGACGTACAGAAGTGAATGCATATTTATCGAATAAGTTGTCTACGTAAAGCGTTGCAGACCACATATCGCCAGTAATTTTGGCAGATAAGTTACTTAGTGCATAACCTGGTAATACTTCGCCGTCTGCTTTTAAGCCTACTTTGGTGATTACATCACTTTGCGCTGTGATACCGTAGTTTACGCTTAATAACTTATCACCTAAGACATCTTGCTCGTAACGAAGACCAAACGAGAATTGATGCTCAGGAGCACCTGGTAAACGGTCGCCTTTAGCACCATCATAGTAGCTTTGGTACTGCGCTAAGTCATCGCCTAACACGCCAAATAAGTACGGCGCATCTTCGGTCAATTCAGCCTTTGCATACGCGTATGTCGCATATGCAGCCCAGTTGTCACCAATCATTGCACGAGTAGAAAGCTCAACACCTTTTGAATTAGCAGAGCCTGCGTTCGAGGTAATTAGCTCTTGGCCATTTACTGTGCTGCTACCTACTTGCGCATCTTTCCAATCAACATTAAATAGCGCTGCATTGAAGTGTAGGCGGTTACGTAACCATGATGACTTAAAGCCTAGCTCGTAGTTGACCGTTGTATCTGGTTTGTAATCTTCTTCGTTTGGCAGGGCACAAACTATTTGTTGCTCAGGTAATACATCAGGGCAAGGAGCAATACCGTTACCACCACCAATACGGAAACCTTCACTCACAGTAAAGTAAGCAAGAATACCGTTATCAAATGTGTAATTAGCATTAAACTTAAATAAGTTACCGCTATCGCTGGCACTAACCGTTTCCATATCTAGATTAGCAAGAGAATCAAAATCCCCTGAGTAAAGCGGTGTAGCAGAACCTGATGTTGTAGAAACATCGTATTCGTAAAAACGTGCACCTAGAGTTACATCAAGCTGATCTGTAATGCTGTAGCCGATTTCACCAAAAAGTGCTTTTTCAGTGGTTTCGCTATCTGAAATTAGAATGTACTCAAGGTCTTGTTCAACATTAGGGATACCGCCACCCCAATATTCAGTCAGACCTGGCGTGTACTCACGGTCATCTGAGTGACTTTCTAATTTGTTATAGAAGCCACCTACGATCCAGTTAAAAGCGCTACTACTATTTGAAACTAAACGAAGTTCTTGCGTGAAGGTATCGCGCTCAGAGGTGTCGTGTGTGTAGCCAACGAATGAAGGGAAGTCGGCATAGCCTGACCAAATATCGTAAAGTAGATCAGTTTGATCGCGCTGACCAGATTGCTCATAGCTAGACCAACCTGATGCAGATACCAACTCAGCAAAACCAAGATCCGCTTTAATCTCTAAGCTTAATAAATCGTTTTCTTCTTCGCCTGGCTCAAGTACACGGGCAACGTTTTCGTACTTTCCTGGGATACCTTGTAGCGCACTGCTATCAGCAAGTGAGCCGTATTGCGATGTTGAGTTACCGCCATTTTCTTGTTTTTGATAGAAGTAGTTAAGCGTTGCATCTACATCTTCGGTTGCAAGCCAACGCAGTGATAAACGTGCTGTGGTGATTTGCTCATCGTTAACATCGCTTACGCTTTTTAAGTTGGCATTTACATCGCTGCTGTCAGAAAAGTCAGGATTCGGATTTGATACACCTGGCTCTTGAACCACGTGGGTGTAGTCAATGTAACCCGGGTTATCGTAATAATTTAAGCTGGCACGCAATGCGAGCTTTTCTTCAATTAGCGGCGTGTTGAATACCACGCCAAACTCACCGCCTGTGCCGTCACTTTCGTTAATGCTAAATACATCACCTGTTACCTGACCTTCTGTTAAATCTAGATCGGGTTGCTTAAGCAAATAACGGATCGCACCGCCTAAAGTCCCTGCGCCATAAAGTGTACCTTGTGGGCCAATTAGCACTTCAACACGGTCAACATCAGTTAAACGTAAGTCGATGCTAAGTGGAATTTCACCAACATAAGTGGCCACTGTGCCACTATCAGAAATACGGTCAGAGGTATTAGTGTTTAAACCACGAACGATGATCGGAGAACCTTCACGGCCACCTTGATCAGAAATTGTTAAGCCAGGTACCCAGCGCGCGACATCTTCAAGATCACCAATGTTTTGATCGCTAATTACATCGCCGTTTAGCGCTGTAATGTTCAGTGGCGCATCTTGCACTGAGCCTGCACGTCGTGTTGCAGTGATTTGAATAGTTTCAATTGATTTATCAACTTCGATAGCATCTTCAGCTGCAAACGCCATATTGCTATTGAATAAAACCGCAGAAATTGCACTTGCAAGTAGAGCAGGCTTAAAGGTGTTCATGATTGATTCCGATTTAGTTACAGTAAATTTATGCTTAAAAAATAGACGTTATTAATAGTTTAAGCTTAAAAATGATTAATTTAGTGAATTTATATCCAATTATAATGTATTTTTATTCTTTTCGTCCATGCAATATTTGCAATTAAATGCAAACTAATTGAATAAATACTCTACTTGGATGTTAGTTATCGGAATAAGGACAGTGAGTGCAGCCATTACTGCAGCAATGGCCGCGTTTTAAAAAGAACCAGCGGCTAAATACCATGTAATTGTTTTGCATGGTGTAATCAAGATTTTCTATTAAATTTCCTTGAGAAAAATAAGGCTTAGCAAAGGCAAGCTGCTGTTCAAGAGGCTGTTGGTAAAGTTTAGATAAAAATGAATTTATCTTTTTTATAGTACAGTCTCGGCATAAACACTCTGTTGCTGCCTCATCGAGTGGTAAAATGTTGGGCAGCTCATTACACCAACAGGCATTAATATTGTCGGCTTGGCAGTTAAGCGTTGCTTTGCATTGTGAGCAAGTAAGGGTTGTCATTAAATAAAAAGATGCTTTGAGATTGAAAAGGTAAGCATAGCAAATGGATAAATTAGACGCATTAGATGAGTTTGCCCGCTTTGGTGATAACCGATTTGAGGCAATCTCAGTAATTACCAGTACTCCAGACACGCAAGGTGGTATCTATACTCTGACGCAAGATGTTTTCTGCCAGGTTTTACAGCGTGTTATAGACGGCGAAATAGATATCGATGAATTAGAACTTTGGGCAAACGTAGTAGAGTCTAGGCAAGACATCGACGAAAGTGCCGTTGAAGGGGCTATTTATGCGCTAAGTAATAACGAGCAAATGGGTGAGTTGAGTAAAAGTACGCTAAAGAAGTTATTAGCAGTGACTTTAGGCTGAAAGAATTTTATACCTTTCAGCCTAAAGCATTTACTGCTTGCTATTTATGGTAGCTTAAGCAGGTTTCCACTTCGTTCTTCGAACCTAAGATCACCGCCACACGTTGGTGAATAGCATCAGGTTGAATGTCCATGATGCGCTCAGTGCCTGTTGAGGCAATACCGCCAGCTTGTTCGATTAACATTGCCATTGGGTTTGCTTCGTATAATAAACGTAATTTGTTAGGTTTATTTGGATCTTTCGTGTCGGTTGGGTAAGTAAAAATACCACCACGGCATAATACACGGTGCACATCACCTACCATTGCAGCAATCCAGCGCATGTTAAAGTTACGACCACGCGGTCCAGTATCACCAGCAATTAAGTCATTGATGTAATTTTGCATTGCTGGTTGCCAATGGCGTTGGTTTGAAGCATTGATTGCAAATTCGCTAGTCTCTTCAGGTACGGTTGCAAAATCTTGCGTTAATAAGAAGGTACCGTGCGTTTTATCTAAGGTGAAAAAGCGTGTGCCTTTGCCAGTTGTTAACGCCAGCACGGTTGATGGGCCATATAGTACATAACCCGCTGCAACTTGGTTTTTACCCGGCTGCATAAAAATACTAGGATCAGCCGGATCAGCCCCTTCAGGCGCCGCCATAATTGAGAAAATCGTACCAACGAGTGAGTTGATATCAGTATTTGATGAGCCATCAAGTGGGTCGAATGCAACAATGTAGTTGGCATCTGGATTACCCGCAACGGTGAAGTCTTCTTCTTCAGAGGCAATAGCTTTTACGTAGCCCGATTCTAATAAAATATCCTTTAAAAGTTGGTTAGTTAGAACATCGAGTTTTTTCTGAGTTTCACCCTGAATGTTTTCGTCTAGGGTTGAGCCTAATACGCCAGATAGGGCGCCTTGACCAACACGAAATGAAATTTCTTTACATGCCGCAAGTACCGTTCTGATCAATGAGATCAGTTCACGAGGGCAACCATCTTCTAACAATACCGGTGGGAGTCTACGCATTCTATTTTCCTGATAACGTTGTAGCCAGACATTTTTAGTGTGAGAGAGAATGTCTTAGCAAGCGCTGAATTTCGTCTTAAATAGCTGATTTTTCTTGGCGGTACTTTATACTGCTTAATACCTATACAGTATTTAAAACGCGAATAACAAAGATAAGATTATGCAAAAAATACCATTACTACGATATCTGCTCTTAGCTGTGCTACTTACTATGATAACTCAAGCACACGCAGCAATTAAGTCTATAAATGATTTTACTGAAAAAATGACTCATTTTTCAGGCTATTTTTCATTTTACTACGACACAGAAAACGGCAAATTGTATCTTGAGGTGGATAAACTCGAGCAACAATTTTTATTACAACAAAGCTTACCTTACGGTGTTGGTTCAAATGATATTGGCTTAGATCGCGGTCAGTTAGGCGATACTCACTTAGTTCAATTTGAGCGTTTTGGCGATAAGGTGATGCTAAGAGCTATTAATACTTATTACCGAGCTAATACTAATAACCTTGCGGAACAACAAAGTATTAAAGAGGCGTTCGCATCAAGTATTTTAGCGGGCTTTAATGTTGTAGCTCAGTCAGACACTGCTGTACTTGTGGATTACACCCCTTATTTATTAAGCGATGTTCATGGTGTAAGCCGTCGTTTATCAGCAACCGGGCAGGGAAGTTTTAATTTAGATAGCAACCGCAGCGCGGTTTATTTAGCACGTTCAAAAGCATTTGAAAAAAATACTGAATTAGAAGCCGTGCTTACTTTTCAAGGTAATAACCCAGGTAAGTATTTACGCCAAGTGAGCGCAGACCCTTATGCACTGACAGTACATATGCATCACTCATTAATTGAGTTACCGGACGATAACTACACCCCTCGCAAATTCCACCCTCAAGCAGGTTTTTGGAGCATTGAGCACAAAGATTATGCGGCAGCGCTGGGTGAGTCTATGTATGTGCGTTACATTCCACGTCATCGTTTAGCGAAAAAAGATCCGAGCCTGCCAATCAGCGAGCCCGTTGAGCCGATTGTTTATTACTTAGATCCGGGCGTACCAGAGCCAGTTAAAACAGCGTTACTTGATGGTGCTAAATGGTGGAATGATGCCTTTAATGCAGCAGGTTATAAGAACGCATTTATCGTTAAAGTGCTCCCTGATGATGCCGACCCTATGGATATACGCTACAACGTAATTCAATGGGTGCACCGTGCAACCCGAGGTTGGTCGTATGGCAGCTCAGTGATTGACCCTCGAACAGGCGAAATCATCAAAGGTCATGTGACACTGGGTTCACTGCGTGTTCGTCAAGACATCCTAATTGCAGAAGCATTAGCAGCTCCCTATTTTGAAGGCAATGAAGTGGCTAAGCGTTTACAAGCCATGGCGCTTGATCGTATTCGTCAATTAAGCGCTCATGAAGTAGGGCATACTTTAGGTATTTCGCATAACTTTGCAGCGTCAGTGGCAGACAGAGCCTCTGTGATGGATTATCCACATCCACTACTGAGCTTCAATGAGCAAGGTAAATTAGATGTAAGTCGTGGCTATGCTGCAGGCATGGGCGTATGGGATACCCAAGTGGTTAAATACGGTTATAGCGATTTCACTAATCAAGATGAAGCACAGCAATTGGCCGCAATTTTAGCTGAAAACAAAAGCAAAGGGCTGGAATTTATTTCAGACAGTGATGCCCGCGCTCAAGGTGGTGCTCATCCAACAGGGCATTTATGGGATAACGGCAGTTCACCAAGTGATGAGCTAATGCGTGTACTTGATGTTCGTAAACAAGCGCTGACGAGCTTTGGTATCGAAAACATCAAAACAGGCACTGCTTTATCGCAATTAGAAGAAATGCTGGTGCCACTTTATTTGTTCCATCGCTATCAAGTAGAAGCTGCGGTTAAACTAATTGCTGGTGTGAATTACGAGTACGAAGTACGTGACGGCTCGCAACCAAAAGGGGCACAGGTTGTGGCAAAGCAAACGCAACAAGCAGCAGTAGATGCACTCCTTGCAACGTTAAAAGCCGAAAACCTTGTTTTACCTGAGTCAGTATTAGCGCTTATTCCACCAAAAGCGTATGGTGAATCTAAATCACGCGAAAGTATTGTTGGTCGCACAGGACTAACGCTTGATGCGATGGCGCTGCCTGAGGTTGCTGCAGCACATAGCTTGAGCCTACTTTTTAATAGCCAACGCATTAACCGTTTAGCGCAGCAGCAAGCACGAAGCGATGCGTTTTATGGTTTAGATGCGCTATTAGCACAAACTTATCAGCAAGTTTTTGAGCAAAAAATTGCTTCAGGGATGGCAGGTAAAATTAGCCAACGTGTGCAGCTTTTAACGGCGAAACAGTTTGCCGATTTAGTGGCAAGCAATGAGGTGGCACCCGAAGTACAAGCACAGCTTCGTTACTACTTAGCTAAACTTGCAAAGAGTTACCAGCAAGAATCAATGCTAGGCAGTGCATCCGTTGGTAATAGTGCATTTAAGCAATACTTAAGCGAACAAATCAGCTTGTTTTTAGAAAACGGTGAATGGCCTGCAAACTTTAAAGTGTTGCCAATGCCACCTGGCTCACCAATTTAATCCACTTTCTTTTAAGACGCCTAGCATAGCTAGGCGTTTTACTTGCATAAAATTGGATATTTGCTAATCTAGCGGCCTTCCTTTTTTGTCTTTTTGAGGTGTATATGGCGTTCTTTTCTCGCTCGTTGTTAGCAGCGGCCATTACATTCTCTAGCTTTTCCACTTACGCAACCCTAGAAAAAAAGCAATGCGATGTAGAGCTAAGCCATGGCTTAATCATCACCGATGATGTCATTCGTATTGTTGATAAAGGTCAAACTCGCGTACAGATCAATAACGATAACCAATTGTTTATAAGAGGCTACTGGGTTGATTTAAGCCCAGATGAAAGCAAAGTTGTGGAGCAGTTCAGCCGCGGTATCAGGCAAACAGTCCCTGAACTTGTTGACCTAGCGACCGATGGTGTAAACCTTGGCTTAAGTGCCATCGAGCAAGTTGTTGAGGGCATGTCAGACAAAGAGCCCGAAGTACTAAAAACTCAGCTGCAATATGTTGAGCGTGCGCTGATGGATAAATTTAAGCGTGGTGATGACTTTTTCTTTATTGCTCCGCAGTCGCTGTCGAAAATCGATGACTTTTTTACCAAAGAAATCAGCCAAAAAATTCACTCTGCAGTGCATGGCTCACTTGGCGCTATTTTAGTCTCGTTAGGCGATGCTTTTAAATCGCGCGAAGGTAACATCGAAGACCGTATCAATGATATGGGGCAGCGTATGGATATCATCTCAAAAGAAATTGATAAATCACTACAAAAGAAAGCAGAGCAATTAGAAATGAAAGCCTCTGAGTATTGTGAGTGTTTGAACTCATTAGATGTCACCGAATCACGACTACAACAAATGGTGCCTGGTATGGCCGATTTTGATTTGGTACAAATAAAGTCTTAATACGAACTTAAAACGAAAAAGCCCAGCAGTTGCTGGGCTTTTTCGTTTTTAGTTGATTTAAATTAACTGAATTTAGCGGTTTCAGTTTCTAAATTGCTTGTAAGACCTTTGATCAAATCGGTTGCTGTATGAGCCTGGTTTGATACAACAGCCGTTTGTGAAGCGGTGTCTGAGATAGTTACGATGCGTTTGGCAGTGTCTTCACCTGCATCAAGTTGCTCTTTCGCAGCAATGGCTATCTGATGGCTCATTTGTGCAATTGCGCTGAGTGAGCTGGCAACGCGTTTTAGCTCTTCATTGGCTTTAGTCGACTTTTCAACGGTTTGTTCACTGGTACTAATACTAAGCGAAACAGATGATTTGGCATCTTGGGTTGCAGCTTGTAGTTTGCCAATCATATTGCGGATTTCTTCAGTACTGGTTTGTGTGCGCTGAGCAAGCCCGCGAACTTCATCAGCAACAACAGCAAAGCCTCGTCCTTGTTCACCTGCACGGGCAGCTTCTATCGCTGCGTTAAGCGCAAGTAAGTTAGTTTGTTCGGCAATACCTTGAATAACACTCAGCACATTTGCGATGTTATTTACCTCATCATCAAGCACTTGAATATTATTACCAGCGCTGTCAATTTGCTGCTCTAAAAGCGCGATGGTATCAGCAGCCTCGCTGGTTAAGTGGCTGGCACTTTGACCTTGTTGCTCAGCTTCTTGCACTGAGTAAGCTGCTTGTTCAGCATGTTCTACAACGGTTTGCGCTGAGGCTGTTAACTCGGTAATAGCTGAAGCAACCATTTGAGTTTCTTCGTTTAGGCTACGAGTCAGTTTGTCGAGTTCAACAGAGCGAGATTCGTTATCAACACTTTGATTTTTTAAGCTATCTGTAACCCCTTTGATACCGCCAACAACGCCACGTAACCCTTGCTGCATATAATGCATGGCAGCAATAATGCTCTCAGGTGGGGCATCTTGGCGAATATGTGAGTTTAAGTTGCCACGAGAGACGTTTTTTACAATACCGATTACTTCATCAATTTCGCCGCCTAAGGCATTAGTGAGCGATGAGCCAAAGCGAGCAATAGCAAAGGTCAGTGCAATGGCAATAAGCATAGATAAGCCCAGCAACCACTTTGCAGTATTCCAATAACGTTCATCAACTTCTTTGGCACTAATGCCTGTACCAACATACCAGCCAAACAGCGGTGTTTTTTGTACTACAGAGGTTAAATCAACGGTTTCACCATCTCGCACTGAATCCCAGTGATAGGTGATGATTTTATTGGTCGTGTTACCCACGAGATTTTCGACCATACGGCCAATACTGTTGCCGCTGGCATCTTTAAAATCGTTAAAGCTGGTACCGTGTAGTTCTGGGTCGTGCGGAGTGGCGACAAAATCTAAGTTGTTGTCGACGACGTAGACATATTCTGAGTCGTGGTATTTATTTTCTCGAAGCACCTGAATAGCAAGCTTCTTTGCTTGTGCTTCTTCGAGTTGATTGCTTTTAACCATCAACTCAAATTGCTCAACAATATTGGTGGTGCTCTTCATGAGCTGGTTGATACGCGCGATGTTGTCGCTTTCGCTGGCATGGCGTAAAGATTGTAAGCCAAGTAACGCTATCGCAGATAACGCAATAAACATAGCGATAGCAAATAAGGTGATTTTTGTTTTTAAAGCTAGTCCTGATAACACAGTCAGCCTCCTTTATTATTTCCCCTGTTAACTTTTACCACGTTTGTCTGGTTTTATTAAGGAAAAATGACAGCGTTATCATGACTTTTGCTCAAGTACCTATTTAGAGCTTCAGTTCGGCTTCTGTAAGGGCACGATATTCACCGCTTGCAAGGCTTTCATCGAGGGTGATGCCAGCTATTTTTTCACGATGTAATTCAACAACTTTATTACCTACAGCCGCAAGCATTCGCTTAACTTGATGGTATTTACCTTCGCAAATTGAAAGGCGTAAGCTGTAGCTTGCAAGTTTTTCAACAACCGCAGGGCGAGTTAGCTCTTTTTCGTTGTGCAATTGCACCCCTTGCTCTAACGCTGCAATGGCTTCTTCATCAATAGGTTCTTGAGTTTCAACTAAATACGTTTTGAATTTGTTATGCTTTGGTGCAGTAATTTTGTGTGACCAGTCGCCGTCATTAGTGATGATCACTAATCCTGTGGTATCGATATCTAAACGGCCTGCAACATGAAAGTCGCTCATATTTGGTTCATCAAGTAAATCAAATACAGTCGGGTGAAGGTCATCTTTATTGGCACATACATAGCCAGCAGGCTTATGGAGCATGAAGTAGCGCTTACCTAAAAACACCAGTGGCTCGCTTTGCCAGCGCACGTCATCATCTTGGCTGATTGAATAATCAAATGAGGTGATCACCTCGCCGTTAACAGTGGCGTATTTACGTTTGATACCTGCTTTGGTTTTGCTGCGAGGTAACTCGGCAATATGGCTAATAAATTTATCTAAACGGCATGGAAATTTCATTGGGATCACATTTTTAGTCGGCTACAATGGCGGCGAGTATAGCGGATACTAGTTACCTATGACAGTACAGCAAGGACAAATATTACAGCATTACCAAGCGCAAATAGCCAAAGGTGATTTGCAAGAAGACCGTGCCCAGCGCACAGCGATTAATGCTCTCGATAATTTAGCCACAGAATTAGCTGCACCAAGCCATTGGTGGCAAAGCGCTAAGCCAATAAAAGGAGTTTATTTATATGGCCCAGTAGGGCGTGGTAAATCCATGTTAATGGACGTGTTTTTCAAGCTTGTTAATATTGACGCTAAGCAGCGTTTGCACTTTCATCATTTTATGAAGCAAGTGCATGAGCGTTTAACTCAGCTGCAAGGGCAGAAAAATCCGCTGACGGTGATTGCTAAAGAGTGGGCAGAGCACATTCGCTTGATTTGTTTTGATGAGTTTTTTGTTTCTGATATTGGTGATGCCATGATCTTGGGTGGCTTATTCAAAGCCTTGTTTGAGCAGCAAGTAGTGTTAGTGGCAACGTCAAACTGTCAACCGGAGCAGTTATATCGCAACGGTTTACAGCGAGCACGATTTTTACCCACTATCGATTTATTAAATGAGCATTGCCATGTTTTAAGTGTTGAAGGCGACACAGATCATCGCTTTCGCTTTGGCAAACAAACCGCACATTATTTTATTAATAACAAAGAGGCGCTAACAGAGCGCTTTTTAAAGCAAGAGCAAGTAATACAAAGGCAAACAACGATAGAGGTTTGCCACCGCGAGCTTAGCTGTGTAATGCAAGCTCAAGACGCCATTATGTTTGATTTTATGACGCTTTGCTCAGGACCTAGAAGCACCGCGGATTATATTTATTTGGCAGAGCGTTTTCAGCGTGTTTATTTACTCAATGTGCCGGTGATGGGGCGCGGAGCAACAGGTAAACAAATTGTGCATGGCATTGAAGATAGTTATCAGCGAGAAAAGCAGGATTTACAAGAACACTTTTTAGATGATGAAGCACGGCGCTTTATTGCTTTGGTTGATGAGTTTTATGATCGCAGCCGATTACTGGTGATTTCGGCCGAGGTGGGTATTAGCGATTTATATCAAGGCCAAAAACTGGCATTTGAGTATGCACGTACCGAGTCTCGATTAGTTGAGATGCAAAGCTGGAAAAGATAAAAGGCGCAATAAAAATGCGCCTTTGATGTCAGCCTAGCTGGGGATCTTCATATGAAACGGTTAAAAGCTATATTGAGCACCTACATACACGTAGCGACCAGCACCACCGCCGTATGCGCTGTAGTAGTTACCACGGCCATATGGATAAAAATCACCTTTATTATCAAACACGTTATTCACACCACCGAATACGCGCAATTGGCTCTGTTCACCAAGTGACATGGTGTAAGACGCTGAAAGGCTGTGTTTTAAGAACGAGCCATAATCTTGGTAGGCAAGTTTTTCTGGATTACTGATACAAGTATCTTCACCAGCCTCACAGCGGGCATCATTTTCGGCAATATACTCTTGATAATCTTCTTCAAGACTCTGGCTTGCTTTAAACGAGCCTAAGTAATTTGTACGCCAGCGAATACGCAAGTTATCGTTACGCCATGTCAGTGACATTGAGGCTTTATCTTTGCTGCTGCCGTAACCTGCGTAGTGACTGGTTACTAAGCTGCCATCAAGGCCTTCATAAGTTTGCGAGTTTTCGATTACATGGTTGTAATCTAGTTTAAACGATAACTGACCTAGGTTATCTAAGTCGAGTTTGTACTGTGCAACCACATCATAACCACGTGCAGTTAGCTCATCGAGGTTATATTGACGCTGAAGAATTTTGATAATGTTACCTTCGCTATTACGGGTAATATCATTACAAAATACGTTGTCTTCACCCCATGCTGCTTCTGAGTCGTAACATTCACGCATGATGTTTTCATTGCTGATCTGCGAAATCGCATCAACAATAGCAATATCGTAGTAATCAACAGCAAGATTAAAGTTTTCTAAAAAGGCAGGAGCTACTGTCACACCAAAGGTATAAGTATCAGCAGTTTCTTCTTTTAGATTTTCGTTGCCTGCCCCTGGAGAGTAACTGTTGTTCTCATCGCTAAATTCAAAGTTAGGATCAGCAGCAAGTTGCGCAGCTAACGTAGGTTCTTTGCGGCAGTTATCGTGACCTGCTTTAGTTGATGTTGCTGTTAAACCGTCACAAATATCATCATAGCTGTCGTAATCGCCACGCGGTGGTGACATAAGCTCTGTGATTGTGGGGGCACGTTGAGCGCGAGCGTAGTTTGCTCTAAATGCATAGCCTTCGATTGGTTCCCAAAATACACCTAGCTTGTAGCTGGCAACGGTGTTGACGTTTTCCATGCTATAGTTAGCCAAACGTAATGAAGTTTCTGCGCTTAAATTTTTTGCTAAAGGAGCATCTTTTAAAAGTGGGATCGCAAGCTCTGCAAAGGCTTCATAGACCTCAACTTCACCATAAAAATTTGGTACATAGTTGAAGGTAATACCGCCTGCTTTCATGTCGTCGCTGGTTGATAGGTCTTGGCTGTCTTTACGGTGTTCGCCACCAAATACCGCAGATACTGAGCCTGCTGGTAATTCAAATAAATCACCCGCAACGTAGCCAACCACACCGTATTGTTTTATTTCGGTATCAATAATTGGGTTGGTACGGATCCAAGCAGCCATCTCTTCGGTGATAGATCCCTCACCAAATAAGTTAATTGGCACACAGCCTTCAGCACGAGCTGCTTCATCAATACATTGAATGGTGCCATCCGCTAATTCTTCTGCTTGCAAAGCTTGATTAAGTTTTACAGTATTTAATTCATTGCTACGAATTTGGTGTTGAGTAAATCGACCATAACTTGCAGATAGATCCCAGTCCCACTCGTCGTTAAATAATGTGCCTTGAAGACCTGCCCAACTACGAATCGTTTTACGGGTATTATCGGTGCTGATATTACCCACTTCACTGAAGCGGCGATCCCAATAAATACGATCTTTGTATGGGTTGGCATCGAGGATTTCTTGCGGAACATATGGGTTGTCGATAGGAATGTAACCCGGTGCTACATCTGCAAGGGGCTCGCCAGTGGTAGGGTCGTAACGCGGTACATACGCACCTTCGTATTCATCTTCAGGCGACTTATTGTTAAAAGAACCACTTTCACTGTATTGAACTTGCGCGTAGAACATCACATCATCAGTTAAATCGTAATCAATTTTAACTGCAGCAGATACGTTATCGCTTGGTACATCAAGCATCACGTATTGATTTGAATTGATACCGTAAATTTCTTCGTTGCCTTTCCAGTCATCACGTAGAGTTTGGCCGTCATACCAAAACTGTGTGTCGTTACGGCTGTTTTCTAAGAATACACCGCCCGGAATACCGTCGCTTTTGCTTACCCAATCAGCTTGTGTGATGTCACGCATACATTGATCGCCATCTGCTGTTTGCATTACATTACACATGCGATCTGGATCGTAATCGTAACTATCTTCGATTTGTGCGCGTTTACGATCATAAAAAGTCATACCGAAATCACGGTCCCAGTTGGCACTGAAATAGGCGTAACCGCGATCTTCAGCAAACGAGGTACCGTAGTTTAAATCAAGGGTAAATTCTTTACCGCCGCCATCGGTGGTTTCACCTGTGTTCGCTTTAAAATCAAAGCCTTCTTTTTTGGATTGGGTGATAATATTCACCACACCTGCTACAGCATCGGCACCATAGGTTGCAGATGCACCGCCACTGATTATTTCAACGCGCTCAACCATACCGCTAGGAATGGTATTTAAACTGACATAGTTGCCACTGTAGCTGTTTGAAACAACTCGGCGACCATCAATCAGTGTCAGAGTACGGTTAGCACCTAAATCTCGTAGTTGTACTGTCGATAAGCCAGTCGCTGAAACACTCGATTGGCTGGTGGTGTTACCTATGCTCTCGCTAAGAGCTGGCATGTTATCAACCAAAATGTCTGATAAGTTGGTTAAACCTGTATCGGCAATGGCTTCGCGGTCCATTGTGACCAGCGGTGTTGGAATTGAAAAGCTATCGCGTTTAATACGTGAACCCGTAACAACGATTTTTTCCGGCTCTTCAGTTTGTTCATTAGCTGCTGGAGTGGTGTTGGCAGGGCGGGCAATCTCAGCCTCATTGGCAAATGCATGTTGGCTAAAACCACTGGCAACAGCAAGTGCAATAGCACAAGGTTTGGTTAGTAGATTTCTCACAGGCGTTCCTAGTTGTTTTATTTTTAGTTTTTAGAACCAGAGTGATGCTCTTTTTAAGGGCAGTTAAAATTTACAGTGAGCAACACTCTGGTTGGTCGGTATTGACGTAAAAATTTTTATAGAAATGTGAACCTAACTACAATCTTAGGTGGCTCGTTTATGTCTCTATTTTATATCTATTGAATATCTATTTATTTAAAATCAGTGGGTTAAGAAATGTTCATTGTTAACCGTTTTGCAACGTTAAAGCTGGTGAAAGGGCTGCTTTTACGATAAATTGATAGGGCTTTATACTGCTGTACTTCTAAAATGGGGTTTTATTTAGAGTAAATGGAAACATCTAATCGCGTTTATCAGCTGGGCTCATGTATTGTTAACCCACTCGAAAATAAACTGATCTGCAATGGTAGTGAACAGCTTTTGCAGCCTAAGTTTATTGAGTTGTTAGCTTGCTTAGTGGCGCGTTACCCCGAACCAATCACCCGTGAAGAGCTCATCAATAATGTTTGGGAGGGCAATTTTTACGTGGGTGAAAAAGCCTTAACAAATGCTATTTGGCATCTACGAAAAGCATTTAAGGAACTCGATCCAGAACAAACTTACATAGAGACATTACGTAAAACGGGTTATCGCGTTTTATTAAAGCCCGAGCTAATAGATACATCCGATAAAGAAAACCCTGTGGGTTTTAGTATCACAGCTGCCCAATTCCGCCAGCTGTTTGTGGCTTTGTGTGTCATTAGCTTGGTGGTGATGTATTGGTTGTTCTCTTCGCCTGCAAAGCAATCTAACTCAAGCTTTGTGTTACCGCTTAATAGCATCGAAAGCGTGACGGCAAGCCCTGGTCGTGAGATTTATCCTTCAATTTCTGATGATCAGCACTATTTGGTGTATTCATGGCGACAGCTTGGTAAACCAAATAACCTATATTTACGTGATTTACATTTTCCTGAGCACCCAGCAAAGCAATTAACGGACTCACCTTTTACAGAAGGGCGCTCTGTGTTTAGCCCAGATGCAAACACATTATATTATTACCGTATGGCCTCTGATGTTTGTGAAATTGTAAAACTCTCTTTGGTAAATGCCACCAGTGTCGTGCTAGGGGAGTGCAGTAATAACTATGCGCCTGATCTTGATATCAGTAGTGATGGTAAAACCTTGGCCTACATTGCTGATCATACGAGCAAGACAGGTGATTATGTCACTCGTATCAAACTGCTCGATTTACAGGCAAAACATAGAAAAGAAACAGTTATTCCTTGTAATGATGACTGCGAAACTGTGTATGAGTCTGTGTCGTTTTCGCCAGATGCACAGCGAGTTGTGGTTACGCGTAATGTTAAAAACAACCAAAAAGCACTGTTTTTGATAGATGTAAAAACAGGGCAAAGCCAACGGCTAACTCATGATTTTGTTGATATTCATGGTGTAGATTGGCATCCGTCTAAAGAGCAATTGGCGTTTAGTGCAGTTGAGGGCGGTAAACGTTATGGCTACTTCTTTGACATTAAGAATCAAACCCTAATCAACACGCAAATTGCGGGCATGAGTTCACCTAATTACAGTAGTGATGGTAGTGTTTATTACCATCAGTGGGATTTAGATAAGGTGATCACGCGTCTGAAAATAGACGAACAAGTGGCCAACTCGCCGTTTTCTATGTTGTCGACCAATTTTAGCTCGCTATTCCCTGAATATAATCAGCAGCAAAATAAACTACTGTATGTGTCCAATGAATCTGGCAGTTCACAGCTTTGGATTGTTAACCCTGATAGCAGCTCGCGAAAGCAGCTTACTGACTTTGCACATAACACGGGGGAAGTTCGTGATCCAACCTGGTCAGCCGATGGACGCTATATTTTGTTTTCATTGTATGACAATGGCAGTACCCGCTTATATATTTATGATTTCAAAGTAGAGCAAAGTCAGCAAATCAAACTGCCATTTAGTCATGCAATTAAACCCAAGTTTAGCGCTGATAGCCAGCATATTTTAGTCTCTGATGGTGACTACTTATATCGTTATGACTTAACAGGTAAAAGCCTAGGTAAAGCTGTTGAAGTGCCGGCGCAGTATGGCGTTGAAACACAATCGGGCGATATTTTATTTACCAACTCGCGCCATGCTATTTGGATAAAACATCATGATACGGGTGTTGAAGAAATGCTGGTGAACGATGTTAAGTTGGCGCGCAGTTATGCATGGTTGCTGGTGGCAAAGAACGCGTATCATGAGGGGCGTATTTATTATTATAAAGAACGCTTAGGTGATTACCGTATTAGCTACTATGACTTAGCAAGTAAGCAGCATCATGATTTAATTGCTTTACCGGAGCGAGCTTATAGTCGCTCATCGGGCTTGACCTACATACCCAATGAGCGTTGGCTGGTTTATACAGCGTACTTATCGCCTGAGATAGAAATCAAGCGTTTACCCGCAGCCTATTTACCAAAGTAGTTAACACTTACGGTAGATGTCAGCATCCATATCGTAAATATTAACGCTTAAGCTATACGAGCGGCGGCAGTATGTTCTTAAGCAACTTAGTAATTGCTCACTGAGCATTTGCTTTTGCTCTATAGTTCTGCCTGCCATGATTGATGCGCCGATGTGAATAAAGCCATCTTTGCCTTCACCTAATTCGTAATGCTGATAAGCAATTGCACGAGTCTTTATGGTCGAAAGCTCAAATAAGCCTGAGTCAAAAACGGCTTGGTGAACTTTTTCAACTAACACTTGTGGCAGAATTGGCAAGTCTTCTGAGTGTTCTATAACAATGTGCGGCATGGGGTCTTCCTTAAAAGCGGTAACTAAAACCGATGTTTGTCTGAAATTGGTTTAACACATCACCATCAAAGTGCCATAGACATTGGTCGTCTTCTGATGTTGGCAATGTGCACGATACGTTACTTGCATTATTTACAATAGTTGCCAGCCAGCGAGTTTCAACATAAACCCGAGCTTGTTCAGTAAATAAATAATCTGCGCCAGCATATAGGCCAGAGGTAAAAAACGTATCAGAGTCGGCAAAGTCAGTGCTGACGTGGTTTGCGCCAATTTGGGCACCCACAAAACCAACTATACGGTCAGCTAATGGCACTTCTACGGCACTTTGAAATAGCAGGTATTGCATCTCGACTTGCTTGTTGGTTTGGTCTTTCATATCAAGTTCGGTTGCTGAATAAAAGAACCCATAACGAGCATTATCAATGGTTCTATCTAGGCTGACAGTAAAATGGCTGTCATCCTCAAGCTCAATTTTTAGGTTTTCTTCGGTTTGCACCGAGTTAGTAAAGTTTTTGCCGAAACCAGCGCTAATAGAGTAGTCAGCTTGAGCTGTACTACTTAAGAACATTAAACACAGTAAACCAAGCGATTTTTTCATTGTTTAGGTGCTCGTTGTTGAAGATATTTTGAGATAGTATTGAAACATAGCAAGCAAATCGTTGTAAACGGACAACTATCGCTTTTTAATAAGGAACACTAGGATGAAGTTACTAAAATTAGCTGCACTTACTGCGCCACTGATTTTGTTGAGCGGTTGCTCGGATGATGCTGCTTCGGTGAGTTTGGGGTTATTTACGACCAAAGATATTAAAGTGGTATCACAACAAGACCCGCTTATAAGCGGTGTAACTTGCCACATTAGCCATATTGAAGCGAACCTTGATTTTGCTGATCCATCCGATATGTCTATTGCCTGTCGTCAAACAGGCCCCATTACCGCTGACCAATTACAACAAATTGACCGCAGTAAATCAGGCGAAGTGGTATTTAAGTCATCGAAAAGTATTTTGTTTAAGTCGTTAAAAGTTCGTCGTATTTATGATGCGCCAACACGCACACTTTTATATTTGTCTTATTCAACGAAAGAGTCGAGCGGCAGCCATCATCATGCTTTATCAACTGTGCCTCTTTACAATACAGATGCATGGCAATGGGCACAATCACAAGAGTAATTTATGTTAGCGTTATTTAAGTCGGCCCCACTTGTTGATGAGCAAGAGCAGCAGTGGTTAATCGATACTTTTTTATGGGCTGTTGAACACTTTGATAGTGAATATTTTTTAAAGCACACGCAAATCATTTTACCTAATGGGCAGTTCTTTCCGGATAGGGTGTCGAGCGTCAGTGAAATGGCTGAAAAGGTATTTAGTCGAGTTGTTAATTATGCGGGGATGCAGACGTGGCCAATTAACTTAGTTGCGCCATCTGGGCTTACACCTCAGGTGTTTCCGCATTTTGAATTTCAAGATAATTTACGCGGTAGCGAGGCGAGTTTAATTGTACCGGCAAATCATCCGGTGAATATCTCCTTTAACCCGAACCAAATCAATCAACCGCAAGATTTAGTGGCAAGTTTTGCTGGTACCTTAGCGACCATTTTGATTCACCATGTGGGTGTCTTACCTCCCGGCGGTAAAGAGTACTTACCGCAAGCAAGCGATGCGTTGGCATGCTATTTAGGCTTTGGGGTGATGATGAGTAATACGGTGTATCAATTTAAAGGTGGCTGCGGCTGCGGTTATAACCCTTATGCCAATCGCCAAGCAGCGCTGACTGAGCCACAAACGCTATTTATGCATGCGCTGGTTACGCATTTTAAAGGGGATAATCAGTCGAAGAAGTTTTTAAAACCCCATTTACGCAGCCAATATAAAAAAGCGCAAAAGCAAATTAAAGCATTGGTAAATGACAGTGCAAATCCGTTGTTATTAGCATTAGATGAACAAGCAGTAGGGTGATATTGAGTGCAGTATTTAGATGAGTTTTTATTGATAGCCATAGCTCACTTTTTTGCGGTAGCAAGCCCAGGTCCTGACTTTGCAATTGTACTAAAGCAAAGTATTCAACAAGGTCGTAAAAATGCGCTTTGGACCAGTGCTGGGGTTGGTGCGGCTATTTTGCTGCATATTGCTTATTGTGTATTAGGTGTGGCATTAATTTTATCCCAGTCACCTAGCTTATTCATGGCTTTAAAATACCTTGCAGGGGCTTATTTGGCATACTTGGGTGTGCAAGCTTTACGAAGCGCAAAACCTAGCGATAGTAAACAGCAAACCCTTGCCCCTGCTGAGCCTGAATCGGTGTATAAAGCATTTCGACGCGGTTTTTTTACCAATGCCCTTAATCCCAAAGCAACACTGTTTTTTATGTCGTTGTTTACTCTTGTAATAAGCCCTGAAACACCTGTTGTAGTGCAGGCTGGTTATGGCGTGTATATGGCAATGGCGACTTGGCTGTGGTTTTCATTTTTATCATTGGTGTTATCAAAAGCATCAGTGCGAGCATTTTTCTTAAAAAGCGGATACTGGTTTGATAGAGGCATTGGCGTGATCTTAATTGCCTTAGCTATTCGCGTTGTTGTGTGAGGTAAGTATGGCGCTATATAACTTTTCATTTGGTTCAAATATGTCATCGAGCAGATTGTTGGCAAGGTTACCTGAAGCAAAGCGGGTAGGCACAGCTACTTTAAAGGGCTATGAGTTGACGTTTGATATGGTAAGTACCGACGGCTCTGCAAAGTGTAGCGTGCGCAAAACAGATCAGGCAGATGCCTTGGTATATGGTGTTGTTTATCAGTTAAACGAAGCTGAAAAGTCGATTCTTGATGATATCGAAGGACCGCGTTATGACTGTGTAGATATCACTGTTGAACTACTAGATGGCGAGCAACTTGCTGCCCATTGTTATATCGCTAACACCTTAGATGAGTCTTTACTGCCATTCGACTGGTATCTTCAGCATGTTCATCGCGGAGCGCTTGAAGCAGGTGTACCAAATCATTACAGTGAAGCAATACTCGCAAGACCAAGTTGCGATGATCCAGATAAAACCCGAGCAGCGAAAGAGTTCGCTATTCACAACAATAAAAATCACCAAGGGATATTATGATATTTCGTAAATTAGCCGTTGCAGCGGCGCTTTTATCGAGCTGTTCGTTTTACAGTTATGCCGATATTGATACTAAAAAAATTGAAAAAGTAATCGAAACGTCAATGGCACGTTTTGACGTACCGGGTATGGCTGTAGCGATTGTTGAAAATGACCAGGTCGTGTTAGCAAAAGGTTTTGGCGTATCTCACCTTGATACCGGTAAAAAAGTAAATAAAGACACCTTATTCGGTATCGCGTCGAACACCAAAGCATTTACCGCAGCAGCGTTAGCTAAATTAATTGATGAAGGTAAGCTTAGCTGGGATGACAAAGTAATTGATCATCTTCCTGAGTTTCGTCTGTATGACCCTTACGTAACACGTGAAATGACCATTCGCGATTTATTAAGCCACCGTAGCGGTTTGGGTTTAGGGCAAGGCGATTTAATGATTTGGCCAGATACTGACAAATCGATTGATGAAATTATCGCAGGGCTAAAATACTTAAAACCAGCGAGTAGCTTTCGTAGTAAATATGCCTATAACAACTTAATGTTTGTCACTGCAGGTGAGGTGGTAGCCCGTGTATCTGGCATGAGCTGGAATGATTACATCGAGAAAAATATTCTTCAGCCACTTGATATGAAAAACTCACGCGCAGGTTTTTCACGTATTCCTAGTAGCAATAAAAACTGGGCGACGGGTCATATTCCAATGGATGGCCAACTACACCCATTTTTTGTGAACTACCTCGAAGATTTCCGTGGCGCTGGTGCGATTGCATCAAGCGTAAGCGATATGAGCCAATGGCTACGCACGCAGCTTGCACATGGCAAAATGCCAAATGGCCAGCAGTTATTCACTGAAAAGCAGCAGCAACAAATGTGGCACCCGCACATTACGTCAATGGCATCAAAAAGTGCTTATGAAGCTTACCACCAACAATTTAGAGGTTATGGTTTAGGCTGGAGCATTGAAGATTTCCACGGCATTAAAAAGCTAGGCCATGGTGGTGGTATCTTAGGCATGGTGTCTCAAGTGACATTATTACCAGAGAAAAATCTCGGTATTGTTATTCTGAGTAACCAGCAAGCATTCAGCGCGCTCTCTGCGGTGACTTACGAAGTATTAGAAGATGCATTAGATCTTGAAGATAAAGACTGGGTTGAAGACCTTGCTAAAAAGCACTTTGAAGGTAAAAAAGAAGCTTACGCAAACGCAAAACCAGAAACACCTGCTGATTATCAAGCGAAACTACCAAACATCAACTACACAGGCACGCTGCACGATAACTGGTATGGTGATGTGGTAATCGAGGAGTTAAATGGTCAGCTACGTATTGATTTTACTCATACAAAGCGTTTGAAAGGTCAGCTTGAGCATTACACCGGCAATACGTTTATTGTGAAGTGGGATGAAAAGTTACTTGAAGCAGATGCTTACATTGAGTTTCAAATGAGCCCAGATAACCGAGTGAGTAGTGCAAAAATGCGTGCTGTCTCAACGGCGGTCACAGATTTTAGTTTTGACTTTAGGAATTTAGATTTACGCGCTAAAAAGTAAACCAAAGTCGCAAAGCCACCATTAGGTGGCTTTGTTATACTGGGGGAAAATAATTCAAGGAGCGTATTATGAGAACGGCAGTTATCTCACATCCATTTTGTCGTAAACATAAAATGATTGAGGATCACCCCGAATGCCCTGCGCGTTTAGATGTGATCACCGACCGCTTGCTAGCAAGTGGTGTTGATATAGCAATTACTCACTTACAAGCTCCTAAAGCCAGCCGCGACGACTTTTTACGTGCTCATGATGAACCTTTGGTAAGCCATGTAGAGCAAACAATTCCCGCTGAAGGACTTGCTGAATTAGACGGCGACACTTGGTTGTGCCCAGATTCAATGAAAGCAATTGAACGAGCCGTTGGTGCTGGATTACTCGCCGTTGATGAAATCCTTGCTGATAAACTGGATGCCGCATTTTGCTCGGTTAGACCTCCAGGGCATCATGCAAACCGCAGCACCTCGGCAGGATTTTGCGTTTTTAATAACCTAGCCATTGCCGTGAAATACGCGCAAAGCAAAGGTGTTAAACGTATCGCTATTTTGGACTTTGATGTACACCACGGTAATGGCACGCAAGATATTTTTTTAGATGATGACAATGTGTTGTTTTGCTCTTTGTTTCAACACCCTTTTTACCCAAATACTGCGGTTGAAAATAACGCGACTTTAGTTAACTCACCGCTGCCAATTGCCAGTGATGGTAATGACTTAAAAGCTGTTTACCTTGAGCAGTGGCTACCAAAACTCAACGAATTTAAACCTGAACTGTTGTTTATTAGTGCAGGTTTTGATGCTCACCTTGAAGATGACATGGCAAGCCTGAAGTTTGTTGAAGACGATTACGCATGGCTAACCACGCAATTAGCTGAGTTTTGTCAGCAGCAAGATTGCAAAGGGATTATCTCATATCTTGAAGGGGGCTATGCTTTATCAGCTCTAGGTCGTAGTGCCGTTGCGCACATTAAAGCGCTGGTGGATGCACCTTAATCTGCCAGCATCGCAAAGGCTTGCGTTGGTGTAAGCCGAGTAACCTTACTTAAACAGCATACTCCCTCTTGTGCTAGGTGCTCAGTCACTCTATTAGCAAGCTCTATATCAGTTAATGCTTTCACGCTTTCTTCCTGCAAGTTGACATAGTGCCCTGTTGCCAAAAGTAGCATCGTTTCTTGCTGCTGCTCTTTGCTTAAGCCATATAAAAAGCTTTCTATATCGGCTTCGTCTTCAACTAATGCTAATTCATGGTCTGAAAAAATAATCTTAGGAAATGATGAGTGCATTTATTGTCCTGTGTCAAAGTTGCATAGGTTGAAATGATTATAATTGCCAATTCATGTAAGAACTAGGAAAGTCGACTTATGAATCAACCAAGACGACATCAAAAGGTGAGTGATGTCTTTTCGCAAAAGCTGGTATCGTGTCCTGCGCATACGCCTTTGGTCGATGCGGTAAGGTTGATGCATGTTCACAATGTGACGGCGATTTTTATCAAGCATGAGCAGTCTGTTGTTGGTATTTGGACTGAGGCTGATTGTTTGAAAATTGACATCAGCAGCCCGCTCTATAAGAACCTTGCCATTCACGAGGTCATGTCGGCGCCTGTTATTACAGTACCAAATCAATGCTCAGTCAGTGATGCAACCTTGCGTTTTCAACAACATGGCATTCGTCATTTATTGGTGATGGATAGCGAGAATCAGCCTGCGGGTATGTTGAACTTATCTGATATTGTGCATAACCAAGGTTTGGACCACTACCTACAATTTCGACCCATTCATGACCAGTATCGCACTGATCTAGAGATAGTTGATGCGCAAACACCGATAGAAGAGGTTGTGCAACTGATGCGCGCTGGCCGCCTTGATAGTGTACTGGTTTATAACCGAGAGCTTGAACTGCACGGTATTATTACTCAGCGTGATATTGTTGAGCTGATCATTCAAACCGAGTGGCTAAATCCTTGTTGGCAATATGCTAGCTACCCGTTAATTGAAATTGATTGTGAAAGCAGTTTATTTGATGCGTATCGCACTATGACAGAGCGTAATGTGCGTCATTTAGTGGTTCGAGATGATGAAATTTGCGGGGTGATATCATTTGCTGATTTGATCACAGAGATTGAGTCAGCTTATTGCTGCGAGCTTGAACGGGCCATAGAGCAGCGTGACATTGCTTTGCAAAAGTCACAACGTAACCTATTTTTAGCAAATAAAATTATTGATGCCTCACTCGATGGCATTATGTTAACCCGTAAAGACGGCACTATTATTCAAGTTAACCCAGCTTTTACTAAACTGACCGGCTTTGCTGAGCATGAAGTAATTGGTAAGCGTCCCAATATTTTAAGCTCGACAAAACATAGCCGTTCATTTTATCAAAAAATGTGGCATGCCATTGAATACGAAGGGGTCTGGCAAGGGGAGATCTGCAATTGCAAAAAAGATGGTGAAGAGTTTGTAGAGTGGCTCACCATTATCCAGATTAAAGACCCTAACTTTGATGAAGTGCTTTATGCGGCAATTTTTAGCGACATTACAGAGCGCAAACGTGCCGAAGAAAAAATTGCCCAGCTCGCCTATTACGATGAGCTAACAGGCCTGCCTAATCGACGCTTATTTCATGACAGACTCTCTATTGCACTGAGTTCTGCCAAACGAAACCATGATCTATTAGCGGTGATGTTTATCGACTTAGACCGCTTCAAAGAGGTTAACGACAGTTTAGGGCATGACGCTGGTGATAACTTATTGCAGCAAGTGGCAGAGCGTATTTTATCAATTCTACCTGAAGGGGATACTCTTGCGCGCTTAGGTGGCGATGAGTTTGTTTTATTATGCGAAGTAAATCGGGTTGAAACACTGCTCAACTTTGCCGAACAAGTATTGCAGCAAGTGAGTATGCCGCTTGCTATTAACGAGCATGTGGTTGCAATTACAGCTTCTATTGGCGCTGCAGTTTACCCTGATGATGGCGTAGATAGCGCTACACTGCTTAAGCATGCAGATATTGCTATGTACCGTGCTAAAGAAGTGGGGCGTAATTCATTTCAATTATTCAAACCTGCGATGAATGCACGTTCTTTAGAGCGATTGGCAATGATGAGCCGATTACAAAACGCCATCGAAAGCGATGAGTTTGAGCTTTATTTCCAACCTAAGCAGCAATTAAATTCTGGCAAAATTTTAGGGGTAGAGGCACTATTACGTTGGCATGAGCCGAACCTTGGTGTGATATCACCCGCTAAATTTATTCCCCTTGCTGAAGAACTAGGTCTAATTGTGAAACTTGATTTATGGGTCATCGAGCAAGCGTGTAAAGAGTTAGAAAAATGGCAGCAACAAGGCATTGAGGCAGGGCGCTTAGCAATTAATATTTCGGCAAATCACTTACGTCAGGGGCAACTAGCATCGAATGTTGAGCGCTTACTTGAGCGTTACGATGTAGACCCACACAAGCTTGAAGTAGAGCTCACTGAAAGCTGTTTTATCAGCCACTTTAGTGAAGCTAAGCAAGAGTTACTCGCACTTAAAAAGTTAGGTGTGCATATAACGTTAGATGACTTTGGCACTGGCTACTCGGCTTTAAGTTACTTAACCAAACTGCCAATTGATACGTTAAAAATAGATGCCAGCTTTATCGCAAAAGTGCCCGATGAATACGGTAACAGTGAAATTGTTACGGCGATTATTAGCCTTGCCAAAAGCTTGAGTATTCATGTTGTTGCAGAAGGGGTAGAGAAGGTAGAGCAGTTAAATTACTTACGTTCACTTAACTGCGATACCATTCAAGGCTATTACTTTTGCCGCCCAATAGCGAAGCAGCAATGGTATGATTTTTATCTCAATAGCGAAAAAAGTGCCTAAGCTAGGCTAATTTCGTAAGAAGTGAACTTACGAATATTAATGACGCCAGTATCAAAAATTAAGTACTGGCCTTTAATGCCTTTTAAAATACCTGATACTTCTGGTGCTTTATCAAAATTGAAAGAGCTGATTTTGCTTGGGTATTCACTTACTGGGTAGTCTAGCTCAACTACATCTTCATCGAGCTTTTCAATGGCTGTTGCGCCAAATAGCTCTGCAAGTTCACTCAACTTAGTATCAATCTGTGGGATCAACTCTGCAGCAGCAGCTTTTAAATCAATCGCTTCAGATTGGCCTTTTAGCATGTTTCGCCAATTGGTTTTATCAGCAATAAATTCGGCTAAGGCAACCTCAACTAAACCCGATTGAAGACGGGTTTGTACTTTGAAGATAGGTAAAGCTTGCGTCGCACCTTGGTCAATCCAGCGTGTAGGAATTTGAGTATGGCGGGTAATACCTACTTTTAGGCCTGAAGTGTTGGCTAAATATACGTAGTGCGGGATCATGCAGTTTTCTTCACCCCACTGTGGCTCACGACAGGTGCCTTTATCAAAGTGGCACGTTTCAGGTTTCATGATACACATGTCACAGCTAGCCAGTTTGCGCATACACACAAAACAGTGGCCTTGAGAGTAGCTTTTCTTGGTTTTTTTACCACAGTTACTGCAAAAAATATTGCCGGTAAAAGTCAGTGTGAGCGGCTTACCAATATAGTCATTTAATGAAACTAGCTCATCACCGATAGGTAATTGATATTCGACAGGAGAAGTCAGTGTCGACTTTAATTTTCTGATCGTACCTTGCATCTTTACATGGCCCCTAAAGATGTTAAAAAGGGCAGTGTAACACGGCCTATTTGAATTGTGAGGCAATAAAGCTTAGATACTCATTAATTGGCACCGCTTTGCTGTAATAATAGCCTTGCCCTTGATCTGCGCCCATCTTGATCAGCATTTTTTCTGTTTCTTGGTCTTCAATGCCTTCGATGGTGATATTCATATCAAGGTTATGAGCCATATCAATGGCGGTTTTTACCACTACCTGGTTGGTGGTGTTATTCACTAAATCAAGAATAAAGCTCTTATCGACTTTAATCGTGCTAAATGAATAATTTACCAAGTAGTTTAACGACGAGTAACCAGTACCAAAATCATCGAGTACCACCTTGCTACCGAGTTTATTAAGTTCGCTGATAAAGCTAACCATTTCATCATGGTTTTTGATAAGCGCAAACTCAGTTAACTCAAACTTTAACTGATCCGCAGTAATGCCATGCTTTAAAATTGTGTTTTCGACTTTTTCGACAAGCTTTGGGATAGCTAGATTTTTGGCACTTAAATTAACGCTAATGGTATGCTCGCGATAGCCTTGTCGATTAAGCTGGGCAGCTGCTAGGCAAGCCTGATCAATCACCCATAAGCTCAACTCGTTAATTAAACCAGTACGTTCAGCCAATAAAATGAGTTGCTCAATGTCCAGGTATTTACCCGCTGTAGGCCAGCGTAACAATGCCTCTGCGCCACAGATAGTACCATTGCGTAAATTAATAATGGGCTGTAAGTAAATGGCTAAGGTATTGCTTCGCATTGCTTGTTGTAACTCAGCGGCAAGGCTGACATCCATATCGATATGCGGTGTAGTAAAGTCGATGTTGTGCTGCTTTTGTGACAACCCTAAGTAGCCACGTTGTAGCCAAATATCAAAGCCATCATCATTAACCGGTTCGGTAATGCTATAGCGGTAGTAAAGCTGTAGGTCTAAGCCTGCCACTTTATATTGCTTAGGCAGCTGTTTGCATAAGTTGCTAAGTTCTTGGTGTAGCTCTGCTTGTGATTGAATTTTGGTAGAAATAAAAGCCAGTACACCATTGCCTAAGTCAGCCACTTTTGGACTGTTATCTAGCGCTGACTCTAAATTAATAAATTGCCTATTCTTATTAATTTGATGCTCTAAAGATTGAGCCACAGTGATAATTATTTGGCTGCTTTGGCTTGGCTTTAGAATGCTCATTAGGGCATTAAATTGCTCTATTTTCACTAAACAAAGATTAGCGAGTCTATGCTCCGAGGCAATCGCCATATAGGCTTGTTTGAGCATTGCTTGGTTGAGTAGCTCAGTTTGTTGGGTATGGGTTGCATGATACAGCGCTTTTTCACGTTGATAACGCACCCGGTCTGCCAGCGCCATTGCCATAAGCACAATCTCACAGAGAATGGCGACTAAAAATATGTGCCTAACTGCAAAGCTGTAGGGAATAAAGCCAGTTAATTCTAACGGCTGAATGGCTGCGCCTACAATCAATGGCACCCACGACATGACATAAAACTTTGCCCACCGAAAACCGCTCACCAACTTTTTGTAAATCATGCAAATACATAGAATGTATAACGGCACCATGATGGCAAAAAAGATTTTTGAAGAATGGTATTCCAGCATAAAAAAGCTGATAAGACTGAGGCTAAACAGCAGGGCTAAAAAGCTGATACTAAGCTTGTATAGGCGGCAATTGTCTTTATGGTAGCGTAAGAACATAGTGCAAAACGCCACGGTGAAAAATGCAATCGCATAGTTACTGAAGACCACTTGCTCATTAAAAAAGATTTGCCACGATAACGGCCATAAGTAAAAACCAAAGCCGAGCACTGAGCCCATAAGTAACAGTGCTGAGATGATGTAGCCTATATAAATAAGGTAGACGCGATCACGGATCCCTAAAAATAATACCAAGTTATACAGGCCAGCCATGATCAGCACACCAATGAAGATCCCCCAAATTCCTGATTGCGAACGTAGTAAATCTTGAAACTCTTTTTCACCATAAATATTAATAGGTGTTTTGCTAATACCAACCGTATCAATTTTTATAATGAGGGATGTTTGCTCATAGCCCTGCATTGTAAGCATGCTGTGCGGTGTACTGTATTGAAACAAACTAAGACCAGATACTTTATCACCCAGCTCGGTTGTATCTATAAGCTGGCCCTTATCATCAACATGATAAACGCTAAGATAATCAACCATAGGGTTATCAAAGTGAATCGCCAGCTCAACAGGCTTTGCTTGGCGGTTTTCTAAATCAAGCTTTAACCAATAATCTTGCGCCGCTAAATCCCACTCAACATCTTTAAAAGGGCGCTGTTTAAGTTTGTCTGGTTCAGCTAAAAACTGCTCGAGAGTCAGCGCTTTACTACTATCAATTCGATAAGCTGTATTACTGTAGATGGGGGCTGTTTTATCTATGGTGTAGCGGGTAGGGCTGGCTAAATGTGCAGCTAGGGTAGCAATGATAAAAAACAAAATTGTCAGAATAAGAAATGAAACAAAGTTATATTTCAGTGCTTTATTATTCAAAATTAGTTCTTTATCTAGGTAAATGTTCTTAACAGTGTAGCATTAAAAAAGCGCAGATAAACTGCGCTTTTTTCAGAATTAGACTGGTTTGACCTTAATTCTGTTCGCGAGCAATTGCACGGTAAGCGATATCAGTACGATATTCCATGCCTTCCCAGCTGATTTGTTCAACCAGTTTATAAGCACGTTGTTGCGCTTCGGTTACTGTGTTGCCAAGTGCAGTAGCACAAAGCACACGACCGCCAGCAGTTACAACGTTTTCGCCATCTTGCTTAGTACCTGCGTGGAATACTTTCTCACCTTCAGGGTAAGTAACTTGCAAGCCGCTGATTGCATCACCTTTCGGGTAGCTATCTGGGTAGCCTTTTGCTGCTAATACAACACCGACTGCTGCACGCGGGTCGAACTCGATTGCTGTTTTATCTAGTTCTTCACGGTTAGCCGCTTCGATAAGCTCAACAAGGTCAGACTTAAGACGAAGCATCATAGGTTGTGTTTCAGGGTCGCCAAAACGACAGTTGTATTCGATTACTTTTGGCGTACCATCAGCGGTGATCATTAAACCAGCGTATAAGAAACCAGTGTATGGGTGGCCTTCTTTTGCCATACCTTCAACCGTTGGGTTGATCACTTCGTTCATAATACGTTGATGAATTTCATCAGTCACCACTGGAGCCGGTGAGTATGCACCCATGCCGCCAGTGTTCGGACCTTGGTCACCGTTGTAAGCGCGTTTGTGGTCTTGGCTAGTTGCGAATGGCAGTACGTTTTTGCCATCAACCATCACGATGAAAGAGGCTTCTTCGCCTTCTAAGAACTCTTCGATAACCACGCGGCTACCCGCTTCACCAAAGCTGTTGCCTGCAAGCATATCGCGGATAGCTTCTTCAGCTTCAAGCTCAGTCATTGCAACGATAACGCCTTTACCTGCTGCTAAGCCATCAGCTTTAATAACAATAGGCGCACCTTTTTCCTTTAGGTAAGCAAGTGCAGGATCGATTTGTTCAAACGTTTGGTAGTCAGCAGTTGGAATGTCGTGACGTGCTAAGAAGTCTTTAGTGAATGACTTAGAGCCTTCTAGCTGTGCAGCACCTGCTGTTGGGCCGAAGATAGCTAAACCGTTTTCACGGAAAGTATCAACGACACCTAAAACAAGCGGTACTTCTGGACCAACAATAGTTAACTCAACGTTGTTTTCTTTAGCAAAAGTAACTAAACCTGCTAGGTCTTCAACGTTGATAGCAACGTTTTCAAGTTTTGGCTCTAGTGCAGTACCTGCGTTACCTGGAGCAACGAAAACGGTGTTTACTTTAGTATTTTGTGCAGCCTTAAACGCAAGAGCGTGTTCGCGGCCGCCACTGCCGATGACAAGTACATTCATGGCGTATAATCCTATTTATAGCGGTTTTTTAAACTTCAGCGTCATACGATCACTCTCACCAATCGCTTTATATTTAGCAGCATCTTTTTCGTCAAGTGCTAAACGTGGTGGTAGTGTCCACACCCCTTTAGGGTGATCCGCTGTATCAAGAGGGTTTGCATTAATGTCACTGCTTGCCACTAGTTCAAAGCCAGCCTGCTTTGCAATTTCAATTACATAGCTTTGCTTCATATAACCTGATGATTTTTGATCTTCGTCGCTGCGCGCTTCAGGTAGGCGGTGTTCAACCACACCTAAAGTGCCGCCTGGTTTAAGTGCTTTATAAAATGCTTTAAACGCACTTAACGCGCCTTCTTTATCTTTACCCATGTACCAGTTGTGTACATTTCTAAATGTTAAGACAAGATCTGCGCTACCCGCTGGTGCAATATCAAGATGTGTTACTGGCGCAAATTCAGTTAGTTTAACTTCACTGAAGCGTGCGTCATCGCTCATCTTTTTCTTAAAACCAGCTAATGAACGTTGGTAATAACCCACCTCAGAATCAGCAGGGAAATGTGCCGCGTAGTAAACACCATGGCCTTTTACAGCTGGCGCAAGAATTTCGCTATACCAGCCACCGCCCGGTGCAATTTCAACAACTGTCATGTTTGGCTTAAAGCCAAAGAACTCAAGTGTCTCAACTGGATGGCGATATTTATCACGTGCGCTATTTTTAGCATCACGTTCGCTTGATTGCACAGCTTGTGTAAGCGCTGATTCATGAGAATGGCTTAAAGCCTGTGCTGATGTCAGTGCAAGGCTGGCAACAAGTAACGATTTTACGGCAAATTTCATCATCTGTTCCTTCATTATATGGGTAATTATTATTAATCAGAATACGTGAATTTGTGGCAAACAAAAAGGGTTAAGCTATGTGCTTAACCCTTTATGTGATTAGTGGCGGAAATGGCGCATACCTGTAAATACCATTGCCATACCAGCTTCGTCAGCTGCAGCGATAACTTCTTCATCGCGCATTGAACCACCTGGTTGAATAACAGCGGTGATGCCAGCCTCTGCTGCTGCATCAATACCGTCACGGAATGGGAAGAATGCATCTGATGCCATAACTGAACCTTTTACTTCAAGGTTTTCGTCAGCGGCTTTGATACCAGCAATTTTCGCTGAATAAACACGGCTCATTTGACCTGCGCCTACACCAATCGTCATACCGTCACGTGCGTAAACGATTGCGTTAGACTTAACGAATTTAGCTACTTTCCAGCAGAATAATAAATCTTTTAATTCTTGCTCAGTTGGTTGACGCTTAGATACAACTTTAAGGTCGCCTTGCGTAACCATGCCTAGGTCGCGGTCTTGAACTAGAATACCGCCATTAACACGCTTGATGTCGTGACCTGTTGCATTACCAGACCATTCACCACATTCTAATAAACGTACGTTTTGCTTAGCAGATACGATTTGGGCTGCAGCTTCAGATACTTTAGGTGCAATGATAACTTCAACGAATTGACGAGCAACAATTGCTTCAGCTGTGTCTGCATCAAGTTCTTTGTTGAATGCGATGATGCCACCAAATGCTGATGTAGGGTCAGTTTTGAATGCGCGATCATAGGCTTCAAGAATGTTGTCACCAATTGACACACCACAAGGGTTCGCATGTTTTACGATAACACACGCTGGTACGTCGAATTCTTTTACACACTCTAATGCTGCGTCAGTATCAGCAATGTTGTTGTAAGAAAGTGCTTTACCTTGCAATTGAACCGCAGTCGCAACAGATGCTTCAGTTAAGTCGTTTTCAACATAAAAAGCAGCGTCTTGGTGTGAGTTCTCACCGTAGCGCATATCTTGCTTCTTAGTGAACTGCATGTTGATAGTGCGTGGGAACTTAGTCTCTTCAGCAGCTTCCTCTGTGTAGTCAGGAACCATTTTGCCGAAGTAGTTTGCAATCATGCCATCGTACTGAGCTGTGTGCTCGTAAGCAGCAATAGCTAGATCAAAACGCGTTTTATACGTTGTTGAACCGTTGTTGCTTTGCATTTCGCTGATCACACGGTCGTAATCTTTTGCATTTACCACGATAGTCACGTCTTTATGGTTTTTCGCTGCAGCGCGAACCATAGTTGGACCACCGATATCAATGTTTTCAATCGCATCTTCTAGGCTGCAGTCTTCTTTCGCAACAGTGTTTGCGAAGGGGTATAAGTTAACTACAACGATATCGATAGCAGAGATGTTATTCTCGCTCATTACGTCTTCATCTTGACCGCGACGCGCTAGGATGCCGCCGTGAATTTTTGGATGAAGTGTTTTTACGCGACCATCCATGATCTCAGGGTGACCAGTATGGTCAGATACTTCAGTGACTTTGATGCCGTTATCAGCAAGTAATTTGCAAGTACCGCCAGTTGATAAAATATCCACGCCTTGTGCTTCAAGAGCGCGAGCAAATTCAACGATACCGGTTTTATCTGACACACTTAATAGTGCGCGACGAATTGGACGATGTGTATCCATTGTAGTTTTGATTACCTCAATGTTTGAGCTAGCTTAGAAAGGCGGTATTTTAACTGAATCTGCTTTAAAAAACGACGTTTAAAGCGTGAGGATTTTGCATAGTTTTTAACAGCTATAAAAAAAGCACCTTAAGGTGCTTTTTTCAATAACTTATTACCAGTTACTATGAAGCTGTAAGCAATTATAACGATGGCTCGTTAAACTGATTACGGATTCAAATATACCCAAGCCTCCTCAAGGTGCAGAATTCAGCGTTTCACAGGTGCTTAATATCAAGGCGTTACTTTGCAAGAATGGCAATCCCTTTTAAGAAGTAACAACGATGAGAGTGAGTGCCTGTGAAGCGCCCAAAGGGTTGGTTTAAAAGCGATTTATACTGCGTTATTGATTTTAACAATAGAACCACTATTGCTTGCAATCAATGCCTTGCCTAAATCGCTTTTAATTCCAACTGAAACTTGCACCTTGAGGTGGTTTGGGTATAACCAGTATTAGTTCATGCCGTACTTTTTAAGTTTCTTACGTAAAGTACCACGGTTGATACCTAGTAAGATTGCAGCACGAGTTTGGTTACCACGTGTGTACGTCATTACTTCTTCAAGTAATGGTGCTTCTAGCTCAGAAAGAACAAGGTCGTACACGTCTTGTACGTCTTGACCATTAAGTTGCTTTAAGTAGTGATGAACAGCTTTTTTCACTGCATCACGCAACGGCTGTGGTTTCTCGTGTGACTGTACATGAGGGTTTGTGATAAATGGAGAAGTCACGTTTTGTTCGAACATCGTTATATGTCTCTTTCTTTCTTAGTTAGCTGCTAGTGTTTTAAAGTATTCTTCTAATGCGTCGACTTGTGCCTGTGGGTTATCTAACGCATTAAATACTCGCCTAAACTGACCGTCACTGTCATGGGTTTGCAAATACCAAGATACATGCTTTCGAGCGATACGCGCTCCCATTGGCTCCCCGTAAAACTGATGAAGATTGTCTAAATGCTCCATCAAAATGCTACGCACCTCTGCAATTTCAGGTGCTGGCAAATGTTCTCCAGTTCGCAAATAGTGGTCTATCTCCCTAAAAATCCAAGGGCGACCTTGGGCGGCTCGACCAATCATAATGGCATCTGCACCCGTATAATCCAAAACCTGCTTTGCTTTTTCTGGTGAAGTAATATCACCATTGGCAACGACAGGGATAGACACTGAACGTTTAATATCCCTAATTGTGGCGTACTCAGCTTCACCTTTATACATACATGCGCGCGTTCGCCCGTGTACTGCCAGTGAGGCAATGCCATAACGTTCAGCTATTCTCGCAATCTCGACACCATTACGGTTATCCTGATCCCATCCGGTACGGATTTTTAAAGTGACAGGGACATCGACAGCATTAACAACGGCATCGAGTATCTCTTGTACTAATTCAGGAAACTGTAATAAGGCAGAGCCTGCGAGTTTCTTATTCACTTTTTTAGCTGGGCACCCCATATTGATATCTATGATCTGTGCACCATTGCTGACATTGAATTGTGCTGCCTGTGCCATAAGCTCAGGATCGGCTCCGGCGATTTGCACCGAACGAATTCCCGACTCACCGCTGTGATCCATACGGTTCATCGATTTTTCGGTTTTCCATACTTTCGGGTTTGACGAGAGCATTTCAGAAACAGCAAGGCCCGCACCTAAGCGACGGCAAAGTTGTCTAAATGGTCTGTCTGTAATGCCTGCCATTGGCGCGACAATTACATTGTTCTCAAGTTGGTATGAACCGATACGCACTGTTATTCAATTGGCCTCTTTTCAAGGGGCGCTAAGTTTACGGCTTTTTTAGCAAAAATCAAAGGCTATAAATTGAACAAAAGTGACTTTTTTTTGCTCTTTTCGTATTGACTTTTGATAACAGTTTGACGAGCTGGTTGATTTGTTTGATATTTGAACAGAAAAAATTTTACTCACAAAAAAGTGAGAAACTACTAACTGTAAAAATAAGGTAAAGCCTGTTAAATACTGGCTTTACCTATTATGTTTGAGTAAATACTCTAGTGCTATTTAGGCTTTCTTGATGCCGCTCACTCGGGTCCATTCACCCTCAACAGCCACGTCATCAAGTGCTAAAAACGGGGCATAAACATCGGCTACAGACTGAGCTTGTTCTTCTAAAATACCTGACATAGCAATTTTACCATTCGGTTTTAAAAGGCCTAAAATCACTTCATGTAGTTCGCGAAGTGGTTGAGCTAAGATGTTTGCAACCACAATATCAGCTGTAAACTCTGGCTGATCTTCAGGTAAATAGACTTCAAGTTTATCTGCAACGCCATTACGTTTTGCATTATCGCGGCTTGCTTCAAGGGCTTGAGGATCTATATCGATACCGATCATACGCTCTGCGCCGAGTTTGATCGCCGCAATTCCTAAAATGCCCGAGCCACAACCAAAGTCGACCACAGTTTTACCTGTTAAATCTTGGCTTTCTAGCCACTTTAAGCAAAGGGCAGTGGTTGCATGAGTACCTGTGCCAAAAGCAAGGCCAGGGTCGAGCAATACATTAACAGCATCAGGATCTGGAATATCGCGCCAACTTGGACAGATCCATAAGCGCTCACCAAATTGAATAGGGTGGAAGTTATCCATCCACTCACGCTCCCAATCTTTATCTTCAAGCTGTTCAATTTTATAAACGAGCTTATCGGCGAGTGTTGCTTCAGCATTTAATGTTGCTACTACGCTGTCCATATCATGGTTAGCGTCATACAGGCCAATCACAGTGGTATCAGCCCATAACTGCACAGTACCAAGTTTTGGCTCATAAATAGGGGTATCTTTGGCATCAACATAGGTGACTGACGCACTGCCAGTGTCCATGAGTAAGTCGCTGATTAATTCTGCGTTGTCTGCATTTGCGTTGATGCGAATTTGGATCCAAGCCATGAATATCTCTCGAATAGAAAAAAGGCCGCAACAGCGGCCTTTTAGTTAATAACGCGATACTAAATTACTTAGCATCTAAGAAGCTTTTCAGTAAGTCAGAGCGAGAAGGGTGACGTAATTTACGTAACGCTTTCGCTTCGATTTGACGGATACGCTCACGTGTAACGTCAAATTGTTTACCTACTTCTTCTAATGTATGGTCAGTGTTCATGTCGATACCGAAACGCATACGTAGTACTTTAGCTTCACGTGCTGTTAAGCCCGCTAGTACATCGTTTGTTGCGCCACGTAGTGATTCCATGGTTGCAGAATCAATAGGTGAGTCGATAGTGGTATCTTCAATGAAGTCACCTAAGTGCGAATCTTCATCATCACCGATTGGTGTTTCCATTGAAATTGGCTCTTTAGCGATCTTAAGTACCTTACGGATCTTGTCTTCAGGCATTAACATACGCTCAGCTAATTCTTCTGGGCTCGGCTCACGACCCATCTCTTGTAGCATTTGACGAGAGATACGGTTTAACTTGTTGATCGTCTCAATCATGTGCACAGGAATACGGATGGTACGTGCTTGGTCAGCAATCGAACGCGTGATTGCTTGACGGATCCACCATGTTGCATAAGTTGAGAACTTATAACCACGGCGGTATTCGAACTTATCAACCGCTTTCATTAGACCAATATTACCTTCTTGGATAAGGTCTAAGAACTGTAAACCACGGTTGGTGTATTTTTTCGCAATTGAAATTACAAGACGTAAGTTCGCTTCAACCATTTCTTTCTTCGCACGGCGAGCTTTTGCTTCACCAATACTCATACGACGGTTGATATCTTTAATTCGTTCGATGCTAAGACCCGTGCTTTCTTCAATTGCACTTAGTTTGCTGATGCAACGAATGATTTCTGGTTTAACTGTTTCAAGTGCTACTGAGTATTTCTCGTTAGCAGCAATCTCAAGGTCAATCCAGCTTGTGTCAGTTTCGTTATTTGCAAAGTGCTTGATAAAGCTCTTTTTCGGTAACTTAGCAATTTGTACAGCTTGTTTCATGATGATACGTTCTTGTACACGAACGCGGTCCATCATTTCACGCATGTTGTTAACCATACGGTCAAACTGTTTTGGCACTAATTTAAAGGTTTTAAATAGTTCGCCTATTTCTGCAATAGCTTCAAGTGAATCAGGGTGCGAGCGACCTTTTTCTTCGAACGTTTCGCGTGCTTTGTTATAAAGCTCACGTAAGTTTTCGAAGTGAATACGAGCTTCTTCAGGATCTGGACCTGTGTCGCCATCGCTATCATCATCGCTATCATCATCACTATCTTCGTCATCATCGTCTTCGTCGTCTTCTTCGTCGAGCTGCTCTTCGTTTAACTCAGAACCGATGTGTGTTGCAGAGATTTGTGATTCTTCTTCATTATTAGGGTCAAAGAAACCAGAGATAATGTCGCTTAAGCGCATTTCTTCAGCTTCGAACTTGTCCCATTGCTCTAGTAGATAAGTAATTGCTTCAGGGTATTCAGCAACTGAAATCTGTACTTGGTTAATACCTTCCTCAATACGCTTAGCGATTACGATTTCGCCTTCACGCGTAAGAAGTTCAACGGTACCCATTTCACGCATATACATACGTACAGGGTCAGTTGTTCGACCGATCTCTTTTTCTACAGTCGCAAGTGCAGCTGCCGCGGCTTCTGCTGCGTCTTCGTCTGTCGTTGTTTCTTGCATCATTAATTCATCGGCATCAGGTGCGTTTTCACTTACCTTGATACCCATATCATTAATCATGCTAATGATATCTTCTACCTGATCTGAGTCGATAATGTCTTGTGGAAGGTGATCATTAACTTCTGCAAAAGTTAAATAACCTTGCTCTTTACCTTTTTGAATCAGAAGCTTTAATTGTGACTGAGGAGTTGGATCCATAGAGATTTATTCTTCCACTCTGAAAGTTGATACAACAGGCGCCAGCTCGCTTACTAATTAAGCGACACGAAAACTAACTAGACGCAGTGAATAGCACAGTATAACAGCATTATTCAATTCTGACTAGCTGTTGCTGCCTTTTAACGCTTGCGTCAGTAAGTGGCATTCTAGCCTTTCTTCGCTGCTTAAGCCTTGGGTCTTGTCTTTTATTAATAGGGTCTCTAGTCGATAATTTAAACACTGGTCTTCAATAAATTTAAAAGTATTTTTAAAAACCGTCTCTAAACGATCGTCATTTATTTGGTGCTGCCAAGTTGCTAGTTTCACTAACGCGTCATATTCAGCGCCATCCCTAAATGACTCTAAAATTTGTGCCGTCGTGATACCTTCACGTTCTAGTGCTAAGTGCTGAATGCGTAAAAATAGCTCAATACCGGCTATTTTCATCTCAGCTAATTCTGGCATATAAGCAATGCTGGTCGCCAAATTTGGGTGTTGCAATAAAATACCAATCGCTTGACGCATCGGCGTTATTTTAAATTTACGCTCAATCGCATGCTGTTGCTTTGGCGACTTAACGCGATTATTTAATTGCTCTCTTGTCCGACCAATTAAGCGGCCAAGATGTTCCAAAATATTTTCTTGGTAAAAGTCACTAGGGATTTTTTCAATTAGCGGCAGGGCATCACTAAGGAGCTTTGCTTTACCTGCGTCTTGAGTAAGGTCTATCTCTTGGCTGAGCTTATTAAACAGCACCTTAGTAAAATCATCCGCTTCGCTTAACCTAGCTTCAAAAGCGTCTTTGCCTTCTTGTTGTACCAGTGAATCAGGGTCTTCACCATCTGGTAAAAACACAAACTTTAACGACTTACCATCACCAAGATAAGGCAGTGCATTTTCTAGTGCACGCCAAGCTGCATCGCGACCTGCACGGTCACCGTCGTAGCAGCAAATCACTTTATCTGTGGTTCTAAATAAAGTGTGCATATGCTCTGCGGTTGTTGCTGTGCCAAGGGCGGCAACGGCATATTCGATGCCTTGCTCAGCTAAAGCAACAACATCCATATAACCTTCAACAATTAAAATATGTTCAAGCTTTTTATGTGCTTGCTTGGCTTCGTATAAACCATAAAGCTCAAAGCCTTTATGGAAAATACGGGTTTCTGGTGAGTTAAGGTATTTAGGACCTTGATCCGCTTGCATAACACGGCCACCAAAGGCAATTACCCGACCGCGTTTATCACGAATAGGGAACATGAGTCGATCACGGAAGAAGTCAAATTGACGACCAGGCGATTTTTCAGAGGCTAGTTTTAGTTCTACAAGCTGCTCTTTTTGTTCTTTATTGCGGCCAAGTTGTTGGCATAGCGCTTCCCATTCACTAGGCGCATAACCAATCATGAACTTTTTCGCTGTTTCACCACTTAAACCACGACCCTTGATATAGTCGATAACGGCTTTTGAGTTGGCATGATGCTTTAACTGATGCTGATAAAAGCGAGCTGCATGTAACATTAAATCGTAATCAGAGCGCTTTTGTTCTGCAGTTCGTTGCGGGCCGGAGCTTGTGCCTTGTTCGCGAGGTACGTCTAAATTGAGCATACTCGCTAATTCTTCAATAGCATCAACGAACTCTAATTTGTCGTATTCCATAACAAACGAAATTGCATTGCCATTGGCACCACAACCAAAGCAGTGGTAAAACTGTTTATCTTGAGAAACGGTAAATGAAGGTGATTTTTCGTTATGGAATGGGCAACAGGCTTGGTAGTCTTTACCTGCTTTTTTAAGGCCAACTCTCGAATCAATTAACTCAACAATATCTGTGCGAGCGAGTAAATCATCAATAAACTGTCGAGGGATTTTTCCGGCCATAGCTGTTGTATTTTCCTGCGCTATCTATGCGTTGTAAAATAAGATTTGAACACAATTACTGTGTTTATGAAAGACTAAAAGCAAGAAACCGAGCACTAGGCTCGGTTTGCTTGAATCATACATCTGTATGTGGGGGTTAGGCAGTTAATCGTTGCTTGATTAAGCCAGAAATCTTACCTAAATCGGCACGACCTTCAGCTTTGCTTTTGATAACTCCCATTACCTTACCCATGTCTTGCATACCCGCTGCGTTTGTATCAGCTATAGCCGAGTCAATAAGAGCAATGATTTCTTCTTCACTCAATTGTTGAGGTAAGAATTCTTCAAGTGCTTTAATCTCACTGGCTTCAATTTCAGCTAAATCTTCACGACCCGCATCAATGTACTGGGTGTAAGAATCGCGACGTTGCTTAACAAGCTTTACTAAAACAGCGGTAATACCGTCGTCGTCAAGCGTAATTTGCTCGTCAATCTCACGTTGCTTGATTGCAGCAAGTACCATGCGGATAGGCTTAAGACGTTCTTTGTCTTTTGCCTTCATCGCATCTTTTTGCGCATCTTTTAGCGTTAATAAAAGGCTCATTTATACAAGACCAAATACTGATTAGTATAATTTAACGCGACGTGCGTTATCGCGAGAAAGCTTCTTCATGTGACGCTTTACTGCAGCAGCTTTTTTACGCTTACGCTCAGCTGTTGGTTTTTCATAGTGCTCGCGACGACGAACTTCTGAAAGGATACCTGCTTTTTCACATGAACGCTTGAAGCGACGAAGTGCTACGTCAAACGGTTCGTTCTCTCTTACTTTAATTACTGGCATTAAAAATTCACCTACCTAAATAATGAGCGTTGCTCAAGTTGATCGAATAACGACCAAGTGGTTCAAAAATGGTGCGGTATTGTAATCTGAAGCAACACCACATGTAAAGAATAATATTAACAGAAACTAGGTTTGCAAAACAGAGTTAATTTGTCTCGCGTTGATATAGTCGACAAATTACTTGTCCGGCAGCTTTTTCTTTTAAAAGCATCCAGTTATCTGGGGTGTCTAGGTCGCTTAGTTCGCTTTCGACCTCAACATATATAAGTGCTTGGGCAGATAACCAGCTATTTTTTTCGAGTAAAAAACAACTTTTTTCAGCCAGGTTTTGTCGAAATGGCGGGTCAACAAAAATTAGATCAAATTGTTCGTTTTGCGTGTTTTGTTCCAATAATGAAAGGCTATTGCCTTGTTTTACGGCGGCATTATCCAATTTAAGGGTGCTAATGTTTTCTTTTAGTTGGCTAGCGGCGCCTTTATCTAGTTCGAAAAACACAGCATGATCAGCAAAGCGCGATAACGCCTCAAAACCTAAACCGCCGGAACCGGCAAAACAATCGAGTACCGCTGCGCCTCGGGTATCTTGCATTAGCCAGTTAAATACAGTTTCTTTTATTCGGTCTGTGGTTGGGCGCAAGCCTTGCACATCTTTTACGGGTAATTTTCTACCGCGAAATTGCCCACTAATAATACGAATAAAACCATTTGCTGATTTATTGTTCGCTGCTTTTGCTTGGCGGTTAGCTGTTGATTTTTTTCTCATTTAACTCACTAATCATTGGTAACTGACCACTAGCTCAGATAATATTGTATGCAATAGCTAGCGTGTCATTTTTCTACTGCGCTAAAAGTGATAGTATTGCGACCTTAGCGATAGATGGTACCTGTTTATGTTTGGCTAAAAAGCTGAACTGTCACCAAACTATTATTCATGTAAGTTTATCAGATTTTTATAAGTGGTTATTAGCAAGTATGGCAAAAAAAAGTAAATTCCTGTCTTGGTTTGGTTTTGGCAAATCAGATAAGCAACAAGCAGAGCAAGCAGCAAAAGAGGCTGATAACCAGAAGCAAATAGAAGAACAACAGCGAATTGAAGCCGAAAAGGCAGAAGCTGAACGTTTAGAACAAGAACGCATTGCTGCTGAAAAAGCTGAAGCTGAACGTCTAGAGCAAGAACGCATTGCTGCTGAACAAGCAGAGGCTGAACGTTTAGAGCAAGAGCGTATCGCTGCAGAAAAGGCAGAAGCTGAACGTTTAGAGCAAGAGCGCATTGCTGCAGAAAAGGCAGAAGCTGAACGTTTAGAGCAAGAACGCATTGCGGCAGAACAAGCAGAAGCTGAACGTTTAGCTCAAGAACAGCAAGCGGCAGAACAGCAACGTCAAGAACAACAAGCTCGTCTTGCTGAGCAAGAAGCAGCAATGAAATTAGAGCAAGAGCGTGCTGCAGCAGAACAGGCGCAGCGTGAAGCCGAGCAAGTTGCTGCACAGAAGGCCGAGGCAGAACGTCTAGAGCAAGAACGCATTGCGGCAGAAAAGGCAGAATCGGAACGTTTAGAGCAAGAACGTATCGCAGCAGAAAAAGCAGAAGCGGATCGTCTAGAGCAAGAACGTATTGCTGCAGAAAAGGCAGAGGCTGCTCGCTTAGAGCAAGAACGCATTGCTGCAGAAAAAGCAGAAGCTGATCGTCTAGAGCAAGAACGAATTGCTGCAGAGAAGGCAGAAGCTGCTCGCTTAGAGCAAGAACGTATCGCAGCAGAAAAGGCCGAGGCAGAACGTCTAGAACAAGAACGCATTGCTGCAGAAAAGGCAGAGGCAGAACGTCTAGAACAAGAACGCATTGCTGCAGAAAAGGCAGAGGCGGAGCGCTTAGAACAAGAACGTATCGCAGCAGAGAAGGCAGAAGCTGAACGTTTAGAACAAGAACGCATTGCTGCAGAAAAGGCAGAGGCGGAGCGCTTAGAGCAAGAACGTATCGCGGCAGAGAAGGCAGAAGCTGAACGTATAGAACAAGAACGTATCGCTGCAGAAAAGGCTGAGGCTGAACGTTTAGAGCAAGAGAAAGCTGCTCAAGCCGCTGCTGAAAAACCAAAGAAAGAAGGTTTCTTCGCACGCCTTAAAAAAGGTCTATTAAAAACTCGCGTTAATATTGGTTCTGGCTTTGCGTCTATTTTTAGTGGTAAGAAAATTGACGATGAGTTATTTGAAGAACTAGAAACACAATTACTAACAGCCGATTTAGGTGTTGATACAACAATGAAGTTGATTGATAACCTAACCGATGCCGCTGATCGTAAACAGTTAAAAGATGGCGATGCTTTATATGAGTTAATGAAGCAAGAAATGGCTAGTATGCTTAAAACCGCCGAGCAGCCGCTGGTTGTAAGTGGTGACAAAAAGCCATTTGTTATCTTAATGGTGGGTGTAAATGGTGTAGGTAAAACCACCACGATTGGTAAATTAGCTAAGCAGTTCCAAAACGAAGGTAAGTCAGTGATGCTTGCTGCCGGTGATACGTTCCGCGCTGCAGCGGTTGAGCAGCTGCAAGTATGGGGTGAGCGTAATAGCATCCCAGTGATTGCTCAGCATACAGGTGCAGACAGTGCGTCAGTGGTATTTGATGCATTTCAGGCTGCAAAGGCTCGTAATGCTGATGTGTTAATCGCCGATACAGCAGGTCGCTTGCAAAATAAAGATAACCTAATGCAAGAGCTTGAGAAAATTGCCCGTGTAATGAAGAAAATTGACCCAGATGCGCCGCATGAAGTTATGCTAACTATTGATGCAGGTACAGGTCAAAACGCAATTAGCCAAGTTAAATTATTTAATGAATGTGTTGGTTTAACGGGCATTACTTTATCTAAACTAGATGGTACCGCTAAAGGTGGTGTGATTTTCGCCGTTGCAGATAAATTTAATATCCCAATTCGTTACATTGGTGTTGGTGAAGGTATTGATGATTTACGTACCTTTAATAGTAGCGACTTTATTGATGCACTATTTAGCCAAGACGAGGATGACGCATAATTAACCAAAGGGAGCTTGCTCCCTTTTTCGCTGCAAGATGATTGATAACTAAAATGATAAATTTTCAGCAAGTCAGTAAAACATATCCAGGTGGCCATCGTGCCCTTGAAAAAGTCAGCTTTCATATTAAGCCTGGCGAACTGGCCTTTTTAACCGGGCACAGTGGGGCAGGTAAAAGTACACTATTGAAACTTATCAGCTTGATGGAGCGTCCATCAGCCGGGCAGGTGCTTATTAATGGTGTTGATTTAAATGCTGTTAAATCGCGTCAGATCCCTTATGTGCGCCGCGATATTGGTATCATCTTTCAGAATCACCGTTTACTAGAACGTTACTCAGTGTTTGATAATGTTGCCTTACCTTTAATCATTGAAGGTACGCACCATAAGCAAATAGCTAAACGTGTTCACGGTGCGCTTGATAAAGTAGGGTTACTTGATAAAGCTAAGTGTAATCCAGCAACCTTATCAGGTGGTGAGCAGCAGCGTGTTGGTATTGCCCGCGCTATTGTCAATTCTCCGCCTATTTTGCTCGCCGATGAGCCAACCGGTAACTTAGACCCTGAACTTTCGATGGACATTTTACGTTTATTCGAAGACTTTAATAATCATGGTACAACCGTACTCATTGCAACCCATGACATTGGTTTAATTGCACGTATGCGTTATCGCAGTTTAACACTGAAAGATGGCCGTATGATTGACGATCCGTTAGCTGAGGGGGCACTATGAGTTTATTGTTTAAAAGCCGCAACAGCCAAAACGAACGTCAGAAGAAGTCATTTTTAGCAGCGCCTTATTTCTTCTTTATTAATCTTATTCGCCAAGGTGTGCACAGCCTCGGTGAAATGTGGCGAACGCCTTTAGCCTCATTGATGACCATTGCGGTATTGGGATTAAGCCTAACACTGCCAGCGACGCTTTATTTAGTGGTTAAAAATGTCTCGCAAGTGAGCAGTGGCTTTGAAGATGCCGCAGAGATCTCGTTGTTCGTAAAAGAAACTATGAGCGAACAGCAAACGCAAACCTTGGTTAAGCGTTTAGCACTCTACCCTGAAGTAGATAAAGTGGAGTTTATATCAAAAGGCGATGCCCTCACTGAATTTAAACAAGTATCAGGATTTGGCCAAGCACTTGAATATTTAGATGCAAACCCGTTACCTGATGTTGTGATTGTTACACCGACAGCACGATACCGTCAGCCAAATACGGCAAAACAATTACTGCAAAAACTTGAAGGCGAAAGAGAAGTTGATTTTGGTAAACTCGATATTGCTTGGCTTGAGCGATTAAATGCACTTTTAAGTTTATTAAAAGAAAGCGTGATCACCATTGCTCTACTATTATTAACCTCCGTCACCCTGATCATTGGTAATACTATCCGCTTATCAATCATGGATAAGAAAGACGAAATTCAAGTTATGAAGTTAGTTGGGGCGACAAACACCTTTATTCATGCGCCATTTTTATGGACAGGGATTTGGTACGGTATTATTGGCGGTTTGTTCTCTTTTATTTGTGTTGCGTTAATGATGTGGTGGCTTGGTGCTGCTGTAAGTGATGTTGCGGGTGTTTATGAAACCAGCTTTGACTTGATTGGTTTAACACTCACAGAGTTTGGCATTTTAGTCGCTCTTGCAACAGGCTTAGGATTTGTTGGTTCATACTTATCAGTTAACCGCTACATAAAAGAAATTGAACCCGATAAAGTGTAACAATTCGTTGTTACACTGCTCTTTTAGCGATAAATAGTAGTCGCTGTTAATTTATCAAAATATCACTCCAAGCTAGAATTCATCGCTTATTCAGCGTGTTAGCGTAGACTAAAAATAGATGAAAAAACCACTTGATTTGAACTTTAAAAAAGTTTTTAATTGAAGTTAGCACTCTCGCTTAAAGAGTGCTAAGATGGTTTCAAATGTTTATCACTGAGGTGAAAAATGAGTAAAGATTTATACGCAATGGCACTTACTGCAGGTCAACAGAGCGCAAGTATGGACGGCTACCTTCAAGCGGTTAGCACTATTCCTATGCTTGATGCAGAGAAAGAAAAGCAGTTGGCGACACGTCTTCAGGAAGAAGGTGATCTTGAAGCTGCGAAGCAACTCATTATGTCGCATCTACGCTTTGTTGCTCATATTGCGAAAAGCTATTCAGGTTATGGCTTACCGCAAGCTGATTTAATTCAGGAAGGTAACATCGGTCTGATGAAAGCGGTAAAACGTTTCGACCCAAGTGTAGGTGTTCGCTTAGTTTCATTCGCAGTACACTGGATCAAAGCCGAAATTCATGAATACGTACTTAAAAACTGGCGTATCGTGAAAGTTGCAACTACAAAAGCGCAACGTAAATTATTCTTCAACCTGCGTAAAAACAAAAAACGTTTAGGTTGGTTTAACCAAGCTGAGGTTAGCACAGTTGCTAATGAGCTAGGTGTAAGTGAAAAAGAAGTACGTGAGATGGAATCACGTATGAGTGGCCAAGATATGGGCTTTGACTTAACGGGCGACGACAATGACGACGCACCGACAAGCACATACTCGCCAGTGCAGTATTTAACAGATGGCAGTGCTGACCTTGCTGATGATATCGAAGAGCAGCAATGGCAAGAACAGTCTCATGCACGTTTATTCAGCGCGTTAAAAACCCTTGATGAACGTTCTCAAGACATCGTAAGTGCACGTTGGTTAGCTGACGATAAAGCAACATTACAAGAGCTTGCTGAGAAATATAACGTTTCAGCAGAGCGTGTTCGTCAGCTAGAAAAAACAGCAATGAAAAAACTGCAATCAGCGATGAGCTAATAGCAATCGCTATAGCAAACCATCTTTAGTAGACTACAAAGCCTCGCAAATGCGGGGCTTTTTGTTTTAAAGGACGCGGTATGTCACAGATTGATTATCAACATGTATTAGATGAAATCACAAAAGAAGTTCAACCATTACTGAGCCAAGGTAAGGTTGCTGATTATATTCCTGCGCTTGCAGAGGTTGAGCCAAACCAGTTCGCTATTGCGATTCATACAGTGGATGGGCAAACCTATTGCGCGGGTGATTGTGGTGCGCGATTCACGATTCAATCTGTGTCTAAGGTAATGACCTTAACCTTAGCACTTCAACGTTATGGTGATGAGCTGTGGCAACGAGTTGGTAAAGAGCCTTCAGGCACTGCTTTTAACTCACTTACACAGCTTGAGTTTGAACAGGGCATACCACGCAACCCATTTATTAATGCCGGCGCGATTGTTACCTGTGACGCGTTATATAGCCGTTTATCTGCGCCGATGCACTCTATGCTTGAGTCATTTCGTCAGTTATCAGGAAATGCTCAGGTTGTTATTGATAAGAAAGTGGCAAATTCTGAATATGAGTTTCGTCATCGCAACGCCGCGATGGGGCATCTAATGAAGTCATTCGGCAACTTTAATAATGAAGTTGATGATGTGTTATGGGCTTACTTTAACTTCTGTGCCATAGAGTTAAACTGCGTAGAATTAGCAAAAGCCTACAATTACCTAGCAAACCAAGGTAAAGATGCCAATGGCCAAGAAGTGCTCAGTGCAAGGCAAAATAAGCAGTTAAACTCGTTACTGTTTACCAGTGGTTTATACGATGCTGCTGGGGATTTTGGCTACCGTGTTGGTATGCCGGGTAAGTCAGGGGTGTCGGGTACTATTTTAGCTGTATTACCAAATCAATTTACTGTGGCTGTGTGGGCGCCAAGACTTAACTCGTATGGGAACTCAGTAGCTGGGATAGCGGCTCTTGAGCGTTTATCCCAGAAACTGGATATTTCAATTTTTTAGTTGCGCTTACTGATCCCAGTAAACTTGCTCTAAACAGTCTTCACGTTCAGGTAAGCCACGAGATAAACGTGGCGAGTGCTGAACAAGTACTTCATAACTTGCACGGTTAGCGTATTTACTAATTTGTGCAAGCGATGAGTAGGTCATAGCAGGCTGCTGATGCTTCGCTGAGTTTGCCACATTAAGTTTGTGGTAAACGTTTGCTGATAGGTCATGCAGTACCGCAGCCAGAGCACAATCGCCTGCGCCATTGGTATTTTTAATACTATCTGGGCCGCCCATAAACGGTGCTGTGTGGCTGTACGCACGAATTGGGTTTTGGCAGTCGTCTTTACGCATTGCGCGAGAAAATTCATAACGGTTAAAGTCAGCAATCGCGCCTGGTAATAACGGGTATTCTGTTTCACGCTTGAATGAGTCGTCTACGTAACCAGCCATAAACAAGCCTTTTTCGCCAGCTGTACAAATAACTAAATCAGTCCAATCTAGCGCTTTGTCGGCAGCTAGAAGCGGATCTTCAAAGCCGGTAATCGCAAGGCCTTCCTCTTCGTTCATAGCAAGAATATCAACATGCTCTTTTACAAAGTCAGCCCACCAAGCAGGGTCTTGTTCAATTAGAAACTTAGTACCAAGGGTTAAAACCACAGGGACACCTGCATCATTGGCATATTTCACTGCCTGCATGGTCGCTTCTGTCATGGTTTCATCACCTTGAGTACGCATTAGGTATGCGCTGATCACCAGTGCTGATGAATTCTCAATAAGTGCCTGATCGATTGATTCAGGGCGAAGGTGATTCATAAGCCCCGCGCTGATTGCGAAGGTACGCTCACCGGTCTCGTCAATTAAGGTAAAACAACGACCAATAGGGCCATCTACAGGCTGAAGGTAGTCAAGGTCAACGCGGCTAGAGGTGTTACATAAAAAACGGTATGCATAGCTGCCGATTTTGATATTTTCACTCATTACCCCTAACAACACTGAACGGTCGTCAGCTAGGGTAGAGTAGTTGTGCATGGTGTTACCTACCGTACCACCGGCAAACTCATAATCGATCATATTGTCGAGTTTTAGTCTGTCGTATAGCGCGTTGGTAATATCGTTATCGATCACTTGCGACATGCCACGGCGCAATTGAAATTCATCTAGGAAAGCTTGATCAACTTTCGCTTCAATATCTACCACAATTTGGTCGATACCCGTAATATAACTACGTTGTAGTCGGTCGGTTGAGTTAAGTTGATTCGTCAGTGGATCTTTGGCTTCCACCGGAAAATAATGTTTATGCCTGCGGCGTCCAGGAAATTTCATTTGCTACCCGTGTTGTAAGCTAAATAAAAAAAGCGCGAGATTATAGCGCAATATGGGTCCATTGAGCCATGAAAAAGCCACTAAATTTTGCGTTAATTTTTAAGTGTAGCAGTATTTATTGCCGACATTTTTCACTAACTAGGTATAATTACTCACAGTTTTACAAGATTTGTGTGATATATGAGCGAACAATTTAGCGACCAATATTGGATGGAAAAAGCATTAAACTACGCCAATGAAGCGGCTGCGATTAATGAAATTCCGGTTGGTGCTGTGCTGGTAAAAGACAATCAACTGATTTCTTATGGTTATAACCGCTCAATTATTGATAATGACCCATCCGCTCATGCTGAAATGATGGCAATCCGCGAAGCAGGTAAAGTACTTAATAACTACCGATTAATCGATTGCACTTTGTATGTAACGTTAGAACCTTGTTCTATGTGCGCAGGTCTGTTGGTACATAGCCGCATTAAGCGACTGGTGTTTGGTGCTAAAGATGCCAAAACGGGATCGGCAGGATCAATTATGAATCTACTGCAAGAGCCTAGGCTTAATCATCAAGTTGAAGTAACCGGTGATGTACTGAGTGAGCAGTGTGGGGCGGTAATTTCAGCGTTTTTTAAGCGCCGTAGAGAAGAGAAAAAGGCGGCAAAGCAGGCTGCTCGCAACGCCTAGTTATACAACCGGCGTTGCAGGAACTTTTGCTTCCATTAACTGCATCGCAAATAAGCGGCGACGCCAAATAACTTTTTTGTGTGTATTACGTAGCATGATACGACGGCGGGTCGCCGTTGAGTAAATAACATTACGCTTGAACTTATGTGTCGTTCGTCTTCTTTTTAACATGAGTGCTCCTTAAGTGAGAGTAAAGCATTATATTGATCTCTACAGGAAGATAATGATCATTTGATGACAAGTAAACAGATTTCGGTGCTTGAAGTTAGTTGTTTTCTAATTCTTGCTGCTCTGAGTTGGTGTGTTGCGTGTTGTCATTTGGCTCGCTTGCTTGCGCTTCAGGTTGAGCTTCTTCAGTGCTTTGTTCTTCTTCGCTTGGGTTAGCAATCGCATCATTTTCATCAAGCCAAACCAGTGCGTCGTAATAGCGACGGATATTATCAACGTACTTTACTGCAACATCGCCACGGGCATAACCATATTTGGTTTTTCGATAGTAACGCTTTTTAATTAAAAGCGGTAAGCGCTTTTTAACATCAGCCCACTTATCGGGACTTGCACCTTCTTGCTCGGTAATAATACGTGCGTCGTTGACGTGTCCCCAGCCAACATTGTAAGAGGCTAAGGCAAACCAGGTTCTGTCGGGCTGCGGAATGCGTTCAGGGATCCAAGAAATCACTTTGGCAAGATACTGCGCACCGCCTTTAATATTTTGCTCAGGCTCTAGTCGATTTGTTACGCCGACCTGTTTTGCTGTTGCTTGGGTTAGCATCATTATGCCACGTACACCGGTTGGTGACTTAGCCCTTGGGTTCCACATTGATTCTTGATAACTCAAAGCTGCCAGTAATCGCCAGTCTATGTTACCTGCGTATTGCTCAAACCAAGGTTGGTATTTAGGTAAGGTGTCTTTTATTGCTTCGATATAAGCAAGGGTATTCACATAGTTAAACTGACGAACATGGCCGAAGTATTTTTCTTCTAACACATAAAGCTGGTTGCTTTTCTTAACGTCGCCAAAAAATGGCACCATCAAGGCATATAAAGAGTCGTCACCATCTTTTCTTAGTAACCAAGCGATAGGGTCATTACGGGTAACCGAAAAGCCGATACTCAAATTTGGGTGATAGCGGCGAAACAGCGATAAGGTGTGTGAATCTGCTAGAGTGTAATCAATTTCACCGTCGATAACTGCTTGCAGAAGCTCTTCTTCATCCATGTCTTCTGTTTCGTTCCAGCTAAGTTCAGGATGCAGTTGTTTTAATTGTTGTAGTGCTAACGAGTGGCTGCTTTTGGCTAAAACAGTGAGGTTACCCGTTAAATCCTCAAACTCTCGAGGACGAGTGCGGCCTTGTTTATAAACTAATTTTTGGCTTATTGTTCGGTAGGTTGGGCCAAATCGATAATGCTCTGCCCGAATCGTATTATAGGTAAGACCTGAAGCTATAATATCTAAATCGCCACTTTCTAAGCGTGCAAACATATCGGATAGGTTAAAAAAAGGCACCATCTCGAGCTCTACACCAACATAGTCAGCAAACTCTTGGGCAAGCTCATATTCAAAGCCTTGCACACCTTGTGGAGCCTGATAGTAGTTACTCGCGCCAGCTAATGTGCCTACTCTAATTTTGTTCTGTGCCTTGATATGAGCAAGTTGCGACGGTTGCTGTTGCATATCACACGCACATAACATGAGCACTAAACTAAAAATAGCGAGTAACTTTTGCATAGATTATAAATGCCCCTTAAACCATTACCTTAGTGTTATAACAAAACTTCTAAGCCACGTCACTTGGCGAATAGTTTTAGTTATCTATTTAAAAATTAATAACTATAACAAGGCAGCTGGTAGATAAGTCATACAGAACAAGTACCTGCAGAGAAATAAAGACGACTAAGATAGTTAATTGTTGCAACCATAAAAGCGGTTATGAAGATTATTTAAATAAAAGCGTAATTTTGAGTTAAATCTAGACGTTATTTGCACTATAATATGCGCCTAAAATATCGTTCAATCCCTAACCCCGGATGAAAATACCTATGTTGATCCTTCGTGGTGCACCAGCACTTTCCGATTTTAGAGTTCAGAAAATTTTAGCGCGTTGCCAACAGGCACAACTTCCAGTCACTGACGTTTATGCTGAGTTCATGCATTTTGCTGATCTTACAGCCGAGCTTTCAGCTGATGAGCAAACCAAGCTGGAAAAACTGCTTACTTATGGTCCAACAATTGCCGAGCATACTCCTGCTGGCACGTTAATTCTTGTAACGCCGCGTCCAGGTACTATCTCGCCTTGGGCATCAAAAGCAACTGACATCGCACATAACTGTGGCTTAAGCCAAGTTCACCGTGTTGAGCGTGGTATTGCATACTACGTAGAAGGTAATTTATCAGCTGAGCAAACAGCTGAAGTTGCAGCGTTATTACATGACCGCATGACTGAAGCAACGCACACGGATATGGCTGATGCAGCTAAATTATTCCGTCACGATGAGCCGCGTCCAATGTCATCAGTTGACATTTTAGGTGGTGGCCGTGAAGCGCTTGCTAAAGCAAACGTTGAGCAAGGTTTTGCGCTTGCAGATGACGAAATTGATTACTTGGTAGAAAACTTCCAAAAGTTAGGGCGTAACCCGAACGACATTGAATTATTCATGTTCGCGCAAGCAAACTCTGAGCATTGTCGCCACAAAATCTTTAACGCCGATTGGACAATTGATGGCATCGAACAGCCAAAATCATTGTTCAAAATGATCAAAAACACTTACGAGCAAAACCCTGAAAACGTACTATCTGCATATAAAGATAACGCAGCGGTAATGAAAGGTTCGTTAGCAGGTCGTTTCTTCCCTAATGTTGAAGGTGAGTACGCCTACCATCAAGAAAACATCGAAATCTTGATGAAAGTTGAAACTCACAACCACCCAACAGCAATTGCGCCATTCTCAGGTGCATCAACAGGTTCTGGTGGTGAAATCCGTGATGAAGGTGCAACAGGCCGCGGCTCTAAACCTAAAGCTGGTTTAGTTGGCTTCACAGTATCTAACCTACGTATTCCTGGCTACGAGCAGCCATGGGAAACAGACTTTGGTAAGCCTGGTCGTATCGTTAATGCACTTGATATTATGACTGAAGGTCCATTAGGTGGCGCGGCATTCAATAACGAATTTGGTCGTCCTAACTTACTTGGTTACTTCCGTACATACGAAGAGAAAGTATCAAGCCATAACGGTGAAGAAGTACGTGGTTACCACAAGCCAATCATGCTTGCAGGTGGTTTAGGTAACATTCGTTCTGAGCATGTTCAAAAAGGTGAAATCCCTGTAGGTGCTAAGCTAATTGCACTAGGTGGTCCGGCAATGAACATCGGCCTTGGTGGTGGTGCTGCCTCTAGTATGACATCAGGTCAATCAAACGAAGACTTAGATTTTGCATCTGTACAGCGTGAAAACCCAGAAATGGAACGTCGTTGTCAGGAAGTTATCGATAAATGTTGGCAGCTAGGTGATGCAAACCCAATCGCTTTCATCCACGATGTGGGTGCAGGTGGTCTTTCTAACGCATTCCCTGAGCTTGTAGACGACGGTGGTCGTGGTGGTAAATTCCAACTTCGTGACATTCCAAACGATGAGCCGGGTATGGCACCACACGAAATTTGGTGTAACGAATCTCAAGAGCGTTACGTATTAGCTGTTGCAGCAGAAGACTTCGCGCGCTTCGAAGCAATCTGTAAACGTGAGCGTGCAGAATACGCTGTTATTGGTGAAGCAACAGAAGAGCGTCACTTAACGGTTGAAGATAGCCACTTCGGTAACAACCCAGTTGATCTTCCGCTTGATGTTTTACTTGGTAAAGCACCAAAAATGCACCGTGAAGTTGAATCGAAAAAAGCGCAATCTCAACCATTAGACGTTGCTAATATTGATGCTGCAGATGCTGCACAGCGCTTATTACGCTTACCAACGATTGCTGAGAAAACATTCTTAATCACTATTGGTGACCGTACGGTAACGGGTTTAGTTGCGCGTGACCAAATGGTAGGTCCTTGGCAGGTGCCAGTAGCAAACTGTGCGGTAACAGCCGCTGCGTTTGATACTTACCACGGTGAAGCAATGTCATTAGGTGAACGTACACCAGCTGCACTTTTAAACTACGGTGCTTCTGCTCGTTTAGCTGTGGCTGAGTCACTAACGAACATCGCGTGTGCGAACATAGGTGGCCTTGAAAATATCAAGCTATCTGCAAACTGGATGGCTGCAGCAGGCCACCCAGGCGAAGATGCAGGTCTTTACGAAGCTGTTAAAGCAGTAGGTGAAGAACTTTGTCCAGCACTTGGTTTAACTATTCCTGTGGGTAAAGACTCTATGTCGATGAAAACTCAATGGGATGAAAACGGTGAGCAAAAATCGGTTACTGCGCCATTATCACTGATCATTACTGCCTTTGGTCGTGTTGAAGATGTGCGTAAAACAGTAACGCCACAGCTACGTATTGATAAAGGTGAGTCATCACTATTATTAGTTGATTTAGGTGCGGGTCAAAACCGTATGGGCGCATCAAGCCTTGCACAGGTTTATAAGCAACTAGGTGATGTAACACCTGACGTTGATAACCCAGCACTATTAAAAGGCTTCTATGAAGCAATGCAAGCTCTTGTTGCTGATAACAAGTTACTTGCTTACCATGACCGTTCAGATGGTGGTTTATTCACAACTATCGCTGAAATGGCATTTGCTGGCCACACAGGTGTAACAGTTGACCTTGCTGGCTTAACAGGTTCAGACATCGAAGCGCTTTACAATGAAGAGCTAGGTGCGGTTATCCAAGTGGCAAACGCTGACTTAGACGCAGTGAAAGCTGTTCTTGCAGACCACGGCTTAGCAGCTATCAGCCATGAAATTGGTTCACTAAACGATGATGACCGCGTGGTATTCACTCGTGGTGATGATGTGGTTCTTAACCACACGCGCACTGAACTTCGTACGATTTGGGCAGAAACAACTTACCAAATGCAAGCACGTCGTGATAACCCTGAGTGTGCTAAGCAAGAGTTTGATGCTAAGTTTGACGCCAAAGACCCTGGTCTTAATGTAAAACTAAACTTTGACTTAAACGAAGATGTTGCAGCGCCTTACATTGCAACTGGTGCGAAACCGAAAATGGCGATTCTACGTGAGCAAGGTGTTAATTCCCACTTAGAAATGGCTGCGGCATTTAACCGTGCAGGCTTTGCTGCGGTTGACGTGCACATGAGCGACATTCTTGAAGGTCGTTTAACACTTGAGCAATTTAAAGGCTTAGTGGCATGTGGTGGTTTCTCTTACGGTGACGTATTAGGCGCAGGTGAAGGCTGGGCTAAGTCAATCTTATTTAATGAGATGGCGCGTGAGCAGTTCCAAAGCTTCTTCCACCGCGAAGATACATTCAGCTTAGGTGTGTGTAATGGCTGTCAAATGCTTTCAACATTGAAAGAATTGATCCCGGGCACTGAGCACTGGCCACGTTTCGTAACGAATAAGTCAGAGCGTTTTGAAGCTCGCTTTAGCCTTGTAGAAGTACAAGAAAACCCATCGGTATTCTTTAATGGTATGGCTGGTTCACGTATGCCTATCGCTGTTTCACATGGTGAAGGTCATGCTGAGTTCGCAAACGCTGATGCAGTTAAAGCTGCGCTTGAGTCAGGCACTGTGGCAGTGAAGTTTGTTGATAACTACGGTAACCCAACAACGCAATACCCAGCTAACCCGAACGGCTCACCAGAAGGTATCACAGGTATTACTTCTACTGACGGTCGTGCAACGGTGATGATGCCGCACCCAGAGCGTGTATTCCGTACGGTTGCTAACTCATGGCACCCAGATGAGTGGCGCGAAGATAGCCCATGGATGCGTATGTTCCGCAACGCTCGTAAAAACGTTGGCTAGAACTTAGTTATGTACCTAGCTATACAAGCTAGGTTCATACAAACCGTTTAAACTAAAAAGGCTGCACTATTAAGTGCAGCCTTTTTGTTTATAATGGTGCTAGTAAGTGTAAGTTCAAAGGCAAGGAGAGTTTTTTGAGTTTTAAGCGGGTAAGCGTAGGGTTGCTAGGTATCGTGCTAAGCATGGTGCTGTTGGCGTATCTGTTCAGGCTACCACTGACATCGTGGTACTTAACGCCTATGCTCAGTAAAAATGGCGCTGAGCTTCACTGCATTGATTGGTCATTGACCAGCCAGCTTGATTTAAATATCGAGAAATTATGCTTAACTTATCAAGGGCTGCAAATAGAGTTAGCTGGCATCCTTGCTAACAAGCAACAGGTTAGGGTTTCTCGCGCTAATCTCATCGTTAGCGACCTTGCAAATAAACAACAACCAGACGCTTCACAAACTGAATTTAAAAAGCTTGCCTTGGTATTACCCGAGCAAAGACCGCTAATAAGCATTGAGCAGCTTGATGTAGTCTCACCGTTTACCGACACCCCTGTTAGGTTGGCAATACAAGAAAAGCGCTTAAACCATTTTACGATTTCACGGGATCTCAATGCTGACGTTGTAATATCTAATTATGAAGTCAAAGCCAACATCACGTTTGATGAGCAAGTGGCTGAGCGGTTCGTAACATTGCCAACAAGCAGCCATTTTACCACTCAGTCACAGATTAAGTTTGATGGAATTACAGTTGCAATTGAAAGCTCAATTAATGCAAGTTATCAGCATGCAATAGAACAGTGCGACCTAGGCTTTAACACTGAAGGACAATTGAGTGCTAAGTATCAATTAAATCAACAGCACTTATACGCGGATTTATCAGCTTTACAAAATCAGCTTAGCGCAAACCGATATTGCTTAAACACCATAGCAGATCAACAGCATCAATCATTTATTGAAGCCCAGTTACCGCTTACTTGGCAGTTACACATTGAAAAACCAGTGAGTGTAGAAGGTAAAAATCTTTCAGCCCCAATCATAAAGCTGCAAGCTATAGAAGGGCAAAGTGAGGTGACAGTCAGTAATACATCCCTTTCTTTGCTGGATCCGCTCACATCACTGAATAGCCAAGTTAGCATTGATTTTAATAGTAAAGATATAGATGAGCTTAAGCTCAACGCGCATTTGCATGAAAGCAGCGTTAGCGCTGATTTTCAACTGTCGTTGGATTCACTACCTGCATTTTTAGATTTTCAGGCTGATGGCGCTCTGGTTGAGGGGATTGGGGCTAAAGGAGAGCTAGATATCGATGAGTTATTTACTAGCCCGACAGCTAAACTGAATACCAATATCAGTGTTAAAAAAGCCCTAATATCGGGTGCACAGATAGCTGATTTTAGCAGCGCAATTAACGCTGAGTATAATGCCCAGCAGCACCTCGTTGTTAAAGCCAATAGCAAGGTTAAATCATTAACTTATGATGATATTAACGCAGCAAAAATTAGCAATGAGCTTACTCTTAGTACAGATCTCAGTGTGGGGGAGTTATTTGCTGATATTGATGCCAAAACCACTGCCGCTAAATTATCAACAGCAGAGCTCACCTTAAATAAGTTGTCAGTTGTTTCAAAGGCTCTTCAAAGCCGCGCCTTGCAGGCAACGCATCATGTATTTGCAGATGGATTTGAAGCACTTGTTAGTCATCATATGTCTGAGGTTGCTCACCCATTTGAATTGGTGATACCAGAGCTGGCAGTATCCAAACTAAACCCGATTATTGCTCAGTTTGAGCCGCTTGCTACCGTCACTGATGGGGTCGTTTCAGGCATTATAAAAGGGGATGTAAATCTTCAACAAGCACAAGGGCGCGTGCAAATAAGTAAATTCAGTGCGCTTTATAATGATTATCTAGCGAATGATTTTGCAGTGAATTTGAACGGCACGTTTAATTCAGGGCAGCTTAATATTGCAGCGACTAAATTTACACTCAATGAACTGCGCGCAGGTGCCGTGGTCAAAAATATACAAGGTCAGTTGCAGGTAACGGCTAATCAGCCTTGCGCAGCCAATCTAACTGGTCAGGTTATGGGCGGGGCATTTGTGGTGAATAAGTACTGCCCACTCAGTGATAACCAAACAGCGACTGTTAAATTTGAAAACATTGATGCCAGCAAATTGGTCACCCTTGATGCTGAATCAGGGATTAGCTTAAGTGGGCGCTTAGCAGGCACCTTACCCGTAGTAATAAGTAAACAGGGCATTGAGGTAAAGCAAGGGCAGTTAGTTAATCAAGGTGATGGTAAATTACTGATCACCAATAATGCGGGTTTTGACGCTGTAAAAGCGCAGCAACAGGAACTGAGTACCACGCTGAGTTTACTTGAGAATTTAGATATTAAAAAACTACGTAGCAGTGTTAACCTCAAACCGGATGGATGGTTGCATTTAGGTGTTAATTTAGAGGGTTATAATGAAGCGCAGCAGCAAGCAGTGAACTTTAATTATAATCATGAAGAGAATGTATTTACTTTACTTAGAGCGCTGCGTTTAAGTGATGAAATTACTCAAAAAGTTGAGAAAGAGTATGCAAAAAAAGGAAGCAATGATGGCTAAGTGGTTAGTAATGCTGACGGCAGTAGGCATGCTGAGTGCCTGTACCCACCGTGTTGAGGTGGCAGCAAAAGAGCCGATTACAATCAACTTAAATGTAAAAGTTGACCATGAGATCCGCGTAAAAGTGGATAAAGAACTTGATACCTTATTCAGTGATGACAGCGAATTATTCTAAGGAGCACACATGCGTAAATTACAACTTAAAAAACTAAATGTGATCACCTTGATCAGTGCTGTTTGTTTATCTTTCTCTGCTTGGGCTATCAGCCTTGATGATGCAAAAAGCCAAGGCTTAGTGGGTGAAGACAGCTCAGGCTATTTAGGTTTAGTGGTTAATAACAGCGAAGCAAAAGCGGTCGTTGATGAAATTAATGCAAAGCGTAAAGAGCAATATTTAAAACTTGCGAAAAAGAATAATCTTTCGTTAGCGCAAGTTGAAGCCCTTGCTGCGGCAAAAACTATCGAAAAAACTAAGCCGGGTCACTACATTGAAGTGAACGGTGAGTGGGTAAAAAAATAACTCATTAAATTTAATAGCTATAAAAAATAAAAAGCCAGCATTGCTGGCTTTTTATCTATTAAACGCCGGTAGGTGTTAGCGCTTATCGATACAGTTTTGCAGCAGCTGCTGCCAAAAGTCGATGCCTTTGCGTCTTGCTAGTTTAATGTTGTGCTCTGGGATCGATTCGGGTTCATCGTAGCTGTCTAACGCTTCGCTCATACTGGCTTCACGGATCAAATGCAGTGTTGGGTAAGGTGCACGATTCGTATAGTTTGCAGCATCGCTGTCATCGCTATCAGCAAACACATAGTCAGGATGAAAGTTGGCTATTTGATACTTACCTTCATAGCCTTGCGCAGCTAAAAGCGCATTGGCTAAATCGACTAAATCTAAGAACTCTTCAAAATCCTTAAAGCCTTGCTCAAACATCAACAAAGTAGTTTCGCGCTCAGCTTGTTGGTCTAACTCGGTACATTGCTCGAGCATGTCCATTACTGCATCATCAAGTGTAATAGACTGACTGATTTGATAATGAATGCAATTGCTTTCAACTTCTTTACGGGCAAACGGGCAGAAATTGTATTTTACGATTACGCTTGATACCCATTCGCGCATTTGTATTTCTGGGCGATTCATCGCTTGCTTTGAAGTCACATTATTTCTCTATTCTATTTTACTTTTCTATCTTACTTTTCTAAGTAATGCTCAATTAAATTAACCGTTTTACTGATGGCGCCTTGATTGTTAGCAACGCATTTCGCAGCTTGTTGACCGAGCTTAATCGTCTTTTGTAGATCAGTGCTCAAAGCGATAAGTGTGTCAGCAAGGTGATTTTCATCGGTAACGGTTTTAGCTCCTTGAGCACTAATCAGCTCAGGATAAATATGGTCAAAGTTATAGGTATGAGGACCTGCTAATACGCCAACAGAAAACGCTGCTGACTCTAACGGATTATGGCCGCCTCGCTCGATTAAACTACCACCAACATAGCTGATGTTTGCCACACCATATAAGCATTGTAACTCACCTAACGTGTCAGCTAACACAACTTGTTGGTTGTTATAGTTATCTTCACTGCGACGACTAAAGCTCAAATTTGAGCTTTTTAAAACTTCAGCGACTTTATCAAATTGCTCTGGGTGACGTGGAGCAATAATCAAAAGTGCGTTGGGTAACGCTTTTAATAGCTTCTCATGAGCAGTTAAAATAAGCTCATGTTCAACAGGGTGAGTGGAGCCTGCAACCCAGATAAAGCGCTCATTGTTATACTGTTTTTTTAGTGCTGCGACTTTATTTAATTGCTCTTCTGTAGGCGTGATATCAAATTTAATTGAGCCAAATACGCGTGCCTTTTCAGGTTTTAAACCAAGTTCAATAAAACGTTTGGCATCATTTTGATTATGACTGGCCAGGTCACTAATAGACTGCATTATCACCTTAGTTAAAGGCATTACCTTTTGGTAGCCTTGCTGTGATTTAGCTGAAAGTCGGGCATTTAAAACAAGTACTTTTGTGCCGGTGTTGTTGCTTTGCACCATCAGGTTTGGCCAAAGCTCAGTTTCTAAAATACACAGTACCTTTGGCTGGATACGTTTTAAAAATCGATTCGTAGCGAAGAAAAAATCAATCGGTAAATAACAGCAGCTAACCGCATCTTTAAAGTTATTCTTTATTTGCTCGCGACCCGTTGGGGTATTACAGGTTACTAAAATAGTAAGTGCTGGATTTTCTGATTGAACGGCCTTAATAAGCGGCGTTGCTGCTAACACTTCCCCTACAGAGGCACAATGGAAAACAACATCGTGATGCGACAAATTCGAAAAGCCAAAGCGCTCAGCAAAATGCTCACGGTAACCCTTATTCTTTTTGCCACGTAAAACATACAGGTAAAAAACAACCAGTGGGCTTAGTAGGTATAAAAGTAAAGAGTATAAAATGCGCGCCATTGCTTAGCCTAAATGGGTAAAACGTTATGATAGCGTGGAACATACGCAATCTAAATATAAAATGTTAAAAACGGTTATCAATGAGAGTTTTAAGTGTTTACTATTGGCATATTTGGTAGTATTTCGGTTACTTAACAAATCAACGAAGCAATTATGAAATTTAAAATGATAAAAGCCTCGGTAATAGGTGCCTTATTAAGTTGCTCAATGCCTTTATTTGCAACACCAACCGCTTATTTACCAATGGGTATGGATGCACAGCTTGATCATCAATTAGATACTTTGTTTGCACTAACAATTGGCACTCCTATGGCTAAGCCTTACCGTTTAGCAGAAGTCGAGAAAGCACTTTTGGTGCTTGAAAAGCAAGAGCCAAGGTTAGCTGCTGCGATTCGTTCAAAAATAAAGCCATATCAAAGTGATGATGCAGTTACTCGCGTTGGTGTAAAACTGCAAGTAGACACAGATAATACAAAGAAAATTGCTAACCAACGCGGACTCAGTTCTGATGAGTGGGGACAAGGCTTTTTTGAAGGTATTTGGCGTGCCAATGATTATACGTTAGTACAAGTTGGTGTTGATTATCGAGCCAAAGCAAATAAGTTTGTAAATTACAATTCGTTTATCAGTTTTGCTGGTGAAGATTTACAGTTGAATCTGGGTTATAAAGAACATTGGTTCTCGCCGTTTAAGCATTCTGCGCAGATCATTTCTACTAACGCTAAAACAGCACCCTCTATTTCAATTGGTATGGTAAAGCCTGCCCATAATTGGTGGAATTTTGATTTTGAATTGTATTATTCAGAATTAGAACATGTTGATAATGGTATTCTTTATCAAGGTGAGCTTCATAGTGGTACACCAAAACTTGCAGGAACGCATTTTAGTATTGAGCCTCTTGAGGGTTGGAAAATTGGTATCAATCGTATGATGCAGTTTGGCGGTGGGCCACGTAAGGTAGATGCTGGTGATGTGGTGGACGCATTTTTTGACCCGGCAGGTAATGACAACTTAGGCCTTACTGGTAGTAAAGATAATGAGTTAGGTGACCAATACGTAACAATTACCAGTGCTGTGAATTTTAATTGGGGAATGCCAATTGAGCTTTACTTTGAATACGGTGGTGAAGATACAAAAAATCATAAGAACTACCAATTTGGTAATACTGTTAGTAATTTTGGTTTCTTCTTACCAAAGCTGAGTAATGAGATGTCGCTTAGGTATGAATATACCAATATGCACAGCTTGTGGTACGTCAATGAAATTTACCCTGCATATGGTAATACGGTTGGTGGTTTTGTAACGGGTCACTATGCAGCTGATCAGCGATATAATGACTTACATGCCAATGGCGTTGCGAGAGTTTACGCCGATGCGCCTCCTACACAAGTGCACAGCATGGAGTTAACTTATAGTGAAAGCTACCGTTCATTCTGGCGTAGTAAGCTAACATTGATAGAGAATGAAAGTAACTATTTAAATGAGTGGGGTCAAACGACTGGTGTTTATGAACGTGCCGTTGAACTTCAACTAAGTAACACTCGTCAAATAGACGAGCATACATTAGAGACAACTCTTACCTATGGTGAAGATGTATTTGGAGATAACTATACTTGGTTATCTGTTGCCTATTTTTGGTAAGCAAAGCCGTTAATACTTTTTAAGGAATTTATATGTCTAATCTTGATTCTGTAGCGGCAAGCTACCTCGAAAGTTTAAATCGTCATCAAATGTTATTTGAAACGATGGAAACCTATCACCCTGAAGTAATGCAACTACTCGAAGCTTGTCACAGCGCTTTGCAAGCAGGTGGTAAGGTTATTTGGTTTGGTAATGGCGGTAGTGCGGCTGATGCACAGCATTTAGCTGCTGAGTTTGTCGTACGTTACAAATTGGAGCGCGGTCCACTGGCTTCTATCGCATTAACAACAGACACCTCAATTTTAACCGCTCACAGTAACGACTATCACTTTGATACTGTATTTGAGCGCCAAGTGCAGGCGTTATGTAAACCTGAAGATTTGGTGATTGGCTTAACCACCTCAGGCACTAGCCCTAACATCAATCTTGCACTGGCAGCGGCAAATGAAATTGGCGCCTTTACAGTCGCATTAACGGGCCGAGATGGTGGCAAGGTAAAAGATATCGCTAAGCTACCTATTATCATTAAAAATGATGAAACAGCGCGTATCCAAGAGGCGCATATGTTCATCGGACATTGGCTATGCGAAGCCATCGATATGGTTGTCGCGGAGCAAAAGTAATGGATTTAGCGTTACTAAAAAGCCTTTCAAAGGCACGTATTTTGGTCGTTGGTGATGTCATGCTAGATAGGTACTGGCATGGCGATTCAGGACGTATTTCGCCTGAAGCCCCGGTACCTGTTGTTAAAGTCAGTAAATTTGAAGATAAAGCTGGTGGTGCAGCAAACGTCGCAAAAAATATTGCCCGTTTAGATGGTAAAGTGGGCCTACTCGGTTTAGTTGGTGAAGATGAAAGTGGGCAAATCCTCGAAACAATTTTAAGTTCAGAGAAAATTGATTCGCAACTAGTGAGTGTTTGTGATTTACCGACTATTTCTAAAATGCGAGTAATCAGCCGTCATCAGCAAGTTGTTCGTTTAGACCTTGAAGAGAGCTTTACTGAGCAACACAGCCAATTGTTATTAAACCGTTTAGAGCTGGTTTTAGATGACTACGATTTTGTGTTGTTTTCTGATTACAACAAAGGCTCGCTGAGCTTAATTCAACAAATGGTTCAGGTTGCAAAGAAAGCAGGTAAAACGGTTCTTATTGATCCTAAATCATCTGATTTAAACTTATACCGTGGTGCCGATTACATAACCCCTAACTTAAACGAATTTAAGCTTGCTGGTGGTTTGACGGACTCTGAGCAAAGCTTGACTGACAGCGCTCGTAAGTTAATTAGTGAAGCGGGCATCGCTGCGATGCTATTAACGCGCTCAGAGCAGGGGATGTCGTTAATCAGCCAAGCAGAAAAACATGACTTTGCAGCCCAGCAGCTAGAAGTTAGCGATGTTACTGGCGCAGGCGATACTGTAATCGCGACGCTTGCAGTGATGCTTGGTGCGGGTATGGCTGCAAAAGATGCAGTTGAAATTGCCAACCTTGCTGCCGGAATTGCGGTGAGTAAACTGGGTGCCGCAACCGTGTCGCCAGAAGAGTTGAGCCGTAAGCTAGGTCAATATTTACAGCAAACCGGCGAGCATTATCAAACCCCGTTTGAAGATGTGCTTCAGCACATTGAGTTTGCTAAGCAAAATGGTGAAAAAATAGTGTTCACTAATGGCTGTTTTGACATTCTTCACGCAGGCCATGTGCGCTACCTTGCTCAGGCAAAAGCACGAGGAGACAGACTGGTTGTTGGCTTAAATAATGACGAATCAATCTCTCGTTTAAAAGGCCCAGAAAGACCAATTAATCCGTTGGATGAACGCGCCATGGTATTAAGTGCGCTAGCGTCTGTTGATTGGGTTATCCCATTTGGCAGCATTGAAGAAAATGACACGCCAGCTAAGCTTATTGAGCAAATTAGCCCTGATGTACTGGTTAAAGGCGGTGATTACACCGTTGACCAAATTGCCGGTGCCGAGCATGTATTACGCCATGGCGGCAAAGTCGAAGTACTTGAGTTTCTTAATGGGTGCTCAACATCAAACGTAATTAGCAAAATTAAGTCTTAAGCAATGCTTGGTAGTCACACACCAGTGACTGCCAATCACTTTGTTGCCAATGCATCACTTCATTACGGCCTTGCTCTTTTGCAAACGAGCGGGCAAGACGCTTAATGTTCTCTGTTTGCCAGCTAGCGTGCGGTTGTTTGATTTCACCGCGGTCAAAGTCGATGATAAACACCTTACCTGTATCATCGAACAGTATGTTATTGATGTTTAAATCTGCGTGATAGACGCCATGATTGTGAAACTCGCTGAGGGTGACTGCTATCGCTTTTAGCTCAGACTGGCTAAGTGGGCGCGTGATTAAAATATCTAACACGCTTTTTGCGCCAGTTACAGCTTCGGTAATGATATCGCCGCGATAGATTAAGCCACGAGTGGTCACTTTTGCCGCAATAGGTGTAGGCACATTTAGGCCAAGCTCAATTAAGCGAATCATCAGTGTAAACTCTTTATAAACACGAGTTTGCTTTAAACCAAAATATAAGTACTGATCGCTCAGCAACTTACCTATTAAACCACCACGCCAATAGTGACGCAGAACGCCTGTAAGTTGTTGATGTTTAAAAAACCACGCTGTCGCGCGGCCTTTTTTTGCACCAACGATTTTATCTTGCTGTTGCCAATAATTGGCATCGAACCACTGTGGCGTGAGCTCATCTTTATAAGCCGGGTGACACAAAAGGGTGGTGTTTTGCAGATGCTGAGTTTCAAACATAACAACTTCAAGATTAAATAAAATTAGCGCTATCTTACCGTATTTTTAGCTTTTCGCATAAGTGCTTGCATTAGCATCAAGTTAATTTAAGATCGCATATTATTTGCTGTAGCTAAGGACGCACGTGACTCAATCAACCTCCTATTCAGATATTTGTATTTTAAGGCTTTCGGCTATTGGTGATGTATGTCATGCCGTATCAGCAGTGCAAGCGATTCAAAAGGCACATCCGAAGGCAAAAATTACCTGGGTGATTGGTAAAGTTGAGGCCATGTTACTGGCTGATTTACCAGGTGTTGAGTTTGTTGTATTCGATAAAAAGCAGGGCAAGCAGGCTTATCAGCAACTAAAAGATTCGTTCAAGGGGCGTAAATTTGATGTGCTATTACATATGCAAGTAGCACTAAGAGCGAATCTAGCAGCCCGTTGTATTCCGGCAAAAGTCAAAGTGGGGTTTGATTGGGCGCGCTCAAAAGAGTTACATAGCTTGTTTATTAATAAGCGTATTGCCCCGCAATCAGAGGCGCATGTATTAGAAGGCTTTAAAGGTTTTGCTCAAGCAATAGGGACCCCTGATTACAAACCTCAATGGCAAATGCCAATTACTGCACAGCACCAACAAGCAGCCGATGCGCTATTAGGCGATGAGCGTTTAGCCGGGCGTATTTTTGTTATCTCGCCTGCGGCAAGTAAAAAAGAGCGTAATTGGTTACCTGAGCGTTATGCTGCACTTGCTGAATATGCTCATCAACAAGGCTTTTCGGTGGTTATTACTGGCGGCCCAACCCCTTTAGAAATTGAACTTGCCGAGCAAATTATCGCGCAGAGTTCGGCACCTGTGCTTAACTTAGTAGGGAAAACTCAACTAAAAGAACTGTTATGTGTTTTGAAACGTGCGGCGTTAGTGTTAGCTCCTGATACTGGGCCTGCGCATATGGCCGTAACGGTCGGAACGCCTGTTATTGGTTTGTATGCCCACTCAAACCCAAAACGCACAGGACCTTATTTATATCAAGATTATGTTGTTGATGTTTATCACCAAAATTTACGTGAGCAAACAGGCAAAACGGCGCAAGAGCTACCTTGGGGAACACGCGTTAAAGGGGCTGATTTAATGGCGCAAATAAGTATTGAAAAGGTGATTTCGATGTTTGACCACGTGGTAGATAAAGAGCAATTGTAATGAGCAAAGTTTTATTTTTAGACCGTGATGGTGTGGTCAATATTGATCATGGCTATGTATACAAACCAGAAGAGTTTGAATTTGTACCCGGTGTATTTGAGGCGTGCAAAGCCTTCACTGATGCGGGCTATAAAATTGTGGTGGTAACTAATCAGTCAGGTATTGGCCGTGGTTATTATTCAGAGCAAGATTTTTACAACCTCACTGAGTGGATGAAAGGCGAGTTTTTACGCCATGGCGTTGCTATTCTTGATGTCTATTTTTGTCCGCATCATCCAAGCAAAGCAGAACCTGCCTATTTGCAAGAGTGTAATTGTCGTAAGCCTTCTCCAGGTATGCTTTTACAAGCCATTGATGAGCATCAAATCGATCCATCTCAAAGTATTATGGTTGGTGATAAGCTTGGCGACCTTATTGCCGCTGAGAGAGCCAATATCGCTACCCGCGTTTTAGTTCGTTCAGGGCAAAATTATGCCGAGTCAACAGAACAACATGCCGATGTAGTCTGTGAGTCTTTAGCTGAGTTACCTGCTTTAATTTTACAGTCTTAGCAGGTAAGACCAGTTTTATTTCGCAAGCCTTAAGGTCTGCGACGAACTGCAAACAGTGCAATTGTTCGGCTAAGCTTTTACAATAGGCGCAAAATTTAAAGTCACGCTAATCATTTCTGGTTAGATACAAGAATATGTGGAGATTACAGATGAGAGCATCTGCGTTTTTTAATCAGTTGCAGCAGCAAATTGATGAAGTGAAAGCTGAAGGCTTATACAAAAGCGAGCGTATTATCACGTCACAGCAACAAGCTCAAATTGAAGTTGCCTCTGGTGATAAGGTTATCAACTTTTGCGCTAATAACTACCTTGGCTTAGCAAATAGCCCAGAGTTAATTAAAGCAGCTCAACAAGGCCTTGACGATCACGGTTTTGGTGTTGCCTCTGTACGCTTTATTTGTGGTACTCAAGATATTCATAAAACTTTAGAACAAAAGATCTCTGAGTTCTTAGAAACCGAAGACACTATTCTTTACTCATCATGTTTTGATGCAAACGCAGGTTTATTTGAAACAATCTTAGGCCCAGATGATGCAATCATCTCTGACGCACTAAACCACGCTTCAATCATTGATGGTGTACGTCTTTGTAAAGCAAAGCGTTTCCGTTATGCAAATAACGACATGAGCGACCTTGAAAAGCAACTAATTGCTGCTGATGAAGCGGGCGCTAAAACTAAGCTAATCGCTACTGACGGCGTTTTCTCAATGGACGGCGTTATTTGTAACCTTGAAGCGGTTTGTGACCTTGCCGATAAATATGATGCATTAGTGATGGTTGATGACTCTCACGCGGTTGGTTTTGTTGGTGAAAATGGTAAAGGTACGCCAGAGTACTGCGGTGTACTAGACCGTGTTGATATCATCACAGGTACGCTTGGTAAAGCACTTGGTGGCGCATCAGGCGGTTACACATCAGGTAAAAAAGAAATTGTAGAGTGGTTACGCCAACGCTCTCGTCCTTACCTTTTCTCAAACTCACTTGCACCATCAATTGTTACTGCATCAATTAAAGTACTTGAGATGCTAAGCAATGGCGGCGAGTTACGCGCTAAACTTTGGGATAACGCAAAGTATTTCCGTGAACAAATGGAAGCAGCAGGATTTACCTGTGCAGGTAAAGACCACGCTATTATCCCTGTCATGTTAGGCGATGCTAAAGTTGCTTCAGCCATGGCTGACAAATTACTTGCTGAAGGTATTTACGTAACAGGTTTCTCATTCCCTGTAGTACCTAAAGGCCAAGCACGTATCCGTACGCAAATTTCTGCGGCGCATACAAAAGAGCAATTAGATACCGCTATTGCTGCCTTTACCCGTATTGGTAAAGAAATGGGTGTTATCTAATTTTATTCCCTAAACCGAAGCTTTTGCTTCGGTTTTGTTTAATTGAGTGTAAATCATGAAAGCATTATCTAAATTAAAAGCAGAACCAGGGATCTGGATGACTGATGCGCCAAAGCCTGAAGTTGGCCATAACGATCTGCTTATTAAAATCCGCAAAACAGCAATTTGTGGTACAGATGTCCATATTTATAAATGGGATGAGTGGGCACAAAATACAATTCCTACGCCAATGGTTGTTGGCCACGAATATGTAGGTGAAGTGGTTGATATGGGTCAGGAAGTACGTGGTTTCCAAGTGGGTGACCGTGTTTCTGGCGAAGGCCATATTACCTGTGGTCACTGTCGTAACTGTCGCGCTGGTCGTGTGCATTTATGTCGTAATACAACAGGTGTTGGTGTAAACCGTGAAGGTGCATTTGCTGAATACCTTGTGATCCCAGCTTTCAACGCATTTAAAATTCCAGATAACATTCCTGATGAACTAGCATCAATCTTTGACCCATTCGGTAATGCAGTACACACAGCATTGTCGTTTGACTTAGTAGGTGAAGACGTATTAATCACAGGTGCTGGTCCAATTGGTATTATGGCAGCCGCTGTTGCTAAACACGTGGGTGCACGTCATGTGGTTATCACTGATGTGAACGAATACCGCCTAGATTTAGCGCGTAAAATGGGCGCGACTCGTGCTGTAAACGTAGCAACTGAAAAGCTTGAAGATGTAATGAAAGAGCTTGGCATGACCGAAGGCTTTGATATTGGTCTTGAAATGTCAGGTGTGCCAGTTGCATTTAACAGTATGCTAAACAACATGAATCACGGCGGTAAAATTGCCATGTTAGGTATTCCACCTTCAGATATGGCGGTTGATTGGAACCAGGTTATTTTCAAAGGTCTAATTATTAAAGGTATTTACGGCCGTGAAATGTTTGAAACTTGGTATAAGATGGCGAGTCTAATTCAGTCAGGCCTTGATCTGAAACCAATTATCACTCACCAGTTCTCCGTGGATGACTTCCAAGCAGGCTTTGATACAATGATTTCAGGCCAATCAGGTAAAGTAATCCTCAACTGGGATTAATACCGAGTAATTTGATAAGGCGGCTTTGGCCGCCTTTTTAGTTTAGAGAGTACTATGTCGTATAAACATATTTCAGTGAGCGAAACATTTGCGCTGTTAGATAAAGAAGAGGTTGTGATTGCCGATATTCGCGATCCTAACTCATTTCAAACTGGGCATATCCCAGGCGCTGAGCATTTATCAAATGCTAATATCAGCGAATTTATGATGCATAAAGAGTTTGATCAGCCAATCATCATTGTTTGCTATCATGGTGTGAGTTCTCAAGGTGCTGCGAGCTATTTAGTAGAGCAGGGGTTTGAAGACGTATACAGCATGGATGGTGGCTTTACAGCTTGGCAGACACAACTTCCGGAGCACATTGAACGATGATTGAGTTGGGTAGCATAAATAATCCTCGCGCCGCACAAGGCTTTATAGATTACATAAAAAGTAAGGGCTTACATGGAGAGCTGCGCTCGCAAGATGGACAAACTGTGATTATTTGTGTTGCTCCAGAGCACTTTCATCAAGCTCAACCTCTTTGGCAGGAGTTTGCTGCTAACCCTCATGACGAAAAATACCAACAAGCTTCATGGCAGGTAGGCAGTACACAATCGCCTCTGTCATATCAAGGGCAATCCCTTAATTTAAAAGCTCGCTTTAAGGCATTAAGCTGGCTAAACCGTACGGTTACTTTAGTCTCGATAGCTATATTTATTGCCTTCTTATTAGGTGGTTTTGAAACTATTTACAGTATGTTGCAGTTCAACCCTGCACAGCCACTAACTTGGTTTACACCTGCCATTGTGCATTTTAGCGCTATTCATCTTATTTTTAATTTGATCTGGTGGATGACGCTGGGTAACGATATAGAAAAACGCAGTGGCAAATTAACCTTAGTGGGTTTATTTTTAGTGACGGCATTCATTAGTAACTGGGCACAGTTTTTAGTAGTTGGGCCTAACTTTGGTGGTCTAAGCGGCGTTGTGTATGGCTTACTTGGTTTTTGTTGGATTTACAGCGTAATGAGACCTTCAGAGCCGCCATTAGTAAGTAATAGCATCGTTGGTTTTATGCTGGTTTGGCTTATTCTAGGCTTTGTAGATATGTTGCCAGTGAGTATGGCAAACTGGGCACATTTAGCGGGGTTATTGGCAGGTATGGCTTATGCTGTGTCAGACAAGCTGCTTTCACGCAAATAATCGCGTAAATAAAAATGGCGGCTTATGCCGCCATTTTACAATTAATGATATAAATACTTAGTAAATAACACTTCTCTGACAATCTCTTGTCCTGTTTCTTGTTTTAGTAGTGCTTTTAACTTTTCGGTGCAGCGCTTTCTAATTTCTTCGCGGCCGGTCAGTGATTTAATGTTTTCTTCAGGCTCTTTTGAGAGTATTTCAACAATTGCATCACGCAATAGTGGAGTGTGGTGTTCTACCACTGAAATATCAGCCATATCATTGAGCATGAGATCCACCGTAATACGAACATAGCCTAGTTTTTTATTACCTTGGCCAATGTAGTTAGTGATGATGTCAGGCTCAAAACCAAAGTAGCCAACATTTGATTCAGCGCGTACAGACCAACTTGTTGTAGCGCCAACAAGCAGCATGCTTATCAAGTAAATTGATAACAATGATTTTTTCATAGTTAAGAATATTCCACCCTTTCAATGATTTTTAGTCTATACCCAAATTCACTTAAGATACAGGCTGTTCTGCGTTTTTTAACCCTGCTTGAGATTAAATCATGACTTTTTCGAAACGTGCAGCAGTGATATCATTTGCACGGTTTTTAAAAATAATGAGTCGTTGTGATCACATTCCCAGTTTCATTAGCTGCAAATTGGCAGCCTGCTTCAGCATTTCCAAATTTGACGCAACAACAGCAAGGTTGGTTGCTTGAGGCCGGGTCATTAACGGCCAAGCTTAAAAGTCACTGTCAGGCCTTTTCAGTTAAAGTTTTAAACGAAGCGCCATTTGACCTAACCGCCGAGCAACAGGCGTTGCTCAATACCTCTCTAAGTCAGGCATTAAATCGCGAAGTGTTACTTCTATGCGATGGTAAACCAATGGTTTATGCACAAAGCTGGTTGCCGGCAGATGATACATTAAAAAAGCAGCAGTTACTAAGTATGGGAACAAGGCCGCTTGGTGATGTTATTTTTCAAGACCCAAGCTTATCGCGCACAGAAATAGAAGTTGCTGAATTTTCACAGCAGCACGCTATCCAAGCTTTAACATCTGAAATTGGCTTCTCTTCACAACCATTGTGGGGAAGACGCAGTGTTTTTAGCTTATCTAATGCTCATTTTCTCGTGGCTGAAGTATTCTTACCTGGAGCGTATATTTACCTATGAAGCTAGCTGCACTTAAGGTCGCACATATACCTTACTATAAACAGTTAATGCGTACCGATAAGCCAATTGGCACCTTGTTGCTATTATGGCCAACTTATTGGGCGCTGTGGCTTGCTGAGCTTGGCACACCGAGCTTATTAAATTTTGTGGTTTTCAGTTTGGGCGTCTTTGTGATGCGCAGTGCTGGGTGTGTAATTAATGACTTTGCCGATCGTAAGATAGATGGCTCTGTTAAGCGCACAGCCCAGCGACCGCTGGCAGCAGGTTTGGTATCAAGTGGTGAAGCTCTGAGTTTGTTTGTACTGCTTATTGTGGTGGCCTTTGGTTTAGTGTTAACACTCGGATGGTCAACGATATTACTATCGTTTGGTGCCTTAGCACTGGCGTTTTGTTATCCCTTTATGAAGCGCTACACGCAACTACCGCAAGTTGTGCTTGGTGCTGCATTCAGCTGGGCTATTCCAATGGCCTATATGGCATCGATTGGCTCAGTGCCATTAGAAGCCTGGCTACTATTTACCGCGAATCTTGTTTGGACTGTGGCTTATGACACTATGTATGCCATGGTTGATAGAGATGATGATTTAAAGATTGGCGTTAAATCAACAGCAATCTTGTTTGCCAGCTATGACAGACACATCATTTTTTTACTCAATGCCTTGTTTATTACGATTCTTGCTTACATAGGTATGAGTAATCACCTTGGTTTTCCTTATTGGCTGGGCTTAGCTGCAGCGGTTGGTTTTTTACTTTATCAACAAATGCTTATTCATAAACGAGAGCGAGATCCTTGTTTCAAAGCATTTTTGAATAACCATTATGTAGGGTTAGTGATTTTTATCGGTATAGCAGCATCCTTGCCACTGCCATTTTAATTACCTTGGTGGGTCGATAATGCCGCTGATTGAGGCATTTTTTCTGAACCAGCCCGCAATAGAGTAGCGTACATCGCTTGCGGGTAATACTTCATGCATAAAGCGTTCGCTTTCAAACATAACCAATAAGCCCGCTTGAGGTTTAATAACTATTTCAATGTCTTTACTTTTTGGTTTGTAGATCACCAATTCACCGCCAGACTCTGGCGTATTTAAGTAACAAACCGTTGTAAAAATGCGATTCGAACGGCCTTTGAAGGCATCATAGTGCTTTTTATAAAAGTCACCTTGTTGATACTTTGCATAATGGCATTCATAATCAAATAAGCCTAAATAGAAGCTACGGTTTAACTGTGTCTTTATTGCTTCCATGGTCGCCAGATAAGTAATTTGTGCTTGGCTAGAGCTATCAAACCAAAAGGTTTTATCTTTACGCACAGTTTTATCTATTTGTTGGTCGTTTAATCGGCCAATACCTGCGGTATGAAAATGCGGATTAATGCGATAGCAATCTGCAATTAAATCAGCAATTAAGCTTTCATCAATCGCGTTTTCAACAACAGCATATCCTGTACGTTCAATAGCATCTAAGTATGTGTCGGTAATTAGCGGTGCGGTCATTCATGTGCACAATCAAAAAAAGGTGCGTAAGTGTATATGAAAAATTCTGCGATGCACGCTTTTTATGCAGTAAAAGATGAAGAAATAAAGGGGATTGGCTAGCCTGATTAATTACAGGCTAGCAGTATATATTATAGCTATTAGCTTTGGCTTGATAACGCCGTTTTTTCAATGAGGTCAAGTAAATGACTAACATGAGAATTCTCATTGATTTGTTGATTTGTTTGGATCACAAGCTGCTCGTGTGCGATACCTTTATTGGTTTTCAATAACAGTAAATCTGGGTCTGAAGAGACAATATTTGTGTGTTCAATACTGGCTATTGCGATGTGGTTTGACTTTTTAAGGCCATCCATTACTTGCTCGATGCTACCTACTTTGATGCTTGATGTTTTATCAAAAGATTCGATAGCATCGTTTAGCATAGCTTGCACTTGTTTAGACTGTGAAAAACAGCTGTACATAGGGTAGTCTGCAAAGTCGCGTTTACTAATGTCGCTCTTATGCGCAAGTGGGTGGTTTTTAGCTACAAAAATAATCAATTGATCAGGTAAATGTATATCACTACCAATGCTGTTCATTGCCTGCGAGCATACGCTAATATCAATTTCACCTAATTGCAGTTTACGTACAAGTTCACTTTGCTCTTGTAGTTGCATCTCGATTTTTACATGCGGATACTGCGCTAAAAATTGGCCGCAAGAAACAGGCACAACCGTGCTTGCCTTGTTGGTATAACCAATAACTAATTTTTCGTTAGTGCAACCATTTAAAGATTCGAATAAACGCTTTTTGGTTTCTTCTAGGTTGTCGAGGGTTTGTTTAGCGTACTCAAGGAAAAGTTCACCTTCTTTGGTTAACTTAACTGAGCGTGTAGAGCGGGTAACGAGCTCATAACCAATTTCATCTTCGAGCGTCTGAATACTGCGAGTTAACGCTGAAGTGCTTATTTGGGTTTTTTCTGCAGCTTGTCGGAAATGCCTCAGCACCCCGAGCGCCACAAATTGTTCAAGTTGTTCAAATCTCACTTTAATAGTCCCTTGTTATAAGTAAGCCTTTTACGTCCAGGCAATATTATACTTCACGGTAGGCATAGTAAATTATTGTACCTATTTTGGGAAGTGTTTTACAGAAAAGTTACATCTAATCAGGATAACGGTCCTTAATCTCTAAGAAAAGTGGTAAATTTTCAAGTAATAAGTCGACTAGAATTGGATCAAAATGTTTCGCGCGCTGATCTTTTATGAGAGTTAACGCCTCTTCTAATGGCCAAGCCTTCTTATAACAACGGTCGCTGCAAAGGGCGTCAAACACATCGGCGAGGGCGGTTATGCGGCCAACTATATTAATATCGTCTGCCATTAAACCTTGCGGATACCCTGAACCATCCCACTTTTCATGATGCTGGTAAGAAATTAAAGCACCGCATGTCAATATCTCGTTACTTGAGTTTTTTAATATTTCATAGCCGATTTCTGCATGGGTCTTCATTATTTCCCACTCATCATCAGTGAGTTTACCAGGTTTATTCAATATGCTGTCTGGAATGCTGATTTTACCAATGTCATGTAGCGGTGAAGCAAGCTTAATAATTTCACATTGAAATGGGTTAAGCTCTGAAAGCTGAGCAAGTAACTCACTATATAAAGCAACACGTTTAACGTGAGAGCCGGTTTCTTTAGAGCGTTTTTCTACTGCTTCTCCAAGAATGTACGACAGCTCTTTTTGCGATTCTTTTACCATTTCTCTGAGTTTTAAATTATCGTAAGCAAGCGCGATATTGTTGGCATAAAACTCTAATAGTTGATGTTCTGTGGCCTGTAACTTACTGCCTTTATGAACATAAAGCATGGTTTCAAGGCCGGCTTTGGTAGGAAAGTAACCAATATAATCATTACTTGTTTTTAGTGATGATTTTCGCTCATGTGCATCTATAAATAAGTTTTTTACTTCATCAGGAATGGTGTTTTGCTGTGGTGTGGGGCCTACACCTGAGGCTGCAAGTAATTGAAAATCTTTTGCTGGTGACGATTGTAGATTAACGGCCGCAGCACAATAAATTTGCGTGTCAATAATGCCCATCACGTTAGTAACATGGCTTAAAATTGTTGAAGCAAATTCATGAACACTGTCACATTTTAAAAAGTTAGCAGACGCGTTGATGATCTGTTCAAGACCATGCTTGTGGCGATCAATAATTTGAATGTCGCGATGTGCTCTTAACGCCGAGTAGAGCAAGGTTTTAATTTTAATCGCGGTGAGCTCAGTTTTGTTTTTATAATCGTTAATGTCGTAATCGCGGATAATCGCTTCTTCAGGGGCTTCACCTGGCTGACCTGTGCGAAGAATTAAACGAATATCGTGGTTTTCTATTTCATCGCGAATGTATTGAATAAGCTCAAGACCAGCATGGTTGGTTTCCATTACCACATCAACTAGAGCAACAGAAAAGGGAATATCTTTTTTTAAAAACTCTTTTGCTTCCGCCGCAGAGTATGCGTCATAAAAGCGCAGACCTTTATTTTCGAAAGTGAAGCCAGCTAATACTAGTTTCGTAACTTGATGGATATCTTCTTCATCATCAACAACAAGAATATGCCAGTATTCAGGCTCTTCAGTTTCTATATTATTTTCTTCTAACTGTTCTTCAGAAAATAAGAAATCATCCACAAAAACACCACTTATTGTTGTATCTCATACAATAAGTATAGAGGCAGAAATTTACTCTGCCTTATCTGAAACTGGTTTTTTTTCGATATTCTTTAATTCGATTTCAATAGCATCACAAGAAATGTGGATCTCATACAAAGAGGTGAGAAGTGATAAGGCTAAGCAAGCGAGGCTGATACCAAATAAAATGATTCCTGTAGTATTAAACTCTATAAATAATGCAAACATTGATAAGGTACACATCAGAAAAGAGGCAACACCATAAACCTGCATCACCCTAATGAGTTTAATGCGTTTTCTTAAATTGGTAATTTGTGCAACAACTAATGGGCGGATACTTTCCCCTTCACGTGCATTGAGTTCTCTAATAAGCTGAGCAAGCACCAAAAAACGGTTGGTGTAAGCAAGTAACAGTAAAGAAATTGCTGGGAATAACAATCCCGGTGTTGTTAAAGTCATGTGGCTACCTTGAAATAAGCATTGCAGCGAAGTTAGTTGCTAGCGTAGTTTAGGATTTAAAGATAGAAAAGTAAAAGGGAAGTGATTTGCAAAACAATAATTTAAATCAACCTGCTAAGCAGGACCCATTCGCTTGGGTGAAAGTGTTTCAGGCTGAAAATGGCTTAGAAGCCAACATTATTAAAGGGCTTTTAAAAAGTAAAGGGATCGAATCGCAACTGCAAGGTGAGCTTTTACAAGGGGCGCTTGGAGAGATCCCATTTGAACAAACAGGGGTCGATATACTCGTTTACGCATTAAAAGAGCGCCAGGCGCAAGAAATATTGCTAAACTACCGGCAATTAAAACAATCGGCTCCTGACTGGGTATGCCCTAAGTGTCATGAGCTTAACGGAGCAACATTTGAAATATGTTGGTCTTGTGGGACTGTAAAGAATGACAAAAGCGAATAATTTTCAACGTATTAGAGAATTAAACTATTTGCAAAAAGCGGTATTAGGTGGCGCATTACTTGAGCGTATGCTGCCTAATTACAGCTTATTTAGTGAAGCAACAGGGTTTGGTGATGCCGCGGTTTTTCGTAGCGCATTAAGTGTCTGCTGGGAAAAAATCTTACTACCAAAAAGTAAGATTAGCCTTGAAAAGCAAATTGAAAAAATAGAGCCGAATGTGCCAGAGCTTACTGACTTTGACATGTTCGGGACTTATCCCGCAATCGATACAGCAACCGCTTTGCTTGGCATGTTGCACGGTTTGATAGCTAAAGATGAACAAGAGTTTTTAAATATTAGTAAAATTTCACAGGCTTCAGTGGCTCGTTTTATTGAATATCAACTAACAGTAGATGGTGAAATTGCTGATAACAAAGCTGTTCGTGAACACCCTCTAATGCAGTATGAAATTGATGTACTTGCTGAGCTTATTGATTTTGTAGAGCAAATGGGCCGAATTACCTCCCAGAACGTAAAAGAGCTTAAGCAACTTGCAGTATCTGACGGCCAAACCAACATCGGTATTGCAATTTAATATTCAGTAATGCGTATTTTCACTGTAAAATACGCGTTTGTTTTTTCTTGGCGGAGTAATTGATGCGAATTTTAGGTATTGAATCATCATGTGATGAAACGGGTATTGCCATTTATGATGATGAACAAGGCTTATTAGCACATCAACTGTATAGCCAAGTAAAAGTGCATGCCGATTACGGCGGTGTGGTACCTGAGCTTGCGTCACGCGATCACGTACGTAAAACCTTACCTTTGATTGATGCTGCTTTTGCACAAGCTGGTTGTGGCCCAGAAGACTTAGATGGCATTGCTTACACCGCAGGCCCTGGACTTGTTGGTGCACTCCTTGTGGGAACCTCTATTGGTCGCTCATTGGCCTATGGTTGGAATATTCCTGCTGTTGCTGTTCATCATATGGAAGGCCACCTACTTGCGCCAATGCTTGAAGAGGACAAACCGGAATTTCCGTTTATCGCACTACTGGTGTCTGGCGGTCATACTATGATGGTTAAAGTATCTGGCATTGGTGAATACGAAGTGCTGGGAGAGTCAGTTGATGACGCTGCCGGTGAAGCATTCGATAAAACCGCGAAGTTATTAGGTCTTGATTACCCTGGTGGCCCACGTCTAGCAAAACTTGCGGAGCAAGGTACGCCTGAGCGTTTTGTATTTCCACGTCCGATGACTGATAAACCTGGCTTAGATTTTAGCTTCAGTGGCTTAAAAACAGCGGCATCGCTTGCGATTCGTGATAGTGATGATGACGAGCAAACCAAAGCTGATATTGCTCATGCATTCCAAACAGCGGTAATAGATACCCTAATCATTAAATGTAAGCGTGCATTAAAGCAAACAGATATCAAACGTTTAGTGATTGCCGGTGGTGTAAGTGCAAACGTGCAATTGCGTGCGCAACTTGAACGAGTAATGCAAGGCATGAAAGGGCGCGTTTATTACCCGCGCACAGAGTTTTGTACAGATAACGGCGCTATGATTGCTTATGCTGGTATGCAGCGTTTGAAAGCAGGTCAGTTTGCTAGCCTTGATATGAAAACAAAGCCGCGCTGGCCTATTGATTCACTCGAAGCACTTTAATTTATAACACTATTCCTGCTCTGGGGCTTTTTTCTTAGCCCCTACTTTAGGCTCTTCCCCTGCCATCAAGCGAGTAATATTTGCTCTGTGACGGAAAATTATCAACACGGTTAAAAAGGTAACTGGCAAGGTATACAAAGGTTTTATCCACCAAGTATAAAGAGGTGCTAATGAAACCGTAACCAGTGCCGCAAGCGATGAATATCGTGTGATAGCAATAATTATGAGCCAGGTTGCGATCAGCATTCCACCTAGCGATAAACCAATGGGTAATAACGTGCCAAAAGCGGTCGCGACAGCCTTACCACCTTTAAAGCTAAAAAACAGCGGATACATATGCCCTAAACAGGCTGCCACACCAATTAAACCTAACATTAGCGGGTCTATTTTTAAAAAGTAGGCACCCCAGACAGGGATGGTTCCTTTTAAAATATCAAAGACAAGAACTAAAACAGCGGGGACTTTTCCACCAAGGCGATAAACATTTGTAGCACCAGGGTTATTCGATCCATGACTGCGTGGGTCTGGTAGTTTAAACAGCCGTGATACAAGGATAGCGGAAGAGACCGATCCCAGTATGTAAGCTAAAACTAACATTAAAACTTCTAACACGCGCTTCCTTATTTTTTAATCTGCACTTTTGGGCTATCATTGGCGGCAAAACCATCTGCCGCTCTCATCGAGTAGAATGTAAGCACCTTATTGCAATGCATCTATCCGTTATTGTAGGGGTAATTTTTATATATTAAAACAGTATGACAGCTTATATAGCGCATTATTGTTATCAATAAGCGTTTAGTATGAGGAGTTGTTTTAATATTCATGTCACTTGGAGTATCAATGGACAAGGTATATATATCACAACTACATGTAGACACCATTATTGGCGTGTATGATTTTGAAAAAGAAAGTAAACAAAGCCTGTATTTTGATATCGAAATGTTATGTGATATTTCTGCCGCAGCGGCAACTGATGATATAAATTTAGCACTTGATTACGCCAAAGTGAGTGAGCGAGTGATTGAACACACAACGGCAAAACCAGTTGAGTTACTTGAAACTTTAGTTGAGCAATTAGCTGCCATTATTTTAGCTGAGTTTGCGACTAACCAAGTCACTATACGTGTTAGTAAACCAGCCGCAGTGCCACAAGCGCAAACTGTGGGAGTTGAGATCACCCGTCGTAAGGCAAACTAACATGGCGCAAATATTTATAAGCTTAGGCTCTAATGTCAATAAAGAGCATTATCTTCGACAAGCGCTTATTGCCTTAAAGCCTCACTTTCCAGACTTTATACATTCGTCTGTGTATGAAAGTGAAGCGGTGGGGTTTGCAGGTAGTAATTTTTATAATTCAGTGGTCGCAGCAAAAACAGATATGCCATTAGCTGAACTATGTAAACTACTGAAAAAAATTGAGCTTGATAATGGCCGCACTCGTGAGGATAAAAAGTTTAGTCCTCGCACATTAGACCTTGATTTATTGTTTTATGATGACATTATCTGTGATTCGCCTGCGCAATTACCGCGGGATGAAATAACCAAAAATGCGTTTGTATTGCAGCCTCTAGCTGAAATTGCTCCCGATTTTTATCACCCCGTAGCTAAGCTAACTTTGGCTGAGTTATGGAATAATTATAACAACCCACAACAAAAACTATGGAAGGTGGAGTTTTCTAACCCATGAGTATTATTGAGATAATTGTTTTAGCCTTAATTCAAGGATTGACTGAGTTTTTACCTATTTCGAGCTCAGCTCATTTAATTTTACCCTCACAAGTTTTAGGTTGGCACGACCAAGGCTTAGCATTTGATGTTGCGGTACACGTAGGTACGTTAGGTGCGGTGGTACTGTATTTTCGTAAAGAAGTGGTGGATATTCTCGGCGCTTGGTTTAAATCATTTGGCTCACAAGGAGCAACCGATGATAGTCGTTTAGGCTGGTGGATTATTGTAGCGACTATACCTGCATTATTAATTGGTTACCTATTCAAAGATTTTGTTGAAAGCTACTCGCGTAATGCATGGGTTATAGCCACCTCAACCATCGTATTTGGTTTGTTACTTTGGTATGCCGACGTAAAAGCAAAGCAAGTTAAGAATATTTACCAAATAAACTTTTTTACCGCGTTATTGTTAGGCTTTTCGCAAGTGCTCGCTATGGTTTTCCCTGGAACATCGCGTTCAGGTATTACCATTACTGTGGGTTTAATGCTGGGCTTAAACAAGCAAAGCGCTGCCCGTTTTTCATTTTTAATGTCAATTCCTGTGATTGCCGCAGCTGGTTCATATTATGTGTATCAGTTGGCTACAGCGGGCGAGGCGATTGATTGGCATGCAATTCTATTAGGCGCAGGTTTATCATTTGTATCGGCTTATGCATGTATTTTCTTTTTCTTAAAAGTGATTGAGCGCATGGGCATGATGCCATTTGTTATCTATCGCTTACTATTAGGTGTAGGTTTGTTTGCATTCTTAATGCTGTAAAATAGGCTTTAAACTTAATAAGAAAACACCTCAAGTTGAGGTGTTTTTTTATGTTGGCTATTTGGCAATACTCTAATGCCGTGTAGTAATGGTAAGTAAAGCTTATATTTGGCATTATAACGCCTTACTTATCTCTTATTCATTTTGCTCAGGACAGTAGATGCATATTCATATTCTTGGAATTTGTGGCACCTTTATGGGTGGTATTGCCGCAATCGCTAAATCATTAGGTCACACAGTGACAGGCTCTGATCAAAATGTGTACCCACCGATGAGCACGCAATTAGAAGAGCTAGGAATTATGCTCACCCAAGGTTATGACGTTGCCCAACTAGAACCCGCGCCAGATATGGTCGTCATTGGTAATGCTATGAGTCGAGGTAACCCTTGCGTTGAATACGTACTTGATAAAGGCTTGCCTTATACTTCAGGCCCAGAATGGTTAAAGCATAATTTATTGCAAAACTCGTGGGTGTTGGCTGTGGCCGGAACACACGGCAAAACGACTACAGCCAGTATGCTGGCATGGTTACTAGAATACGCAGGAATGAAACCGGGCTTTTTGATTGGCGGTATCGTACAAAATTTTGGGGTGTCTGCTCGTGTTGGCGAAACGCCATTTTTTGTTATTGAAGCCGACGAATACGACACGGCATTTTTCGATAAACGCAGTAAATTTGTTCATTACTTACCGCGTACCTTAATTCTAAATAATCTTGAATTTGATCATGCTGATATTTTTGAAGATTTAAACGCGATAAAGAAACAATTTCACCACTTGATGCGTACATTACCCTGTAGTGGCAAAGTGATCTGGCCAAGCCAAGATGAAGCACTACAAGATGTGATTGAACGTGGCCTTTGGAGCGAGAGCGAAACACTCTCGGGTGATTGGGATTACCGCTTGCTTAAAGCTGATGGTAGCGAGTTTGAAGTGCTATTAAATTCGCAAGTGCAAGGTGTTGTCAGCTGGCAAGCCATGGGTGAGCACAATGTCAAAAATGCCATTATGGCCATTGCAGCAGCCAGACACGTAGGCATCGCGGTATCGGTCAGTATTGCAGGCTTAGCTGAGTTTATCTCTCCTAAGCGCCGTATGGAGCTTAAAGCCGACATTAACTCGATAAAAGTGTATGACGACTTTGCCCATCATCCAACGGCAATTAAAACAACCTTAGCAGGGCTACGTGCAAAAGTAGGCACTGATAAGATAATTGCTATTTTAGAGCCTCGTTCAAACACAATGAAAATGGGCGTGCATCAACAAACCCTGATTGATTCACTCGATGCAGCAGATGATGTGTATTTATTTGAGCCAGAAAATTTAAGCTGGTCGTTAAAAGAATACGCAGACAAAGCAGGTATGCATTGCATGAAAAGCACTGAGGAAATCATTACTCAGGTTGTTGGCAACAGTGCGCCGTCACAACATATTTTAATTATGAGTAATGGTGGTTTTGAAGGTATTCATCAGCATTTAATCACTGCCCTTGAACAAAACTAACCAGTATACGGAGCTTAACTGTATGCAATTTAAAGATAAAATAACGTTAGCTTTTAGTGGTGCCTCTGGGGCTCCTTATGGCTTAAGGTTATTAGAAGTATTACTTGAACAGCAGTTTCAGGTGTATGTACTGATCTCAAGTGCGGCAAGAGTGGTCTTTGATACAGAATCGAATATCAAACTTTCAGGTAATGAAGACAAAGCGACAGAGCAGCTTAGTACACTTTTTAATGCCGCTCCTGAGCAACTAAAAGTATTTGGTAAAGACAACTGGTTTAGTCCTGTTGCATCTGGCTCAGCCGCGCCGAAAAAAATGGTGGTGTGCCCTTGTAGTGCAGGTTCAGTATCTGCAATTGCGGTCGGGGCATCAGATAACTTACTCGAACGCGCCGCTGACGTGGTTATTAAAGAGCGTGGGCAGCTGATTTTAGTCCCGCGTGAAACGCCATTTAGCGAAATCCACCTTGAAAACATGCTGAAGCTAGCACGACTAGGCGTAACTATTATGCCTGCGGCACCGGGGTTTTATCATCAACCAGAGCAGATTTCCGATTTGGTTGATTTTATGGTGGCGCGAATTTTAGATCATTTAAACATTGAACATACTTTGACGAAACGTTGGGGTTATGGAGAGGGCAAACAGTGAGCGAAAAAACGATCGCATTAAATATTGAAGGCCTAAAAAAGGTTTATAAAAATGGTGTTGAAGCCGTAAAAGGCATTGATTTACAAGTTCAGCAAGGCGACTTCTTTGCCTTACTTGGACCAAACGGGGCAGGTAAATCAACCACTATTGGTGTTATCTCATCGTTAGTGAATAAAAGTGCCGGTCGTGTCCAGGTATTTGGTCACGATATTGATACAGACCTTGAAGCTGCTAAGTCTGAACTTGGCTTAGTACCGCAAGAATTTAATTTCAGTCAGTTTGAAACACTAAATCAAATCTTAGTTAACCAAGCAGGCTATTACGGTGTACCAAGAAAGCTGGCACATGAGCGTGCTGAAAAATACTTAAAGCAGCTAGGTTTATTTGAGAAAAAAGATAAACAAGCGCGCACCCTTTCAGGTGGTATGAAACGCCGTTTAATGATTGCTCGTGCACTGATGCATGAACCTAAATTACTCATTTTAGATGAACCAACAGCGGGTGTTGATATTGAGCTACGCCGCTCTATGTGGGATTTTCTTCGCGAGATTAATAAGCAAGGTGTGACCATCATCTTGACCACCCATTATCTAGAAGAAGCTGAGCTGTTATGTAAAAACATCGCGATTATCGACAGTGGTGTGATTGTTGAAAACACCACCATTAAAGCGTTACTTGCCAAGCTTGATAAAGAAACCTTTGTACTTGATTTAAAGCAACCAGTGCAGCCAATTAGCATTGAAGGTTATAAATACACACTGACCGATGATCACACTTTAGAAGTTGAAGTGGCGAAGTCTCAGGGCTTAAACCAGGTGTTTAGTGCGCTGACTGAACAAGGTAATACTGTGCTGAGTATGCGAAATAAAGCAAACCGTTTAGAAGAGCTGTTTGTAGGGTTATTAGAACAAGGGCGAGGCGAATAATGTTTAAATATGGAGTAGCGCTAAAAAGTATTTGGATCAAAGAGTGTATTCGCTTTTTACGTATTTGGGTGCAAACCTTAGTTCCGCCGGCAATCACGATGAGCCTGTATTTTGTGATTTTTGGTAATCTGATTGGTTCTCGTATCGGTGATATGGGTGGCTTTAGTTATATGGAGTTTATTGTCCCTGGTCTGATTATGATGTCGGTGATCACCAACTCTTACTCGAATGTTGCCTCGAGTTTTTATTCGACTAAATTTCAAAAAAGCATTGAAGAGCTCTTAGTTGCACCAGTGCCAAACTACATCATTGTACTTGGCTACATGGGCGGTGGTATGACACGAGGTATGCTGGTTGGTTTAATTGTTACCTGTGTCTCTTTGCTATTTGTTGATATTCAAATTCATAATATTTTTGTGATTATGGCTACGGTTATTTTAACGTCGGCTGTATTTGCTTTAGGCGGACTTATCAATGCAATTTATGCTAATAGCTTTGATGATATTAGTATTATCCCGACCTTTATTTTAACGCCGCTGACTTATCTCGGTGGGGTGTTTTACTCTATCACCTTGTTGCCAGAATTCTGGCAAGGCGTATCGCAAGTAAACCCAATTATTTATATGGTGAATGCATTTAGATATGGGTTCTTAGGTGTGTCTGATGTCGACTTATCGGTAGCATTTGGTGTACTTGGTTTATTTATTGTGGGTTTATTTACGTTAGCATTAACCCTTATTAAACGTGGTGTGGGGCTTAGACACTAATGACGGATGCAAATTCGAGATGTATTGTATCGAATCAACCTGGCTTACATGAAAAGCTAGACGAAATAGTTTTAAAGCACTTAAGTGCTGAATTTAAAAAGCCGATTGCAGAACATACGCAAGCGGCTTTTGATCAGGTAAACGAAAAGGTGCAGGCATTTAACGGGCCTATTATTCTTGATTCCTGTTGTGGTGTGGGTGAAAGTACTGCTAACTTAGCTAAACGTCACCCTGATGCATTAGTGATTGGTATTGATAAGTCATCACATCGTTTAGATAAGCATGATATTGAATACAAGCAAACAGATGCAGGGCAGTACATTTTAGTACAAGCTGATTTAAACGATTTTTGGCGCTTAGCAGTGGCTGCAAACTGGCAACCTAGTCATCATTACCTGTTGTATCCAAATCCTTGGCCAAAAGCAAAGCACTTGCAAAGACGCTGGCACGGCGCTGCAATTTTTCCGTATATCGTTAAATTAGGCGGCCGCTTAGAGCTGAGAAGCAACTGGGATATATACGTAAAAGAGTTTGCTCGCTCATTAGAGCTTGCTGGGCATAAGTGCGATGTTGAGCTGTATGAAAGCGATACTGCAATTACTCCATTCGAACGTAAATATTGGGCCAGTGGTCAACAAAGTCACCGTTTGGTGATCAACCTTTAATGAATATAGGGGGTCGGTGGTGCAAAATGACTCCCTTGCATTAAAGTAACACCCGCACGAGCAAGCGCATCTGCTATTTGTTCGTTATCAACTTGCTCAGCAATTACATCTAACTTTAATTGCTGAGCATATTTCACCAAGTTTTCAATAAATAGATAGTTATCTGTATTGGTATGAATTTGGCTCACCAACCCTTTATCTAGCTTCAAGCCATCAATTTCTAGCTTCCTAATGTGGGGTAAGTTTGAAAAGCCCGCGCCGAATTCATTGATAATAACCTGAGCACCTTTATTTTTTAGGGTGTTAATAAAGGTTTTTACTTCACTAAAGTAAGCGATAGCATCACGCTCATAAAACTGAAAAATAATATTATGAGGCTGCGGATAGCGCCTAAGTTGTAACTCTAAAAACTCGCTTAAGCTTGGGTCGAGAATATCTTGTGCGGTAATGTTGATGCTCCAGCGCACATTGGTTTTTCTAAACTGCTCAATGCATCGAGTGAACATGGTGCGTCTTAAAAGACCGTCCATACGTGAGCGCTTTAGTACCATCATAAAGTAATCTGGCGCATGAATACGACCTGTAGCACTGGCCATTCTAGCTAGGCATTGATAATGGTCAATCTGTTTGCTTTGGTTATTATAGACTGCTTGAAAGTAAGGTACGATACGGTTGTTATCGAAGGCTTCTTTTACTTCTTTGGCAAGCGTAACATTGCTTCTAAATTTCTCTTCAACCTGCTTAAACACATTTTCATAACGTACAATACGCTGATTATTAAGCTTTGCTTGCTGCAGCGCAACATGGGCATTTTCAATCAGCATTAATTTATTACCTGTAGCAATACCTGCATACAAGCTCACGTAGATATAAGGCTCTTTCAACGCAGGAATTGCATAGTTAAAAGCATTAATAACATCATCGATATTACGCTCATCACTATGCGTTCGTAATAGCGCAATTTTATTCGTTGCTAATCGATAGACAAACCCTTCGCTAGGCATCCTTGATTGAAAATAGCTAAGCAAGTTAGCCATTACTTTGTCGCTCACTTCAGTGCCATAAAAACTGCTAATATCTTCTAACTCATTAATGGCAATAACTGCTAGCTCCATACGGTGTTTGGTGGTTTTCTTTATGTAGTATTCCAGCGCGACATGGTTAGCAAAGCCGGTGCGGGCATCTGTTGAGAGGGAGCGTTTTAGTTGTAAAAAATACAGCCCAGCAATTAGCGCAGCAATAAAGAAAAAGAAACAGCCTGTGATCATTGCACGGGTCACACTGTGCTGCAGTTGCTGATTTAAGTCACTAATGGTTATGTCGGCACCCGTTATATAGGTGTGACCATTATCATCAACGAAAGTGACAAAGATGCTTTTAAAATAGCCCCATTGATCTTTTGATACCTCAAATACCGGCTCTGTTGAAAAAAAAGCTTCTTTGTTAAGTTCTGTCGCTTCGGGGTAGGCATCTAGAAACTGTGTTACGCGGCCATTGTTTTGATCTTTTTGCGTGTAACTCGACGCACTAAAGTAGACTTTGCCGTCGCGCAGTACCATTGCGTACACATAGGCAAGCTGCATTTGTTTTGCATACTCAGATAGGGCTCGGCTTTTGTCTTTATATATTGCCGAAGAGATTGGTAAGCCCGCATTAACTATATTGTGATAGTCATCACCTAGGATATGTTTGACACTGACCGCAGCATTAAGCAGTTTGGTATCGATATTCTCCATGATCTCACTGCGCGTGGTTTCATAGGTGTAATAGATATAGCCAAATAAGCTAATAAAAAATGCGGCGAAGCCATATAGCAGCCAGCTGGTTTTTTGCATTCCTTTGGGCATAGAGGTTCCCTTTGCAGTTATCGTTTGATTATACTCAAAAAAAGCGTATCTGATAGTATAAAATGACTGCAAATTTCATTAACTGATCACTTTTTTGTCATCGAAATTAGCGCTTTTTTGCTTTATGCGAGACATTTTCGTGATATTCCAGTAAAGTTAGCCAATTTCGTAGAAACAGTGCCGCAAAAGTGCTTACCTAGATGTCCCATCATCGGGTGCATTTTTAGCTGCTAATTATGGGTATTAGGATGGATCAAAAGCGTTGTGCCGTCGCCTCTAAAGAAAGCTTGATTCGTATTTTTACGGTGCCAGAAGCACCAGACTCGACATTAAGTAAAATCGAATCTGAAATTTCTAGCAACTTAGCAGGGTTCTTAAATGAGAACATAGCTGCTATCGAAAAGCCTTTGCACGAAATTGAAAAAGACTTTCAAACGGCTACTATTCCAGAAGAGCCGACCTTTGTTTCAGACTATGCTCAAGACATTATGGAGCAGTTGGTTGCTCATTCTGTGCATACCGCTGCGCCGAGCTTTATTGGCCATATGACCTCAGCATTACCGCATTTTGTGTTACCGCTGTCTAAGTTAATGGTCGGTCTTAACCAAAACCTAGTAAAAATTGAAACTTCAAAGGCATTTACGCCTCTAGAAAGACAAGTTTTGGGCATGATGCATCACCTTGCATATGGTGAAGACGACAGCTTTTATAGTAAATGGATGCACAGTGCGAAAACGTCATTAGGCGCATTTTGTTCAGGTGGCACTGTTGCTAACATTACTGCACTATGGATTGCCCGCAACCGTTTATTAAAAGCGGATGGTGACTATAAAGGCATTGCTGCACAGGGTTTAATCGCTGGAATGCTGCATTATGGTTATAAAGGCTTAGCTGTGCTTGTTTCTGAGCGAGGCCATTACTCATTAGGCAAAACCGTTGATTTACTGGGTATTGGTCGCGATAACATTGTCGCAATTACAACCGGCGAAAATAATAAAGTCGATGTTGATGCGATGCGTAAAAAGGCTCATGAGCTTGAAGCCTCTGGCATTAAGGTAATGGCACTCGTGGGTGTTGCTGGGACGACTGAAACAGGCAGCATAGATCCACTAAATGAAATGGCTGATTTGAGCGAAGAACTTGGCTGTCATTTTCATGTCGATGCTGCTTGGGGTGGTTCAACCTTACTATCTTCAAATTACCGCCACCTTTTAAGCGGTATCGAACGCGCTGATTCAATTACTATTGATGCACATAAACAAATGTATGTACCAATGGGAGCGGGTCTGGTGTTATTTAAAGACCCTGCTGCGACGGATGCTATTGAGCATCATGCGGAATATATTCTTCGTAAAGGCTCAAAAGATTTAGGCAGTCATACCCTTGAGGGCAGCCGCCCAGGTATGGCAATGTTAGTGCATGCTTGCTTACGTGTTATTGGCCGTAAAGGCTACGAGATGCTAATTGATCGCAGTATCGTGAAAGCTCGCACTTTTGCCGACATGATCAAGCAGGATGAAGACTTTGAACTAATCTCAGAGCCTGAGCTTTGCTTATTAACCTATCGTTACGTACCAAAAGAAATCCAAGCGAAGCTTAAAGATGCTGACGAAGAAACGAAATTAGATATTTACGCTTCGTTGAATCGCTTTACTGCAAGCATGCAAAAACGTCAGCGTGAAGCGGGTCGTTCTTTTGTATCGCGTACTCGTTTAACTCCTGCAAAATATGACCATCAACCTACCGTGGTTTTTCGCGTTGTTTTAGCTAACCCATTAACCTCTAAAGCGATTCTAAAAGATATTTTAGCGGAGCAAAAAGAGCTGGCGAAAACCGACCCGGTATTTAAAAAATATTTAAGTAAGTATATGGATTAACAAAGGGAGCGTGATGCTCCCTTTAAAAGCGATTTATACTGCGTTATTGATTTTAACAATAGAACCACTATTACTTGCAATCAATGCCTTGCCTAAATCGCTTTTAATTCCAACTGAAACTCGCATCTTTAGGTGGTTTGGGTATATTCACTAAAGCAGCTTGCTTTAATCATATTACTGATAATCGCTTGCGAAGGTTTAATTTTTTCCATCGCCAAAAACTCATCTGGCTGGTGGGCTTGGTTAATTGAGCCGGGCCCCATGACGATGGTTTCACAGCCAAGCTGTTGAATAAAAGGGGCTTCTGTACAATAGTTTACAGCGACAGCTGGTTGACCTGAGACTTTTTCGGCCAGCTTTACAAGTGCTGTATCAGTGCTACCACTAAATGCTGGGATAGGTTCATGCATGTCGATAACACTCACTGCATTTGGGTATTGGGCATTAATTTCTTCAGCTGCAGTTAGCAAAATCGCTTGTAGTTCTTGCACACTTAAACCAGGTAAAGGCCGCATATCAATGTGCATTTCACAGCAACCACAAATGCGGTTGGCATTATCGCCACCATGGATATGGCCAAGGTTCAAAGTAGGGTACGGAATTTCAAAGTGCTCGACTGAATATTTATTCTTTAATTCTTCTTTGATGATTAACAATTTTGTAATCATTTTATGCATGACTTCGATGGCGTTTAAACCACGTTCAGGGTCAGAGCTATGGCCTGAGCGACCAATTACTCTAATGGCTGTACTCATATGGCCTTTATGAGTAAATACTGGTGTCATATCAGTTGGCTCACCAATAATACAGCGCGCTGGTTTTAAGTCTGGGTGGCGGCAAATTTGTTGTGCACCCGCCATTGTGGTTTCTTCATCGGCTGTGGCTAAAATTAATAGTGGCTCCGTTTGTTTAGTTTCATCGAGCTCACTAATTGCTTGCAATACAAAGGCAAAAAAGCCCTTCATATCAATACTACCTAAACCGTAAAGTTTATTGTCATGTTCGCTGAGTTTAAACGGATCGTAATTCCAGCGGCTATCATCAAATGGCACTGTGTCAGTATGACCTGCAAGCATTAAACCGCCATCTCCTTCACCACGTTTCGCTAATAAGTTGTAACGGCCTTTACCATTTTCAAGCTCTGTGATTTCACATGTAAAACCAAGGCTTTCGCACCAGTTTGCGAGCAAGGTAATAACCCCTTTATTGCTCATGCACAAAGAATCTTCAATCGCACTAATTGAAGGGGCAGCAATCAGCTGCTGATACATAGATATAAAAGAGGGTAGCGACATAAAAAAATCCAAAAATAATTATTCAATCTAATTGCATAACAATATAAAAGTATTTATGATGAATATCAATTCACTTTTTAAGCATAAATATTAGTAAAGCTGTACGATGAACACGAAACGACGATAACCTGATTTCATTACTTTAGACAGTGTTTTTATTCGCAATTGAGCGAGTAATTTTAGGCGTATCAATAAACAGATTTAATAGGTAAAAGTAAGCAATGAATGTAGTGATTATTGGCGCAAGTGGTTATAGCGGCGCAGAGCTAGCAAGTTTAGTTGCTAAGCATCCAAAACTGACCCTACAAGCATGTTATGTGTCTGAAGGGAGTTTAGATAAAGGTAAGTTATTAAGCGATTTATACCCTGAGCACCTTGGATTGTTAGAGTACCCACTAAAACCTCTAACTTCTGAAGCGTACAAAGATATCGAAAGCAATGCTGACTATGTATGCCTGTGTACAGATCACAAGGTCAGTGTTGATCTTGCTCCGCAATTTTTAGCCATGGGTAAAAAAGTATTCGACCTATCTGGTGGTTTCCGTTTAGCTGGGAATGAGGATTACCTGACTTATTACGGTTTCGCACATGAACACCCTGATCTTTTAGCACAAGCAGCATATGGTTTAGCTGAATGGAATAGCGATGCAATTAGTAAAGCAAACCTTGTAGCTGTAGCGGGTTGTTACCCAACCGCGGCTCTTAATTCTTTAAAACCACTTAAAGAAGCAGGTTTATTAGCTGATCAAGCCATTATTGTTAATGCGGTGTCAGGTGTTACAGGCGCTGGCAGAAAAGCCAGTGTTAATACGCACTTCTGCGAAGTGTCACTTGCTCCTTATGGCTTGTTTAATCACAGACATACACCTGAGATTGAGCAGCACCTTGGTCACCCTGTGTTATTCACCCCACATTTAGGTAATTTTCCTCGCGGAATTTTAGAAACTATTTATGTGCAATTAAAACCGGGTGTAACAGCAGAGCAAGTGAGCGCGGCATATCAAGTGTTAGCAAACGAGCCGTTAATTCGCTTACTTGGCAATAAAATTCCAAGCATCAAAGGTGTCGCTAAACAACCATTTGTTGATATTGCATGGCAACAAAAAGGTGAGCAACTCATCGTTATGTCAGCGATTGATAACCTTCTAAAAGGCGCAGCTGGGCAAGCATTACAGTGCATTAATTTAGCCATGGGTGAACCTCACCACACTGGTTTAGTAGGAGCGCTGTAATGAAAACTTGGATCATTAAAGTCGGTGGTGCTGTGTTAAATAGCGCAGATGCCGCAAAAGCGCTTTTTGATGTTTTAGCTTCTGAGCAACAAGATAACTTTGTCATTGTTCATGGTGGTGGTGCCTTGGTGGATGCTTGGCTTAAAGACGCCGGCTTTGTAACTGCAAAACATCAAGGTTTACGTATCAGCCCAAATGAGCAAATGCCATATATTGTTGGTGCTCTTGCCGGTTGTGCCAATAAACAATTGATTAGCCAAGCAATTAGCGCTGGCCACAAACCTGTGGGTTTAAGCCTTTATGAAGCGGGTGTACTGGTATCTGAAAAACTTAAAGTATTGGCGCAAGTAGGTCAGTGCTCAGGTAGTTGTGACAGCGTGCTACCTAGCATGCTTGAACAAGGTCGTTTACCTCTTGTGAGCTCTATTGGCTTTGGAGAAGATGGCCAATGGTACAACGTCAATGCAGATGAAGCTGCAGCGGCTATCGCTAAAGAGCTTAATGCTGAACTTATTTTTATGACAGACGTAGAAGCTGTGCTTGATGCCAATAAGCAGCCTCTACATCAACTTAATACGCAGCAAATCGAAACACTTATCCTTGAAGGAGTCATTCAGGGCGGGATGGAGGTCAAAGTAAAGACCAGCCTTCTTGCTGCCCAACATTTACGACGTGGTGTGTATATCTCAAGCTGGCTTAAGCCAGAGAACTTAGTCGCTTTATTAAAAGGCGAACATGTAGGAACGAAAATTACACCATAGGTATTTCATGTTAAAGAATTTCTTAAATGGTCTTGAGTTAGACCAAAAAGGCGCACTTAAATTACTAAATTTAGCGCAAAAAATTAAAGCAAACCCAGCTGACTTCAGCCAAGCATTAGCGGGCAAATCAGTGGTTACATTGTTTGAAAAGCCAAGTTTACGTACTCGTTTATCATTTGATATTGGTATTAATAAACTGGGTGGTCACGCGGTTTATTTAGATTCACAAAATGGTGCTATGGGCGCTCGTGAATCAGTTAAAGACTTTGCTCTTAATATCTCAACTTGGGCAGATGGCATTGTTGCTCGCGTGAATGCACACAAAACACTGACCACACTTGCTGAATATTCATCGGTGCCTGTTGTTAATAGCTTATGTGACTTATATCACCCGTGCCAAGCGCTTGCTGACTTTTTAACGCTGCAAGAAGTCCATGGCGATGTTAGTAAACTAAAGCTTGCTTACTTAGGTGAAGGTAACAACGTCACACACTCTCTAATGTTATTAGCCGCTACTTTAGGCACTGATTTTGTTGCAGTTTGTCCTAAAGGCAGTTCGCCAGATTCGCAAATTCTTAAGCAAGCAGAGCAAATTGCAGCAATGAATGGTGCGTCTGTTATGGTGAGTGACAGAATTGAGGCGGCAGTTGGCGCAAATGCAGTCTATGCTGATACCTGGGTTTCAATGGGTGATAAAACACCGCTTGAGCAAGTTAAAGCTAAATATATGCCATATCAGCTTAACCAAGCTCTACTAGAGAAAACCGGTGCGCAAACTGTACTGCATTGTCAGCCAGCGCATCGTGAGTTTGAAATTACCTCTGAGGTAATGGATGGCCCAGCATCAAAAATTATTCAACAAGCAGAGAATCGTATGCATGCGCAAAATGCTCTACTTGTCACATTATTAAATCCAAATTTTGTTTAAGGAACACCAATGAGTTCAATTAAAAAAGTCGTACTAGCCTATTCTGGTGGTCTTGATACATCGGCAATCGTGCCATGGTTAAAAGAAAACTACGGCTGTGAAGTAATCGCGTTTGTTGCTGATGTTGGCCAAGGCGCAGAAGAGCTTGAAGGCGTTGAAGAAAAAGCCATAGCTTCAGGTGCCTCAGAGTGTCATATCGTTGACTTAAAAGACGAAATGGTCAGTGACTATATTTACCCAACTTTAAAAACGGGTTCTATTTACGAAGGCACTTATTTATTAGGTACGTCTATGGCGCGTCCAATCATTGCTAAAGCGCAGGTTGAAATTGCCCGTAAAGTAGGTGCTGATGCGCTTTCACATGGTTGTACTGGTAAAGGTAACGACCAAGTACGTTTTGAATCATGTTTTGCAGCCCTTGCACCTGATTTAAAAGTGATTGCGCCGTGGCGTGAGTGGGACTTATCAAGCCGTGAATCATTACTTGATTACTTAGCTGAGCGTAATATTCCGTGTTCTGCATCAGCAACAAAAATTTATAGCCGTGATGCGAATGCTTGGCACATTTCTCACGAAGGTGGTGAGCTTGAAGATCCATGGTGCCAACCAAGTGATCAAGTATGGACTTGGACTAACTCGCCAGAGCAAGCACCTAATGAAGCAGAATATGTAACATTAAACGTTGTTGAAGGTGAAGTAGTTGCTGTAAATGGTGAATCGCTTAAACCATATGACTGTTTAGTTAAATTAAATAACATTGCTGCGCCGCATGGTGTGGGTCGTGTTGATATCGTAGAAAACCGCTTAGTGGGTATGAAGTCGCGTGGCTGTTATGAAACACCAGGGGGCACTGTGATCATGGCTGCTCTTCAAGCGATTGACGAGCTAGTGCTAGATAAATCAAGCCGTAAATGGAAAGAAGTACTTGGTGGCGAGTTCTCTCACTTAGTCTATGACGGTCGTTGGTTTACGCCATTAAAAGACTCGATTCTTGCAGGTGCCGAATCACTGTCTAAGTTAGCAACGGGTGAAGTAGTGCTTAAGCTTTATAAAGGCCAAGTCACTGCGGTACAGAAAAAATCACCGAATAGCTTATACAGCGAAGATTTCGCAACCTTCGGCGAAGATGATGTATATGACCAATCACATGCAGAAGGCTTCATTCGTTTATTCTCGCTTTCAAGCAGAATCTCAGCACTAACGAAAAAGTAATTTAATTATTGCCCTGCACTAGCAGGGCAATAGCCGAATTTGGAGACAGTTCAATGGCACTATGGGGCGGACGTTTTTCTACGGGTCCAGATGAAGCGTTTAAACAATTCAACGATTCACTTCCTTTTGATTATCAACTTGCAGAGCAAGACATTATTGGTTCAGTTGCTTGGGCTGGGGCGTTAAAACAAGTCAACGTTCTAAACCAGCAAGAATACGATGACCTCGTTGCAGCACTTAATAAGCTGTTAGATGAAGTTAAAGCAAACCCACAAGCAGTGGCTGTAGCTGGGCATGAAGATATTCATTCTTATGTTGAATCAGCACTAATTGATAAAGTGGGCGACCTTGCTAAAAAGTTACACACTGGTCGTAGTCGTAATGACCAAGTTGCAACCGATTTCCGCTTATGGTGTCGTGATACAGCTGAGCATATTCTTGAAGCAATCGCAGAGCTTAAAGGTGAATTTATTGCCTTAGCTGAGCGTGAGCTTGGCACTATTTTACCGGGTTACACACACTTACAGCGCGCACAACCTGTGTTATTTAGTCATTGGTGTATGGCCTATGTTGAAATGCTTGAACGTGATGAAAGCCGTTTAAGTGATGCCAAAAACCGTATGAATTATTGCCCACTTGGTAGCGGTGCATTAGCCGGGACTGCGTACCCAATTGATAGGCAAACTCTTGCCGAAGGGTTAGGTTTTACCGGTGCTACACGCAATAGCCTTGATGCCGTATCTGACCGTGATTTTGTAGTTGAGCTATTAAGCTGTGCATCGATTTCGATGATCCACTTGTCGCGCATGGCTGAAGATTTAATTTTCTATAACTCGGGTGAAGCGGGCTTTATTGAGCTTTCTGATGGGGTAACATCAGGCTCTTCACTAATGCCACAAAAGAAAAACCCAGATGCACTAGAGTTAATTCGTGGTAAAACGGGCCGTGTTTTTGGCGCATTCAGTGCCATGATGATGACACTTAAAGCGCTACCACTTGCTTACAATAAAGATATGCAAGAGGACAAAGAAGGCTTATTTGATGCGATGCCAACTTGGCTGGCATGTATTCATATGGCGCAAGCGTGTATCAAAGGCATTAAAGTTAATGCAGATAAAACATTAGCAGCTGCAAAAGGTGGTCACTCAAATGCGACTGAACTTGCTGACTATTTAGTGGCTAAAGGTATTCCATTTAGAGAAGGTCACCACATTGTTGGTACGCTCGTGCAAATGGCTATTGCACAAGGGAGTAACTTAGAAGATTTAAGTTTAGAGCAATTTAAGTCAGTGCATAGCATTTTCGAATCAGATGTATATCCTGTATTAGAAATAGACGCCTGTATTAAAGCAAGACAAGCGCAGGGTGGTACCTCTGTTGAGCAAGTAACAAGTGCTATCAAATACGCAAAAAAAAACAGCAAATAGCGGTACGTGACGCAACTTTAAATGATGTTGAGTCCATCGCTAAGCTAATTCAGCATTGGGCTACCGTAGGTGAAAACCTACCACGAGCTAAAAGCGACATGATTCACTCAATTAATGAGTTTGCTGTCACTGAAGTTGAAAACCAAGTTGCAGGCTGTGCCTCGTTGTATATTTACGACACTGGTCTTGCTGAAATTCGCTCGCTCGGGGTGGACCCCGAATCACGAATTGCCGGGCAGGGGCGTCAACTTGTTGAACATCTGCTAAAAAAAGCCAAAAGCTTGGCGCTTAGTCGGGTAATTGTCCTGACCAGAGTGCCAGAGTTTTTTGCAAGCCAAGGTTTTAGCTTTTGTAGCAAAGACAGTTTGCCAGAAAAAGTGATCAAAGATTGTGAGCTTTGCCTTCGTAAAGAGAACTGCGATGAAGTGGCAATGGAATATATTTTAAAGCCAAGTAATAGCGCGGTGATCCCGTGTAAACACGTGGCTTAAATTCCCTGGATGAGAAAAACGCACGGTTACCCCTGTGCGTTTTTTTATGCCTGAAATTAGATTTGCTGACTTTTATGATCAAAAAGATCAAAATTTATAAAAGTTGGATCGTTAATTGCTTTTATTATCAGCGCGGTGGCAACGTCGCGATGAAGTATAAAAAAGCGTCAAAAATATGAGAACGCTTAACTCAGCTTACAAGCTATTGTAAGCTGTACTGAAAAAACTATTAACTTAAAGGAATTAACTTATGCAAATTTCAAACAATAGCCAATTGCAAATGCAAGCATACAGCCAAATGCAACAAACAAAGCCTGCTTTGGAACAAACTACTAGTAATAAAACCCTGCAATCTGATACAGTAACTTTATCAAGTGAAGCGCTGTCTTTATCAGGTGGTGCAGAGATTCAACGTGGCGGTGGTATCATCATTGATCCAGATAAGAGACCACAATAAAAATGGATAGTCGATGTTTTTGACAGATCATTTCGGTTTATCATTAGGAGCCCTAGTGGTTTGGGGCTTCATGATGGCTTTTTTCTTTAATATCTTTTTATATACAGCTACTCCGAAGAAAAATCTCATTTTATTATTTTCTTCTTTCATAATGTTTGTATCTTACTTTTCAAGTGATTCTTTCTTTTCTTGGTTCTCGACAACTGAAACATACCTCCACTGGGCTGTTTGGGATTTAGTCACCCTCTCTTTGATTCTCTTTTTTGCTAAGTTTGTAAAAGATCATAAACCAACTGCATTTTATTATGTTTCTGCAGGGCTGTTGGTCAATACAGTATTGTTTCTTGCTATCTACTATGACATCTATATCAAATACACAAAAGAGCCTTGGCTTCTTTGGGATATATACTCTTTTGGTGTAAACATCGCAGATTTTGTGATGATAGTAGCACTAATTGTCGATAGAGATTTCTTAGGTTTAGTCAAACTTAAGTCATACCTTTCAAGCTTATTTAAACAGAAAGTTGCCCACCCTCAAGCTTAAATTATGTATATAGATGCTTTTTTGGGGGACTTATTAGGGGCCTTCATAGAGTGGGGTTTTTTGATGGCCTTCTTATTTAACTTAGCTATTAATATCAATAAAACAGATAGCCGAGTTCTTGCTTTATCTTTTATTATGATGGTTTCATACTTCATTAGTGGCTTTGTTAAGCTTTCCATCTATAGCTATTTGAATTGGTTGTATTTTGACTTATTAACGATTTTTGTAATCTTGGCTTGGATGTATTTTGCTAAGGTAGCTAACTTTTATGGAACAACATATATCCTCTTCGGACTTACTCTAAATTCCATCCTAATGTTATCGATATACATCGATATTTTTATATACGAAAACAAATCTGAATGGTTTCTTTGGACGTTGTACTCATTTGGCGTAAACACTGTAGATGTCACTATGATTCTCGTGTTGCTTTTTAATAAGGATTTTCTAAAGCTTCATCGTGTTGTATGCATGAATTTTTCAAAAGAAAAGGTGAAAAGCTTTGGCTGAGTTTCATAAGTATGTAAGTGCTTATCTAGCAACATTTATTATGTGGGGATTTCTGATGGCTTTCCTATATAACATGGTTAGTAAATCAATAGTTCCCAATGGTGATAAAACTTTAATGTGGATTTCGCTAACAATGTTTTTGTCTTATTTAGCCTCAGATCCACTAACTTCAGCTACTTTCCAGATAGAGTCGATGAGTTATGCAACTGCCTATGTAGTTTGGACAGCTCTAGATCTCACCTGTATTGGTGCAATACTGCTGATATCTAAAGGTAAATCGATCGATAGTTACCCTGCAAAACTCTATGTATTATTAGGTTTATTAATTAACAGCTCTCTTTTTATCAGTATGTATATAGATATTAATATACTTGAGAATACCGAAGAGTGGTGGTTATGGGGCTTTTATACGGTTACTGTCAATATTATGGATGCAATGATGCTCATCGCACTTTTCAGTAATAAAGACTTTTTAGGGCTTGTGAAGCTTTATAGGCGAGTTCGAGGCCAAGCTGAACCAGCTTGACCTCAATTAATTAAAAACGGTATTCCCAACTGGTTCTAAGGGCTGTGTTTGTTTCTGACTCATCACCAATTTCATCCTTTGAAATAAGCCCCGTCACTTTCCACAGACCATTAAACACAGATTGTTGATAACCGAGTTCTAGCTGCAGCTGATTCATATCTGATGTGAGTTCAGTGTGCGTGGTTTCGCTTTCAATCCAACGAAGCTTAGCATGGCCACCATAACCGTTTAGAGTGTGGTAATAGGCGCCAAGGATAGCCGATTTACTTTGTAGTGGTGTTGAGCTGCCAATTAAGCGCGAGCGTTGTGTATAGCTACCAGAGCCATATACGCAATCGCTAATTTGCTCACAAGTTTGTTCTATATTTGAGTATTCAAAGTAGCTTTTTAATAGGCTCTCTTTCGAGCCAAAATAGCTTTCAACACCTAGCGTATATAATGCCTCGCTCGGTGCTAAGCCACTTTCATTTCGACCCATTACCTCTGCATAAAAAGCGATAGGTTGAGCCGCTAAAGTGGTTGAGTACTTAACATCTAAGCTAGTTAAACGGTGTGTTGATTCATTGCTTTCGAGTGTAACAGGGTCAATTTCTAGGTTAGTTAAATAATCAGAACCTGCACTGTTAATTGCTATTTCAAGGCCTGTTAATGGGGTGCTTGCAAATCGGAGCGCCCAAAAGTCACCGTCATCTGAGCTATTTAGATATGGTTTTTGTTTGGCGTAAATACCTGTTAACTGCCAGTTACCGATAAACGACAACCAACTTGGGCCTACATATTGTGTATTTGCTCTGGTAAAGCGCACGCCTTTCATTGGCGCCGCATTATTTGATAGTAGTAGGGCGTTATCGTTACTTGGCCCCCACCAATGGCTTACTTGCTCCGCACTAAGTGACCAATTACCCAGGAGTACGGCTAAATAGCTATCTTGGTAAGTAACATGCTGCTTATCAAGGGCGTCATCGGCGTAATTTACACTGACTTTAGCGCTAACACGCTTCCCTGTGATTGAACCATAACTATTTACACCGCTTTCTTGCTGGTGGCGTTTACCAAAACCTTGCTGAGCGAGAGGTTCGCTGTTGTAGTTTAGGCGAATACCTGAGCTGCTTTTTTGTTTAGCATTATCAAGGGCATGCTTAACATGCTGGTAGGCAAATAAGCTTCGCTCATCTAGTTGGCTGGTATTGGCAACGTCTAGGTCGCGTGCGATACCTTGCCACATTAATGGGTAGCTATTAATAGGCTGTTTAATAATGCCTTGGTTAAATAGCATTTCGATTGAAGCGCGAAGTAAAGGGTCGTCACTTTCTATCCATGGCCCAGCAACACTTGGTGCAGAGATCATTAGTAATGCAGTTAAGCTAATGAACTTTTTTAATTTCATCCGTGAATTTTATCCTGTAAGGCTTTGGCTACAATAGGGTCAACAAACTCGCTCACATCGCCATTGTGGCGTGCGACTTCTTTGACGAGAGTTGATGAAATAAATGAGTTTTTTTCTGCCGGTGTTAAAAATACACTTTCTAGATCAGGGTTTAGGCGACGATTCATATTCGCTAACTGAAATTCATAGTCGAAGTCAGACACCGCACGAATACCACGAATAAGCACTTCGGCATTATGGTCGCGAGCTAAATCAGCTAATAAGCCTGAAAAACCAATTACATTCACGTTATCAAGATGCGCCAAAATTTTATTAGCAAGCTCAACGCGCTCTTCAAGGGTAAAGCAGGGCTGTTTACTAGGATTATGCGCAATGGCAACAATCACTTTATCGAACATTTTTGCCGCGCGATGAATTAAGTCTGTATGGCCATTTGTAAGTGGGTCGAAAGTGCCCGGATAGATTGCAGTAACGTTCATAACATTCAGCGATTTATAAATTTGCTTGCTATATTAACAGTGTTTTCTCGACGATGCAGCTTCGAAAATACGCGTATCGGATTAGAATCCTTCACCTATATAAGGTACTAAACCGATTGAGGTTAATATTTTTCAAGGTAGTATTTAATTGCTGCGCATTTGTTTATACTGCTCGGCTGGGGACCGTAATAATCATAAAAACAGAGTAAATAAGCTATGAGCACAAAGGACAAAATCATACACACCAGCATCGAGTTATTTAATCGCCATGGTGAGCGTGCCATAACAACTAACCATATTGCTTCGCATATGGGGATAAGCCCAGGTAACTTGTATTATCACTTTAAAAATAAAGAAGATATTATTCGCCACATATTTGCTTTGTATAGCGATCATTTACACACTCACTTTAAGCCATTGACTCCCGGTGACGACGCACTAGAAAACCTAGCGGGCTATCTTGATTCGCTATTTGAACTTATGTGGCGTTTTCAGTTTTTCTACGACAACTTAGGCGATATTTTATCTCGTGATGAAGAGCTGAAAAAAGGCTACATTGCGTTTCAAGCTGAGCTTTTAGAGCAAGTGAAAGATGTGCTATTTGCATTGCGTGAAGGCGGTATCATTTGCATTGAAGACGAAGATGTCACAGAACTTGCGCATATGCTAAAAATGACCGTGAGCTTTTGGACGCCTTATATCAAAGCTCGTCGCTTAAGTGGCGAACTTGCCAGAGCAGATATTTATAACGGTATTTTAAAGGTATTGCTGCTATTAAAAGCCCACTGTACCGAGCAACACTTAGAACAAGTAAATCAATTAAGGGCAAAGTATTTAGCCCTTGCTGAAACAGAGCAAAACGACCACTAATCCTACAAAGCAGTTTATTTCCTAGACGCTATAATTTTTGTTATAATCGCGCGCCCTTGAGGTTGCTAAACCTTAGGGCGTGTGAAATCCACAGTCTAAGAGTGAACGAACTATGCTTAAATTTATCGTCAAATTACACCCTGAAATCGCGATCAAGAGTAAATCTGTTCGTAAGCGTTTTACCAAGTTATTAGAAAATAACATTAAGATCGTTTTGCGTCGTGTTGACGAAAAAGTTCAGGTAAGAAACAACTGGGATAATATCTCTGTTGTTAGCTTACTCGACTCTGAGCAAGTTCGTTTAGATATTATCGATGGCTTAAAGCGCATCCCAGGTATCGTACAGTTTATTGAAGTTACAGAAACAGACTTCGATTCAATCGACGATATTTATCAAAAAGCACTTGAGCTAATTGGCCATACGATTGCAGGTAAAACATTCTGTGTACGTTGTAAACGTTCTGGTAAGCATGACTTTACATCGAGCGACGTAGAGCGCTACGTAGGTGGTGGTTTAAACCAACATGTTGAAGGTGCGCGCGTTAAATTGTCTCACCCTGAAGTAACAGTACGTTTAGAAGTGCGTGATGATAAAGCATATATCGTTACTCAAACTCACTTAGGTATGGCGGGCTTCCCGTTACCAACACAAGAAGATGTATTATCGCTTATGTCGGGCGGTTTTGACTCTGGTGTTGCCAGCTATCAAATGATCCGTAAAGGTGCACGTACTCACTTCTTATTCTTTAACTTAGGTGGGGCTGCGCACGAAATCGGTGTTAAGCAGGCGAGTTATTATATCTGGAAACAGTTCAGCTCTACTCACAAAGTGAAGTTCGTTACTGTTGATTTTGAACCTGTTGTTGCTGAGATTTTAGAGAACGTTGAAAACAGCCAAATGGGTGTTGTACTTAAGCGTATGATGATGCGTGCCGGTAGCCAAGTTGCAGAAAAACTAGGTGTACAAGCGTTAGTAACTGGCGAAAGTATTGGTCAGGTATCAAGTCAAACACTGGCTAATCTAAGTGTAATTGACCGTGTGACGGAAACTTTAATCATTCGCCCATTAATCCAACACGATAAGCAAGATATTATTGATATTGCGCGTAAAATTGGTACGGCTGAGATGGCAGAAAGTATGCCTGAATACTGTGGTGTAATTTCTAAAAAGCCAACGGTTAAAGCTAAAATCAAAACCATTCTTGCCGAAGAAGCTAAGTTTGATTTCGACGTGCTAAATACAGTTGTTGAAAATGCACGTGTGATGGATATTCGCGATATCGACACCGAAGCTAAGCAAGAAGTGAAAGAAGCAGAGTCTGTATCTGATTTACCTGAAGGAGCGGTTGTTGTTGATATTCGCTCACCTGAAGAAGAAGACGCAAACCCACTAGAGCTTGAAGGTATTGAAGTTGTACATTTACCTTTCTTCCGTTTAGCGACTAAATTTGGTGACTTACCAAAAGATAAAGAATATTACTTATATTGTGCTAAAGGTGTGATGAGCCAGCTACAAGCACTGATCCTTCACGAAGAAGGCTTTAGCAACGTAAAAGTGTATCGCCCATAAGGGATAGTGAGAAAAGCGCGACATGTTCGCGCTTTTTTAATGCCTGAAATCATTACGAGAAACTTTACTCTTTCCCCTTTCCCCTTGTAGCTTAACTTTTTATTTTTATCATGCTTAGCATTGCTTGATTATAGGGAGTTTTTATCCCTAACTTAGCACCTTGCTCACACACATAGCCACAAATCGCATCAATTTCAGATTCTCGATTATGGCTGATGTCTTGTTGCATAGAAGAAAAGTTTTCAGCGGTGGCTGTCATCACAGAATAGGCTTGGTCCAACGCCTCGCTGAGTTTTACATCAACACCTTGTTTATTGGCTACCAAACACGCCTCACTAAGTAAATTAATAATGCGCGTGCTAAATTGTGGCGCGCGTAACTGGCCATTTTTAACGTTATGAATTGCCGTTAAGGGATTAATGGCAATGTTCACTAGTAGTTTTTGCCAGCGCAGTGAGTGAATATCATCGCTCACAGAAAAATGCGGTAAGTAACTAAACTGCTGCTTAAGCTCGTTGAGCCTTTCGCTTGCAGCCGCATTACATGCGCCTAGCACACTTTCACCATTTCCTGTGTGGTTTACGCTATAAGGTGTTGTTTTAAAACCAGCTAGACGCGTTGTTAAAAACGCTAATCCTTGCGTTTTTAAAAGCAGGGCATTGAGCTCATCGACATTCCCCATGCCGTTGTGAGAAAGAACGATTTGGCATGTTTTACTGAGGTAAGGTTTTACTTGTCCAAAGGCAGTTTGCACCTGAAATGCTTTAACTGTGATTAACACCAAGTCAAAGGGGGCGGATTGACTTAGCTCTTTGTGGTGAATAAGGCGAGCTTTAATTGGGTGTGATTTACCATTACTCGCTTGATAAAAACGCGTGGTCAGGGTCGGTTTACGGGTCAGCAATGTAATGTCATGTTGTGCAGATAAAAAATGGCTAAACAACAAGCCAATTGCACCGTCGCCAACAATTAAAATGTTAGCCATTACGTTGTTTACTACCTAAATGAAACCCAAGTTTTATGATAAAGTAGCTAACTGCACCGATAAAATCAGCGACAAAATCCCCAACCGAAGCTTGACGGTAAGGCAGCATATCTTGCATAAACTCTATGGCTGCACCATATCCGGCTAACAGTAAAATTTGCACCATAAGTGGCAATTTAAAGGCTTTGTCCATCACCATGGCCAGTACAAAGAAAATACCAAAATGCGCCACTTTATCTACGTGTGGAAAGAGGTTGCTCACCCCTTTAATTTCTTTGGCAAACAAAATCGTAAAGCCAATAATGCTGGCTAAAAAGATAACTTGGTAAACACGCCTTGTCACAATAAACCCTAAAAATGCCGAAATTGAATGGCCAGTATATCAAACAATTTTTGCATCGCACCTGAACAAATCGGATAAAAATAGAAAGAATCGACAAATAAGCGTTATAATTGCCAACCATAAATGAATTTAAAAAAGACTATGTTAGGAGAACCCCATGCCTTCATTTGATATTGTTTCTGAAGTAGAAATGAACGAAGCGCAGAATGCAGTAGATAATGCAAAGCGTGAACTAGAGACGCGTTTTGATTTTCGTGGTGTTGATGCATCAATCGAACTAAGTGACAAAGTAATCAAGTTAAAAGCAGAAGCACCACAACAAGTTATGCAACTTTTTGACATTCTTGCTGCGAAAATTTCAAAGCGTGGCTTAGATGTATCTAGCCTTGAGCTTAAAGATGAGTCGCGTAGCGGTAAATACGTAATGCGTGACGTTGCTCTTAAGCAAGGTATCGAAAAAGACGTAGCGAAGAAAATCGTTAAGTTAATCAAAGACTCAAAGATCAAAGTACAAGCCGCGATTCAAGGTGAAGAATTACGTGTAACTGGTAAAAAACGTGATGATTTACAAGAAGCAATGCAAGTTGTTCGTACTGCTGATTTAGGTCAACCATTCCAGTTCAAAAACTTCCGCGATTAATACACTGTGTTTATAGCTTTAAGCTGTCAGTTTTAAGCTATAAGCCTGCAAGTTTCTGAACTTTACAAGGAGCGTATTTTGAGACGAATATTAGGTTACAGAGAAAAAGATATCTTCTAGCTATTTTCAGCTAGAGGATATTTATGTCAGTAAAAAACAAAACAATTGACCGTAATAAACACGGTAAAATAAACAGAAAATACACAGGTCCACACAGTACTTATTTTTACCAACAAACACCAAGTTGGTGGGTGAAAATGACAATGACTAAGCCAAGAAGACGCTTAAATAAAGCTCTTTGCAAGCTTGTGCTGAATGGTGCTGACCCAGAAGGAATTGTTTTTCCGTTAGGAAACTCAAAACCTCATGAGTACTTCTGGTAATCATTGTTTTATAAAAGCCAATCACCATGCTGATTGGCTTTTTTGATCTGTCTCCACTTGCAGCTTGAAGCTTTAGACTTAAAACTTGTCTTTAGCGGTATAGCCGTCCATTGACTTTCTTCCCCAAAATCATCACAATAACGGCCTATTTTCGAGGTGCTTGCTGTATCTTCAGATACGTTTTATTTCAAAGGGTGAAATAGTCGCAAGATAATCGGGAAGTCGGTGCGTTTTCAGGGAGAAAACAATGCCAACACTGCCCCCGCAACGGTAATGTAAATGCCATGCATGTACAGAGTCCGGAGACCGGCCTTGAAGTAACTTACTATTCGCATGTGCGGTGGGCACAGGCTAGGGGATATCATGCTAAATAAATCTGCGTTAGGCGTAGCGGTTGCTGCTGCGTTGTCTTTTTCTGTATCTGCTGACGAGCAATCAATCGAGCACATCACAGTTTCTGCCAATAAATTCGAACAATCAATTAATGATGTATTAGCCAGTGTTACTGTCATTGACCGCGCTGATATTGAAGCAAGCTATGTGCGTGACTTACCAAGCTTACTGGCAACGCAAGCAGGCTTTCAAATTAATGCCAATGGTGGTTTTGGGCAAAGCTCAGGTGTTTCATTACGTGGTGCAAGTTCTCGTCATACGCTAATTTTAATTGATGGTGTACGCACCGGCTCTGCAACACTTGGCTATAAAAGTATTAGCAATATTCCTTTAAACAGTATTGAGCGTGTTGAAGTAATTAAAGGCTCACGTGCTGCTGTATATGGTTCTGATGCGCTAGCAGGTGTGATTAATATCATTACCCGTAAAGCACAAAACACGACCTTAGATGTTACTTTTGGCTCAGACTCTTACCAAGAGTACCAAGTAGCGACAGGTGGTCAGTTTGCGGGTGCTGATGTCGCCGTTAATGCCGGTTATGAAAAAACAGATGGTTTTGATGTTTTGCAAGGCTTAGCCCCTGATGAAGACGGCTACGAGAACAAAAACCTTGGCTTTAATCTTGGTTATCAAAATGAGCAGTTAGGTGAGTTTTTAGCGCAAGCACAATACTCAGAAGGCGAAGCAAAATACGATAGCGCTTATAGCCCTGCAGACAGCACCGTAGAAAAAGGCGAGTTCGAAAATTACCAAGCTTCACTAGGTTGGAAAAAGGCTTTCGAAAAACACAGCCACGCCATTGATATTGCTATATCAAGTGATAGTTCAGATGACTCACGTATTGATTACACTGGTGCAACGGTGGTTGATAAGTTTGAAACTGAGCGTGAGCAAATCGATTACAATGGCCAATACTTTTTCAATCAAGCTCTGACTCTTAGTGGCGGTTTGAATTGGTATAAAGATGAAGTGAACACTAACTCAGGTACTTACTTAAAAGACAGCCGTGAAGTATTCGCTGCGTTTGTTGGTGCTTATTATGACGACGAGCAAGTGCTGGCAAACCTAACCGTTCGCCAAGATGATGATCAACAGTTTGGTGATGAAACAACTTACACCGCAGCTGTTGGCTATCACTTAAATGACATTGCTACATTCCGCGTAAGTCAAAGTACGGGTTTTAAATCTCCAACATTTAATGACTTATACTACCCAGGCTCAGGTAACCCAGAGTTAAACCCTGAAACATCAGATAACCAAGAGCTTGGCTTATCACTCAATGTGAATGATATCATCCTTGATATTGCGATTTTCCGCAGCGAGATCGACAACAAAATCGCTTGGGCACCAAATGCATCAGGGCAGTGGATCCCAACCAATATAAACGAAGCTCGCCACGAAGGTGTTGAGTTTAGCTTTAAAAACCAAGTGTTTGGCTTTGATCACAGCTTTAACTTTACCTACCTTTCAGCGGAAGATACTGAGACAGGTCAGTCACTAACCTATGTGTCAAATCACAGTGTGAATTGGTCATTAAACAAAGCATGGGGTGATTTTGATGCCGGTATCGATATGCAATACCGTGGTGATCGTGATGGCAAGTTAACGCACTTACCTTCGTATACGTTATGGAATTTAGTTGGTCACTACCAAGCAACTGACAACTTAACTGTGTCACTACGTGTAGAAAACCTATTCGATAAAGAGTACAACGCCGTTGATGCCTATGGTACAGACCTAGATGGTGATTACATCAACGACGAATTTTATTACTACAACACGGCCGAGCGACGCCTGTTTGTAGGTGCCCGCTATCAGTTCTAATAACTCTTAAAGTCAGCTGAGTTGTTTACTTATAGCTAGTAATTGACATTAATTTGCCCGTTGATGTCATTAGTCTTAAGTTAAAATAAGCTCAGCGTTATTATTAGTTCTGCGTCTAAAAGCTCGCTACCTACTTAGCGGGCTTTTTTCATTTTAGTTTATCTGCGTAATACTGTTCGAACTTTGCAAGCTTAGGGGCAATCAGAATACTGCAATAACCTTGATTTGGGTTTTCATTGTAATAGTCTTGATGGTACTGCTCTGCAGGGTAAAAGTTTGTAAGCGGGCTAAGCTCGGTGACAATCGGCTCACGAATTTGCTTTTGTAAGGCATCAATCATGGCTTGAGATTCTGCTTTTTGCTTTCCATCATGATAGTAAATAACACTTCGATACTGAGTGCCGACATCATTACCTTGGCGGTTTAACTGTGTGGCATCGTGTAAAGTGAAGAACATTTCAAGTAGGGTGTTATAGCTCACGAAACTGCTGTCAAAATCGAGCTGAACCACTTCAGCATGACCCGTTAAGCCAGTACAAATTTGCTGATAACTTGGGTTTTCAATCTCACCGCCGGCATAGCCAGAGCTGACATTAAGCACGCCTTTTACACGTCTAAATGCAGCATCAATACACCAAAAGCAGCCGCCGCCAAAAGTGGCGATTTGTATGTTGTTATCCATATTTCACTCCCTTACCGTTTTGCTGACTATAGCCGAAAAAACAAAACGCCGTAAAGACGGCGTTTTGTTAAAGCTCAAACTCGTTTAAATTTCTTCTAACGGCTTGTCTTTTGCTTGTTGTTCTAACTTGCTCTGTAAGTACTCAGGCGACTGGGTATTTCGGGCAAGTGCGCTGTATGCTGCAGGTACTACGAACAAGGTTAGTAAGGTTGCAACAATAACACCTGTAAATACCACCACACCAATTACCATGCGACTTTCTGCACCTGGGCCACTTGCAAGTACTAGCGGTACCGAGCTCATTACTGTGGTCAATGAGGTCATAATAATTGGGCGTAAACGTTGTGTCGCAGCTTGGCTAATCGCTTCGTTAAACTCTACGCCTTTATCGCGCAGCTGGTTTGCAAACTCAACAATCAAGATACCGTTTTTCGCACTCAAGCCTATCAGCATTACGATACCAATTTGGCTGTAAATATTCAGAGTAAGTCCGGTGTACCACAAGCCAAATAACGCACCCACTAAACCAAGTGGCACAGTAAGCATGATCACAAATGGGTGAATAAAGCTTTCAAACTGGGCTGCAAGTACTAAGAAGGTCACAGTCAGTGCTAGTATGAATACATAGGTCATTGCCGATGCACCTTCATAGAACAGCTGCGATTCACCCTTGTAGTCGATTGCACCGTCGATGTCGTTTTCTTCCGCTGCCACTTGATTTAAAAAGTTAAGCGCTTCTTCTAGGGTATAACCATCTGCTAAGTTCGCACTTAACGTAATTGCGCGCATACGGTTATAACGGTTTAAACGCGATGCAGTGGCTTCTTCTTTTAAGCTAATTAAGCTATCAAGCGGTACTAATTCGCCACTACGTGATTTTAAATAGATATTTGAGATATCAGTCGGGTTAGCAAAGTCTTCTTTGGTGCCTTTTAAAATCACATCGTATTCTTCACCACGATCGATAAAGGTTGTTACGCGGCGTTGCCCTAACATGGTTTCGAGTGTGCGGCCCACATCCGATACAGAAACCCCTAAATCAGCGGCTTTGTTTTTATCAATGTTGATTAAAAACTGCGGGAATGTTTCTTTGTAATCGTGGTCAATTCTTACCAAGCCCGGGTTTTTCTCAGCACGTTTGATAATACGGTCTCGCCAATCGGCTAGCTGGTCGTAATCGTTACCTTGCAGTACAAATTCAATCGGGCGAGATGAACCACCGCCACCAATACCACGGCGCATAATTGCAAACGCACGCACATCGGTCACTTCAGTCATTTTACCGCTGATTTCATCCATTACTTCCCAGGTCGAGCGCTTACGCTTATCCCAGTCGGCCATACCGATGATAGCAACACCACCTTGGCCGCCCCATCCAGGTACACGAACAAGCACTCGGCTCAATTCACCAGACTCAGAGTAAGGCATTAAACGTTCTTCAATTTTAGCCATGTTTGCAGCGTTATTTTCATAACTTGCGCCCTCTGGGCCACTCATCATGATAAAGAAAGTACCGCGGTCTTCTTTTGGAGTAAGCTCTGAAGGCACTTTTTGAAACAGCATAAAGCTGGCAACACCAGCCAAAATCATAGTCAGTAGTAAGCTCCACTTACGGCCCATATTTGAAGCGAGAGAGTTACGATAGGCGTTTTCGATTTTGTTAAAGGTTCTATCCATCCACTGGCTAAATTTACTCTCTTTTTCTGAAGCTTTTAATACTTTAGAACAAAGCGCCGGAGAAAGGGTTAATGCAGTAATACTCGAGAAGAACACCGCGGCACTTACTGCCATCGCAAATTCTGTGAATAGGGCACCAATACGACCATCCATAAACACTAGCGGTACGAACACCGCAATCAGTACGAGTGTGGTGGCAATAATCGCAAAGCCAACTTCACGGGCACCACGAAACGCAGCAAGCAGTGGTGGTTCACCGAGCTCTATACGGCGGTGAATATTCTCAAGCATTACAATCGCATCATCTACCACTAAACCGATAGCAAGCACGAGTGCCAGAAGAGTTAACAAGTTGATTGAGTAACCCATAGCGAGCAAGAACATAAAGCTGCCTACTAACGCCACTGGTACGGTTACAGCAGGTACTAGGGTTGCGCGGATATTGCCTAAAAATAGGTAAATAACCAAGACAACTAGCGCCATTGAAATCCCAAGGGTTCTATACACTTCATCAATAGACTCTTTGATGAAAATTGATGAGTCATAGCTGTCTTGAATGGTGGTGCCTTCTGGCAGGTTACGCTTAATTTTTTCAAGCTCTGCGCGGGCATTATCAACCACGGTTAGGGTATTGGCTTTGGCTTGCTTGACGATACCTAAACCTATCATATTACGGCCATTGCCACGGAATAAGCTTTCGTCGTCAGCAGCTTCTAAGTGAACATCAGCCACTTCACCTAAACGTACTAAATAGCCATCATCACCACGTTTGATTACTAGGTTTCGAAAGTCTCGCTGATCTTTATAACTACGCGCGGTACGTACTGTAAAATCACGGTCGATAGATTCGATTTCACCGGCAGGTAATTCAACGTTTTCAGTGCGTAAGGTGTTTTCAATATCGCTACTGGTAATACCGCGTGCTGCCATCGCTTTACGGTTTAACCAGATTTTCATTGCGTATTTACGCTCGCCACCAACGCGTACATTAGAGACACCATCAACAACCGCTAATCGGTCAATAATAAAGCGCTGTGCGTAATCAGATAACTGCAATGAATCCATAGTGGTACTGTTTAGTACGAACCAGGCAATTGGGCTTTCATCACTGTTTGATTTAGAGACCTCTGGTGGGCGAACTTGCTCTGGCAAGCTATCAAGGGCACGGGCTACACGTTCACGTACATCGTTTGATGCAGCATCAATATCGCGGCTGATATTAAACTCAATGGTTATATTTGAGCGGCCATTTCGGCTTGATGAGTTAATACTTTTAATGCCTTCGATACCCGAAATGCGGTTTTCGAGTACTTGGGTGATTTTAGTTTCAATAATCTCTGCGCTGGCACCAGTGTAATCGGTGCTAACGCTGACAATCGGTGTTTCAATATCTGGGTATTCACGCAGGGGTAGCATAGAAAAAGCCACCAAACCAAAGGTGAGTAACAACAGGTTTATTACGATCGCAAAGACCGGGCGTTTAACGCTAGTATCAGTAATTTTCATGGTTTAGCCCTTGATACTTACTTTGCTGCCAGTACGGATCTTAATGATGCCTTCAGTCACAACTTGCTGACCATTTTCAAGGCCTTTATCAATTGCTACCCAGCCATTGTGACGACCAGCCACATGTACTTCGACTTTGTTAGCAACGCCATCTTCAATTTGGAACACGTAGTGTTTGTCTTGCTGAGGAATGACGGCTTTCTCTGGTACCATTAGCGCTTGGTTTGAGCTTAACTCTAATGCGGTGTTTAACAGCATACCTGGGCGTAATAGACCTTTTTCATTGATAAAGCTTGCAGTCACTTCAACGCTACGAGTGACTGAATCGATACGCGAGCTAATATGCGTCACTTTACCGTTAAAGGTTCTATCTGGGTAAGCATCGTTTTGTGTCATTACTTTCATTCCTAGCTGTAACTGCGCTAGGTATTTTTCTGGTACTTTAAAGTCGACTTTAATGATGCTGATATCATCAAGGGTGGTGATGTTTGTAGTATTGCTAACATAGGTACCAATTGAAATTTCGCGCTTACCAAGTAAGCCAGAAAACGGTGCTTTAATCGTCATTTCGGCAAGTTTTGTTTTAGCGCTTTCAAGTTGTGCTTCGGTTGCGTCAACGCGAGATAGCTGCTCTTCTAATAACGATTTAGCCGTAGCCTGTGAGCGAGATAGCTCAGTAAGGCGTTCAAGTTGACGGCGTTCTTCACGTAAATTAATGCTTAGCTCTTTCACTGCTAACTCTTCTTCTTGAGATTGCAATTGAACCAGTTTTTGACCTTTACTAACTAAGTCGCCATCATTGAAAAAGATATCGGTAACATAATCGTTTTGTGCACTGCGAATATAAATCGCTTGGTTAGCACGAGCACTACCAATTGCTTCTATTAGCACAGCATTTTCTTCGGCTGTAACAGTGTGTGCTGTCACCTGCGTTGCTCTGTCGCCAAAGTTGCTTTGCTCACCTTGGCTTGAAGGTAAATACAAATAAATACATAACCCTAGCAAAAGGGTAATAATAAAAGGAAAAAGTGCTTTACCAGATTGTGTAGAATACATCATCGTGTTACCAGAAAATTAGTTGAGTGTAGTGTACAAAATTAGTACGTGCCCCGTATGTCAGGTATCTCATAAATTTGTGCATTTGGCGTAAAAGTTAAAAGTTCGGCTAATTTGTTCCTTTATTGTGACTAAAAGAGAGGTTTTAGTATGGGTAAAGAACCAAAATGTAATTATTGTTTAACGCTTAGAAAGATAGTTTTGGTCACAATTGTGATGTTTATTTTTTACTTTTCTGTTTATGGATAAGAAACCTCCTGCACTTAGAGTGCGCGCACAAGCATCCCGCCATGGCAGTGAGTTTTTAATTGTGGGCGGTATTGGGTTAATCATTATTATGCTAGTTAACCTATTGAGGCCCGGTGAAATTAGCATTGTTGAGATTTTTTTAGCCACAACCTGCATAGCGGCAATTTTTATTGGCTTTTTAAAAACTCAAGAACCATACTTTAGCCTAACATTTACTCAGAATTTACTTATTTATCATCACAAAGTTGGGAATTGGCAGCTAAATCATGCTAATTTTCATCATAGTGGTATACCAAAAGTGGAACAGGGCTTAGAATACCTTGAGTTAAATGCAGTTGGTATTAAACTCAATAACATAGATGAATTTTTAACACAGATTCACCCAAGAATTGCCGGACGATTACTAATAGAGCAGCGTCATCTATTTATGCAAGTTATTCAAAAACATTGCAAAAATGGTGATTGCCCATCAAAATGGTTAATAGAAGAGACGGACTACACTGCCCCAAGTGGTCAGCTTTACAAAGGACTGATTGCCATGTTTGCCAATCGTACGCAGCATTTAAGGCAGTTGACAGGATACGATTTATTATTGCCTGCCAATGTACTTGATGTTGATATTTGGCAATTTAGTGCTGATTTGAATCGTTGGAAACTGAATCCTAGTGAGTTTATAGAGACTCGCTTACAGAAAAAGTAAGCTATAGGTGGCAGTAAGTAGTAGGAAAAGGCTATGAGTCAAGAACGTTCTTTTATTAAAAGCGGTCGAAACACAATTATACATAAAGATAAAAAACTCGACTTAGTGGTTGTGAATGGTGAGAACCACCCACGCATTAAAGTTACTCAAAATGGTTTAGAGCCGTTTAAAGAAGACCTGCCAAAAAACCGTCGTGAAGCCAAAGAGCGCTACTTAGAGATGGTGTATGTATCAAGCCCAGATGTATTTGCAGAAGAAAAACGTTTGTTGTTTATCCAAGCCTTAGATGGCAGAGAGTACAAAGTTGATTACAGTAAAATAGGCACTAAGCTCTTCGTACGTATTCATCAAGAAAGTTATTTATAACCCCGACTCTGGCACTTTAATTGCTTATTATTAGCTTATTTGGCAGTCGGCCATGACCGACTTTGCATTTTAAGGTGGTAAACATGAGATTAGTGCCTCTTACCCTAGTTGCATTAACGACATTAACAGCCTGTGGCGGCGGTGGCGGTTCGAGTGATTCGAATCCAGTGGCAGCAACAGTTAATGCAGGCTCAGATCAGCAAATTATTGAAAAAAGTGAATTTACTGTCTCTGCCCAAGGCTCACCAGCTGATGGCACCTTTACTTGGGAGCGAGTCAGTGGCCCCGCACTAGAAGGGTTCCCTGCAGAGGGCGCTGAACAAACCATTACCGCGCCTGATATTAAACTCGACTCTGAACTTGTTTTAAAAGTGAATTATCAAACCGATGGGCAACTTGTTTCCGATCAAGTCAGTATTTTTATTACATCAAATAACCAACTGCCTGTTGCAGTGATCACGCAAACAGCTCCTGAAGAGTTACCATCGCAATATAATGATGTTATTACATTAAGTGGCGAAGAGTCTGCTGATATTGATGAAAATGGCTCAGTTGACAGTTACTTGTGGACGCAACTTGATGGCCCGGATTTAACGGCTGACAGCTACAACAATCAAACCATTAGCTTTACTCACCCACTACTTGAATCAAATACAGCGATGACGTGGCGTTTAACTGTAACGGATGATGAAGGTGGCTCAGCAAGCACTGAGGCGTCGTTTACCTTAAACAAAACCGTTGAAGTAATTATTGCGGATGCAGGCGAAGATCAGCAGGTTATCGAGTTTGATACCGTTACCCTTGATGCCAGCAATAGTGAAATTGTGACGGCAACAAAGTCATGTTTTTGGGAGCAATTAACAGGCGAAACTGTGACCTTGGCAAACCAGAACCAGTGTATCACGACGTTTGTAGCCCCTGATGTTGATACCGATTCAGAGCTTAGTTTTGAAGTTACCGTGACCGACAGTAAATCGCGAAGCGACACTGATACTGTGATTATCGATATTAGCCCAAAACCACTTGGTTTAATTAACGATACAGGCATGAGTGATTGCTATAACAACTCACAAAAAATTAATTGTGACAGCGAAGACTTCCCAAGCCAAGACGCCGATGTAGGTCGTGATAGTGTCGCAAACCAACTAGATAAAGTAGGTCAGGGCGACTTAGCGTTTGATTTTACTAAAATGAATGAATTTGCCGACGAACTCCCAGATGATGCGACCAGCTTTAGTTGTGTTCGAGATAATGTGACGGGCCTTATTTGGGAAGTAAAAGAAGCCAGTTCAACATTACCACCGTCGACAGCTGATCGTGCAGCAACAAACCATTATACTTGGTATTTAAATGGTTCAAGTGGTGTGCAAACAGGCAGTGTGCAAGGGGCTGCGAGCTCTACTTGCCCAAGCACCAGCGACTGTGGCCTGCAAACTTACATTAATGATGTGAACAGCAACGATTTTTGCGGTGGTACAAATTGGCGTGTGCCAACTTACACCGAGTTATTAGGGTTATTAGATTATGCCAAGCAAGGTGAGTCTACGTTACTTAATAGTGATTTCTTCCCAAATCAACCAAGTGATACTCAGCTAAGTACCGGTAGCAGTTCATTTATGCCTTATTGGACTTCGCAAACAGCGGCAGATGGTACGAGTTTATCGCAAGCTTATATTATCGATATGAGTAGTGCTAATGACTTAGCATATCCAAAAAGTAATACCGCCTTTGTGCGCTTAGTTAGAACGCCGGGAGAGTAATATGCGAAAGTTACCTTTAATCACAGTAATTACCGGTATTGCTCTGCAATCGGGTTTTGCTGCTGCGCAAGTATGTTACAGCGCCGTCACAGAGACGACCCCTGATAGCCGTTTTGTAATTAATGAAGATGGCACTGTAAGTGATAGCGAAACGGGTCTTATGTGGCAACGTTGTACGTTTGGTCAAAGCTATGATAGTGACACAGATACTTGCGAGGGCACGAGCCAGCAACTTACGTGGGGCGAAGCTTTACGCGGGGCTGAAAATGCAACTTTTGCTGATTACAGCGATTGGCATGTACCAAATGTTAAAGAGTTAGCAAGTATTTTAGAGCATAGTTGTGTGCAGCCTAGCATTAACGAAAACGCATTTTTATCGACTGAGCTGCAAAACTACTGGAGTAGCACTTCAGGGATCAGTCGCACTGATCTAGCTTGGGTGTATCAATTTGATAAAGGCATCAACAGCCTTCACGCAAAAACGTCCGATGTTTATTTGCGTTTAGTGCGCTACGAAAAGTAGCCTTTAATAATCTCTAACCGCGCTTGCTCAAGCGCGGTTTTTATTTCTGCGCCTTTAATACCTTGTGCAATAAACTGTTGCGGGTTGACTGCTCGTGCTTGTGTGGCTGCATTTACTAAAGAGTCATAGCGGGCTACTGGCTGTTGCTGGCTTATCTCTAACACCTTTAATACTTGCTCATAACGTTCAGGACGACGCCATAAATCAAGTTGGTTAAAGCAGGCAAAAACGGCCTCGCTAGATGGTTTTTCTGCACTTAACGTTGTTTGATGTGTTTGGCTAAATAGCGCTAAATCGCGCACTTCATTAGGTAAGCGTATATTACTAGCTATCGCTTTTATCTCGTCGCTTGAAAGCGCTAAGGTAACTTGGCTAAATAATAACGCAGTGTCACTAACTTGCAGTTTATTCGCATAGGCAAAGCGAGCTTGTAAGGTATGGTAAAGCTCATCACACCATTTACTTTCAAGCTCAGGGCTAATTACATGCAGGCCGCCAATACTATCAAGTACATTTAAAAACTCGCAAAATGCGCCATCACTGAGGGATTTTTCGCATTCTAACCAAACGCGTTCAGCAGTTAGTGTGTTTAGCTCTTTGGCTTTGACCATATCAATTAAAAGCGCCTTGGTTTCTGGCGCAATAGTAAAGCCGAGGTAATGATAACGAGCAGCAAAACGCGCCACGCGTAATATGCGTAGAGGGTCTTCACTAAAGGCATCGGAGACATGACGTAATACACGACTTTCAAGATCCTGCTGACCAGAAAATGGGTCGACTAAGCTGCCATCTTGAGCTTGAGCAATGGCATTTACGGTGAGATCTCGACGAATTAAGTCTTGCTCTAATGTGATATCTGGCGTGAAATCACAAATGAAGCCGGTGTAACCTTGGCCTTGTTTTCGCTCAGTGCGCGCTAGCGCATATTCTTCTTTACTTTGTGGGTGTAAAAATACCGGAAAATCTTTACCAACTTGTTGATAGCCTTGGTTGATAAGTTGTTCAGGCGTTGCACCAACTACCACATAGTCGCGCTCTTTAACGTCACGACCAAGTAGGGCGTCTCTGACTGCACCACCGACTAAATAAACCTGCATAAAACACCTATAATTTTGCCTTTTCGCTATTTTACGTTATTTAACCAATAAAATGTAAACAAGGTTTTAAGTAGCGATGTTTTTTGCCATTATAGACCGTGATTTTAAACGCAAGGAATAACACGGTGTATTTAAGCTATTTTGGCTTGTCAGAAAAACCCTTTTCGATTGCCCCAAATCCTGAGTATTTATTTCTTAGTGAACGCCATAAAGAGGCATTAGCGCACCTTACCTATGGATTAGGTGAAGCGGGTGGCTTCGTTTTGTTAACAGGCGAAGTGGGTACAGGTAAAACAACACTAACTAGAAGCTTGCAAGAGCAGTTACCTGAAAACACCCAAGTGGCACAAATTCATAATCCGGCTTTGTCACAGCTTGAACTGCTTGCCAGTATTTGTGACGAATTAAAGATTGAATATGACAGTACTAATGCGACTTTGAAGACCCTTACTGATGTGATTAAAAAGCACCTTGAGGCAAACAATCAAGCGGGCGGTCACACCATCTTAATTATTGATGAAGCACAATTACTCGCACCTGATGTGCTAGAGCAGCTGCGCTTGTTAACCAATATCGAAACAGATCATAAAAAGCTGCTGCAAATTGTATTAGTAGGGCAACCTGAGCTTCAAGAACTACTAAAACGTACTGAATTAAGGCAACTTGCCCAGCGTATTACTGCGCGTTATCACTTATTACCACTGACAGAAGGGCAAGTGTTTGCCTATGTTAAGCACCGTTTATTTAAAGCGGGCACAGAGCAAGCATTGTTCTCAGGGGATGCGTTAAAAGCGATTTATCAGGTTACTCAAGGCGTACCAAGATTGATCAATTTATTATGTGAGCGCTGTTTAGTGGGAGCTTTTTCACAGCAAAAATTGAGTATCGACAGCGAGCTTGTGATGCGCTCAGCCGCAGAAGCACTGCCGCCAACCAGCACTCCTGTTGCTGTAGCAAATAAAGAGCCGAGTTATGTTTGGCTTTACCCAGTTTCATTTTTAGCCGTATTAGGAATGGGTATTGGTTTATCCTACCTAATATAACGAGTGTTCATTTATGTCATTATTACTAGATGCAATTAAACAATCTGATCAGCACGCACAAACTGCCGTTGATCATGACCAAGCCGCACTTGCGCTCAAACAACAGCAAGAATTAACACGGTATCGACGCTTAGCTTTTTCATTTGGGCTATTACTGGCGGCTATATTAACGCTTATGGCAGGATTTTCGATTGGTAAATGGTTACAGCAAACTAAACCTGTTGCTGAGCAGCCAAAGCTTGTTAATAACAGTAATGAAACCACAGAAAACGTTGCCACTGAGGTTCAGGCAAGTCCTGAAACACAGCAACCCGCTAAGCAACAGCAAGTAGCGCAAAGCCAAAACCCGCAAGCGACCAATAACCCAGCCCAAGTAACAACGATGCAACAAGGGCAAGTGCAACAATCTGTACCGCAACAAATGATGCAGCAGGTGCCAGTGCAAGGTCAGCAATATCAGTGGGTACAAGTTCCGGTAAATTCAGCCCCTGTGTATGCAAATCAAGGTTATCAAGTACAACCTCAGTACCAGCAACAAGCTGTGTATCAAAATCAGCCAGTGTATCAGTCACAGCCACAGTTTTCGCAGCCAATGCAACAAATCAATCCGCAGCAAATGAGCAGTAATGGCATTGATTTAAGTAAATACAAAGTGCTCGGCAAGCCACTTAATGGTCAGTCAACTCAACCTGCTTCTCAATCATCAACAAATGATGAGCTCAAAGATGTACCAGATACATTGAAAGATGCTTTTGCTAAAGCGGTTGAAGATGTTGATAACAAACACAGTGTTGATATTACCCGTAGCACTAAAAATACGTCTTATGCAGAGCCAATTGAGCTCTTGCCTGATGCATTACAAAGCCTTATTCCTACCATTAAATACCAAGCGCATATTTATGCTTCAGAAACATCGAAGCGCTGGATCAAGTTAAATGGGCGTGAGTTATACGAAGGAGATAACATCGGCGTGTTATCAGTCATTGAAATCACACCAGAGCAGAGCTTATTAAGCTACGATGGCTATGAGTTTACGTTAAAAGCATTACAAGACTGGCCTGAGTAGCCAGTCTTTAGTTTAAGGGCTAAGGTAGAATTGCACTTTTAAAAAAGCGGATCAGGTCGATGTTAAAGTCTCTCGGCCTGACTGCTGATTCTAAGCTATCGTGACAGCGGCTGTTAGCCAAATCAATATCTTGCACTTCGGTATAGCGTGCATGTTTAGCGTTATAAAACACTTTAACTTGAGGTTTTAAAGGACTTGTAGGGTTACTGTGAGTGACCACACCTAATTTTTGGCTTTCAAGTTTCACTAAGGTGCCGACTGGGTGAACACCGATGCACTGAATAAACTTAGTGACTAGGTCTCCGTCAAAGCTATCTGGGCAACCATCTTTAAGTATTTTAAAGGCCTTAATTGGCTCCATGCCTGCTTTGTAGACCCGCTCAGCGGTTAATGCATCATACACATCAACAATCGAGGCCATACGTACGTACAAGCTTATCTCTTCACCACTTTTACCAAATGGGTAGCCACTGCCATCTAAGCGTTCGTGATGGAAGCCAGCTATATCAACAGCAATCCCGCTCAAGCCTGCTTGCTCTAAAATTTCTTTACTGAAACGAGCATGATCTTGAATAGCTTGGTACTCTTCGTCAGTTAACTTGCCAGGCTTATTGAGTATCTCATCGGGAATATTGATCTTGCCAATATCGTGAAGTAAAGCACCGGTCGCAAGCTCTTCAATAATGGCTTTTTCAATACCTAAGTGCTTAGCAAAAATACTCATCAAAATTGATACATTGATAGAATGCTCAAGTAGGTAAGCATCTTTTTCACGCATACGAGTGATACAGGCAAGCGCATCTTGATTACGAAAAACCGAATCAATAAAGCCACTTGCGAGTTCTTTGAAAGGGGCAATATCAATTTTGTTGCCATCGCGGATATCGTCAAAGGCTTTGCTTTGCAATGATCTTGCTTCGTTATATAAGCTGTTTGCTTTGCCCATTTCTGCCGACACACTATGGGTTGTGTGCCAAGGATCAAAAGCGCTAGTCTCGCCAACAGGTTGCGGATTATGTTGCTGCTCAACCACTTTATTCTCATTGTCTAAGGTCAGAGTTTTGTCCGGGTCGATAGCTATTTCTAATATGCCAGCCTTGATCAGCTTATCTATACTTCCCTGTGTTTTTACCCAACCTTGGTTTTTTATACGGATCTTGCCTGTTTGTTTTGTCACACTTTGGACAAACATGCCGGGCTTAAGTTGATTGATAGGGAGTGTTTTCAAAGCCTTTACTTCTAGTCGAATACATTACTATAAAACTAGCAGAAAATTTGTAGCTCGGTAAACAAGAATAATAAAAAGGTATCTGTAAAATCAAAAGCCCCCGCAAATGCGAGGGCTTTTAAGTAGCTCAGGAAAGTTTAATTTCCTTTAACTTATACGATTACTCGTCGTCTTCAACTAAGGTCATTAGTGATGTGTTACCACCTGAAGCGGTTGTATCAACACTGATTGTTTTCTCAGTTAGTAAGCGCTTGATTAGCGTGTCGTAGTACTCAGAGCTGATCACTGGCAGGATTGCACCTTTACGTTGTGCTAGCTGCTGGCTGAAGTAGCCTAAGCGTGATGAACGAGCTGCAACAACCGCACCTGCAAGGTGAGGGTGCGCCAAGATAGCTTGTAACTGATTAGGTTTAGCTACTTGGAATACACCTTCAGCGATACCTGTTGAGATAAACTTGTCTCTGAATGCAACTGCTTCGTCAAAGAATAACTCAGAAGCAACCGTGATTACTGTGTTACCAGCAGCAAGTGCTGTGATAATCGAAATTGCCCAGAAGTTAAATGACGTACTCTTATCAGCATAACAAACCACACAGCCACGAGGCTCTAAGTGAAGTGTGTTTGACTCACCCGTTGGTCCAGGTAACACAGTGTGCTTACGCATGTGTTTTTCAAGACGGTTAAGTTGCGCACGGGCATCAGCTAGCGTTAATGCTAAATCATCTGCAAGCTCGTCGATAATTTCTACAGTCGCTACTTTTGCAAGTAATTGACGTACAGCAGAAACTCGGTCGTTCAGTGGTGTTGCACGCCAGATTTTCTCGTCGCGTAATGAGTTATCCATTAGCGTAGCAACCTGCTCAGCTGCACCTGAATAGTGGTGAGTATCTAACTCATCAGGTGTTAGGTTTGTCATTTGTACGTTATCTGGTGATGCTTTTTCTTTCACTAGACGTTGTAGGTAGTTAGGGCCACCCGCTTTAGGACCAGTACCAGATAAACCACGGCCACCGAAAGGTTGTACGCCAACAATCGCACCGATCATATTACGGTTGATGTAAACGTTACCTGCACGTGACATTTTCGCTAGGTATTCACAGCGCTCTTCGATACGCGAATGCACACCCATTGTTAAGCCAAAGCCTGTGCCATTGATTTGGTCAATCACGTTATCAAGCTCTGTGCCTTTAAAGCGGATGATATGTACACATGGGCCAAATACTTCGCGCTTAAGTACAGATAAATCTTTGATTTCGTATAAACGAGGTGCAAAGAAGTAAGCACCATTTTCATTGTTATCAGGAATAGCACACTCATAGTGAAGTGTCGCATTACCTTTTAAGTATTCAACATGGTCATTTAAATTTTTCAGTGCTTTTTCGTCGATAACAGGACCGATATCCGTTGAAAGCAATGACGGGTCGCCAACGTGAAGCTCTTTTAAAGCACCTTTGATCATCTCAATGATGCCATCAGCAACGTCTTCTTGTAAGAATAATACACGCAGTGCAGAACAGCGTTGACCAGCACTTTGGAAACCTGAACTGATCACATCGTCAACAACTTGCTCTGGTAGAGCGGTTGAGTCAACGATCATACAGTTTTGACCGCCTGTTTCAGCGATAAGCGGTACTTGAATATCATTACGCGCAGCAAGTGTTTGCGAAATAACAGTACCTGTTTCTGTAGAACCTGTGAACATAACAGCTTGAATGCGCTCATCAGGAACGATAGTTTTACCTACTTCGCTACCACGAGCAATAACAGGTTGTACAACGTGCTCTGGTAAACCTACAGATAGCATCAGTTCAATGGTACGAAGTGCGATTAAGCTTGTTTGCTCAGCAGGTTTAGCAATAACTGTGTTACCAGTCACGATTGCTGCAGCTACTTGACCTAAGAAGATTGCAAGTGGGAAGTTCCATGGGCTGATACATAAGATCACCCCACGTGCTTCAAAGCGCTCATCTTCAGAAAGTTCTTCAGCGCGTGCTGCGTAGTAGCGGCAGAAATCCACTGCTTCACGAACTTCATCGATACCATCTTGCGTTACTTTACCTGCTTCTTTGATACATAGTGCCACTAACTCATCGTGATGACGCTCTAAGATGTCAGCAACACGACGTAATAAGTTTGCGCGCTCTTTTACTGGCGTTTGTGACCATGACTCAAATGCTTTTTCTGCATTTTCTAAAAGAGCAGTCATTTCGTCAGAAGATTGTAGTTTCACATGACCAATGATTTCTTTGTGATTTGCAGGGTTCTTCACAGGAAGAGAGCCTTCTGGCACATCGCTTAATTCAATGCGGTGCTCAGCAAACCAGGTATCAAGGTTTTCTTTAAATGGTGTGATTACATTGATATCAGTTAAGTCCATGCCTTTTGAGTTAGCACGTTCTTCGCCATATAAATCAATAGGCATCTTAATTTGCGTGTTGTACTTGTTACGTAAACCTTGCAGTGTTTCTACAGGGTCAGGTAATAGTGACTCAACAGGTTTTGTGGTATCAACAATCGCATTTACGAATGATGAGTTAGCACCGTTTTCTAATAAACGACGTACTAAGTAGGCAAGTAAGTCTTCGTGTTGACCCACTGGTGCGTAAACACGACATTGAATTTTCTCTTGGGTTACGATTTGGTCGAATAACGACTCACCCATACCGTGTAGGCGTTGGAATTCAAAACCTTCGTTATCACCTTTTGCAACTTCTAAGATTGTTGCTGCAGTGTAGGCATTGTGTGTAGCAAATTGCGGGTACAGTACATCACGTGCTTCAAGTAATTTGATAGCACAGGCTTTATAAGAAACGTCAGTGGTCGCTTTACGTGTAAATACTGGGTAATGATCTAAACCATCTTGTTGAGTGGTTTTGATTTCTGTATCCCAGTATGCACCTTTTACAAGGCGAACCATTAGTTTACGACCAACGCGACGAGCTAGCTCTGCAACCCACTCAACGACAAAAATAGCACGCTTTTGGTATGCTTGAACTGCTAAACCAAAGCCGTTCCAGTTACCTAAATCGTCATCACTGAATACCGCTTCAATAACATCTAAAGAGATATCTAAACGATCAGCTTCTTCAGCATCAACAGTAAAGCCGATATCGTAGCTTTTCGCTGCAAGCGCAAGTTCTTTTAACTTAGGTACGATTTCAGCAATAACACGTTCACGATGTGTGAATTCATAACGTGGGTGAATCGCAGAAATTTTAACTGAGATACCAGGGCTCTTGATTGGACCACGGCCATTTGCTGCTTTACCAATCGCGTGGATAGCTGTCATGTAGCTGTTGAAGTAACGCTCTGCATCTTTCATTGTGCGTGCGCCTTCACCTAGCATATCGTATGAGTATACGTAGCCTTTTTGCTCTTTATCGGCTGCACGTTCAATTGCTTCGTCGATAGTACGACCCATAACGAATTGCTTACCCATGATCTTCATCGCGAAGTTCACAGATTTACGAATAACAGGCTCACCTAAACGACCAATTGTTTTCTTAAGAACACCGAATTGCTGCTCTTTTGACTTGTCGCTGTAGTTAACCATTTTACCGGTTACTAACAGACCCCAAGAAGAGGCGTTTACAAATAAAGAATCGCTGCTACCTAAATGCGAGCTCCAGTCTCCTTTAGCAAGTTTGTCACGAATTAGTGACTCTTGCGTTGCTTTATCTGGAACACGTAATAGTGCTTCTGCAAGACACATTAATACAACGCCTTCCTCACTTGAAAGTGAGAATTCATTTAATAGTGCATCTACACCGCTTTGACCATCCTGATCGCGACGGATATTTAAAACCATTTGACGAGCACGTTCCCACGCTCGGCTACGCGCTTTCACGCCTACTTCAGCCAAAGGCAAAATATGATCAATAACCGCATTTTCGTCAATACGGTAGAAATCACGGATCTTTTGTCTAATTGGACATTCAGTTGTCAAATCGCCATTAAATAGCATATGTAACCCTCTGGTATGTGGAGTCTAGAAATGAACTTATTGCATTTCTTACCATTGATATAATTCGTGCATTCTAATTAAAATCCAGCAGAATATGCTGGTTAAATTTTTCGATTTACGATAATTTACAGGGCATACCGTTAACTTAGCCGCATAAAATTCTGTTATGACCAGTCCGAATAGATTACGCATGTTAGATCGCATCGATTTAGCAATTTTAGACGCTCTGCAAAAAAATGGCAGAATATCGAACGTAAACCTCGCAAAACAGGTAAATCTGAGCCCAAGCCCGTGTCTAGATCGTGTAAAACGTTTAGAGCAAGAAGGCTACATCGAAGGCTATTACGCAAAGCTTAGCGAAGCAAAGCTTAACCAGAGCTTGTTAGCACATGTGCAGGTATCGTTAGTGACCTCGAATACATCGGTATTTAAAGTCTTTCGTGAATATATTTTAAATATTCCACAAGTGGTTGAATGCGACATGGTTGCTGGTGGCTATGACTACTTATTAAAAGTACGAGTCTCAGATATGGATGAATACCGCCAAGTGCTGGGGGATTTAGTTGATATCCCAGGGGTAGGTACGCATCACACCTATATGGTGATCGAAAAAATTAAACAAGATACCGGACTAAGGTTCGATATATAGATACAAAAAAAGCACCATCAGGTGCTTTTTTATTGACTAATTAGTGGCTTATGCCCAGCCGTCGTAACGTTTACGGCGAGATAACACCACGGTTAAGATAATACCTAACAGTAAGCCGATAAATGCAATTGCGCCGCCATATGTAAGTAGCTGACGCTTCTCTTTAGCACTAGCTGTTTGCTTTGCATTGCGCTCAGACTCAATGGTGTTCTTAAGTGTTTCGATTTGCTTGCTAAGAGCTAGGTTTTGCTCTGTTAGTGATTTGTTCTGCTCTTGTAGTTGTGGCAACTCAATTTCAGCTTGGCGAAGCTGCTCTTGCATTACCGTCATGTCGTTATTCAGCGCTTGAAACTGTTGTTGAATACCCGCGTTTTCAGTAACAAATTTTGACTCTACCCAACCTTCACGATCTTTATCATCACGAATTTTAAAGTAGCCATTATCTTCACCTGACAACAACACAACTTGCGTACCAGCATCAACTGAGCCCAAAATGCGGTAGTTTTTACTTGGGCCTGAGTGCATAAAGGTGTACAGGTTATCGACTATGTAGGCGGTGTTTTGGTTATCGCTGCTTGGCGCTTCTTCTGCGTAGCTAATAAAAGAGGTGGCCGCAAGGAGCAACCCAAAAATACACTGTTTTAACATCAATCTACCTTGTTAATGTGATCTTGCCTAGAAGTGGCTAAATTTATAATTTCTTTATGTATAGAGATAGTAGGGATTTCAACTATTAATAGCAAGGCTGATATTGTAATCCATGCGTGAGCTTAACCGCAAAAAACAGGAAAAAATTTGCATTAACAGTCTGCTTTGTTTATTTTGATCACTTATTTATTTTAAATGTACTCCGCAAAGCGAATGGATACTGAGATAGAACTGAAGTTTTTGGTGTCAGATGCCGTTGTTCCACTGATCCCCGCATTAATTACCCAATTTGCAAAAACCGTTACCAATAAACCGTCACGCAACTTACAAAATGCTTATTACGATACGCCAAGCCGAGAACTACGTGCTTTAGATATTGGCCTTCGTACTCGCTGTTGCGATGGTGAGTGTGAGCAAACCATCAAGCTTGCCGGCGAAGTGGTTGGCGGCTTACATCAGCGCCCAGAATACAATTTACCACTGTCAGGTAACCGCCCCGATTTACTCGCATTTGATGCTGCTATTTGGCCGCATGGCATGCAAGTGACTGGTATTGCAGAAAACCTATACCCAATTTTTAGCACTAACTTTATACGCCGTACTTGGTTACTCGAAACCGAAAATGGCGCAAAAATTGAAGTGGTATTAGATAAAGGTGAAGTTGCTGCGTCGGGTCAGGTTGAGCCAATCTCTGAACTTGAAATCGAACTGATTGAAGGTAGTCGCAATGAGTTGTTTGCTTTGGCAGATAAACTGGTAAGTGAAAGCAACGTTCGCTTAGGGCTCTATTCTAAAGCCGCTCGAGGTTATCGTCTTGCAGATGACAAACCATTAAAAGCAAGCAAATCAATTGGCTTTGTGCCACTAAAACGTGGTGCAACCCAAGAACAAGCTTTAGTAGAAAGCATTAACTACGCGATTCGCTTTGTACAAAAACATGAAGCCTGCTACTTCATAAAACCAAGCTTAAAAACCCTTAAGCGTGTCACCGACGGTATTCGTTTAATTCGCCATACATTTTGGCTGTTTGACGATATTGTTAGTAAAGACGATACCGACTCATTGCGAACAGAGTTAAAGTGGTTATTGAGCGAATTAGCGTGGGTTGAAAATGCTATTCAGCTAAAAACCTACACATCTAAGCGCCACGCATACTACAAAAAAATCAACAGTGCGCCTGAGCTCACACAAGTTATTAATGACTTAAAAGAGTTACAGCCAAGTATTGAAGATATCGAAACTCTTTTTCATAGCACCCGATACAACCGCTTATTATTACAATTAACAACCTGGTTAATTGAAAAACAATGGCGAAAATCATGGGGGCAGGCTGAGTTTCAGGCTGCAGAAAAACCAGTTGCCGATATTGCTAAGCGTTTATTTGCTAAAGATTGGCACGACATGCACGAGCTTATTCCTGAGCAGCAAGTGTTTACAGATAAAGACTATTTGGCACTACGCACCCGTCTTGAAAACTCATTACTCAGCGGCAACTGCTTAGGTGCCTTGTTCGATAAAGAAGACAGAAATGAGTTCCGTATGCCGTGGGTTGATATCTCCCATGGTATTTATGAGTTAAGCACTCTTGAGTACTTAAAGCAGTTATGCGCAGGGCAAGACGACTTAGAGCTGACAAAAATTCAATCATGGCTTGATCAAAAGTCAGAGTTTTTGGTTAGTGCGATGGAGCAAAGTCGCCACGCGTCATTTAATACAGACCCTTATTGGTTTTAAATAAATGCGCTTGTGCCTATGGATAGGGTTAGCATGTTTGAGTCTCGCGGCAGTAGCTAACCCTATTGAATGGCAAACCTACAAACAGCAAAACGGCATAAAGGTTAGCTATAAAAAGCACGAAACTGGTATTTTAGAAATTAATGCTTCTGTGCTGGTAAAAAATGCCAAGGCCAGTGATTTTATGGCATTGCTCAGTGATACCGACAACGCCGCAAACTGGCTCGAAAATGTCAAAAGCGTGACGCTAATGGAGCGCTTAAGCCCTTCAGAAACCCTTGTTTATACCCACTTTAATTCGCCTTGGCCGGTATCAGATAGAGATTTAGTCAGTTACTCTTGTTATCACGCTTTAGATGAGCACAAAACCGAGTTACAAATCAAAAGCCAACCTTATGCAAAAGCCGAAGTCTCTGGCGTTGTGCGTATTAAAGACCTCACCGCCTATTGGCGTTTAGAGCAGCAACAAAGTAATTTGTTGGTCAGCCATCAAGCCTATGCTGATCCAAGTGGTTCCATTCCGCATTGGTTAAGTAACAAGGTATCGCTAAAAAGCGTTTATAAAACGCTACAAGCACTGAGAGAACAATTAACTAATAATCAGTTTTCCCGCGCAAACACCAGCAGTATTCCAGGTGATTGCTAGTTTTTAATCAAGCGTATTTGGGTGACAGAGTAAGAATTTATCATTATGATCAGGTTAATTCTGAGCGGGTAGGTAAAAAATGAAAGAACCAAAAATTCCCCTAGTTAATAAGCCAAATGGTATTGGCTTTGGGCGTATTTTAAAAGCAACCAAGTGTTCTATTAAAGGCTTTAAAGCGGCATTTAAAGAAGAGTCGGCATTTCGTTCTGAAATCTATTTAGGGGTGTGTTTATTACCCTTGTCAGTGGTTCTTGCGCAGTCATTAAATCATTGGTTAATGTTGTTTATTCCTTACTTGTTATTATTAATTGTTGAGTTACTTAACTCGTCGATAGAAGCGCTCACTGACCGAGTAGGGATTGAGTATCATGTATTATCGGGACGAGCTAAAGATATGGCTTCTGCGGCAGTGACATTGAGCTTGCTAATTCTAGCCTTAGTTTGGGGTGTCGCAGTTTACGAAAAGATAGTTACCTACCTTTAAATCAGACACAAAAAAAGCGCCAAATGGCGCTTTTTTCATTTTATCTAACCTATTACAGGCCAGCAGCTGCGCGAAGTGCGTCTGCTTTGTCTGTACGCTCCCAAGGGAACTCATCACGACCGAAGTGACCGTATGCCGCAGTCGGTTGATAGATAGGACGCTCAAGATCAAGCATTTGGATTAAGCCGTAAGGGCGTAGGTCGAAGTGCTCACGTACTAATTCGATTAGACGCGCTTCTTCTAATTTACCTGTACCAAATGTCTCGATGCTGATAGATGTTGGCTCTGCAACACCGATAGCGTAAGAAACTTGTAGCTCACATTTGTCAGCAAGGCCAGCAGCAACCACGTTTTTAGCAACGTAACGAGCAGCATATGCAGCTGAACGGTCAACTTTTGATGGATCTTTACCAGAGAAAGCACCACCACCGTGACGAGCCATACCACCGTATGTATCAACGATGATTTTACGACCTGTAAGACCACAGTCACCCATTGGGCCACCGATTACGAAACGGCCAGTTGGGTTGATGAAAAACTTAGTTGCGCTTGAGATTAGCTCTGCAGGAAGAACCGGCTTAATGATCGTTTCCATTACCGCTTCAACTAAGTCGTTTTGTGAGATTGAATCACAGTGTTGAGTTGAAAGAACAACGGCATCAATACCAACAGGCTTGCCATTTTCGTATGCAAACGTTACTTGAGATTTTGCATCTGGGCGTAACCAGTTAAGCTCACCGCTTTTACGAACTTCAGCTTGACGCTGAACTAGACGGTGTGAGTAAGTGATTGGTGCAGGCATTAAAACGTCAGTTTCATTACATGCGTAACCAAACATTAGACCTTGGTCACCAGCACCTTGCTCTTCAGGGCGAGCACGGTCAACACCTTGGTTGATGTCTGGAGATTGTTTACCGATAGTGTTTAAGATCGCACAAGAGTCAGCATCGAAACCCATGTCTGAGTGCGTGTAACCGATTTCACGTACTGTTTTACGTGTGATTTCTTCGATATCAACCCAAGCGCTAGTTGTGATTTCACCACCAACCATCACCATACCGGTTTTAACGTAAGTCTCACATGCAACACGGGCATGAGAATCTTGTTCAAGGATAGCATCTAGAACCGCGTCAGAGATTTGGTCCGCGATTTTATCCGGATGACCTTCAGAAACAGATTCAGAAGTAAATAAATGTTTTGCCATTGTATTTCTGCTCACAAATATTGCGCTTCACAAACGTCGGTAATAGCGCTAAAAAATTAAGGGGCGTATTTTATCTAAAACAAATATGTTTGCATAGTAATTTTACGCCTAGACGTCTATTTAAAATTACTAATAACGTATTGTTCTTAACAAACGCCCATAATTGGTGCATTTAATGCGGATTTTTAATTGCACTGTACCCTTACAATAAGTAAGAATGGGGCTTCATAAACAACCAGCGCAAATACATAAAGGTAGGAGAATTCATGCCATCACGCAAAGAACTTGCAAATGCTATTCGCGTCTTATCAATGGACGCAGTACAACAGGCCAAATCTGGTCACCCTGGCGCCCCTATGGGCATGGCAGATATCGCAGAAGTACTATGGCGCGATTATCTAAAGCACAATCCAACGAATCCAGAGTGGGCAGACCGAGATCGATTTATTCTTTCGAATGGCCACGGTTCAATGCTGATCTATTCTCTACTGCACTTAAGTGGCTATGACTTACCACTAGAGGAAATTAAAAACTTCCGTCAAATGCACTCAAAAACACCAGGTCACCCAGAGTATGGATATGCACCAGGTATTGAGACTACTACGGGTCCATTAGGTCAAGGGATCACAAATGCAGTGGGCATGGCAATTGCCGAAAAAGCGCTAGCTGCACAGTTTAACCGTGAAGGCCACGATATTGTTGATCACTTCACGTATGCATTCATGGGCGATGGCTGTTTAATGGAAGGTATTTCACACGAAGCCTGTTCATTAGCCGGTACATTAGGCCTAGGTAAACTAGTTGCATTTTGGGATGACAACGGCATCTCAATTGATGGTGAAGTAGAAGGTTGGTTCAGCGATGACACACCAGCGCGCTTCAAAGCATATGGCTGGCACGTAGTAAGCGATGTTGATGGTCATAACCCTGATGCAATTCGCGCCGCTATCGAAGAAGCGCGTAGCATCACTGATAAGCCATCATTAATCTGTTGTAAAACAGTGATTGGTTACGGTTCACCTAATAAATCAGGTAGCCATGATTGTCACGGTGCGCCACTAGGTGAAGACGAAATCAAAGCATCTCGTGAGTTCCTAGGTTGGACTGGCGATGCATTTGAAATCCCAGCTGATATCTACAGCGAGTGGGATGGCAAAGAAAAAGGTAAGCAACTAGAAGCAAGCTGGGACGAAAAGTTTGCAGCTTATGAAAGTGCACACCCAGAACTTGCTGCTGAGTTTAAACGCCGTACAAATGGTGAGTTACCAGCTGACTGGGCTGAAAAGTCACAAGCCTACATTGAAGAGCTACAAGCAAACCCAGCAAACCCAGCAACACGTAAAGCATCACAAAATGCATTAAACGCGTTTGGTCCGTTACTACCAGAATTCATGGGTGGCTCTGCTGACCTTGCAGGTTCTAACTTAACACTTTGGGATGGCTCAAAAGGCCTAGAAGCAAACGATGCAAGCGGTAACTACATTTTCTACGGTGTACGTGAATTTGGTATGTCAGCGATCATGAATGGTATTGCACTACATAAAGGCTTTATTCCTTACGGTGCTACCTTCTTAATGTTTATGGAATACGCACGCAATGCAGTACGTATGGCGGCATTAATGAAGCAGCCAAGCATCTTCGTTTACACGCACGATTCAATTGGTTTAGGTGAAGATGGTCCGACGCACCAACCAGTAGAGCAAATCGCAAGCATGCGTTTGACGCCTAACCTAGTGAACTGGCGCCCATGTGACCAAGTTGAGTCAGCGATTGCATGGCAACAAGCAATTGAGCGTAAAGATGGCCCAACATCACTGATTTTCACTCGCCAAGGCCTTGAGCAACAAACGCGTACTGCACAGCAGTTAGCAGATGTGAAAAAAGGTGGTTATGTACTTAGCTGTGACGGCGAGCCAGAGCTTATCCTTATTGCAACAGGTTCTGAAGTACAGCTTGCACAAGATGCCGCTGCAGAACTTCGTTCACAAGGTAAAAAAGTACGCGTGGTATCTATGCCTTCAACTGATTTATTTGATGAGCAAGACGCTGCGTATAAAGAAAGCGTACTACCAGCAAGCGTTACACGCCGCGTAGCAATCGAAGCGGGCATCGCAGACTACTGGTACAAATACGTAGGTCTAAACGGCGCAGTGGTTGGCATGACGACCTTCGGTGAGTCAGCACCTGCAGGCGAGTTATTCAAGCACTTTGGTTTCACTGTTGAAAACATCGTAAACAAAGCAAACGCCTTGTTCTAAGCTTTAGTCGCTAAAATTTAAAAGCCCGCCCTGTAAAACCACAGCGCGGGCTTTTTTATGCCCCGTAGGTTGGGTAGAACGGAGTGAAACCCAACACATTCGCAGCTTTCAGCCGTCAGCCATCAGTTTTAAAAGCCCCTCACCGTAGGCGTGAAATTTATTTCGCGCGGAAAGTTATGCTTTTTGGTTGAATACCAAAAATCAGATTTTGCCTTGTTAGTTAATTGAAAGGGTTTCATTTTCTTTCTTCGTTATCTAACTCATTGATAAACGAATCAAGGTGATAATCTGCAACACCACTATTTTCACCTTCGGCTTAAAACTGACAGCTTACAGCTAACCCGACTTGATTATTTCTCACTCAGTCCCCCTTGAATGCTAAACAGACAACTGGCACTGTCTGTAGCTTAATAACAAAACAACAGGAGTGAGGATGTCTCAGTTTGATAATGTAAGTGTGCTGAAAAAAGCCAATGTGTATTTTGACGGTAAAGTGTCTAGCCGTACTGTGGTATTTGCTGATGGCAGCACGAAAACGTTAGGCTTTATGCAACCGGGTGAGTTTGAGTTTGCAACAAGCCAAAAAGAGTTGATGGAGCTTAACGGTGGCAGTTGGCAAGTGCTTTTACCCGGTGAGAGCGAATGGCAAACAATGCAAGCTGGAGAGTCATTTACCGTTGATGCAAATGTTACCTTTCTAGTAAAGGTCAGCGAGTTTGCCGACTACTGTTGTTCGTACAGTTAACGAGCAGTTGTTAACCTCTCTGAAAAGCCCGTGTAATGCGGGCTTTTGCATATTTTATCCGCAACGCATGATCTAAATCATCTGTGGTTACAATCAATTACTAATTATCTGCAATTTTCGCTTGTGTTAATTCAATTCGCCCCCAATACTAACTGTGAGGTAACAAGAAAAAAGGATACCCTATGAAGATTAATATTTCTGGTCATCATGTTGACGTTACTGAGGCTGTTAGAGCTCATATCAACGAGAAGTTCTCGAAAATTGCTAGCCATTTTCCATCATTAATATCACTCGATATTATTCTTTCAAAAGAACACAATAAGTATCAGGCTGAGATTAGTACAACCTATGAAGGCGCACGTTTATCAGTAAAAGCTGAAGATGATGTAATGTACCCAGCTATCGCAGGTGCTGCAAAAAAACTTGATGCATCACTAAAACATCGTAAAGGGCAAATGAAAGCCAAACTACACGAAAAGCCGGTCAGTACTACACCGGAAATTGCCCACGAAATCATTCAGGAAATGAACCTGAGCTAATTACAGAGCACTAGCCTAAGCGGCTAGACTTAAAACTAAATCTGAAAAAGCCAACCGTTGCGAAACGCTTGGCTTTTTTGGTTTTAATATTTAGCTGTCAGATTTAAATTCAAAAGTTAGCGAGTTGCTAGGGGAAAGAGTAAAGTTAGTGAGTTAGAAAGAGTAAAGGGGAAAGTTTGCGAGATACGAGAAGTAGCAGGCGTTTTAACGCCGAACAAAAATGGAGATATTAGATATCAGTCGTTAGAAGTCAGGTTAAAAAACCAACGAGTAGCGAGTTACTTGACACAAGTGGTAGGCAGTCTAGTGTTGCTAACTTGCTAACTTGCTAACTTGCTAACTTGCTAACTTGCTAACTTGCTAACTTGCTAACTTGCTCTGCTTCCAATCTCACACAAAACGCTGTAAGTTGCTTGTTACTAAGAATAAAACACACACAACTTATGCAATTAGCAGTATCAAATTGGCAATCTAAATTAAATGCATTAGGGCCGGGAATTTTAATGGCCACAGCCGCCATTGGTGGTTCACATTTAGTAGCATCAACACAAGCAGGATCGTTATTCGGCTGGCAGCTATTTTGGCTAATCATTGTAGTAAACGTATTGAAGTACCCATTCTTTCGATTTGGCATGGAGTACACTCTTGCGACCAAACAAAGTTTAGTTGAGGGCTACAAGCAAAAAGGGCCGGGGTATTTCTATAGTTTTATTGCGCTTAATATTGTCGCTGCGGTAGTAAATACTGCGGGGGTTTTATTATTAACGGCCAGTCTGCTGCACTATGCATTACCTGTCACTGTTTCTGTAACCTTATTATGCTGGCTGATTTTAGCTGTGTGTTTGCTCATTTTATTATTAGGGCACTTTAAGGCGCTCGATAATGTCTCAAAGCTCATTATGGGGCTGCTAACGGTTACAACCGTGGCTGCGTTGGTTGTGGCAATTAATAATGGCCCAATGGCCCCAGTTGACTATGTGGGCCCGTCGCCGTATGAGCTTGCCATGCTGGGCTTTATGGTCGCGCTCATGGGCTGGATGCCTGCACCCATTGAAATATCAGCAATCAGCTCACTGTGGCTAAAAGAAAAGCAGCATCAACAAGCCGTGACAAAGCAACAAGGCTTGTTTGATTTTAATTTGGGCTACTGGCTTACCGCAGCACTTGCGTTAGTGTTTTTTTCATTAGGTGTGTTAGTGCAATATGGCCAAGCACAAGCAGTGCAATTAGGTGGAGTCGCTTTTGCAAAGCAGCTAATTGATATGTATGCCCTCACTATGGGCGAGTGGGCAAGGCCACTGGTTTCAGGTATCGCTTTTTTATGTATGTTTGGCACCACGCTAACAGTGCTTGATGGCTACGCCAGAACATTAAATGAGTCACATAAACTGCTACCGATTAAACAATCTAAACACAGTTTAAATATGTGGTTATTACTACAAGCATTTGCAGGTATGGCAGTGATTTTATTCTTTAAATCAGCCCTTGGCCCAATGCTTACTTTTGCTATGACCCTCGCTTTTGTAACCACTCCTGTATTTGCGTGGCTGAACTTTAGTTTAGTACGCTCAGAACCCAGCATTCATCACTCACCTTTATTACGCACCCTAAGCTGGCTAGGCTTAGCTTATTTGGTGGGCTTTGCGCTAGTGTTTTTGGTTTGGAAGGTAATGTAATGGGAGCTGTCAGCTTTCAGCCGTCAGTTTTTAGCTGATCGAGAAGGTGCTTAGTTATTTGCGTTTATAAACAATTGTAACTTTACATTCATTTCTCAGTTTTTATGCTGTTTGACGGCTGACGGCTGACGGCTGACGGCTGACGGCTGACGGCTGACGGCTGACGGCTGACGGCTCTAACTCAACTCCCTAATCGCATTACTGATCCCATCTAGCGTGAGTGGGTACATACGGTTATCCATTAACTGCTTTATAAAATCAATTGATTGATAATAGCGCCAGTGTTCAACGGGTTGTGGGTTGAGCCAAGCGACTTTATCAAAGTGATTGGTTATGCGGTTTAGCCAAGCGCTGCCGGGCTCTTCATTCCAATGCTCAACGCTGCCACCGGGGTAGGCTATTTCGTAAGGACCCATGGTGGCATCACCAACAAAGATCACCTTGTAGTCGCTGGTGAACTTGTTAATCAAGGTCATGGTATCAATGACGTTAGAGTGACGACGTTCATTGTCTTGCCAAACATGCTCATACAAACAGTTATGAAAATAGTAAAACTCAAGGTGTTTAAACTCGCTGTGGGCGGCGCTAAATAACTCTTCGCAGGTATGAATGTAATCATCCATTGAACCGCCAATATCAAACAGCATCAATACTTTTACCGCATTATGGCGCTCTGGTGCCATTTTTACATCGAGCATGCCGCCTTGTTTTGCAGTTGCGCGAATGGTTTCGGTTAAATCGAGAGTGTCGCTGGCACCAGTACGGGCAAATTTACGCAGTTTTTTTAGAGCAAGTTTAATGGTGCGAGAGCCGATTTCACGGTCACTATCAAGGTTTCGGTAGCTGCGTTTATCCCATACTTTTACCGCACGGCGATGCCGGTTACCGTCTTGACCAATGCGCACACCTTCAGGGTTATAACCATAGGCACCAAATGGCGAAGTACCACCGGTACCCACCCACTTATTGCCCCCTGCATGGCGCTTTTGCTGCTCTTCAAGGCGTTGCTTGAGGGTTTCCATGAGTTTATCAAGGCCGCCCATGGCTTGTAATTGCGCTTTTTCTTCTTCGCTTAAATGCTTTTCAAACTCTTTGCGCAGCCAATCATCGGGCAAGGCATGTTGCTGTTTTAAACTTTCGAGCAGATCAAGGTCGGCCACACCACTAAAATAATCTGCAAAGGCTTTATCAAAACGGTCAAAGTGGGTTTCATCCTTGACCATGATGGTACGCGCTAAGTAATAAAACGCGTCAACATCGGCAAAAATAACCCCTTGCTTGAGCGCATTGATCAAATCAAGTAGCTCTCGCAAACTAACAGGTAAGCGGTATTCGCGAAGCTTAAAGAAAAACGCAATTAACATCTTAACGGCGGCTCATAAACGCAAGTTTTTCGACTAAGCTAATGTCTTGCTCGTTCTTTAATAGTGCCCCAAACATGGGCATTAAGCCGCCTTTTTGGCTTTTATCATGGAGTGTTTTAGCGTCTATATCTTCGGCCATCAGTAGCTTTAACCAATCAAGCAATTCGCTGGTTGATGGTTTTTTCTTAATGCCATTAACTTCACGTAGATTAAAGAACACCTCAAGTGCTTGGCGAACTAAATCTTGTTTAACGTGAGGGTGATGTACATCGATAATTTGCGCCATTTCTTCACTACTTGGAAAATCAATGTAATGGAAAAAACAACGACGTAAAAAGGCATCTGGCAGCTCTTTTTCGTTATTTGACGTGATGATCACAATCGGACGTTGCTTAGCAACCACGCGCTCGCCGGTTTCATAAACATGAAACTCCATTTTATCGAGCTCTAATAGCAAGTCGTTGGGAAATTCAATGTCGGCTTTGTCGATTTCATCAATCAATAGCACAGGGCGCTTGTTATGTTGCTCACCATAGGTAAAGGCTTGCCATAATTTCCCCTTTACAATGTAGTTGCTGATATCGTGCACACGCTCATCACCTAACTGGCTGTCGCGAAGGCGCGATACCGCATCATATTCATACAGGCCTTGCTGCGCCTTAGTGGTTGATTTGATGTGCCATTGAATTAGCGTGGTGTCTAAACTTTTTGCAAGCTCCTCGGCCAGCATGGTTTTACCTGTGCCGGGCTCACCTTTTATTAGCAGCGGCTTTTCGAGCAAGATCGCTGCGTTAACCGCTTGTTTTAATGAGTTACTGGCAATGTAGTTGTCGGTTGAATTAAAAAGCACGATGTCACCTTATCTGGTCTGAGCAGTGATTAATAGCGTCATGATGCCACAGTTAGTCGGCGTCTGAAAGGTATGCAAAACGCGGTATCGTTTTACCCTCGACAGTGACGGTTTCTGTAAACATACTAAGCGGGCGTGCCCACATGCCAAATTCGCCGTATAGCGCTTGATAAATTACCAGTGGCTCATTCGTTTCGCTATGAGTAGCAACATATTCAACTTTGTATTTTGGACCTTTGTAATGTTGGTAAATACCGGGTTTGATTGTCATGTGTTTATCTCGCATCTTGGAGTCATTTGGGTATAATTGCAGTTTGCACATTTTACGCTGAAACAAACTGCCTAAACTATGAATTATATTTCGTTAGATGAATACAAAAAAGCCTGGGTTTTTCGTCATAAAGATATGCCGATAAGCAGCGAAGACGCAGCACAAATTAAACCAATGAGCGCTGAACGCGCTGCGGTTTTATGGACTACTATGGTGAGCCGCGAGCATGATCACCCTGACTTTTTTGATAAAACAGATTGGTGCGGCAAAGACGACAGCTTTTCAGAGACCATTAACTGGGAAAGTGCATGGGAAGCGGGCGATGAGCAGTTACCAGAAGAAATCCTTAACCACTTAGAGTGGGAAGCAAACACCACTGTTTATTTTTGCATGGCTCGCGACAACATCATTGAAACCAGCTTTGCTGTTTTTAAACGTTGTTGGCAAAACTTTATGTTTTTAGCTGATGGTAGTTTGCTACTAGGTAAAAAGCGTGATGCAATGGTGCAGTTTTTAGAAACTGGTAATGCAAAATTGGGTAAAAAAGGCGCAGTAAAGTAGCGCTCAATAAACGCTCTATGCTATAAAACAGTCAAGCAATTGTTTTATAAGAGCGCGCATTGTCTAAACCAACTCCACAGAGCGAACACTCGCAACAAGCCGAAATTTGGCAAACTGATGCCGAGCGAGCTTTGTATGCGCAGTTATGTAATGCATTTTATGCTCGTGAGATCCCGCGTTTAGTTGATGAACCTGATACAGCAAGGCTAAAACGTTTATTAGCAAGCCTGCCTTACTATATTGAGCGTTTAGCTATGCGTATTGTCAGTGGTGATGCGCCACTAAAGCTCGATTCACAAAATGGCAGTTGGCTTGAAAAACAAAAAACAACGCCGCCTGTTTATAATAAAAAAGACTCAAAAGACTTTTATAGTCAACATGCTAAGCGCGGGTTAATTGTTCCCGTGCTAATTAATGACGAGCAATGTACAACCGTGCGCATAGACAGCTTAGATCAAGTAAGCGACAATAAGGTACATTGCAACGAGCTTGGTTGGTTTGATACTTCCGGCGAATCGCTAGAAAACACGCATATTCAATTGCTTAAGCCTGCAAAGGCGGTGATGGCAGCGGCGTGTTGCGGTCATCAATGGCAATATAATAAACGCATCACACCTAAGCGTTTGTCATTAAGAGAAATGCTGCTAGCAAGCAATATAAATTGGCGTAATTTAAAACGCCCTTTGACTTAATTTAACCGCGAAGGAGTGTTCAATGCGGGTTTTTCAATTCGCCTTGTTGTGTTTGGCTTTATTTATTCAGTACCGCTTATGGTTTGGCCATAATGGGGTGCAAGATTACACTCGTTTAAAACAAGCGGTTACCTCTCATCAAGACACCAATGCGAAATTATTAAAGCGCAATAAAGTGCTCAAAGCCGATATTGAAGACTTAAAACTCGGTCAAGAGGGCATCGAAGAGCGGGCGCGTAATGAATTAGGAATGATTAAACCTGGCGAAACCTTTATTCGCGTATTACCAGGTCAACAGCAAAATGAACACTAAGCAAACTATCACCGCCATTGTTCCCGCTGCGGGAGTAGGGAGTCGAATGCAGCATTCGGCGCCAAAGCAGTATATTGAACTTGCGGGTAAAACTATTTTAGAACATACCCTAAGTAAACTTGCAGAACTTAACGAATTAAACACCATCAAAGTAGCAATTAGCGATGATGACGGCTACTTTGCTGATTTACCACACATAGATAAGCGTATTGAGCGTGTGAGTGGTGGTAAAGAGCGCGCTGATTCTGTACTTAACGCCTTGCTATCACTTGCTGACAACCCACCTGATTGGGTACTTGTTCACGATGCGGCAAGGCCGTTAGTGTGTCTGGCAGATATTCAGCGTTTAATGACTGAATGTATTGCTGCCAATGAAGGCGGTATTTTAGCGTCAAAAGTAAAAGACACCATTAAGCGCGGTCATACACACAGTGAGCAAACGGTGCCACGTGATGATTTATGGCAGGCACTCACCCCTCAGCTTTTCCCTTATCAAGCGCTGACTAATGCGCTATCAAGTGCCCTTAAAAATGGTGTGACTATCACTGATGAGGCATCGGCAATTGAATGGGCTAAGCAACCTGTTAAGCTGGTTGCAGGTCGCAGTGACAACATTAAAATTACCACCCCAGAAGATTTAGATTTAGCAGCATTTTTACTGCAAAAACAACAAAACGAGAGTACTTCATGATTCGAATTGGCCATGGCTTTGATGTACACAAATTTGGCGGCGAAGGCCCGTTGGTAATTTGTGGTGAAAAAATAGATTACCCACAAGGCTTTTTAGCTCATTCAGATGGTGATGTTGCCATTCACGCATTGTGTGATGCCATTTTAGGCGCATTGGCAATGGGTGATATTGGTAAGCATTTCCCTGATACTGCGAGCGAATACGAAAATATTGATAGCCGAATTTTACTACGCCACGTGGTTGGGCTTGCTAAAGAGCAAGGTTATGTACTTGGCAATGCCGATGTGACGATTGTTGCGCAAGCACCAAAAATGTTGCCATATATTCAAGCTATGCGTGAAAACTTATGCCAAGACCTTGAAGCTGATATTTCACAAGTTAATGTGAAAGCAACAACCACTGAGAAGCTTGGGTTTGAAGGTCGTAAAGAAGGTATCTCAAGCCACGCAGTGGTGATTATGAGCAAACAAAGCGCATGAGTGAGTTAAACTACCTTTACGGTAAACCTCTTTCTAAGGCTGACTTTAAAACTCATGCCGAAGACTTTATGGTTGATGAAGACTTAGGTATTGAGTTTACCGGTTCTGGCGAACATGTTTGCTTGCAGGTTGTAAAAAAAGGCGAAAATACTCAGTTTATTGCGAAACGCATTGCCGAAAAAGCAGGGGTATCTCCACGTGATGTGAGTTATGCAGGCTTAAAAGACCGCCATGGCGTGTGTACTCAATGGTTTAGCGTGCCAGTTCCAATTAAAAAGCATATAGAATTTAGTGAACTGAATAACGAGCAATTTTTTGTAATATCGCAACAGCGCCATAATCGTAAGCTCAGAACTGGCTGCCATAAAGGCAACCGCTTTACCATTACATTACGTAATGTCACTGAGCCGCTGGATATTTTGTGCCGTATCAACGCGGTGCGTGCTGGTGTGCCTAATTACTTTGGCGAGCAGCGCTTTGGCCATGGTGGTCACAACCTTGAAATGGCAAAGCGCATGTTTGCTGGAGAGCGTATCCGCGACAAAAAATTGCGTGGCTTAGTTATTTCAGCTGCACGCTCTTATGTGTTTAATGAAATCGTGAGCATGCGAGTTGCCGAGCATGGCCTTGCGAAAACAATGCACCGCGAAGTGTTTATGCTCAGCGGCAGTAATGCATTTTTTGAAGACAATATTAGTGATGACAATATTGCGCGCTTAGCGTCTGGCGATATTGTGATGTCGGCACCTATGGTTGGTAAAGGCGAAAAAGGCCTGACCGAAACCGAAAAAGTGTGGCTCGAACCTTATCAGTCTTGGATAGAGGGCCTTAGCGAACTTGGCCTTAAGAATGAGCGTAGAATGTTACGACTTATTCCTGATTCATTAGCTGTTGAAACGATTGATGAAACTACTTTAAAGTTAAGTTTTGGTTTACCAAAAGGCTGTTTTGCTACCGCCCTGCTGCGTGAGCTGGTGGACTATCAAGATGCAAGCCCCAGAGAACAAAAACAAAAGGATGCGTAAATGAAAATCTTATTGAGCAATGATGATGGCGTACATGCTAAAGGGATTGCGGTTTTGTATCATGCATTGACGCAAATAGCAGATGTGACCTTAGTAGCGCCAGATCGTAATTGTAGTGGCGCAAGTAATTCATTAACGCTCATGAACCCATTGCGTGCAACCACCCTTGATAATGGCTTTATTTCGATTAATGGCACACCGACTGACTGTGTGCATTTGGGAGTTAATGAATTAGTCGAGCAGCAGCCAGATCTAGTGGTTGCAGGAATAAACCACGGCGCCAACCTAGGTGATGATACCTTGTATTCAGGTACAGTAGCAGCGGCCACTGAAGGGCGCCACTTAGGACTGCCGGCGATTGCTGTGTCGTTATGCTCTAAAGAAGGAAATCACTTTGAAACTGCAGCTGCGGTTGCGGTGAGTATTATCAAAGAGTTGGCATCGCACCCATTACCGAAAGATCAAATCATCAACTTAAACGTGCCAGATATTCCGCTTACAGAGCTTAAAGGAGTTAAGGTAACCCGTTTAGGTTCACGTCATAAAGCTGAAACCATGACGAAACAACAAGACCCATGGGGCCGTGACATTTATTGGTATGGTACCCTTGGTGCTGAAAGTGATGCAGGTGAAGGCACTGATTTTTATGCCATTAATAATGGTTATGCATCAGTGACTCCGCTTAGTGTTGATATGACGGCAAAAGAGAGCTTACAAGCCGTCGATAGCTGGTTAGCAAATATGGAGATTAATAGTGCTGACTAATTATAATCGCAGTGCACTGGCATTAGCTGAACTATTAAAACGCGAGGGTGTAGAAGATAGTACTGTGCTTGAAGCGATAGCCTCAACACCCAGACACATTTTTATTGATGATGTTTTGCAACACAAAGCTTATCAAAATACTGCACTGCCAATCGGTCAAGGACAAACGATTTCGCAGCCATATATTGTCGCACGTATGACTGAGCTGCTCCGCTTAGCGGGTGTACGTGATAAAGTGCTCGAAATTGGCACCGGGTCTGGCTACCAAACGGCAATATTGGCAAAAACCTTCACTAAAGTGTGCTCGGTAGAGCGTATTAAAGCATTGCAATGGCAAGCAAAACGCCGTTTGCATAAGCTTGATTTATATAATGTCACCATGAAACACGGTGACGGTTGGCAAGGCTGGCAGTCGCAAGCTCCATTTGAGGGGATTATTGTTACTGCCGCTGCGGCCACTATGCCACAAGGACTTCTGGCACAACTTGCTGATGGGGGGGTTATGATTGCACCTATCGGTGAGCAAGATCAGCAATTAATGATGGTCGTTAGAAATGGCGACACTTTTACAGAACATAAAGTTGCACCAGTACGATTTGTACCTTTGGTACCTGGTGATATTGAATAGGACGTTATACTTTGAAGTTGTTTACTAAGTTATATGATATGGCGCTGGTATGGGCTAAACACCGTCATGCGGAGCGTTATTTAGCAGGGATGAGTTTTGCTGAATCTGTTTTTTTTCCGGTGCCACCGGATGTCATGCTAGCCCCTATGTCGCTAGCCCAACCAGATAAAGCATGGCGCTTTGCCAGCTTTACGACTATTGCTTCAGTGATTGGCGGTATTTTAGGTTATTTACTTGGCTTTTGGTTATTCGAACCGGTAGTTGAGCCGCTGATTGCGCAAATGGGTTGGCAAGCTAAATTTGACACAGCGCTAAGTTGGTTTGAAAACTATGGTGTATGGGTGGTGTTTTTAGCGGGCTTCTCTCCTATACCTTATAAGGTTTTCACCATAGGTGCAGGTTTGATGCAAATGGCATTCTTGCCATTTTTAATTGCCTCAGCAATAGGTCGTGGCGCGCGTTTCTTCTTAGTGTCGGCTTTAATGAAGTGGGGCGGCGTTAAAATGGAGCAAAAATTACGTCAATATGTTGAAGCGCTTGGCTGGGGATTAGTTGTTTTAGTTGTGGTTGCGTACTTTTTACTACGATAACCCGTAAAACCATTAAACTAGTACGATAAGGAGCATTTTACGATGAGCAGGCAGTTAACAGTCTATGTTACTTTGTTTCTTAGTATTTTGCTCTTTGGTTGTACTTCTCGCGAAGCACCTGCACCGGTTAGTAGTTTAGATAATAAAGTTAAACCCGTCACACGCAAAGTAAATATCTCTGGCTCAAAATATGTAGTCAAAAAGGGCGATACTTTGTATTCAATTGCTTTTAGCGCTCAGCAAGATTTTCGAACCCTCGCAAAAATAAACGATATTCCAGCACCTTATACCATCTTCCCTGGGCAGAGTATTTCGCTCACAAAATCGGCACAAAAATTAAAAAAGACGAAAAAATATACGAATTCGAGTAAAAAGTCTACTGTTTCTATACAAAAAAATAACAAAAAATTAAAAAAAGAGCTTGATCAGCCAAAACAACGAGAGTATGTTCAGAAACAAGCCAACAAAATAATTAGTGAAAAAAAGCGTAATTCTAATGCCAAAGTTGTATGGGGCTGGCCTGCAAAAGGTAAAGTCACAAAACGCTTCTCTAACAAAGAGAATGGCTTTAAAGGATTACAGATCACTAATAAACAAGGGGCTTCTGTTTTAGCTGCTGCACATGGAACTGTGGTATACGCGGGCAACGCATTGAGGGGGTATGGTAATTTAATCATTTTGAAACACAATGATGATTATCTAAGTGCTTACGCGCACAATTCAAAGTTGCTTGTAAAGGAAAAACAGGAAGTAAAGGCAGGGCAGAAAATAGCAGAAATGGGCAGTTCAGACTCTTCGGTTACGGCTTTGAGATTTGAAATTCGTTATCGGGGTCAAGCAGTCAATCCTGCTAAGTATCTACCTTAGCCATTTAGGGTATTGATAAAGTGATTTAGCTCAATCACATATTTGCTCGGGAGGACGCTTATGGGTCACACAGCAAAACTTGAGAAAAAAACTGACGCGATTGACGATAAATTTGATGACACGGTAGTCGAAGAAGAGTCTTCTGAATTACTTGAAGAAGTCGACAACGAAGATGAAATTTTTGCAAAAGAAGAAGTTGCCAAGAATTTAGATGCTACACAGCTGTATCTTGGTGAGATTGGTTTTTCTCCGCTGTTAAGCGCAGAAGAAGAAGTCTATTTTGCTCGAAAAGCACTGAAAGGCTGTGAAGCCTCTCGCAAGCGAATGATTGAAAGTAATTTACGTTTAGTGGTGAAAATTGCCCGCCGCTATAACAACCGTGGCCTCGCGCTACTAGACCTTATTGAAGAAGGTAATTTAGGCCTTATCAGAGCCGTTGAGAAATTTGACCCAGAACGTGGCTTTCGTTTTTCAACTTATGCAACTTGGTGGATACGTCAAACCATTGAACGTGCCATCATGAACCAAACACGTACGATTCGTTTACCTATTCATGTGGTCAAAGAGCTTAATGTTTATTTAAGAACAGCCCGTGAATTAACGCAGAAACTTGACCATGAACCAACCGCAGAAGAAATTGCAGAGTGCTTAGATAAGCCGGTTGAAGATGTCACTAAGATGCTGCGTTTAAACGAAAAAATCACCTCGGTGGATACACCTATCGGCGGTGAAAATGACAAAGCGTTATTAGATATTATCGCCGATGAAAAAGACTATGGTCCAGAAGGCGAAGTACAAAATAATGACATCAACAAGCATATTGTTGATTGGCTTGGAGAGTTAAACCCGAAACAGCGTGAAGTACTTGCTCGTCGTTTTGGTTTACTAGGCTATGAGCCATCAACCCTTGAAGATGTTGGTCGTGAAATAGGCTTAACACGTGAACGTGTAAGACAAATACAAGTGGAAGCATTACGTCGCTTAAAAGACATTTTGCAACACGAAGGGTTAAGTACAGATAGCCTATTCGACCAATTCACCTAATTTGACAACAATACATAGGCCTTCGGGTCTAGAACACACAAAAAAGCTGACGTTTACGTCAGCTTTTTTTATGCCTCTTTTATTGCACTACAGTAAATCTTTTAATTGATACAGTAGTTGGTGTGCTTGTCTTGGCGTTAAGCTATCTGGATCAAGCTGTTTTAAGGTTAATTCAAGCTCAGAAGGCTCATCATCAAAACTTAATGTTTGCTGTTGTTGCTCAATAGGGGCAGTAACAGGTTGATGGTTCTCAAGCATTTTAAGCTTTTGTTTTGCTTGTTGGATCACCGCTTTTGGTACACCCGCTAAGGCAGCAACTTGTAAGCCAAAGCTCTTGCTTGCTGCGCCTTCAAGCACGGTATGCATAAAGGCAATGGTGTCGTTGTGTTCAATGGCATCTAGGTGCACATTAACCAATCCCGTTTTTTGTTCGGCCAGTTCGGTTAACTCAAAATAGTGAGTTGCAAATAAGGTTTTAGCGGCAATTTTTGATGCTAAATAATCAGCCGTTGCATAGGCAAGCGATAAGCCATCATAAGTCGAAGTACCGCGACCAATTTCATCCATCAGTACCAGTGATTGTGCTGTGGCGTTATTTAAAATAGTTGCTGTTTCGGTCATTTCAACCATGAAGGTTGAGCGTCCTGATGCTAGGTCATCACTTGCGCCAATACGCGTAAAAATACGGTCAATATTACCAATTTCTGCGCTATCAGCAGGAACGTAACAACCAATGTGAGCCATTAGAACAATAAGTGCAGTTTGGCGCATATAGGTCGATTTACCACCCATATTTGGACCTGTGATAATCAGCATTTTACGGTCGTTATTAAGCTCCACAGGGTTAGCTATAAACGGGTCTTTCATTACCTGCTCTACTACCGGGTGGCGACCTTGCTTAATACTGATATTATCGTTATCACACAGAGTTGGCTTAGCATAATTAAGCGCTTGCGCACGTTCGGCTAAATTGTTCAGTACATCTAAATCTGCTAGGACAGCTGCCATTGTTTGTAGCTGCTCAATGTGCGGAGCAATAAACTCAAAGAGTTGCTCGTAAAGCTGTTTTTCAAGCGCTAGCGCTTTTGACTGGCTACCAAGTACTTTATCTTCGTGCTCTTTAAGCTCAGGGATAATATAGCGCTCATTATTTTTTAGCGTTTGGCGGCGAATATAATCCGCAGGAACCAAGTGCGAGTTCGCGCGGCTTACCTCAATAAAAAAGCCATGCACCTTGTTATAGCCAATTTTTAAGGTGCTAATGCCTGTGCGTTCACGCTCACGTTCTTCAAGCTTTTCAAGAATATCGGTTGCGCCTTGGCTTAGCGCTCGCCATTCATCAAGCTCGCTGTTGTAACCTGGTGCAATAACACCCCCATCACGAATAAGCACCGGTGGGGTTTCGATTACAGCACGCTCTAGTAAGTCTTGTAGTTCAGGTAACTGTTGCGACTTAGCAATAATTTGACTAATACGCGGATCGTTAGCATCTAGTAATAGTTCGTGAAGTGGCGCGAGAGCTTGCAGCGCGCTACGCAGGCGCGTTAAATCACGCGGGCGTGCTGTGCAAAGCGCTAAACGGGCGATAACACGCTCAATGTCGCCAATTTGCTTTAATGACTCTTGTAGCTCACCACATAATTGCGCATCGATAATTGCGCTAATTGCGTTTAGTCGAGAGTTGAGCTCTGTTTTGCTGCGCACAGGGGTATGAATACGACGCTTTAATAAGCGTGAACCCATAGCTGTGGCTGTTTTATCAAGTACTTGCGCAAGCGTGTTTTCGTAACCACCCGATAAATTAACCGTTAGTTCAAGGTTTTTACGAGTTGCTGCATCTAAGATCACCGCGTGTTCGTTTTGTTCAAGGGTGATTGCACGGATATGCGGCAGGGCAATACGCTGAGTGTCTTTTACGTATTGCATTAAGCAGCCTGCAGCGACTAAAGCTGCGTGTGCTTTGTCTACTCCAAAACCAACTAAATCTTTGGTGCCAAATTGGTCGCAAAGTAAATGCTGCGCAGTATCTAGATCAAATTCCCATTCAGGGCGACGACGCGCGCCTTTGATATGTTCAATTAAGTGCACATTTGCAAATGTTTCACTGTAAAGTAGCTCAGCAGGGGCTAAACGCTGTAATGTTGAGCTAAATGCTTCGTCGGTATTAACTTCTAACACATTGAACCGGCCAGAGTTAATATCTAAATAAGCAATACCATATAGGCCTTGTTTGTTTTGCCATACACTGGTTAGCAGGTTGTCTTGGCGTTCTTGTAATAATGCTTCGTCAGAAATTGTGCCCGGTGTAACAATACGTACAACTTTACGCTCAACAGGGCCTTTGCTAGTCGCTGGGTCACCAACTTGTTCACAAATAGCTACTGACTCACCCATTTGTACAAGGCGAGCTAAATAGTTTTCGACTGCGTGATAGGGTACGCCCGCCATTGGAATGGGGTCGCCACCGGCTTTACCTCGATGGGTTTGAGAAATATCAAGAAGTTGTGCTGCACGCTTGGCATCATCAAAGAAAAGTTCGTAAAAGTCGCCCATACGATAAAACAATAAAATATCCCGATGCTCGGCTTTTATTTTTAGATACTGCTGCATCATAGGGGTTTGTTGTTTTATAGTGTGCGGTGCATAAAGATCAAACGACATGTATTTACCCAAAGGCTGAATATGGAATTACATCAAGAGATTAAAACACTTGCTGCGAAATTAGGAGCTATTTTAACGGATAAACGCTTATGGATCACTACCGCAGAATCATGCACTGGTGGTGGAGTGAGTTATGCACTAACCGATACCCCTGGCAGTTCTAATTATATTGACCGAGCGTTTGTTACTTATAGTAACCAAGCAAAACATGAGCTCATTGGCGTTAGCAAGCAAACCTTAAACAGCTTTGGTGCGGTGAGTGAGCAAACCGTTGTTGAAATGGCATCGGGGGCGGCAAAAGCTGCAAACGCAGATATCGCAATAGCTATTTCGGGGATAGCAGGCCCCGGTGGTGGAACACTGGATAAACCTGTGGGATTAGTATGGTTTTGCATTCATTTTGCTGGTCAAAACTACCCAAGTCAGCAAGTTTTCTCTGGCGATCGAGCTGAAGTTAGACTGCAAGCTATTGTTTATTCATTAAAAAATATAATTGAATTGATAAAATCTGAAAATTAGCTTGATACTGTGATTTCATACAGTATACTGTCTGCATTAGCCGGATTTGGAGAACAGAATGAACGATAACAAACAAAAAGCCTTAGACGCTGCTTTATCACAAATTGAGCGTCAATTTGGTAAAGGCTCAATTATGAAACTGGGCGACAATAAAGCCCTAGATATTGAAGCAATCTCAACAGGTTCACTAGGTATCGATATCGCACTAGGTATTGGTGGTTTACCTACGGGTCGTATTGTTGAAGTGTATGGTCCTGAATCATCAGGTAAAACAACGCTTACTTTACAAGTTATCGCTGAAGCTCAAAAGCAAGGTAAAACGTGTGCATTCGTAGATGCTGAGCATGCTCTAGATCCTGTATACGCACAAAAATTGGGTGTAAACATTGATGACTTACTTGTTTCTCAACCAGATACTGGTGAGCAAGCATTAGAAATCTGTGACATGTTAGTTCGTTCAAGTGCCGTTGATGTTGTGATTGTTGACTCGGTAGCAGCTTTAACACCTAAAGCTGAAATCGAAGGTGACATGGGTGACTCACACATGGGTCTACAAGCTCGTTTAATGTCACAAGCTTTACGTAAGCTTACAGGTAACATCAAGCGTTCAAACACACTATGTATTTTCATCAACCAAATCCGTATGAAAATTGGTGTTATGTTTGGTAACCCTGAAACAACAACAGGTGGTAACGCACTTAAATTCTACTCTTCAGTACGTATCGATATTCGTCGTATTGGTTCTGTGAAAGAAGGCGACGAGGTTGTAGGTAACGAAACCCGCGTTAAAGTTGTTAAGAACAAGGTTGCTCCGCCGTTTAAACAAGCTGAGTTCATCATCATGTATGGTGAAGGTATTTCTAAACAAGGCGAGTTAATTGACCTAGGTGTTAAGCATAAGATTGTTGAAAAATCAGGTGCTTGGTACAGCTACAATGGCAGCAAAGTTGGTCAAGGTAAGGCAAACTCAATTAAGTTCTTAAAAGACAACCCAGAGATCGCAGATGAGATCGAAGGTAAGTTACGTGAGATGCTATTACTTCAGGCAACAGAACAACCAGAAGATGGTGAAGATGCAGGCCTATTAGCTGAAGACGAGCTATAAACACCGCAAAAGAGTACAGTTAAGCGTGATTTGACCCGCACTTAACACAAAAAAGACCGCTACACAGTTAGCGGTTTTTTTATGGGTGAAAGTTAGCAAGGGTAAAGTTAGCGAGAGTAAAGTTAGCGAGAGTAAAGTTAGCGAGAGTAAAGTTAGCGAGAGTAAAGTTAGCGAGAGTAAAGTTAGCGAGAGT
>NZ_JABVXE010000059.1:0-1377 GCF_013350085.1 Pseudoalteromonas sp. 0802 | reverse complement strand
TTCGGCACTAAAGTACCTTATATGGACTCCTCCTATTGCACAATACTCTTCGTTAATTTTGTCAGACTGCGTACTTATATGCGGGCTCATAATGAGGAGCTACCTCGGCCCTTTGATGTATTCGCGCCCTTGTGCCTCTTCTCCTACTCGGTGTTTTAACACGCCAGGTACTTTACAGGCTATCAAGGGTGGGTCTAACCGCTTAACGCAGGTTCTTGGTCAATACTGTTGTTTCTGTTATTGAAGGCTAAATATTAATTGGCTAGTAAACTGGGTTCATAACTCGTGCCCTTTTTCAGCATGGCATACGCTGTCCTAACTGTTTTATTTGCTAACGCAATGGCGGCGCACTTCACACCCCGTCTTTCAACTAATGCTTTGAGCCATTGTTCTTTTTTCGTTTTTGGTTCTCGATGCTTTAACTGACTGATGACCGCTCTGGCTCCCAGAAACAAGTGGCTCCGTAATGTTATCTCGCCACGGTATTTGGCTATATGACCTATTCGTACTTTTCCACCACTTGAGTGCTGACGCGGGGTGACACCAACATTGGCTGCCGCATTACGTCCACTCGTAAAATGGGCTGTGTCACTTAAGCTTATTAATAAACCAACCGCTGTGATAGGCCCGACACCCTCAAGCGCCAGTAAGCGCTCACATTGCTCATCTTGTTTCACTAAACCTGTCAGCAACTCATTTAATGTTTCTTTTAATGTTGATTGGGCTTTAAATAATTCATAGCACTGAGCTATACACTGCCTTAAGCCAGCGGTTAACCCACTATCGCTATCCTCTAGAATCTCAGGAATGGCTTGCCTAAACGCGCATTCTGACTGCTTGATTACAATTCCAAATTCAAGTAACAAGCCTCTGATTTGATTAGCCAGCTGTCGTTTCTGCTTTTCAGCTAACGCACGCATTCGATCTATCGACTGTAGACTTTGCTGTGCTTGTGTCAGTGATTTACACGGGCGAACATTAGGCGAGAAAGAAGCGGCAGCTATTGCAATTACATCATTTGCATCTGTTTTCTGGCCAACTCTAAATGCTTTGACAAACCGAGGGTCTAGAATCACGACTTCATGACCTGCACTACGCGCTTTGCGTGCCCAATAATGAGCACCGCCACATGATTCCATAACAACTTTACAACGAGGAGAAGTGGTGAGTATCGACAGTAACTGTTTTCTGCTCACCGCTTTATTACTTTGTAGGTTTTGACGAAAAAACTTACCGACTTGAAAAACATTTTTTGCCAAGTCGATACTAATTAGGTTAAATTTTGACATGTATGGATTCCTTATTGGTAAAAGTAATTGTCCAATCTCTTTATACCGTACTCACCCTATTTGGGGGAGGAGTCCATACATCTCCTAC
>NZ_JABVXE010000057.1:0-2271 GCF_013350085.1 Pseudoalteromonas sp. 0802 | reverse complement strand
TATCCTTCTTGTGTCGTTTTGGCGTATAAGGCGTTAATAATACATGCCTAAATGTTAGTTTTCGGTAGAGCACGACTACTTTATTAAACAATACCTTACCTGTATTACTCAACAAAATGCCGATTAACATTGCGATGATAAAAGTAATAAAAAACTGATTTAAGCTCATGACAGATCTCCTTTTAAGGTCACTTTTACTGGCTCGGATATAGGTCGAATCACTTTTTTAAATTCCGGTGTTTCAGTGTTTAAACTTGCTATATCTGATGCTTTTGCGTCAAAAATATAGCTTACATTTTCTTGTAATTGCTGAGTAAAGTCTGTTATTTCAGTATTAGCAAAATGACGTTGCATGCGGCGACATTCTTGCTGAATATAAAAATGATCAGCAATGACATTTTTTGACATAAAGAAGTCACTCACCTGTAATTTAAATAAATGCTTAATTGCGCTTTCAACATCGTGTTCTCGACAAGCATGTAGGTAAAGATAAACCGTACCATCAGCAAAACTAAAAATATCCCCTTCGCGCTTTACATGGAATAAATGCAATGGGTGTATCGCATCAATACGTGGCAAAAGCTGCATCAAAACAAGTACGCCGCTTACGCCAAGATTGGCAGCAGAATCACTATGCTTCGCAACCTGCTCTGCGAATTTAACAGGAGGTAAATACCCTTTAGCCAATACATTTTCACTGTATTTTAGAACATCATCAATCGATTTTGGTAGGGGTCTTGAAAACTGAAACCCTTGAATTGACTGAATTTGTGACAGTAATCGCGAAGGCTCAGAATAACTATATAAAATAAGATTAACCCCTAAGGTTAAAAATAGGCACTCATCTTGATGGCGAATAATGCCATCAACATTTTGAATAACCAATTTCAACCGACGACCACATTTTTTACGAAGAGAGAAGCAATCTTTGGCTAATACTTTTAAATCAGTGTAGCGGCTAACGGCAAATACTAAGGTCGCTGACTTTTTAGTTAGCCCTTTAGAAAAAAGAGCATCATTGTCATCAATAATTTTATAAAAAACAGGGAGCTTTGTCCCCTCAGGCACAGCACTGCGAGTTAGCCATACCTCGTCTTCATCAAAATCTTGAGCCGTTGGCTGCGACTTTTCATCGGCTTCTTGCTCTTCTTCAATTAATGCAAGCTGACCATCATAAAGCTGCAAATTGACTGAGCGCCCAGCAATAACTCCTTTTTTATGACACCAATAATCATACTCAAGGGTGCGAATTGATGCTTCTTGAGTCATATAAATAAGACCATCAAAGAAATGATTTAAGGCTAACAACTGACGTCTTAGTTCACTGGCATAGGTACCTGACATTAAAAACACTAAAGTGACATTTTTTGACTGCGACAAAGCATGATAGAGCTTCAGTTTTTCACCAAGCAGTTGCTCACCTAAGGAGAATAAATGTTCTGAATCGACATGTACAAAAACCGTACTGTTTTCCAGTTGTTCATACTGCTTTAATTCGTTAATGATACCACTAGAAAAATGCAAATCTTTTGATATGTTATTATTACTATTTAAATGGAAAGGATACAGTACCTCATGTTCGAACAAAGTGAAAAAAAACTCATTATCCTTTCCTTCAAAAAATAGTTCGACTTGTTCAGAAAGCAAAAAAGTTGGGGATTCATGATTGATTAGAATGTGCCTTGTTAACTCTAATAGCTGATTGTCTAAAGGGGCAAGTAAAGCATAACTTGCCCCTTTCTTTAGCTCAGAGAAAGCGCAGTTTAGACCTGTAATATTTAAATGAGGCACCAATAAACCCTTAAATAAGATACTTTAGTACTAGTTTTAAACGCTATTCTATATATAATGCAAATTATGTCCATGGATCGTGTACAATTTTAAGCAAACTTTTCTCACTACGGTTTTTTAGATGAATGACTTTGCAGTAAAAAATTCTCTTACTTTAACTCAATATGATATTGAGAAGTTGCTACGTCAATTTGGCGGCAAGGAAACGGATTATGTTGAAATTGTTGATGTCGAAAAAAATCGCAAAACGATTGAAAAGTACCCTTTACTTAACGATATCGCATTAGCAACAACAAAAACACAGAGCACAAAAAAAATTAACAAAAACGCAATAAAGAATCATAAATGAAGCGAATTTTTTTAAAAGGAATTAAAGGCGGGACAGGTACAACATCGATTGTAACCAACCTTGCTTGTGCTTTGAGAAAATCAAATGTGCCTGTGTATGCCATCGATTTAGATCCAAAAGGCGACTTAGGC
>NZ_JABVXE010000056.1:0-2436 GCF_013350085.1 Pseudoalteromonas sp. 0802 | reverse complement strand
AATTTCAAACTTTCTTTCGATTATTTGAAACCGAAGTTTCACTTAACTCTCTGCTACGTTGTTCAGCGCCTTTCGTTACTGCCCGCCGTGTCAGTGGGGTCGCATTATAGGGAGATGGATTTTTAACGCAAGCACTTTTTGAAGGTTTTTTTGATTATTTTCAAATTGATCAGATACCCACTAAACGCAAACAGGTTACCCACAAATAACTGTGGATAACTGATGTTTTTTAGCAGAATAACTAAACTCTCCTCGCTTGTTATGGTAACTTGCGCCGCAGATTTTCCACTCGCTCACAAGGCAAGAAAAATGACAGACATTATAAATAGTATAAGTGGTCTCCTTTGGGGTCACATTCTGGTTTACCTTTTAATAGCTGCGGGGCTATTTTTCACTCTTCGACTCGGTTTTATTCAATTCACTCAATTCCCACATATGGTCAAAGTGATGTTTCAGAGCCGCCAAGGTTCTGGCGATGGCATTTCTTCATTCCAAGCATTTTGTACTTCTTTAGCTGCGCGAGTTGGTACGGGTAATATGGCAGGTGTTGCCGTTGCACTTTATTTAGGCGGTGCCGGTGCAATTTTCTGGATGTGGCTTATTGCTTTAATAGGTATGGCGACAAGTTTTGCCGAGAGTACTCTTGCTCAGGCATATAAAACCGTCGATGAAGATGGCAACTTTCGCGGTGGCCCTGCTTATTATATGGAATATGGTTTGGGCAAACGTTGGATGGGTGTGATCTTTTCTCTTTGCCTTATTCTTGCTTTTGGATTGGTGTTTAATGCCGTTCAATCAAACTCTATTGCTGCTGCATTTGATGTTGCGTTTGGTATTCCAAACTATGTTGTAGGTATCGGCTTAGTATTAGGGTCAGGTATTATTATTTTTGGTGGCTTAAAAACTATTTCACGTTTTGCAGAAATGGTTGTGCCATTTATGGCGCTGGCTTATTTGTTAGTTGCACTTTATGTGTGTGCCATGAACTACGATTTATTACCGGGCGTATTTATGCATGTTATTAATAGTGCCTTTGGTATCGAGCAAGCGGGTGCGGGTGCAATAGGTTATGGTGTAATGCAGGCCATGATCCAGGGTATTAAGCGTGGCTTATTCTCTAATGAAGCTGGTATGGGTAGCGCTGCAAATGCTGCTGCAACGGCAACACCTAACCCACCGCACCCAGCCTCACAAGGTTATGTACAAATGCTCGGCGTATTTGTAGATACAATTATTATATGTTCTGCAACTGCAGCACTTATTTTATTATCACAACAGCTTATACCTGATTCAGGTGTGACTGGCATTGCGTTAACACAAGCTGCCCTTGAAGAACATGTTGGTAGCTGGGGTGCCACCTTTGTTGCAATTGCAATTTTGTTTTTTGCATTTACCTCGATTGTTGCTAATTATTCTTACGCGGAAACCAATTTATTGTTCTTAGAGCATAACCATGCATCGGGTATGTTGATCTTCCGACTACTGGTACTTGGTATGGTGATGTTTGGTGCGCTTGGAGAATTACCATTAGTATGGACCCTTGCCGATGTTTCGATGGGTTTAATGGCTATTGTTAACGTCATCGCTTTATTTATGTTATCGGGCGTCGTTATTTGGCTCGCGAAGGACTACAACACACAACGTAAGGCAGGTAAATTACCTACTTTTGATCCTTCGCAAAACAAAAAGCTAAATCAAACTATTCCTAAAGGCGCGTGGCGCAAATAATCAAGCCAAGTTATTACTTAATTGGGGAGCGATTGTGCTCCCTTTTTTGTATTTGCTAATTTTTCAAAAACAGACAATATGAATGTAATCTGTTGCTCGTTAAGTTTGGATTCAAGCTGCGTAACAAGCTGCTCTTTTATTTGCGCTTTTAATGCTTGTTTTTGCTCTGCACTTAATAATGGCTGCGATTGTTGCTGATAAGATTGCACGGCGGTGAGCATAGCCATCACCACGTCATTATCAAAATCGGTTAGCGCCGCTTTGGCATTACTAATAGCCTGTTCTGATTTATCGAAGACGGTCGATACTTTATCAACAAGCACACTGATTTCATGAATTTTAAGTACGTCGTTAATGTTCGACATAATAATCGCAACAGGAAGGAGTACTAACGAGATCGCTAGACAAAGCCCAAATACGGCGCCTACCCAAAACTGATTTAAACCACGTTTAAATTGCTCCATTCTCTTTCCTTGATCTATTTAGTGAATTCAGTAGTGCTGAAAACTTGAAAACGCATTTGCTGATTTTAAAAGACTAAGGAAACTATAGAGCTATTTTGGCAATAAAAAAATAGTCAGATGAGGTTATAAAAAAAATATAAATGAAATAAAGAAGAGGTATTTTATATAAATGGTGCCCGGGGCCGGACTTGAACCGGCACGCTGTTACCAGCGAGGGATTTTAAATCCCTTGTGTCTACCAATT
>NZ_JABVXE010000055.1:0-2501 GCF_013350085.1 Pseudoalteromonas sp. 0802 | reverse complement strand
GTAACCGTAACAGCAACCACACCTAGGCATGTTTTTGCAGATGGCCTAATTTATCACCACGTTTCAACTAACGAGGTGATTTATGAGTCGTACCCATCGCAGCCATGCTCAGTGGCTTGAGCTGTTCGAAGCATTTGAGCAAAGCGGTCAAACCCAAGCAGCATTTTGTACAGAACGAGATTTAAACCCAGCATACTTTAGCAAGCGTCGTCGTGAGCTGCTCGAACAAAACGATAACGGTTTTGTGCAAGCGCAACAAGTGATGCAGACGAACCATCATTCACTGACGCTAAATTATGGCGGCCTAGCACTTACCTTGCCGCTGCACGTTGAGCCACATTGGTTGGCGCAGTTAGTGAAGTCGCTTGCTGCATGAAAATGTTCGTAGAACCTTCGGCGATTTATTTGTATAAGCAGCCGGTTGATTTTCGGAAAAGTATCAATGGCCTCAGTGCCATTGTCGAAGCCGAAATGGAGCTGCCGGTGTTTAGCGGTGCGCTGTTTGTATTTTGTAATCGCCAGCGCGACAAAGTCAAAGCACTGTACTGGGATAAAACCGGTTTTTGCTTGTGGTACAAACGCCTTGAGAAAAACAAGTTTAAATGGCCGCGTAAGCTCAACGATAGTGTGTTAAACCTGTCACCACAACAGTGGCAATGGCTACTTGAAGGCCTTGATATTACGCTCATGAAAGGCCATCAACCGCTGCATTTTAGCAGCACAATATGATCCTAAATTGCCTTATAAGGATCCTGCATAACAGCTGATGATCGAACACCAATCGGTCTAAGAGAACCCTTTAAAATAGCGGATTACAGCAGGTAGATGGGGTATAATGTGCCCCATGAAAACACACGATAAAAAGCCACTCCCAGATGATGTTGAGAGCCTGAAAAAAATGGTTCTCAAACTGCAATCTGAAAATCAAGGGTTACAGCAAAAGCTACGCCACATGATGGAGCAATGGCAATTATCGCTACAAAAGCGCTTTGCCGCGAGTACGGAAAGTTTACCTGGTCAAGGCTCGTTGTTTAACGAACTTGAAGCATTGCTTGAACCTGAAGTAGATGAAATCGCCGCTGACGCAACCATTACTTACACGCGTAAGAAAACACGCCGGCCAAGCATTGATGCTTCATTGCCGCGTGAAGACGTGCTTCACGATATTCCTGACGAAGATAAAGTCTGCGATTGCTGTGGCCATGACTTGCACCGTATGGGTGAAGAAACCAGCGAAGAGCTTGAATTTATTCCGGCGACCATTAAAGTGCTGCGCCACGTGCGGCCGAAATACAGCTGCCGCTTATGTGAAAAGCACGGCACTGAAACGACCATTAAAATCGCACCGGTGCCGCTAAGCATTTTACCAAAGAGCATTGCCAGCCCAAGCTTACTTGCACAAATTATCAGCGCCAAGTTCCAGTTTGGCTTACCGCTTTATCGCCAAGAAGCCTTATTTAAGCAGTTCGGTATTGAACTGAATCGCCAAACCATGAGCCGTTGGCTCTTAAAAGTGAGTGAAAAGCTCAGGCCGATATACCAGCGAATGCATGACATACTACTTGAGCAACCGATGCTGTGGGCGGATGAGACGACGGTGAACGTGCTCGATGTCGATAAATCCAAGTGTTACATGTGGGTGTATGGTTGTGGCACCGACAAACCTAAACCCGACGGATCACCCAATATCGTTTTGTACGACTACCAAGATGGTCGTGGCAGCTCACATCCAGTTCACTTTTTGCAAGGCTACCAAGGCCCGTTGCAAGTGGACGGTTATCAAGGCTATGAGAAAACCGATGCACAGCTTGCTGGTTGTTGGGCGCATGCACGGCGTAAGTTTATTGAAGCCAAGGCCGTACAAGGCAAAAATAAAACCGGTAAAGCTGACCAAGCGTTGAGTTTTATCCAAAAGCTCTATGGTATTGAACAGCGCATTCGCGACTACACCATTGAAGCCAAGCATGCAGCCCGGCAAGAGCTGTCGCTGCCAATCATGAATAAACTTAAAGACTGGCTCGACAAGTCAGCACTTAGCGTCAATAACCAGTCGCTGCTCGGTAAAGCCATTCATTACACGCTCGGGCAATGGAGCAAGTTACAGGTATATTTAGCCAACGGTGCTGTCGCTATCGACAACAATCGTGCAGAACGCGCCATTAAACCGTTCGTTATTGGCCGCAAAGCTTGGCTGTTCTCAAAATCACGCGGTGGTGCACAAGCCAGCGCCATACTCTATAGCGTGGTTGAAACCGCCAAAGCCAACGGCCTCATGCCGGTGGATTACCTCATGGCTCTGTTCAAGCAATTGCCACTGATAAGCGATGGCGATGATCTGGACCATCTGCTACCTTGGAATATCTCATTAAGCGTTAATACGGCGGCAACGGAGTAAAACTGATCAGCCCTAGCGCCAATTACTTGGCCGGTTAAATGGTCAACAAAATTGATCCACCCGAGAAAACCAATTACCGTTAATGTGTGCTATTAGTTACGCTTAC
>NZ_JABVXE010000054.1:0-2565 GCF_013350085.1 Pseudoalteromonas sp. 0802 | reverse complement strand
GTAAAAGACAATCAAAGCTACAGCCTAATGGGTGGCAGTTATTATCGTTATATTCGCGAAAGAAACACCGAATTAAGCCTAGGTCTTAACTTATTACACTGGTCGTATAAGTATAATTTAAGTGAAGAAACCTGGGGACATGGTGGCTATTACAGCCCACAAAACTACTTGGGCGCTTCATTACCTGTGATTTTTGATAAGCGAGTTGGTCATAATTTTATATATAGGCTTCGTGCTGGGGTGTCTTGGTCAACCACCACGACAGACGACATCGCATTTTTTCCTAACGACCCTATTTTGCAAGGCCAAGCAGAGGCTCAAACAGCTGTAACGGGTGTTGTACCTTACTTTGAAGGCGATACCAGCAGTGGTTTATCGTATAACTTAGGGGCAAGTTTTGAGTATCGATTCACGCCTCATTGGTTCTTTGGTGGTTACGTCAACTTAGATAGAGCCGATTTTTACGAGCCGAATTATGCTCAGCTGTACTTCCGTTATTACTTTAATCCGGTGTATAGCGAACTGGCTTTCCCGGGTAAACCTGTCGTACCTTATGCTAGCTACTAACTAACCTAACGTATTATTCAGAAAAATTGCCTCTCCAGATGATGCATATGAATAATATAGTTTCAGTAGAAATAGAGCCTATTAATTATAAAGTTGAACACAGTAATACAATATGGTTACAACAAAAATTTATGGTTAGAAAACAAGTATGTAATTTTTTAACTATAGTGAACAAGCATATGCTTTTGTGGTTAACCTGTTATTTTTTCCTTTCATCATATAGTCTTCATAATTGAACTTGCAATTTGGATAAATGTGCTGAAGACTTGAGCAAAAACGAAAATGATTTATTCTACAAAACAAATTTTTCTTGATGTCGTTTACATGGGAGCTGGAATTATAAAGTTTCTTTTGAAAAAGGGACCAACAAGTGCGCTCTAATACTCAACTATTGGTCATTATTCTGACTAGCTTATTACTAACAGCATGCGGTGGGGATAAAACAACAAAAGAAGTCGCAACAGCTCCTGAACAGTCTGGTTTGATTATTTCTGTCGAAAATGGCGTATCAGCTGAATTCGCACAAGGCGATGTCACACTTAATGCAATAAGTAACACAGTCACAACAGACACTACATTTACTTACACTGAGACGAGCGCTTCAAGCACGGATATAGAGCAAGGTATTGTCTCGAGTATTCATACCTTTCGCCCTAATAACCTGATATTTGCTGAGCCATTAAGTTTAGCGATTAAATTACCAGATGAACAAACCAACCTTGCTTTTAGCATAGTTCAGTTAGTCGATGAGCAATGGCAAACTCTCAGTACAGAACAAAGCAATGATGGATTTGCAGTCAGTGCTATTACAGAATTTGGTAGCTTTGCTTTAATGTCTCGCACCGTTCCTGCAGCCAGTAAAACCATTGGCGAGCAATGTAATGACACAGCCAGTAACCAAACAGTACGCTTTATTCATGTTGCTGACTTACACGCGCGCTTCGGCTTTAAAGAGCAGTTATTCAGCCGTATTCGCAGTTACTACGACAAGGCTAAACTTGAAAACCCTAATACTTTATTCACCAATGGCGGTGACGATTATGAAAAAGGCACCGTAGCTGAACAAACATCACAAGGGTTAGCCACAGTCGAAGCAATAAAAGCCATGGCCTTTGACGTACGTGTGATTGGTAACCACGACTATGCATGGGGACCTGAGCAACTACTGGACTTTGCCGATGACGATAATGCCATCGTGCTTTCAAGTAACACCGAATATGATGGTAGCGATGATACGCCGTTTGCCGGTGTTGATTTTTCTGTTGTCCAAGTAGGTTGCCTTCGTATCGGCTTTTTTGGCATGACTTCAGTGCCTTGGAATGAACTCGATGAACCAGTTGAAGACGAGCCTATTCCTGATTTTATCGCTAATTTTAAAATGAATTGGCAGTGGCAAGAAGTGGCTGAGCAGCTTGTAAACCAATACCGTCAAGATGTTGATTATATGGTTATGGTGAGTCACTTAGGTGAAGGCACAGACACCCGCATTGCACAAAATGTTACTGGAATTGATTTAGTGCTTGGTGGGCATACCCATGGCGGTGAAAGTTATCAAACCTTAGATAACGGCAGTATTGTTATTCAGCCAAACTTTTTTGCACAAGGTCTAACGGATCTTACCTTAACCTTTAACCTTGAAGACAAAACTCTTGCAGATGTTGATTACAATACCGTCGCAACCACCAGCATTACGAGCCGAGATGAAAACACTAAGACCGCTATCGATGAAATCATGGGTCGCTATGCTCCAGACGCAAACACCGAAATTGCCGTTTCAGAAAACTACCCCACTGCAGAAGAACTCACCACGATTACAGCCAAAGCGACTATGCAGCAGTTCCCTGCTATTGATGCCGCCTTACTTGATGCAAGCCAAGTACAAGATCGTTGGCTACCAGGTACATTAACCCAAGAAGACTTCCATGCCGCGTTTAAGGTTGAACGCCAACCATCGAATACCCCGGGCTTTAATTCAATTTATCAAGTTGAGGTGACAGG
>NZ_JABVXE010000053.1:0-2718 GCF_013350085.1 Pseudoalteromonas sp. 0802 | reverse complement strand
TATCCTTCTTGTGTCGTTTTGGCGTATAAGGCGTTAATAATACATGCCTAAATGTTAGTTTTCGGTAGAGCACGACTGCTTTATTAAACAATACCTTACCTGTATTACTCAGCAAAATGCCGATTAACATTGCGATGATAAAAGTAATAAAAAACTGATTTAAGCTCATGATAGCTCACCTTTTAAGGTCACTTTTACTGGCTCAGATATAGGTCGAATCACTTTTTTAAATTCCGGTGTCTCTGTATTTAAATTTGCAATATCTGCTGATTTTGTATCAAAAATATAACTTACATTTTCTTGCAATTGCTGGGTAAAGTCGGTTACTTCAGTATCAGCAAAATGACGTTGCATACGGCGACATTCTTGCTGAATATAAAAATGATCAGCAATGACATTTTTTGACATAAAAAAGTCGCTTACCTGTAATTTAAATAAATGTTTAATCGCACTTTCCACATCGTGCTCTCGACAAGCATGTAGATAAAGGTAAACCGTGCCATCAGCAAAACTAAAAATATCCCCTTCACGTTTTACATGAAATAAATGTAATGGGTGTATGGCATCAATACGCGGTAAAAGCTGCAACATAACAAGCACGCCACTTACACCCAGATTGGCAGCTGAGTCACTATGTTTAGCAACCTGCTGTACGAACTTATCTGGAGACAAATAACCTTTAGCTAATACATTTTCGCTGTACTTTAGAACATCATCAATAGATTTCGGTAGTGGCCTTGTAAACTGAAACCCTTGAATTGACTGAATTTGTGACAGTAAACGCGAAGGCTCAGAATAACTATATAAAATAAGGTTAACCCCTAAAGTTAAAAATAAGCACTCGTCCTGGTGACGAATAATGCCATCAACATTTTGAATTACTAATTTCAGTCGGCGACCACACTTCTTTCGAAGAGAGAAGCAATCTTTGGCTAACGCTTTTAAATCAGTGTATCGGGTAACTGCAAAAACTAACGTCGCTGATTTTTTGGTAAGCCCTTTAGAAAAAAGAGCATCATTATCATCAATTATTTTATAAAACACGGGTAGCTTTGTACCCTCAGGTACAGCACTTCGAGTTAGCCATACCTCGTCTTCATCAAAGTCTTGCTCCGTTGCTTGCGACTTATCATCAGCCTCTTGCTCTACCTCAACTAATGCAAGTTGACCATCATGAAGCTGTAAATTAACCGAACGCCCAGCGATAACTCCTTCTTTATGACACCAATAATCATACTCAAGAGTGCGAATTGATGCCTCTTGAGTTATATAAATAAGGCCATCAAAGCAACGGTTTAAGGCTAATAACTGACGTCTCAATTCACTGACATAAGCACCTGACATTAAAAACACTAAAGTGACATTTTTTGATTGTGACAAAGCAACATAGAGCTTGAGTTTTTCACCAAGCTGCTGTTCGTTCAAAGAGACTAAATGTTCTGAATCGACATGCACGATAACCGTACTGTTTTTCAGTTGCTCATACTGTTTTATTTCGTTAATAACACCACGGGAAAAATGCAAACCTTTTGATACATTCTCATTATGATGTAAATGGAAAGGACGTAGTACCCCTTGTTCGAACAGGGTAAATAATAACTCGCTTCCCTCTCCTTCGAAAAATAATTCGACTTGTTCAGAAAGCAAAAAAACCGAGTCTTTATGATTGGTTAAAAGATGCCTTGTTAACTCTAATAGCTGATTATCTAGCGGGGCAAGTAAAGCATAGTTTGCGCCTCGCTTTAGCTCAGAGAAAGCTCCGTTTAGTCCTGTAATATTTAAATGAGGCACCAACAAACCCTTAAAAAAGATACTTTAGTACTAGTTTTAAACGCTATTCTATATATAATGCAGATTATGTCCATGGATCGTGAACATTTTTAAGCTAATTTTTCTCATAACGGTTTTTTTAGATGAATAACTTTGCAGTAAAAAATTCACACACCTTAACTCAATACGATATTGAAAAGCTGTTACGCCAATTTGGCGGCAAGGAAACGGATTATGTTGAAATTGTTGATGTTGAAAAAAATCGCAAAACGATTAAAAAGTACCCTTTGCTTAACGATATCGCATTAGCAACAACACAAACACAGAGCACGAAAAAAGTTAACAAAAACGCAATAAAGAATCATAAATGAAGCGAATTTTTATAAAAGGAGTTAAAGGTGGCACTGGTACAACATCTATTGTGGCCAACCTTGCTTGTGCTTTGAGAAAATCAAATGTGCCTGTGTATGCCATCGATTTAGATCCAAAAGGCGACTTAGGCCTTCACCTTGGTCTTGCTTGGGAGCATCAGCTAGGCTGGAGTGATTACCCAAACTTTGCCTCTGCATGTGAGCAGTTTCACCAAGATAACGACGGCGTAAAGTTTTTACCCTATGGCAGTCGTTCGAACTTAGGGTTAGACTTTTCAAGCATTATAGAGTGTTGTCAGCAGCTTAATGACAGCGATGACAGCTGGTTTTTATTTGACTGCCCAGCCCATGTTGATGTGCACCGCTATTCACTAAATGAAGACGATATATTCCTTGAGATTATTAATTGTGATGCTATTTGTCACAGTTTTGCTTTCAAACGTTTAAACACTCTAAAGCAGGCTGAATCATCTTGGCAGCATTATTTTTTAACCAATAAATATAATTCAGCCTCTGAGCTTGAATCAGATTTATTGCAGCTTTGGCAAACTGAATTACCATTAATTGCACCTTTATA
>NZ_JABVXE010000052.1:0-2909 GCF_013350085.1 Pseudoalteromonas sp. 0802 | reverse complement strand
CGAGTTGTCAAGTTGGAATATGAAACTAAATCTCACTGCAAATATTTAATTGCACTTCATTTAATTCTGGTAGTTAAATCCAGAAAACCTTTACTAAACGGAAATCTGGGTAAGTTTGTTAAGAAAACGGTTTTCGATGTTTCTCTATCTTCTGACTTCAGGATCGAAGAGGTTGAAATAGACAAAGATCACATTCATATGCTGATTACAATCGGCACTCGATATTCTGTAGGCTAGTACGCAAGGAGGATTAAACAAGCGACAACTACTAAAATCTGGAAATCATTTCCTTACCTCAAAAACCAATTTTAGAAAGAGAAAACATTTTGGTCTGATGGATACTTTGTGTGTTCTGTAGGAAATGCTAGTGCAGAGATAATACGAAAATATATTCAAGAGCAGGGGTGACACAGATTCATCCCCGCGACATCACTTCGCTCTGATCACGGGGTTTTCTCGGTGAATTTTCGATAAAGCAAAGGTTCGTGCTGATATGGGGCGTTTTTTTGCTAATGATAATCGTGGTTCTCGTTATAATAAATCACTAATGTGGTTAGATTTGGGTAACGGACGCGCATCAGGCCAGATTATTTTAGCGATTTCGCCGTAAACCCTCGCCCGATTAGGGCGGGGATATAAGGCGTAAGACGCGATAGCGTCTTAATCTGGGGTTGATTGACTTTCCACATAAGCTTTTAATGTTTCAATAGTCACACCGCCAGCAGTGCAAGCAAAGTATGAACGAGACCATAGGGCGGAGCTTGTGCTCTGCCTTGTAAGGTGCGTGTTTTGTAGTCGTAGTATACGAGATGAAACTGCTTTTAAGTTGTTAACCATTAGGCTGATTGAAAGTTTAGGAGGGTATGAGATCAGTAAATGAACGTGATCCTGTTCACCATCCATTTCTATCAATTCGCATTCAAGTTTTACACACACTGAGTCAAAAGCTTCCCTTAATTGTTCGATCATAACTCCAGTAAACAACTTGCGCCTGTACTTCGTTGTAAATACCAGATGAATAATCAATTTGCTCAGGCAGTGCCTTTTTTGAGGCAGTCTTGAAGTAACTCTTTGCTGTATGCACTCACTTTACAACCCCAATATAAGCCGATAATATCTTGAAATTATACAGGTGAGCAATGAAATGCTAAAAGCAACAAAAGTACGCATTTATCCAACACAAGAGCAAGCTGAGTTTTTAATCGCTCAGTTTGGTGCCGTGCGTTTTGCGTATAACAAAGCGCTGCATTTAAAATCGCACATGTACCGCAAGCATGGTGTCACACTGAATCCAAAAAAGGATATAAAACCACTGCTTGCCGTTGCTAAGAAATCCCGCAAATACCACTGGTTGAAGCAATATGATTCAATCGCCTTACAGCAATCGGTGATCAATCTTCACCAAGCCTTCGACAACTTCTTTAATCCGAAGTTGAAAGCCAAGTATCCACAATTCAAACGTAGACATGGCAAGCAGTCGAGCTACCACTGCGTGGGTGTAAGGGTACTTGATGGGGCAATTAAGCTTCCAAAAATGAAGCCTATAGAGGCGAATGTTCACCGTGAGATTGCGGGTGTGATTAAAAGCATCACTGTAAACCTGAGCAAGACAGGTAAGTTCTACGCATCAATCCTTGCGGATGATGGAGTGGAACTCTCAACACCTCTCCACACGTTAAGAGCAGTGACAGGTGTCGATCTGGGTTTGTCTCATTTTGCGATTGAGTCAAACGGCAGAAAGACAGCCAACCCAAGATTTGTAAAACGCGCTGAGAAGAATCTCAGACGTAAGCAGCGTCAGCTATCCAGAAAAGCCAAAGGCAGTGCTAATCGTGCAAAAGCTCGGATACTTATTGCTAAATGTCATGAAAAGGTAGCGAATGCTCGCGCTGATTTTCAACACAAACTCTCTCGAACTCTCGTTGACGAAAACCAAGCGGTGATAGTTGAGACATTGAAATCAGCCAATATGATGAAAAACCGCAAACTTGCAAAACATATTGCTGATGCCTCATGGCATAGCTTTGTTGCGAAATTGGAATACAAACTGAAAGAGCAAGGTAAGCACCTAGTAAAGCTAGATCAGTGGTACGCCAGTTCTAAAACCTGCTATTGTTGCGGTCATAAAATGGAAGCAATGCCCTTATCGGTTCGCAAATGGGATTGCCCGTCTTGCGGTACCAGAGATATTGATCGCGACTTAAATGCCGCCCTAAATATCCGGGATAAAGGCATTCTGGAATTAAAGGCGGCTGGACGGTCGTCTCTGCTTATGGAAGCTGCATAAGTCTCGATACTATCGAGCAACGGCTAACGAAATAAGAAGCATCGCCTGATAAGGCGATGAGAAGTCACAACCTGCCCAAGTTGCTTCTGAGGGCTTTAAGCGACTGGTTAATTATTATTTTCGAAAATTCAAAATTGATATGACAAGAGTGATATTTGAAATTACTGAGCGCCCCTGTTCGCACAAGATGTTCAATGATGTTTTGGTGAACACCAATTCAATGACAGCAAATGGGTATCTATTTGCGATTGATGATTTTGGTACCGGTGTCTCTAATTTTGAAATGCTATGCGAGCTTGATGTGTACATGATAAAGCTTGATGGAAACTTTGGTATTAAGTCTCTGCATGATATTAACTGCCAGAAGGTTTTTAAATTCGTATCGACTTTCAACGAGTCTTTCGGATGTAAAGTCTGTGCTGAGGGCTTGGAGACTGAAGAACACGTAGAATTAGCAAGAGGCCTTGGCTTTTGTTTTGGCCAAGGCTATGGGTTGGGAATGCCAAAAGTATTAACGGGTATTGTGGAATAATTAAATTATAAGTTGTATTAGTTCAAACAAGATCTGACACATTAGCTTGAAAAAGTGAGAGTTACCCGTTTTGATAAAGGTGCTGAATCT
>NZ_JABVXE010000051.1:0-2992 GCF_013350085.1 Pseudoalteromonas sp. 0802 | reverse complement strand
ACCTTCATTGATGCATGGCGCCGGATTAAATTGGAGCTAACTAGAATTTTATCGTAATTATCCAAAAACAACCCTTACAACTAACTATAGAAATCTTCAAAGAAATGTAACTTACACATATAAGGTTAAAATAACGTAATCAGTTAACACGTAAATAATATACACAACTCCATGAAAGCTCCAATTTGAATTAGAACAAAACACTTAGAGTGATAACTTAATTTCAATTCAATGCAGAGAAAACAAGGAAGTACCCGACGCCAACCAAAGCACAAACTTAATATGAGTTAGTTAATTAGCACTCCTTTCTTCAAAAGTTGCTATTTCATCATCTAAGAGCCAATTATAAAGCATACAAATGTTATACGCTTGCACACGGAAACTATTAATAACTGATACTCCCCTATTCTATAGACTAATTCGCACTCAATAACGTTAAAAAGTCATGTGTATAGAAAAAACCTATTGAAGGTAAACGGAATACGAGGCAGAGCATTAAAAAACAACTCACGCTTTAATTTTTACTTTACCACGCAAAAATTAAAGCATACACTATAAAAAAACACATTCATTAAGGTTCACATGACTATCTCTAAAGTAGAAGCCACCGATATAGCGTTTGACGAGCTAAAAGACGGTTCAGAGTTATACATTCAGCGTCGTAATAGACGCCTCCTAAATAACCACCGAAAAGAGCTGAGAGTCTTTACTAAGGCTGAAGCAGTGGCATACCTAGATATTGATGCAAGAACCTTGGACAAGTACTGCAAAGCTCTAAAGATTAACCCAAGAAGGCACGAAGAAAGTCAGTGGCTATTAGATATTGAGGAAGTCTACAAAGTAAGAGATTCACTTCCAGAAGAACTTAAAAAACAATTACCATTTGTTCGCGGTGAAAGCCAAGAACTACAGGTTATTGTTGTTCAGAATCAAAAAGGCGGTGTTGGCAAAACAGTAACTGCAGCAACTGCTGCGTCTGGCTTAGCAACAGAGTTTCACCAAAACTATCGAGTTGGATTGATTGATATGGACGGTCAAGGAACTCTGTCAATGTACTATGCCCCTGAGTCAGCAGAGGAAGGATGTTTATCTGTTGGTGACTTAATCATGGGGAACTATGAGTTAGACGACAACGAGACCTTAAAAGAAGCTATAAGCGAAGCATTTTTACCAACTACAATCCCCAACTTACGTATTTTACCTGCTTCACAATCAGACCGAGCAATAGAAGGCTGGTTCCACGAAGCGGTATTCAATCAACAACTAAGTTCGCCTTACTCAATATTGCACGACATCATAGAGCAAGTTAAAGATGAGTTTGACATCATAATAATCGACACGCCTCCATCACTAGGCTACGCGACATACAACGCATATTACGCTGGCACCAGTGTTATTTTCCCATTGTCTGTTACTGAAAATGATATTGATGCTACATGTTCGTATTTTAGTTATATACCGCAAGTATGGACGCTGCTAAAAAATGCGAAGCACCCAGGTTATGACTTTATGAAAATACTGCTTACAAATCATAAAGAGAGTTCAACCACTACTGATTTACAGAACAACCTTTATGATAGTTTTTCAACTTACCTTTACTCAACAGAATTCAACAATAGTGAAGCTGTGAGACAAGCTTCATCATTACTATCAACCGTGTTTGATATGTCTAAAAGTGAATACCCTAAAACCAAGATGACTTTCCAGAACGCACAACAAAATGGGTATGAAGTTACAAGTCAATTGCACCGTGATATTCAAAAAGTATGGCGCGAACAAGAGAAGGAGCAATAAAAATGGCTAAAAAAAGAGGTACAGTCTCTCCACTCGGCAACACTGCAGGCTCAGAAGAAGCTATTGCAGATAGCAATAAGAACCAACTTGAGAGTTTGGCCAAGCGCTTGAGAATTGAAGCTGAAAAGAGTGAAACACCACTTGATGAAGTGCTCTCTAAGCATCTGGGAGTAGTCAGCGTAGGTCAAAGTAAAGTCTGGACATTAAAGTCAGGCCAAGAAGCCACATTCACACCGGTTACGTTGTCATATGAGCAGCTTAAATCAAATACAGTCGTCACTTTTGAAATCAATGGGCGCGAACAATCACTATTAACAGAAGAGTCGCTTCAAGACTTATCAACATTAGATAATCAACAGTTCTACCCAGCAATTGGTCGACGTCTGCCGGATAACAAGATTGACGTTCTTGATGGTTCACGCCGGCGCGCCTATGTACTTGAGAAAAGCGGTGCTATAGAAACTTTCTCAATGCTAGTTACTGATGACGAAATCAGTCTAAGCGATGCAAAGGCTCTCGCTACATCACTACAGTCAGTTAAAGAGCACAGCTTACGTGAAATTGGATTACGCTTAGAGCGAGACAAAGAGGCGTACTTAGCTGAACATGGCAAGAAGTTGAACCAGGCTGAGTTAGCGGAACGTCATGGCTTAAGTCAATCAAAGGTAAGTAAAGCACTACAGGCCGCAACAATCGATAGTGATTTAATTTCTGTTTTTCCTGATATTTCATTGCTCAACCACAGTGACTATAAAGCGCTATTGGCAACACAGGCTTTATTAGGTGATCAACTAAGTGATTTCACTGAAGAGCTAAAAAGTAAAGTGAATGAGCTAAAAGTTAACGGTGGCTTTATCAAAGAAGACCTTAAAGACAAACTCAGCAAACTAATAGCTGATGAGTCTAAGTCCTTCAAGCCAACAACAGATAAACCAGTTGTGACGACATTATTCAAATTTGAAAATAAAGATCAGTTTGCTCGCAAAAAAGTGAAAGGAAGAAACTTTTCTTATGAATTTGGTCGAGTTCCAAAGGATATTCAAGAGAAGTTAGATGAGGCAATTTCCGTCATTCTCAAAGAAAACATTTAATAAACAGACAATACAGGTGAGCTAATAAAGTGTATTAGTTCAAACAAGATCTGACACATTAGCTTGAAAAAGTGAGAGTTACCCGTTTTGATAAAGGTGCTGAATCT
>NZ_JABVXE010000050.1:0-3114 GCF_013350085.1 Pseudoalteromonas sp. 0802 | reverse complement strand
TGCTCTTTAAAAATTTGGAAAGCTGATATTAAAATTCTTATAGATACTTGTATCTATAAAGAGTTTTCAAAAGTAAAAATATGCCAGTTAATCAGCAATGATTAATCGGTATCTACTTTAGTATTCTCATCATTATTTGATGAATTAACTTCTGGCGAAGTTAACAGCTGTCACTAACAAAGACCCGTTTGGGTTGTATGGTTAAGTGACTAAGCGTACACGGTGGATGCCTTGGCAGTTGGAGGCGATGAAGGACGTATTAACTTGCGATAAGCCTAGTCAAGCTAGTAAAAAGCGCTTGAGGCTAGGATTTCCGAATGGGGAAACCCACCTGCTTGCAGGTATCTTGCACTGAATACATAGGTGTAAGAGGCGAACGCGGAGAACTGAAACATCTAAGTACCCGTAGGAACAGAAATCAACCGAGATTCCGGAAGTAGCGGCGAGCGAAACCGGACCAGCCCTTAAGCTTATTATGTGTTAGTGGAACATTCTGGAAAGTTTGACGATACAGGGTGATAGTCCCGTACACGAAAACGCATCTTAAGTGAAATCGAGTAGGTCGGAGCACGTGAAACTTTGACTGAATATAGGTGGACCATCATCTAAGGCTAAATACTCCCAACTGACCGATAGTGAACCAGTACCGTGAGGGAAAGGCGAAAAGAACCCCTGTGAGGGGAGTGAAATAGAACCTGAAACCGTGTACGTACAAGCAGTAGGAGCCCTTCGAGGGTGACTGCGTACCTTTTGTATAATGGGTCAGCGACTTATATTTTGTAGCGAGGTTAACCGTTTAGGGTAGCCGTAGGGAAACCGAGTCTTAACTGGGCGTATAGTTGCAAGGTATAGACCCGAAACCCGGTGATCTAGCCATGGGCAGGTTGAAGGTTGAGTAACATCAACTGGAGGACCGAACCCACTAACGTTGAAAAGTTAGGGGATGACCTGTGGCTAGGAGTGAAAGGCTAATCAAACCGGGAGATAGCTGGTTCTCCCCGAAATCTATTTAGGTAGAGCCTCGGACGAATACTTACGGGGGTAGAGCACTGTTAAGGCTAGGGGGTCATCCCGACTTACCAACCCTTTGCAAACTCCGAATACCGTAAAGTACTATCCGGGAGACACACGGCGGGTGCTAACGTCCGTCGTGAAGAGGGAAACAACCCAGACCGCCAGCTAAGGTCCCAAAGTCATAGTTAAGTGGGAAACGATGTGGAAAGGCCCAGACAGCCAGGAGGTTGGCTTAGAAGCAGCCATCCTTTAAAGAAAGCGTAATAGCTCACTGGTCGAGTCGGTCTGCGCGGAAGATGTAACGGGGCTAAACTATGCACCGAAGCTGCGGATTCAAAATTTATTTGAGTGGTAGGGGAGCGTTCTGTAAGCCGTTGAAGGTGAACCGGGAGGTTTGCTGGAGGTATCAGAAGTGCGAATGCTGACATGAGTAACGATAATGCGGGTGAAAAACCCGCACGCCGGAAGACCAAGGGTTCCTATCCCATGTTAATCAGGGTAGGGTAAGTCGACCCCTAAGGCGAGGCCGAAAGGCGTAGTCGATGGGAAACGGGTTAATATTCCCGTACTTGGTATAATTGCGATGGGGGGACGGAGCAGGCTAAACAAGCATGGCGTTGGTTGTCCATGTGAAAGTGAGTAGGTTGGTGACTTAGGAAAATCCGGGTTGCTAAGACTGAGACACGAGACGAGCACCCAAGGGTGTGAAGTTGTTGATGCCATACTTCCAGGAAAAGCCTCTAAGCTTCAGATTATACCGAATCGTACCCCAAACCGACACAGGTGGTCAGGTAGAGAATACTAAGGCGCTTGAGAGAACTCGGGTGAAGGAACTAGGCAAAATTGTACCGTAACTTCGGGAGAAGGTACGCTCCTATCTGTGATGAGACTTGCTCTCTAAGCGGACGGGAGCCGCAGTGACCAGGTGGCTGGGACTGTTTATTAAAAACACAGCACTGTGCAAAATCGCAAGATGACGTATACGGTGTGACACCTGCCCGGTGCCGGAAGGTTAATTGATGGGGTTAGTTTTCGGACGAAGCTCTTGATCGAAGCCCCGGTAAACGGCGGCCGTAACTATAACGGTCCTAAGGTAGCGAAATTCCTTGTCGGGTAAGTTCCGACCTGCACGAATGGTGTAACCATGGCCACGCTGTCTCCACCCGAGACTCAGTGAAATTGAAATCGCAGTGAAGATGCTGTGTACCCGCGGCTAGACGGAAAGACCCCGTGAACCTTTACTACAGCTTGGCACTGAACATTGACCCTACATGTGTAGGATAGGTGGGAGGCTTTGAAGCAGAAACGCTAGTTTTTGTGGAGCCGTCCTTGAAATACCACCCTTGTAGTGTTGATGTTCTAACGTTGGTCCCTGATCGGGATTACGGACAGTGCCTGGTGGGTAGTTTGACTGGGGCGGTCTCCTCCCAAAGAGTAACGGAGGAGCACGAAGGTTGGCTAAGTACGGTCGGACATCGTACGGTTAGTGTAATGGTAGAAGCCAGCTTAACTGCGAGACAGACACGTCGAGCAGGTACGAAAGTAGGTCATAGTGATCCGGTGGTTCTGAATGGAAGGGCCATCGCTCAACGGATAAAAGGTACTCCGGGGATAACAGGCTGATACCGCCCAAGAGTTCATATCGACGGCGGTGTTTGGCACCTCGATGTCGGCTCATCACATCCTGGGGCTGAAGTCGGTCCCAAGGGTATGGCTGTTCGCCATTTAAAGTGGTACGCGAGCTGGGTTTAGAACGTCGTGAGACAGTTCGGTCCCTATCTGCCGTGGGCGTTTGAGAATTGAGAGGGGTTGCTCCTAGTACGAGAGGACCGGAGTGAACGAACCGCTGGTGTTCGGGTTGTCATGCCAATGGCACTGCCCGGTAGCTACGTTCGGAACTGATAAGCGCTGAAAGCATCTAAGCGCGAAGCAGGCCTCGAGATGAGTTCTCACTAGACTTTTAAAGTCTCTGAAGGGCCGTTGAAGACTACAACGTTGATAGGCAGGATGTGGAAGTGGTGTGAGCCATTAAGCTAACCTGTACTAATTACCCGTGAGGCTTAACCATACAACGCCAAACGCGTTTTATGACAGCGTAAC
>NZ_JABVXE010000004.1:0-263213 GCF_013350085.1 Pseudoalteromonas sp. 0802 | reverse complement strand
GGTCGTTAGCTCAGTTGGGAGAGCATCGCCCTTACAAGGCGAGGGTCACTGGTTCAAGTCCAGTACGACCCACCATTTACTTTTTGAAGCAAAGAGCATCGCAACTCTTTACAACGAAAAGGCTCGGTGGTTAAGTTCAGTAAAACCAACCATTTAATCTAAAACAAAATTTATATGTGGGTCGTTAGCTCAGTTGGGAGAGCATCGCCCTTACAAGGCGAGGGTCACTGGTTCAAGTCCAGTACGACCCACCACATATAAAACCTCCTTATTTTATATCTAGTTTTCAAAAGCATCGCCTCTCTTTACAAAACACAGGCTCGATGATTCAAGTCCAGTACGACCCACCACATATAAATACTTTCTTTAAAGCTTCCTTATCTTTCTAGTTTTCAAAAGCATCGCCACTCTTTACAAAACACAGGCTCGATGGTTCAAGTCCAGTACGACCCACCACATATAAATACTTTCTTTAAAGCTTCCTTATCTTTCTAGTTTTCAAAAGCATCGCCACTCTTTACAAAACACAGGCTCGATGGTTCAAGTCCAGTACGACCCACCACATATAAATACTTTCTTTAAAGCTTCCTTATCTTTCTAGTTTTCAAAAGCATCGCCACTCTTTACAAAACACAGGCTCGATGATTCAAGTTCAGTACGACCCACCACATATAAACACTTCATTAAATACTTTCTTTAAAGCTTCCTTGTTTTATCTCTAGTTTTCAAAAGCATCGCCACTCTTTACAAAACACAGGCTCGATGATTCAGGTCCAGTACGACCCACCACATATAAAACCTCCTTATTTTATCTCTAGTTTTCAAAAGCATCGCCACCCTTTACAAAACATAGGCTCGATGATTCAGGTCCAGTACGACCCACCACATATAACAACCGCTTCTACTATCTAACTTCTACTATCTAACTTCTAAAACCTATCACTCACTACTCCCTTTATTGATATAACCCAAAGCTAAACTTTAAATCATTGCAAAAGCTGTAATTTGCCTTGTCAGCAGCTAGACTGTTTATTATAGTCATCGTTAATGTCACTTAGTCGCAAGTCCAATGCCTGCAAAGATTTTTTCGAAAGCCAAAATTTTAATAGTTGAAGAGCAGCCACTTGCTCAAAGCTATATGAAACAGTCCTTAGAGGGATTGGGGTTTCGTCAGTTGCGTTTTGCTGAGCATGCAATTGCAGCAAAAGAACAATGTCAAATTGAGCAATTTGATCTCATCGTTTGTTCCTTTAACCTTAGTAAACATCAAGATGGTTATCAGCTTTATGAAGAGCTGAAAATGAAGCGTCTTATAAAAAACTCTACCGGCTTTATTTTTATTTCAGCTGAAACAAGCGGCTCGTTAGTCCACAGTGTGCTCGAGCTACAACCAGATGATTTCTTAGTTAAACCCTTTACAATTAACGAATTAAAAAATCGTATTGAAAAAGTGTTATTGCGCAAAAGTAACCTACATCAAATTTATCAACTTATTGATGATGGGAATGACTCCAAAGCAATTAAACAAATTGATACCTTGCTGCAAAACAAAGGTAATAGTTACAGCGCCATTCTATTGAGATTAAAAGGCGACGCCCTACTTCGCCTTAAGCGCTTTGAAGATGCCAAAACATTTTTTAAATCAGTGCTCGATATTCAAAAATTTACTTGGGCAAAAGTTGGTTTAGTCGAAGCGCTTATTGCTAATAATGAACATACCCTAGCACACCGCATGCTTAAGACGATGTTGCAGCGCAGTGAAACGAGACTAGTTGCGCTTGATTTACTGGGTCGATTAGAAATCAAACTCAATAAGTTTGATGAGGCACAGGATTTTTTTAGTAAAGCTGTTGAAATTGCCCCGCGTAACATTGACCGCCAGAAAACCTTAAGTCATGTATCACTGCTTAATCATGATTATGAAAAGAATTATTTAACGCAAAAAGACATTGCCAGTTACGCAAAACACTCAATTCACGATAACCCTGATATATATTTAAATGCAGCGCGCGCAGGGATTGATTTTGCTTTAACGACGGATCAAACCGATCAAGTTAATCGCATTTCGAGACAGACAAACCAGTACTTAAGTGATTTAAAAAAGCAGTTCCCGAATAGTAATAATCAAACACAAATTGATGTTCTCAATGCGCGTTTGCATTATTTAAAAGATGAACATCAAAAGGCTAAAGCACTTATCAATCAACTTGATGAAAGTGACACTCAAATTCGTTCAGTAGATGGTGCGCTCGATAAAGCGAAAGCATTTCATGAGCTTGGTTTTCACCACAAAGCACAGATGCTATTTAACCAAATAATAACTCACTGTGAACGCCACCCATCAGTTAGCGATCCGGTGTATTTACGTTATATTCAACAACAACAAACTGAACGACGAGATATCAAGCTCGGTCCGAAAGAGCTCAATAATCACGCTGTAACACAATTTAATAAAGGTCAGCTCAATACCGCACTTGAAGCCTTCACCCAAGCATTTAGGATCATGCCTAAAAATGCCAGCATCGCTTTAAACCTTCTGCAATGTTTATTCGATACAAATAACCAAGGCCAATCATTTAATTTAGCGCTCGCGAAAAAATGTTTTGCCTTGCTCGATGCACAAACATTAGAAGATGAACAAGCAATCCGCTTTGAAAAAATTAAAGCCCTGGCTGCAAAGTTAAAAATTAAGCTTGCTGAGTAATTGCGTATGGCATCTTCTTTGTTTAAATTTAAAAAGCCCCTCCTAAGCGTTGCGCTTTTAATATTTTGCCAATACAGCTTTGCCTCAGCAACATTACAACATTGGCAACAAGCCAGTATCAATTGGCAAAGTAAAGCAGGTAGCCATATCAATATTTTGGCTGATGAGCAGCCTGCATTTATGGCGTTAAAACCCTACATTCCTTTATTTGAGCAGCTAACAGGGATTTCTGTTGGCTTTCATGCTTTAGAACAATCACAAATGCGTGTTCGTCGCCATCAAGATTTAAGCGAGGCTTCAGGGCTTTACGATGTACTGCCGATGGGGATTACCTTTTTAGGTGAAGCGCAAAGCCAAGGCTGGATTGAGCCCTTGCAGCCTTACATTGATAACCCAAAACTGACAGACAAAACTTGGTATCAGTTAGAAGACATTAGTGAGCGTAGCCTAGCGCTTTGTAAAATTGATAACACGCTATATTCGTTACCATTTGATTTTTCTGCGCCGATTTATTTTTATCGCAAAGATCTTTTCGAACGTTTTAACTTAGCAGTTCCCGATACCTACGAGCAACTACAAGCAACCAAGGTTAAGTTACAACGGGAAATCGACCGCACCCCTTCTTTAAATGGTATGCATGCATTTGCCTCACGGACATTGCCCGGTGCAGGATTAAACACTTGGACTGTATTACCTGTTATGCGTGCTTATGGCGCTGAAGTTATCGACGCGCAGGGCCAGTCAGTTTTTAATAGCCCTGAAACGGCACAAAGCCTACAAGTGTATCGCGACCTAGTAACAGGGTTCGGCAATCCAGATAACAGCCGCTTACTGCATTTTTATGAAATTCGTCGCCTGTTTAAAGAAGGCCGCCTTGCCTCGGCCTTTTTGGCTTCTCATTTTTATAATGAAATAGATACCGCCGAAGAGTCAGATATTTGGAATAAATGGGAAGCTGCCCCCTTGCCTGCGGGTCCAATCGCCAGAGAAACATCTCCTTGGGCATGGGCATTTGCAATTAATAGCAAATCAACTAACAAAGATGCTGCATGGTTATTTATTCAATGGGCAACCAGTGAGCAGACCGCTGCACTACTTAGTACAGGCGGCTCACCGCCTAGGCAAAAAGTGTGGCACGAGAAGCTGTTTACTCTCGTAAACAAACCTGGCTTTAACAAAGCCATGTTATGGGTGTTTGAGCATGCAACGCCTGATCGCCTTCAGGCTGGCATGGTCGAGTTTCCGGTTATAGGCGAAATTATTTAGCAAACCTTTAGCCAAATTTTCTATGGTGCAGATATAAAACAATCAATCAAAAGCACAGACGCAAAAATCAACGCTAATATGCAGGCATTAAAAGTACGGAGCAATATTGAGCAATGAGAGTAAGTATTGCCCACAAAATTTTAATGATCATTGGCTTTACCATTACCCTTATTTTAGGGGCAAGTACGTCGTTGCATGTAATGGAGCTTAAAGAGCAAACACTTTTGAACATGAGTGAAAAAGCTGATGCGATTGTCTCGCCCATGTTGTCAGAAATAAATAGCCTCACAAAAGATAATACCGTGGGGAGTTGGGTGCTTAAAATTCAGGGTCTTACCCTAAAGAACATTTTAAAAAATAATACTTTTGATGATTTAAAAACGATTTACTTTATCGACCAAAATAATTTTATCGCCGCCCACCCGGATAACAGTAAAGTAGATACCCTAGAAACTAACCAAGAGCTGCTAAAACAGCTCAATCCTAAGCATAATGTCATTGTAGCTATGGAGCAGCAATATGTTGTTGCTGTGCCAATTAGCAACTTTCAGGGCGAAAATATCGGTTACGTTATGGTGAGTTTTTCAGATAAAGACTTAGCGTTAAAGACCAAATCGATTATTAGCAATGCGGTTTCGCTGTTTGCTATTTACCTGTTAACCGCACTTATCATCGCCTATATCATTATTCGCCGTATTATCTTGCAGCCCATTGATCAGCTCGTGGAGTTTTCTCATGCCGTGACCACGGGTGATTTAAACTGCCCTATTAATATAAAGAGCCAAGATGAAATAGGTACTCTCGCCAGTGGCTTTAAAATGATGCGCGCTGCGGTTAGACAGCAGATAAACAGCATGCATGAACAACATAGTTTGCTTGAAGACACAGTTGCAAAGCGCACTCAAGAGTACCTTGATGCTAAAGAGCAAGCTGAGCAATCAAATCAGGCTAAAAGTCGCTTTTTAGCTAATATGTCGCATGAGTTAAGAACTCCGCTCAATGCAGTGCTAGGTTTTAGCCAATTACTACAAGATAGCGAAACAGATAAAAATAAGCGTCGTTATTTAGAAGCAATATCAATCTCTGGTAATTCACTGCTTAATGTATTGAATGACATTCTCGATTTATCAAAAATCGATGCTGGTAAAATGCAACTCGATATTGAGCGTGTAGAAATTCCTAAAATGTGCCATGAGCTTAATATGATGTTTTTACAACTCAGTGCGCAAAAGGATCTCGACTTACAAATAAGCTCTCATCCTGAATTAACAACCCCTGTGTTACTTGATAGCAATAAAGTTCGCCAAGTACTAACCAACTTAATCAGTAATGCCATTAAGTTCACTGCACAAGGCAGTGTTAAAGTGTATTTCGATTTTAAAGCTCACGATGACAACAGCAATATTGATATCAAAATTCATGTCACAGACACAGGTAAAGGTATTCCTAAAGATCAACAAGATCTTATTTTTAATGATTTTGAACAAGTACAAGGCCAACGTAGTTCGGAGTTTGGTGGTACGGGTTTAGGTCTTGCGATTTCACTGCGTTTTATCAAGCTAATGGGTGGTGAATTATCGGTGATCAGCGATAAAGATAAAGGCAGTGAGTTTATCGTGTCGTTACCAAATGTTGAATTAGCTGAATCTAAAAATGAAGTGAAACATCGTAACTACCCCGCTATTTCGAGCTACCACTTTAATCCTGCTCGAATTTTGATTGTTGATGATATTCCCTACAACCGTGACTATTTAGAGTCCTTTTTATCGCGCTGGAGCTTTACCGTAGACACGGCTATCAATGGTGAAGATGCCCTTAAAAAAATTGAGCAGCATCAGCCTGATTTAATCATCATGGATTTAAAAATGCCGGTAATGGGCGGGTTAGAGGCAAGTCAGTTAATTCGCAGTGATGATCGCTTCAAGCATATTCCAATCATTGCGGTTACAGCATCGGTATTAAAAGATGATAAGGCGCAATCCAGTATTTTGACAGACTATATAATTAGTAAGCCAATTCACCGTGAGCACCTTATTTTCATCATTGCTCAATACTTAGATTAGGTAATAATTAGATAGAGACTAAACACGCATTAGTTGCGTTTTTTCATCGCTATAGCATTCATGCAATAGCGTAAGCCACTTGGCGGTGGACCATCAGGAAATACATGTCCTAAATGTGCATCGCAAACATTACATACGGCTTCAATGCGCTGCATACCATGGCTAGAGTCCGCGATATAGGCAATGCTTTCAACACTGCTAGGCTGAGTAAATGACGGCCAGCCTGTGCCACTATCGAACTTTTCATCGCCATCAAAAAGTAAGTTGTCACAACATACGCACGCATATTGACCTGGTTCAAATATCGTACATGAATCAGAGCTGTGCGGACGTTCGGTGCCTTTTAAACGGGTTACATAGAATGTATCTTGTTCGAGCTCAGCTTGCCATTCAGATGGCGATTTTTCGACTCGACGTGAAGGTGTTGGGTTACCGTTATGGGCAAACTCTAAAATATCTTGCCAAGTTAACATAATGCTCCCTCAGGGTTGAATACAACAATTGCACAGTACATTACAAGCACTACTAAGGGCAAGCAACGTGTGTCTAGTAATTACTGTGTTTGTAACCTGATATCTATTTGTGCACGTTCACGCTCAGAAAGTAGCTGTGCTAAATGACTATTTATTTGGCTGCTGTTAACACTTAATACGGCTGTTATCAGCTGGTCATTGACATCAGTTACATGGATTATCCCTTCGCCGATTTCAATTTGCTTAATTTGGCCAATTAAAACAAACTCAGCTTTGCGTTTAAAATCGAATAAACCAGCCAGACTTATCAACGCTAGCTGATTCACATCACGCTTTAGTAAATCAGTAATGGGGTTACGCGCTACAAATAACGGAGTTACTCGATAAAGGCTTGATAAAGTAATAAAGCCCCATAACATCACAAACAACGAAAATGCAGCACTGTGCCAAAGTGGCGTAAATACCCATAAAACAATTAATACCAGCGCGATAGTGAGTGAAATTTTTGCTAAAAGCTTATTAATTGCCAACATATTGCAGCCCTATTTCTTTTCAATTGGATCTGGCCAATCATTAAAAAAGACCGACAGATATCTGCTTTTTAATAAATATAACAGTACCCATAACACCAGCACCATTTGGCACGCTAAGAAAAACGAAAACTGATAATGACTGTGCGCAGCCTGATAGGTTAACCAACTTAAATCTGTGATTGCACACAAAATTAATGGCCAGCGCATAAATCGCCAAATAGACGCGAGACGTTTGGCACTTTCAGCATTTTCTTGAGGTCGGCGTAAACAAAAGATCACCGCCGGTAATAAGGCGATTGCCGCAATGGCAATGGCTGTAAAGAAATCGCTTTTCGACTTAAAAAACAGCGACATGATATCTAAATCAGGGCGACGACTCAGCGCCGCCATAATCCATATAAAGTAACTGCGTAACAACACTAACAAAGTTAAATGAAACGCTACTGGGGTTCGATAAGCGCCGTGTTTATCCCAGTATTCTGGACCGTAGCGATTCATATTTGGTTCTTCTTATCGGCAATGATGCCAAGTACCAAAAACGCAGCTGTAAGTGTAAGCGCCAGCCATTTAACACCGAGTAGCAGTAGCAACTTACTTAAAAATGGAGTTACAAACACCACAAGTAGGCCCATACCAAACCCTGTGACCAACACAAAGCAAAGCACGCGAATAATAAAGTGACGACGCGCGACAAAGCGCTTGGTCACTTTAATAATGTCGTTTGCGTACAAGGATAAAAAACACACCACCAGTAGTAATGAAATATTGTAAAGGTGTGGTTGCAGCCAGCTGCCGATTGTTAAAGCAACTGACGACAATGCCTGCAATAGACTATCCATTGTGCTCACTTAAAAGCGCAATAAGGTCAGCCTCAGTTAACACATCAATGCCTAAGTCTTGTGCTTTGGTTAATTTTGAGCCCGCCTTTTCACCCGCAATAAGCGCATCTGTTTTCGCCGATACACTACCCGACACTTTTGCACCTAACGCTTGTAAACGTGCTTTTGCATCATTACGATTAAGCTCACTCAATGTGCCGGTCAGTACGTAAGTTAAGCCAGCTAATGGCTGCGCATCGGCGCTCGGCGCTGTTAATTCTGGCCAGTGAATACCTTGCTCAACCAATGCATTTACAACCGCCATATTATGCTCTTCGCTAAAGAAGCCACGTACATGCTTGGCAACGATTTCACCCACGTCACTTACTTCAGTTAACGCATCAACGCTTGCTTGAGTAATTTTTTCTAGCGTTAAAAAGTGGTTTGCTAAGTTTTGCGCGGTTGCTTCACCCACTTCGCGAATACCTAACGAATATAAGAATTTAGCTAAGGTTGTTTGCTTAGCATCTTGCAGCGCATTAACTAAGTTCTTAGCAGACTTTGGACCCATTCGCTCTAGTGATTCAAAATGGCCTTGTTTAAGAATAAATAAATCAGCAGGCGTTTTGATCAGTTCACGATCAACGAGTTGATCTACAATTTTGTCGCCCAAGCCATCAACATCAAGTGCTTTACGTGACGCAAAATGTTTAATTGCTTGCTTACGCTGCGCTTGGCACACTAAACCACCGGTACAACGGGCAACCGCTTCACCTTCAATGCGCTCCACATGTGAGTCACAAATTGGGCAAGTAGCAGGAAATTCAATGTCTTTAGCATCGTCAGGGCGACGTTCAAGGACAACTTGGGTAATTTGTGGAATAACATCACCTGCACGGCGAATAATCACGGTATCGCCAATTTTAACGCCTAAACGAGCAATTTCATCGCCATTATGAAGCGTTGCATTAGATACCGTTACGCCACCTACAAATACCGGCTCTAATCGTGCTACAGGGGTAATTGCGCCTGTGCGCCCTACCTGAAACTCAACATCAAGTAATTGGGTGATTTCTTCTTGTGCCGGGAATTTAAAAGCAATTGCCCAGCGTGGTGCTCGTGCTACAAAGCCTAAACGCTCTTGTCGTTTTTTGTCGTTTACTTTAATAACCACACCGTCAATTTCGTAGGCTAGGCTACTTCGACGCGTCAAGATATCTTGGTAGTAATCAAGTGCAGCTTGCTGACCTTCAACGAGCTTTGTTTCTGGGCAAAGTGGTAAACCCCAATCGGTAAGTTTAGCAAGCTGTTGGTAATGATCTTCTGGTAACTGCCCATCGGCAACAAGCCCAGTGCTGTAGGCATAAAACATCAGTGGACGTTTTGCTGTTACTTTAGAGTCAAGCTGTCGTAAGCTACCGGCAGCAGCATTACGTGGGTTAACAAAGACTTTGTCGCCACGTTTTTCGGCTTCACTGTTTAGTTTGGCAAAACCAGCGCTGTCCATAAATACTTCACCGCGCACTTCAAGCTCTGCTGGGAAGTCATCGCCACGTAACTTAAGCGGCACATTACGAATTGTTTTCACGTTTTGAGTGATGTTTTCACCTACCATACCATCGCCACGGGTAGCAGCTTGGACCAAAACACCATCACGATAAATAATTGATACCGCTAAACCATCAAGCTTAGGCTCACAACAAAAAGTCAGCTCATTGTTATCCATTAAACGCTCTTTGATACGGCGGTTAAAGGCGGCAAACTCTTCTTCTGAAAAGGCATTATCAAGTGACAGCATTGGCACTTGGTGAGTGACTTGCTCAAACTTATCAAGTGCAGCGCCACCGACTTTTTGAGTCGGAGAGTCTGGGCTTTGAAACTCAGGATTAGCTTGCTCAAGGGCGCTTAATTCGCGCATTAAACGGTCATATTCAGCATCAGGAATGCTTGGTGCATCCAGCACATAGTAATTATGGTTATGCTCTTCTAACTGGGCACGAAGTTGGCTAATTTGCTCAAAGATAGGGCTGGACATGAAAACCTCAAAAATCTACATAAAAAAGCCACTTAGACGACTTAACGCCAAGTGGCCTAACACTTATCATTTATACGAACGTTTAAGCTGAAAAGCTGCGAACTTTCTCAACATACTCACGAACGCTTTCAACCGTCATTTCTTCACGGTTGCTATCTAAAATCGTTGCACCAAATTCATCAGCTAGCTTTTTAGCTGCACTGTGCAACATGTTGAATGCACTTAGACCGTCGCCATCACATGGTAAGGTCATAAATAAGCTAACACCTGCCGTACTAAACTGTTCCATATTATCAATATCGAACGTGCCTGGGTTGTACATATTCACTAAACGGAATAACACCGGACCTGTGCCTGCTGGGTCTAAGTGACGATTAAAGAAACCCTCTTCAGAATACTTAAAGCCTAACATATTAACAGCTGGCAATAATTGGCTGCCATCCATTGTTAAACCTTCTGGCATTTGTAAATGCACAATAATGAAATCGGTTGGAGCTTGTGCGTCTGCTGGCTCTTTTTCAACTTCTTGTTGCTCAGCTTCAGGCTCTTCAACAACCTGTTCTGAAACAGACGGCTCGTCGTGACTTTCTGCTGAAAAGCTTAAATCACCAAACTCTGGCTCATCACGTTCTTGCGGTTTTGCAGTTGCAGGCTCTTGAACCTCGCTGGTTGTTTCGTTCGGTTCAACCCGTTCAACTGAAGGCGTATCTGGGCTGTCCTTTTTACGCACCGACCATAAGCCGTGAATTAATAAACCACCAATGACAAATACACTGATTACGATTAAAGCCCATCTTAATTCTTCGGCCATCCCCTCACCTTTATTATTTGATATGCCTAAATTTTATGCATGTGCCATTTGCACAGCTTGTTCTATATCTACAGCGACCATACGTGATACACCTGGTTCCGCCATAGTTACACCGGTCAATCTGCCTGCCATTTCCATAGCAATCTTGTTATGACTGATATAAATAAATTGTACTGATTGTGACATCTCTTCTACCAAACGGCAAAAACGACCCACGTTCGCATCATCCAATGGCGCATCCACTTCATCTAGCATACAGAATGGAGCTGGATTGAGCCTGAATATTGAAAACACCAATGATAATGCGGTCAGCGCTTTTTCTCCACCACTAAGCAGGTGAATTGTCGAATTTTTCTTGCCTGGTGGCCTTGCCATGATGCTCACCCCACTTTCAAGTAGATCATCACTGGTCAATTCAAGGTAAGCACTACCGCCACCAAACACTTTTGGGAATAACTCCCCAAAGTCTGTATTTACTTGTTCAAAGGTCGCCTTGAAACGATTTTTTGTTTCTCGGTCGATTTTTTGAATCGCCCCTTCAAGGGTATTTAATGCTTGTGTTAAGTCATCAAGCTGCTGATTTAAATAATCGCTGCGCTGTTTAGCCTGCTCAAACTCATCTATTGCCGCTAAGTTCACCGCGCCAAGTTCATTTAATGCTTGCGTGGTTTTTGTAAGCCTCGTTTGCATGCTATTTAAATTGGCATTGTCAGGCAGTTCTTCAAGTACTGTTTTTAAATTTTGTTCCAGTTCTTCAAGTGGCTCTAACGCAGCTTGCGCCTTCACGATTAAACTTTGCTCATCCAGCGCTAATGCTTGCAACTGCTCTTGTAACGTCACCAACTCAGATTGCGATGATTTCAACGCTGTTTGCTTATCAGCAAGCTCCTTTTTAGCTTGACTCAAGGCCGCTTGCAAGTTTTTCAGCTCAACGTCACTTTGTTGATGCTTTTCAAGCAATAGCATAATTTGCTCTGCTACTTCTTCAAGCGGGATCACTAATTCTTCTAGTTGCTCGTTGAGCTCTAATACAGCTTCACTGGCAGCACTTTGTGCGGCATTTGCATGCTGTAGTTTGGTTTCGCTAAGTTGACATTCACTGCGAGCTTTTTGTTCAGCCAAATTTGCTTGATGTGCTTGCGTTTTATATTGCTCAAGCATAGAAGCCACTTGGCGATAGCGGTTATTTGCCTCAGTTTGTTGGTGTTTTGCTTGCTCTAACTCAGTTTCAAGTTCTAATTGCTGCTCTAGCAGTTGTTCTAGTAAACACTGCTGAGTTTGTTGCTGTTCGTCAGCATTTTGCTTTTGCTCAGCCAGTAAGGTTTGACGCTGTTGCAACTTAATAAGCTGGTTTTGCCACTGGGTTTGCTGCTCTAATAGCATATCGCGTCGAGTGCTGGCAGATGCAATCTGCTGAGCTGCTTGGTGAATTCGTTCTCTGTATTGCTCTTTGTCGGCGATAAGTGTTTTCTTGTGAGCTAGATGCTCATTTAGCAATTGCTGCTTAGTTTCTAATTGCTCGTTGAGTTCTTCATCTAACTGCTGAGCATCACTTAGCTGAGCATGCTTTAAAAGCAAAGAACTGTCGGCATCTTTATTGGCATCGGTATGAAAGTTACGACCATGCATACAGCCCTCTTCATCAATCACAGCCAGCCAATATGGATCCGCCAAAATAGCGTCATCAAAACAAGGTTGAAATGCAAACCGTGCTAATAAATCAGGGTAAGCACCCGATTCGATATAATTAGCTAATGACTCTTTTGGTAACTCAGCATTATTAGTTACAGGCCAAACACTGTTAGGCTCTTTATGTTGACTGACCTTTAGATGCTCAAGGCCAAGTAGGGCTTGTTCAATTAGCGGCTCAAAGCCAGAAGCCACCTTTAACTGCGCCAATAGAGAGACACTGTCGCTGTCGGTTTGCTCTGATAACAAAGAGTTAAGCGCAGCTATGCTGGCTCTGTTTTCATTACTGTGCTGCTGAACCCGCTTTAAGTCCTGCTCTAAGTGCTGTTGCTCTTTATCCGCTTGCTCTAGATTTTGAGTGAGCTTATTCAGCGCACTTTGTTGCTGCGCAAGCTCTTTCGTCAGAGCTTGAATTTGCTGTTGTTGTTCTGCAATTTGCGCTGCAACTGGGGTCGCTTCGAGCTCAGTAATTTCAGCGGCAAGTTGTGCCTGCTGAGATTCAAGTTGCGCAACAGTCTGGGCAAAGTGAGCCTGTTGACTCTTTGCTACATTAATATCACTGCTATGAGCTTGGCTTTTCTGTAAGGTGCTTTGATATTGCTCATTGGCGCTTTGCGTTTGTTGCTGTTGCTGTGCGACTTGTTCTTCAACCTCTGCAACTTGCTCAGCGCACAGTAAACTTTGCTCAATCGCTTCTTGTAGCTGCTCTTGTAAAATGGCGGCTGAGGCGTGTTGCTCTTCTTGCAGCTCTTTATTTTGTAACTGCAGTTGTTGCTGTTTGATAAGGTTTTGGCTAAGTGTTTGCTGTTGCTGCTTTAAGCTGATCTGTTGCTGCTCTTTGCGGGTTAAATCAGTATGAGTTTGATGCTGAGCCTGCTGTGCGTCTTGCAGTTTTTGCTGCTCAAGCTGCACCTGATTTTCAAGGCTTGCTAAAACGTCATCGTGGCCAGAGTGCGCTTCTCTAAAGAACTGAATTTGCTCTTTAAGTTTATTAATTTGCTCAGCTTTATCGATTTGTTGTTGGTGTAACTTCTGCCACTTTAAAACCGCAATTTGCCCTTTTAAGGTGCGCTCAGTGGCTTTTAGCTCTCGGTATTTTTTTGCATCGACTGATTGCACTGCAAGTTTATCTAGCTGTGTTTGCAACTCCTGCCTTACATCAAGTAATCGCTCAAGGTTTTCGCGGGTGCTTTTAATACGGGTTTGCGTTTCACGACGACGCTCTTTGTATTTTGAAACCCCCGCGGCTTCTTCTAAAAAAACACGTAAATCAGCAGGTTTGCTCTCAATTAAACGCGAGATCATGCCCTGCTCAATAATCGCATAGCTGCGCGGGCCAAGACCTGTGCCTAAAAAGATATCGGTAATATCACGCTTACGGCATTTACTGCCATTTAGAAAATAAATTGACTGGCCATCTCGGGTCACTAAGCGCTTAATCGCCACTTGGTTTCGATCAGCAAAGGTATTCGGAAGATGGCCACTGGTGTTATCAAACACCAACTCAACAGAGGCTTGTGAAATAGGTTTTCGATTAGTTGAGCCGTTAAAAATAACATCGGTCATGGCATCGCCACGTAAGTTTTTAGCTGAGCTTTCACCGAGCACCCAACGCACTGCATCGATGACATTTGATTTGCCACAGCCGTTCGGGCCGACAACACACGTCATCTGATCAGGAAATGGGATCTTAGTGGGTTCAACAAACGATTTGAAACCCGCTAATTTTATGGTGCTTAAGCGCATCTAATTGTTTTACCGATTTTTATTGTTATTCTTCAATTTAACCCATTTTAGGGTAAAAGGTTAAGCGTGGCGCTTAAAATTATCTAAAATAATACCCGTTGCCATCGCTACATTAAGCGATTCTGCTTGGCCATAAGCCGGAATAGTGATTTTATCAGTAACTAAGCTTTCGCAATCAGTACGTATACCATGAGATTCACTGCCCATTAGTAATACGGCATCTTGTTTAAGAGCAGTTTTGTGGATGTTCTCACCTTCTAAAAATGCACCATACACAGGAAGATTTAAGCTTGGTAAGTAATTAGTTAAGTCAGTTTGTGAGACACACACGCGAGCAAATGAACCCATGGTTGCGCTAATGGTTTTCGGGTTATAAGCATCCGCACTATCTGTGCTGGTAACAATATGCTTAATACCATACCAATCAGCAACACGAATAATCGTTCCTAAATTCCCCGGATCCGACACGCCATCAAGGGCTAAAATAAGTCCCGATGTTGGTAATGCTTGCTGACTTGGCATATCAACAACAGCAATGGCTGCGTTGTTACTAACAAGCGTACTGGCTTTAGTTAGGCTGTCTTCATCTGCTTCAATGACTTGATGGGCTGCAAGCGCTGATTGGTGCGCAGAAATAAATGCAGGAGTCGCAAATATATGAGCAATACTTAGCCCACTGTTTAGTAATTCAAGTACATTTTTTTCGCCTTGAACAAGGTACTGGTTATATTGCTTACGGTATTTCTTTTGACCTAATGCACGAATTAGTTTCAGTTGGTTTTTGGAAATCATAACAGCCTCATAAAATGATTCATTAGTATATCACCAAGGTCACAGATTCTGTACTCGAAAAACCAAGGGGGAAGTGCCAATTGCTTATTCAATCAGCACTTTTAAGAGACGCTGGCTGATAAGAGGTATTAACTAATTTTTGTCAGCCATTCATTTAACCATGGCTCAGTTACAGGCCAAGGTTCAAAATCTTCACAGGCATCAATTTCTAAACGATGACCAACAGGTTTTGCCTGTAAATCGCGAAATAGCTCATCAAAGCTGCGACCTGCACCACAAAACGTATCGCCATAGCTGCGGTCGCCCATAGCAATAATGCCGTATTGCTTGCCTGTTAACATAGGAAATTGATCATTTAATTGGCTATATAAAGCGATTAAATTGTCAGGAATATCGCCCTGACCCGTCGTTGAAGTGATCACTAAAATATGTGACGCAGCCAGCATGTCATCGACCGTGCCATTTTCAACTAATTGCGCTTGATGCTCAGATTTTTCAATAACTTCAATAACTTGTTCACTTAAACGCTCAGCACCGCCGTAAACACTGCCGACAAAAATACTAATGGTTGCCATAATAATCCTTTTCTTCTGTTGGCCAGCCAAGTTGCTGGCAAATCGTTAACATTGCATCGCCTAAAGGCGCTCTAATTGTTATTGGTTGCTTGCTATAAGGGTGCACAAACTTTAATTCAGAGGCAAATAACATTAAACGACGAAGCTGAAAATGCTCTCTAAAAAATTGATTATGCTGGTTATCACCATGATTTACATCACCAATAATTGGCAATGATAAATGTTTTAAATGACGACGAATTTGATGTTTGCGGCCAGTTTTTGGAAAACACTCCACCAGCGAGTAACGAACTGTTGGGTATTTACCAATTGGAATAGGCAAGCTTGCTTGGTGCAGGCAATGAAATTGCGTTTGTGCTTCTTGCGGTGCTTTATTTTGATCAGCAAACTTGTCAGCGATTTTATCAAGCTCTTCTTTTAAAGGTTTATCTAAGAAGATTGATTCGTTTAAAAAGCCTCTTACTAAAGCTAAATAACGCTTTTCAATTTGCCCATCAATAAATAACTGATTCATATCACGGGCTGCTTCTGAACTTAACGCAAACAGTAATACGCCTGAGGTTGGTCTATCTAAACGATGTACAGGAAACACGTGTTGACCAATTTGGTCACGCAGCATTTGCATCGCAAATTGGGTTTCGTGTTTGTCTAAAAACGAACGGTGAACCAATAAACCGGATGGCTTATCAATCGCAATGTAATTTTCATCGCGGTACAGAATCGTTAACTCGTCAAATTGTGGCTTAACACTCTCTTGCATCTTAGTCATCACTCAAAAGTTGATCGAGTTTTTGTAAAACGTTAATCACATCATTACCGCCGCTGTGTTGTGCCAGCATCATTTCAGCCATAGGCGCAATTGCAAAATTACGGGGTAAAGGCTGAGCGTGTGTGATTAAGGCATGCATTTTTTCAAGAAAAACAAATTGCAGCCATTGCTCAAAAGCCATGGTGTCATGACAAAACGGTACACTAGAATTGAGTGCACTTGGGTCAATCGGTGTTGTTTGCCAAAGTGAATGGCGTTGTAATGTGGATTCTAATTCGCGCAGCAGCGCCAAAGTCTGTTGATGCATTGTAAAACTCTTAATACCTTTGTGCTTAGTATACCCTGTTCCAAGGCGCCATGGTATGGCGTATAATTCGCGGCTGATATAGATTAATAATGGTAATTGAGATTTTATGACTGAGCAGATCGCCACATTAGGTCAACTTCTGGATGCAGCAGGCACCACTTGGCGTGCCTTCGATATTGGCAGACACATCACTAAATTAGACAAAAAACAATTTCTTGCCATTGAAGAAACAAAAATCCCTTACCCTTACCCGCTTGCTGGTCATGCTTGGCTTGCTATTCAATTTTGGGATGTAAAAGCGTCTAAAGAACCTTATGTATGGTTTTTAAAATTCCCCCTAGATGAGCAAAGCCGTCTTGTAAGCGCAAGCCGCGATCATTTCGCAAATATGGTAATTGAAGCACTTGGTACAGAAATTACCGGTGAAAATGCCGAAGGCAAATTAGACAACAATCCGTATGTATTTACGCCAAACGCCAACAAATTAGCGGCATTTAATGCACAGGTTAAATGTTTGCTTAAACAAAGTGCTTCACAGTATTACGAATATGCGCAGCTGTATTTTTCAGGCAAACTAGGATTTGATAATTGGCAAAGTGTTGCAGTACAAGGTATTGCAGACTTTGCAATGCGTTTAGATAACGACAACAATTTAGCAAATCTACAAGCCGCTTGGGGGCAATTACCAGTCGAAGTATTACAGCCGCTAAGTGCAATGCTTGAACATGTTGCAATCGAACCCGTGTTTGCAGAGCAATTGTTAGCCTATGGTTTAAACGCCATAGAAAATAAAGACGACATCGCCCTTGTTGCAGCTCTTAGAAGCCTATCAAAAACACCAGCACAAGGTTTAACTGCGCAACTTGTTGATGCTGTATTACGCTCTGATATGAATACCCAGTCAGATGTACTATTAACGATTGCAGGGCGCTGTTTTAGCACACTTGAAGACCCAGAACGCTTACACATGTTTATGGATTGCTGTGCACACCACACTGAAATTGAACAACTGTTTGTGAGTATTTTCACCGATTTAGTTGCAATTCCTAGTATTCGCCCTCACCTACTAGGTTTATTAAGAAAAGAAAATCGTAGCGAAACACTCGCTCGAGCAATTGGAAGGTTATTTTCGTAAATGGCAGGCTTGTGGACACTCATCATCATTGGCAGCATCATCTACTTTTTTTGGTTAAACAGAAAAGTGGCCGAAGCAGCTAATCTTCATGCACAAAGACAAATTGAGCAATTAAATGTGCAATTGATGAGTGTTGCTTGCAATAAGCGCCGACTTGGCATTTTAAAAAGCGGTAAACCAGGTATAAAAAGCGAATTTATTTTTGAGTTTTCAAGTGATGGACAAAACGTGTACCAAGGCGTTTTGATTATGGAAAATGAATTACTTAAAAGCGTAGTAATACCGCCACATAAGATTTAAGTTGCGAGTTGCGAGTTGCGAGTTGCGAGTTGCGAGTTGCGAGTTGCGAGTTGCGAGTTGCGAGTTTTACAAAATAATTGCCTGTTTGAGAAGTGCAACCTCCAGAAAGAACTAAGGCGTAGCTAATAGCCACGCCCCAATCTTGCTACTTCCATGATTAAGTATCCTTACTTATGCCGAAGCTGCCTTTTTATCTTTCCCCTGAACGGGTATACATCCGATACACCCACCATGCTACTTCATGTAACATTTAACACATCCTAGTGCCGTCCTCTTGCCGTCAATGGCTATCCACTTCGTTTTCCAAACGCTCCTTTAGCTTCCTGCTAAAATCATCCTTTGGTCAGTCCTTTTCAATCGCTCCGCGATTGTACTGCATCCTGGCAGTGTCCTCGTTCTTCCTTGCTTCCCTAGCTCTTGTCCCTTTGCTTCCTGCTAAGCATCTTGCTTTGTTGCCATAATCCTAATCCTTGGCATCAGTTCAATCGTTGAACCTGCGTCTTCTTGACATGATTAAGTTTAGAGAAATGCGGATATCTTGGTAGGCATAAAAAGTAATTTTTTCTAAGTCACAAAAATGACAAAAAAAATAAATCCTTTAAAATCATTACAATAAGCAATTATGGGTACAAATTTAAAGGCATTAAACTGATAAAACGCACAGCAATGTGAGATTTATCTCACATTGCTATTTCCAAAACGTCCTTTTGTCAATTTGCTGCTTTGAACATCAAGTCACCTTCAACTTGGTTAAAGCTCAAGGCCTTGAACACTTCAAACCCTTCAGAGCTAAAGAATTCACGCTGTTCAGAGCGAGTAACAAATACGGCTAAAGCACTTGCTTGATTGCTTGACTCAACTAAATCATCAAGCCCTCGTAGCAGATATCTGCCTAAACCTTGCCCCTGAAAATGTGGGTCAACGGCTATAAAGGCTAAAAACAGATAATGACCTTTACTCGAAAGCGCTTCGCGAATAGTGCGCTCTTTTTCTATAAGCTGATTGGTTTGCAAGTAACCCGCACTAAGCATCAGTTTTAAGCGCCAATGCCAGTATCGTTCAGCTTGCAGTTCACTTGCCGAATCGAATACACAGGCAATGGCCTTTAATCTGCTTTGTGAGTAAAGACCTATTAGAGGCTGCTTTTCTTGCCAGAAACTTGCTAGCTCTTCACGTACTAAAGCACGTAATTTAGTTTCATATTTACTTGGGTTATCTTGTTGAAAACCTAATACATTCTGAAGAACGGGATCATCATGATAGGCTTGATAAATAAGGCTTGCGGCAGTGCTAATATCTTCAGCACTCAGGTATTGCACACTTAAGGTTTCGGGTTCAGCAACTGTCAAAATACTCATCCTTTTATTTGTTTTATTATTTTCGTACTAGACTATAAGGTATATACCTAACAGCGATTAAAGACAAATTCAGCGTAAGTTAAACTGCGGTTCATCATCATTAAGTTCAAGCAGTAATAATTATCGCCATACACAAGGAGCAGAACTATGGATACGACAAAACATGATATTTCGACCCTATTTGCACAACTTGGTTTACCGAGCAAAGAAAGTGAAATAGATGCTTTTATAGCATCCCATCAACTGTCTGATACAACCCTATTGCAGGAAGCGCCTTTTTGGGATGAAGCTCAGCAACACTTTTTAGCAGAATCACTTGCAGAAGATGGTGCTTGGAGCGAGGTGATTGATGAATTAGACGCAAGGTTACGCCAGTAACGCCTGCGACCAAATTTACGAAGCTTAAATAACATTCTTTTAGCTCGTAAATTAGGAAAGTAATTTCACTCCACATCTATTATTGCTACCATACGCGCGCACTGCAGCCCATATACTGCGGTGCTTTTTAGTCTTTATAAAAGAGTTTATACAAAAATGAATGCCGTTGTATTTGATGCAATTAAAACCCTTCTTGATGAAGGTAAAACCCCGACAGTTGCCTTAACTAAAAGTAAGCTAGCCCAACCAATGCCGATGCCTGTGATCATCGCTGCGGTTAGCCAATATAAAAACAATCCGGATTCAATTAATAATTTCATCAATAACCCGTCAAATGAACAACTGAGTACACCAAAAGAAAGTCAATTGGATCGTATTGAAGCTAAATTAGATAGGTTATTAGCACTGCTTGAGAAAAAATAATGTTTGTTGTCGATCTGACTTTTGATTGCTACCAAGATACTACCCTAGAGCTTGCTGAACAGGCGATAAACCGCCTAGTGAATGCGCTTCGTTTTAACGGCCAAATTATTGGTGATGAATTTCCAACGGTTTTAAAAGATGGATTTTTCATTACTCGTGTAATGTGCCCAACCGAAGATGCGATGCATCCGCTCAACCATAGCCCGTTTGTAAAACATAGCATTGAGCAATTAAACACTGCAGGCTTACTGGCACCAAAAGTTAAAGTGGTCGGCCAAGACATTCACTCAAATGGCGCAGACATGTGTCATGATCCGTCGTGCTATATTTTGTATACCACGTACGTGCACACCTGTAGCCCGCTTTATTGTGGTGATGACTTTTTGCCTGTGCCGTTATTTCGCATTCCAGCAATTGCCAATGGCGATTACAAAACACTCATTAAATGGCAAGAAGACTGGCAAGCGTGCGATCAAATTCAGATCAATGGTGCAACCCGTTGTGAATTTCCTGCGCTTGAAGAGCTAACTAGCATCAAGAGTGACTTATACCGCCGTGGTCGTGATATCACGAAACGTATTAGTTTTCTAACCAAGAAGCCGGTTTATTATTATTTATACCGTGTAGGCGGCGTTGACAAAGAGTCAGAGCTTAAACGTCGCTGCCCAAGCTGCGATGGCGAGTGGAAATTACCAGAGCCATGGTTTGGCTTATTTGATTTTCGTTGTGAGCCCTGTGGCATTGTTTCGAATATCTCGTGGGACTTTCAATAGCTTAATTAAGGCAATAAATTAAAAAGCAATAACCAAATACACGAAAGGGGCAACCGCCCCTTTTTACTTATTGAATTTAAACCGTTACTTTGTCTAAAAACTCACTGATGCTATTCGCTAGCACATGATGTGGTTTTTTACCCACATACTCTAAGCAAACCTCACCGCTTTGGACTAATACAGTGATCAGCAGATCATCTTGCTCTGTAAGACCAATAAATACGGTTTCTGGCTGCTTTAGCTTGCGCTTCATTAACACGTGACCGGTAATATTTTGCTGTAAGCGGCTAAAATCATCTTCATTCCATGCTTGTAGCAGTTCAATGTGATGATCATCAATACTCAATAACAAATTACCCGCATAGACATGACCAAACAATGGGCTTAAATCTTCAGGAAACGATAACTCTAGTGCCTTGGCTAAGTCTTCTAAACTGCCAGCAGGTTGTTGTGGAACTGCACACCACTGAATAAGCCCCTGCTCATCTACTTCGCCCTGCTCACATGGACTTGGCCATGCTGTATCATGTTCAATAACAGGAAGCTTTCCTGTGCGTTCGAGGCATTTTTCACTAAATGCTTGATGTAACTTATCTAGTTTTGTAGAAACAGACATACTGCGAAACTCATTGGCTTTAGGTATAATGCCGCCATTGTAACTACAAAAGTGTAAAGATGACAGATTACAGCAACTCACCCGAACTGAAAAACAGTGTTCTTGGTAAAAGCACAGAGTATGTAGATACCTACACACCCAGTTTACTGTTTCCTATTGCCCGTAAATTAAACCGTGATGCACTAGGTGTTAGCGAAGATAACTTACCGTTTAAAGGCCAAGATATTTGGACTGGCTATGAATTATCGTGGCTAAATAGCAAGGGTAAGCCAATGGTCGCTGTGGCAACGTTTGTATTTCCTTGTCAGAGCAGCCATATCATTGAGTCTAAGTCATTCAAACTGTACCTAAATAGCTTTAATCAAACACGTTTTGAGACGCTAGATGGCGTACATCAAGCGCTTAGCAAAGACTTGTCAGATGCAGTTAATGCACCGGTGGTCGTTACTTTATACCAAGCAGATGATTTCAATTGTTTGCCATTTTCAGCGTTACCGGGCGAATGTATTGATGATCTGGATATCGAAATCACCAGCTATGATATTGATGCAAGCTCACTTCGCCATAATGGTGATGAGATTGTCTCAGAAACCCTACACAGTCACTTACTAAAATCGAACTGTTTGATCACCTCACAGCCTGATTGGGCGAGTGTGATTATTCGTTATAAAGGCCAAGCGATTTGCCATGAAGCCTTATTAAAATATTTAATTTCATTTCGAACTCACAACGAATTTCATGAGCAATGTGTAGAGCGTATTTACTGCGATTTAATGCAGCAGTTAAACCTTGAAGAGTTAGAAGTGTATGCCCGTTATACACGCCGTGGTGGTTTAGATATCAACCCTTATCGCTCAACGAATCAAGATGAAACACCCTTCAAGGTAAAAATTAATCGCCAATAACTTTGGTGACAATAAAAAACCGAGTTGTGAACTCGGTTTTTTATTGTCTGAAGATTAGTTACAGATAATTACTCGTCTTTAAAAATACCCACATACGTTGGTGATGTATTTGATTTACTCGCACGGTACATACCTGCGGTGTTAAACGGCAAGCTGATGTTACCTTTAGCATCAATAATGATCACACCGCCTGTGCCACCTATAGGCATTAATACATCGTGGATCACTTCGTTCCCCGCTTCCACAATAGTTTTACCTTGGTATTTTACGCGAGCACAAATATCAGCTGCCACATTGTAGCGAATAAAGTACTCGCCATGCCCTGTCGCAGATACTGCACATGATTCGTTTTCAGCAAAGGTCCCCGCACCAATCACTGGTGAATCGCCCACACGGCCAAAACGTTTTGCTGTCATGCCACCTGTAGAGGTACCTGCGGCGATATTACCGTTTTTATCAAGTGCAACTGCACCGACAGTGCCCATTTTGTAATTAACTGGCAGGGCTTTGTGTGCAGCTTGGTAGTCTTTGCTAGTTACTTTTTGTTTATCGAGCTTTTCTTTTGCTTTTAATAACGCTTTATAACGGTGTTCAGTATCAAATAGGTTGTTTTCAACCAGCGGCATACCTTGAGTTTTTGCAAACTCTTCAGCACCTTGGCCGCTGAGCATAACATGCACTGATTTTTCCATCACCAAGCGCGCCAAGTTAATTGGGTTTTCAATGTGTTTAACCCCAGCAACAGCTCCTGCTTGGCGTGTACGACCATCCATAATCGATGCGTCAAGCTCATGTGCACCGTCATAAGTATATACAGCACCGCGACCAGCGTTGAAATACGGCGAGTTTTCCAGCACATTAATTGCCGCAGTGATAGCATCTAGGCTCTCACCACCCTTTTCAAGCACGGCATAGCCTGTTTCAACGGCTTCTTTTAGTTTTGCACGGTAAGCTTTTTCTTGCTCTGGCGTGAAGCGGCTCTTTTCAATCGTTCCTGCACCACCATGAATGGCGATAGCAAAAGGTTGATCACTACTGTGGCTTAAAGTACTAAATGATAATGCGCTAAGCGCAATGGCTGAGGTGAGTAATGTTTTTAACATAGGGGCACTTATATTTATTTTAGTTTGTAAGCCCAATGTGAATAATTCGACGCTGGTTTTCAAGCTTTAACCGACGAAAGAAACAAAAAAAGCGCCTAATGGCGCTTTTTTCTAGCAGTTTAAAATTAAGCTTGAGCTGCTTTTAAACGTGCTAAACGTGCTACTTGGTGAGTAGACGTTAAGAAAGAGTAGATAGGTGCTAAGTAGCCACGCTTACGAAGGTCTAAGAACTCTTCATCACTTAGTGAGTTAAGTTTTTTCTCATCAACAAGGTAGATACCGTTGATGTCTTTTTTCTCACCTTTGATTTCTACAGTTAGCGTTTGAGCTACTAGTAGTTCTTTGTCTGCAAGGTACTTAGTGAATGCTTCAGTGACCTGAGAGAACTCGATGAAAGAAACAAGTGCTTCTTTACGACGCTTAAGGTATTCAGTTTCTTCACCGTTTTCGAAAAGTGCATTACCTGTTTCTTCGCTTACAAGTGGGCTTGCTTCGTCGATTACGATACCAAATTGGTCAGCTTCTGGGTGCTTAACAAGACCTAGTGGGTAACGAGTCATAGACATAGGTGCAAATGCAGCAGTCCATTTGTCGTCTTGAATGAAAAGGTTCTCGCCTGGCTCTAGACCAAATAAAGCAACTGCTAGGAATTGACCTGATTCGTTGTTTTTAACAAATGCCATTGGGAATTCATTTGCGATGCGTGCAAATTCGTGTGCAACCACAGGTACTAAGTGCTGAGTTTTCATGAACTCAATGTTGATGCCATTTTGAATTTTAGTGTTGGCATGTTTTTCGTTATGTAAAGGCTGTACTTGTTGCTCCGCCATGATACTGCTCCATTAATTTTATAATATGTTTTTGCTGTTAGTGCCCAAAGCCTATAGGTTTTGGCAACAAAAAGGAAGTGAAAATTTTGTGGCAGTTTGTACATTATAAATTAACAAATTTACCTACATTACCAATCATCCCCAAATGATGAAAAAACAAGCTATAAGCAAGTAAATATTATCACGCATAAGCCACTATTTTTGTTAGTATATTCAACAATTATGGGGAGACTGAGGCAAACAATGGAAGGCTATCAATTAAATAAAGACTATAAAGTAAGCAGCGTTTTCATTGCTGAAATTAATGAGACTGTCATTATTGTTGATGACTTTTTACACACCCTCGAGCCTATTTATCAATTTGCCACAGATACGGCCTATTTCCAGCCTTTTGGCAGCGATGGCACACTCTACCCCGGTAAGCGAGATGAAATGCCTGCGCCTTACTACCGAGCTTTTGAGCAGCTACTTAACGAGCTTTTAGAGCAAGGGATCATTACAAGCGGTGAAAATAATTTATATCTTCACCGCTGTAAGCTTTCATTAGTTACTCAAAATGCGAATGAATTAAATACCTTGCAGCGTATGCCACATATTGATTCAACGGATGATAAAACATTTGCAGCAGTGCATTATTTATCTCCTAAAGAATGGGGCGGCACAGGCATATACAAATACCTGCCTGAGAATATTATTAAAGTGACAGCTGATAACCAAAATAGCGTGCATAACATGATTGCTGATACAGAAAAATACAGCGCAACTCATCAAGGCTATTTAAATGAAACAACAGCGCTTTTTGAAAAAGTGGTGGATATTGAAGCGAAGATTAATAGGCTCGTAATTTATAAGAGCAACCTATTGCATAGCGCAGCTCTTTTTAATCACAAAGAGTACAGCAATGATATAAGCAACAGCCGTTTATCTATCTCTTCATTTTTTAGAATTAGCTAAGCTGACTAATACTTTTTTAGCCAGCTCAGTTAATCAAATTAGTACTTCTGTAAGCCAAATTTCTTTATTTTATCTAATAGTTCTCTGTGCTTAGGTAGCTCGCTTAATAACTGCTTGACGCGTTGCTGTTTAAATTCAGCAACTTGTTGATTGTCGCTCTGCTTAGATTGCTGTTTGGCAGGTACATAATTCATACCAAACAATACATATAAGTAGTTTTCTAAGTCGAATAAATCAAACTTACTGGCAAAGTCTTCGCGTACTGGTGTAAAGCGATGCCAGCGTGCTAGGTTATTTTTTAGTTTGTCTGATAACTGGTCGGCTTTTTTGTTATCACGCCAAAAGGCTGAATCAGTTCTATCCGAAATACAGTAATGCATTTTTATAAAATCGAACGTTTGTTGCCATACATAATTCACCTGCTGATTATAATCATCAGCAACTAACTTAATGTCATCTCGGGTACGCGGAAAACGCTTTGCTAATAACCCCGCAGAAAAGTCTGCAATTAAGATGGCAGTTGCTTCAAGTGGCTCAACAAATCCTTGCGACAACCCTATAGCGACACAGTTTTTGTGCCACATTTTTTCTCTATGCCCTACTTTCATTGGGATCTTTCTTGGCGTTAAGTGCTCAAATTTATTACCTAAATAATGATGCAATTTAGCGTGTGCTTGCTCATCGCTCATATACTTAGATGAATAAACAAACCCCACTCCTCTTCGCTCTGTGAGCGCAATATCCCAGATCCAACCGGCTTGGTGTGCCGTAGCAATAGTGTAAGGCGGTATTTCATCATCGCTTTGTGTCGGTACTTGCAATGTGATTGCAGTATCAGTTAATAAACTATCTGACTTATCAACAAAGCCCACCCCTAGTTTTTGCCCAATAAAGGCAGCCGAAAAGCCTGAGCAATCAATAATAAAGTCAAACTCTAAGGCGTTACCTTCTGAGTCGATTAGGTGTGTAATAAAACCTTGCTCATCACAGCTGATATCTTTAATTTCTGCAAACAGGTGTTTTACAGCAAAATGTTGCGTGGCATGGCTTCCTAAGAATGCAGCAAACTTTTTAGCATCAAAATGATAGGCATAGCCATTGATACCTGCATATTGAGGTGTCGCAATTGTTTTCGGTGCTAGGTTATTTTCACAACACGCATGTTGCTTAGAAACAAACTCGGCGTAATCATTACCGTTACCCTCAGCAAGCCACTGCTGCGTTAACTCCTCACCGAATATATGTGGGTGATCAAATAAATGATGGTAAAAGTTAGCACCATGTTTGTGTTTATCTAGCCAATTTACAAACTTGATTGACTGCTTAAAAGTAACATCACATTCATTGATAAAGTCACTTTCACTGATACCAAACTTTTGTAAAGAGTTGCGCATCGAAGGAACAGTACCTTCACCGACACCTATGCTGGCAATATTAGGAGACTCGATTAACGTGATCTCAATGCCACTTTGCAAAAGCGCATGACCCAAATGGTTAGCGGCTAACCATCCTGCTGTTCCGCCACCAACAATTGCGATTTTTTTTATCATTTTTACTCGCCCACTTTTTACTCACAAAAAAGCCCAGTGCGAGCTGGGCTTTCTTAATTTCGTTATCTAAATCAAATTAGAAACGTAGTGATACACCTAGCTTGTAGCGTGCTTCACCTTCAAAGCTCCATGCTGGGTAGCCGTTACGAAGCTCAGGAACGACTTCTGCATCAGAAGGAGCAACACCGATTTGTACGCTGTCTTCTTCAGTTAAGTTAACAGCTTCAAACGTTACGTCAATGTTGTCAGTTACGCTGTAGTTAGCACTGAAATCAAGTGTACCGTATGATTGGTGCTCACGGTTACCATAGAAACCAGGTAGCTCACGGATCATGTACTCTGAACGCCAGTTATAAGCTAAACGTGCTGAGTAAGTATCTGTTTCATAGTAACCCACTAAGTTCACAGTATGCTTAGACGAATCTGAGAATAATGGGATCATATCTGGGTAGTTTTCAGCTTCTGATGGTGCATCTACGAATGTGTAGTTTGCTGAGTAACCAAAGCCACTGTCAAAGCCATCTTGAATTTGTAGCTCGATACCTTCGATTTGGCCACCACTTGCATTAAGCTTAGTAGATAGCGTCCAGTTATCACCTTGAGTATCTGGGTCTACAACACCGATTTGTTGATTCAAGATTTGGCTTGAAGTAACAAATGATGTGATGTCTTTGAAGAAGTAAGTTGCACTTACCATACCGTCACCATCAAAGTACCACTCGATACCTAAATCAGCTTGAGTTGCTTTGAATGGGTTAAGGCCTACGTTACCTTTAGTTAGTACTTCGTTATTTGCTGTACCATCAGCGTAACCTGCAAAAGATGATGCAGAGAACATATCTGTGTAGTTAGGACGTGCAATAACTTGTGCCGCAGAGGTACGTAAAATTACATCTTCAGCTAAATCGAATGCGATATTGATGCTAGGTAATACGTCGTTGTAGCTCGCTTTATCTGTGCTTAGTGAACTTTCGTACTCACCATTTGCAAAACCGTAGTAATCTGATTCTGCATCTGTAGAGATATAACGTAAACCGAAGTTACCGCGGATAGATTCTGCAGAGAACTCAGCCATTGCGTAAACTGCGAAGTTTTCTTCTTCGATTGTACCGTAACCTGAGCGGTATACAGCTGAATCATTATCGAAGCTTGCAATTGCAGCACGTGCATCAGCTACCATTTTGTCAAAATCTGGCTCAGGTAAAGTGAAACCTGCACCTGATGACATTGTACCTGAGTAGTAAGTCTCACCATCACCACTTGGTAATGTATCAACTAAAGTAGTTGAGTAAGTCTCTTGTTTTACTTCATGGTCAGCCCAACGGAAACCTGTTTTGATTGCTGTGATAGCACCAAAATCAACAGGGAATGAAAGGTCTAACTGTGCGTAAGTTTCTTCATCTGTGTTAGGTTGCTTTTTAAGTGCCCAACCAGCTGGAGATAATGGACCTGCAAAATCTGATGCTTCAAAGTATTTGTTATTGATATCAATTTTGATTACATCACCAGTAGCATCATAAGTACCAGCGTAATCAGATGGAACACCGATGAAGTTACCGTAGTTTGCAGTTAGGTCTGTACCACCTTCTGATTCAGTTGTACCGAAACGACCTTTTAATGTGAAATAGTCACCCTCGTATTTAAGGCTGAAATCAGCTGTGTCAGATGACATGCTTGCGATACGCGCCCAAGTTTGAGTCCAACCTGGATTTACACCTTCACCAGTACGACGGTAGAAAGTACATGTACCTGATGCATTTGTTTGCTCACAAGCTGCTTCTTTGTCGTCAGGGAACATTACGAAGTTTGAGGTATTTGCATTGTTTGCATCTAACTCAAGGCTCATGATGTTTAAACCTAGCTCTAGGTTTTCTGTAGGACGATACTGGAAAGTTGCATTTAATGCTGTACGTTCACGCTCTTGTTGGAACGTAGTAGGAACAATATCACCCCAACCGATCAGTGATTCGATACCGTTACGTTGGTAGTTTGTTTCAGCCCAAGATACTGAACCTAATAAACCGAATGTTTCTTCGTCATTTTTCCAGCTAAATAAGCCAGAAACTTGAGGGTCTGTTTCTTCAGAGATTGTGCCGTAGTCGGCTTTTGCACTTAAGAAAGTTGTACCAGCGTCAAGATCAAGTGGCTTACGAGTGTTAACAATAACAGTACCACCAACACCACCTTCTACAACGTCAGCTTGAGAAGATTTATAAACTTGGATTTCACCAACTAATTCAGGTGGTAAAAGCGTGTAGTTGAAGCTACGGTCGATTGATTGTTGGTCATACCAACCTGTTGATGCAACAGTTTGACCGTTTAAAAGTGTGCGTGTTAATTGGCTTGAAGCACCACGAATAGACACTTGCTGACCTTGACCGAATTGACGGTTAACAGCAACACCTGAAATACGACCAAGTGCTTCACCTACATCACCATCAGGAAACTTACCGATGTCTTCTGCAGAAACAGCATCGACAACGCTGTCAGCAAAGCGCTTAGTATTCATTGAAGCTTCAAGTGAACGGCGAATACCGCGAACTTCAATTACTTCAACATCTTCTTGAACTTTAGTTTCATCTGCTGCGTATGCAGCGCCAGTGAACCCAGCACTCATTACGAGGCCGATATTAACTGCTAATAAGCTTTTCTTAAAATTTTTAGCTAACACAGGATTCCCCTTGAATCATTTTGTTGGTTTTTTATATCACTTCTGCCCAGTGATGATGACAACGCTGTCATCTAGTAACAAACCATACACTCTAAATTACATTTGTGCTACATCTTTTTGGTTAATTTGTGCAAAAAATTTACAACGAAATAATCAAGCTATTGATATAACTAATATTTAATATTGAGTTTTTAAGAATTGTTACAAATTAACGGCGCAAATATAGCATGAGTGATATTGCAGATGAAAAGACCAAAAGGATGAGTTTTTGAAATTTGCTAAAAATTACATGTGTTTTTGTAAGCTTTAGTTTCCATTGGGCGTTTATTAACCATAACTAAAAGTTATATAAAACCTGTTATCTAACAATAAATTAGCTTAAAAAACTAACCTATTCCTAAAAGCACGCTGTCATGTACAAATTATTTTTAACTTTTTCTGGGCAGAATGAGTTAAAGGGGATATTGAGAATAATAACCAATAACAATGACAGCGTTGTCATTTTTAATTATATAGAGCCATTTTGTACTTGTCTAACACTTTATCGGGCTATTTAAAGAAAGCGTATTTATGCAAAATCGTTTGTTAAAGATGAGAATTTAAAACAAAAAAGCGAGCATAATAGCTCGCTTTTGACATTGAGTTTAATCGGGCGATTAAGGCGCCCAATAAACTTCGATATTGATATGTGGGTGATTCAATACAGCACGTAAAGGCATGTCAGCAACTGCACCGCCCTCTTTCGCTTGCTTGTAAACAGCGAGCTTTTCTTCACCGCTAATTAAAAGCTTCACTACTTTAGAGTCTGCAATCGCAGCTAAAGTTAACGTCATACGCTCAGTGATTTTACCTGTTACATCGCTTTCAATAGCGTTAATTGCACATACTAAATCATCTGTCGCAAGGCCGTGTTCAAGGCCTTCGGCATGAGGGAAAAGAGAAGCCGTATGACCATCTGGACCCATGCCTAAAATTGTCACATCAAAAGGACGCTTTAATGCTTTGTATGCAGCTTCACATTCAGCAACACCGTTTTGCGGCGTTAATGCGTCATTTTTCATTGTTACGAAATTAGCTGCAGCGCCATGGTTTTGTAATAGCGTGCTTTTGATAAATGCTTCATTACTTTTTTCATGATCAGCATCAACCCAACGCTCATCAACCATAGCAACATCAATGTTTGCCCAGTCAAGTTCAAGGTTTGATAAGTGCTTATAAGCAGGTGCTGGCGATGAGCCACCCGATACCATCAGTACCGCGCGACCATCTTCTTTAATACCAGCAACAAGGCTTTGTTCAAGGCTTGAAGAAAGCTCAGCTGTTAATTCGTCTTTGTTTGCAAAGAATTTTTCAACAATTGTTGCCATCTTAATTACGCCTTATCGCCTGTGTTAAACCAAACGTGGTTGTTTTCTTCTAAAAGCTCATCTGCATCTTCAGGGCCCCATGTACCAGCACGGTATAAAGATGGTGCACCTTTTTCTTGCCAACGCTCAATGATTGGGTCAATCCATTTCCATGCTTGACGCACTTCATCACGGTGAATAAACAGTGATGGGTTATTTGCTGCGGCATCTAACATTAAGCGCTTGTAAGCATCTGAATGGAAACCATTACTGTACGCTTGCGATAACTCAATGTTCATGGTTACTGGTTCTAATTGCATCTCAAGGTTATCAAGGCGCTTAGACATCAGTGTTAATTGAATTGTTTCTTCTGGTTGCAGACGAATAACAAGACGATTTGGCTCAATGTTACCTACGTTGTCAGTATAAACGTTGTGAGATACTTTTTTGTATTCAACAACGATTTCAGCACAACGCTTTTTCATACGTTTACCAGTACGAAGATAGAAAGGCACACCTGCCCAACGCCAGTTATCGATGTGCGCACGAATAGCAACAAAAGTTTCTGTTTTGCTCGCACCTTCATTTAATTCTTCTAAGTAACCTGGGACGATTTTACCGTCTAAGTTACCTGGTACATACTGACCACGTACAATGTTTGCATCAACATCTTCAGCCACTAACGGACGTAACGACTCAAGTACTTTTAATTTCTCAGTACGGATGCTGTTCGCGTTTAATTTGTTTGGTGATTCCATTGCCACTAAGCAAAGTAATTGTAACAAGTGGTTTTGTACCATATCGCGTAATGCACCCGCTTTATCGTAGAAACCAGCGCGGCTTTCTAGGCCCACTGTTTCTGATAAGCTAATTTGGATGTTATCGATTGATTTTGCATCCCACAGGTTTTCAAACAGTGAGTTTGAAAAACGCAGTGCCATTAAGTTTTGTACTGTTTCTTTACCTAAGTAATGGTCAATACGGAATACTTGCTCTTCTTTGAAGTATTCAGCAATTTTTGCATTGATTGCTTCAGCAGACTCACCACAGTAACCAATCGGTTTTTCAACAACAACGCGTGACGTTTCTGTGATCAGACCTTTCTTAGATAAGATTTCACAACAGCTACCGTACACTGCAGGTGGTAATGAAAGGTAAAAAACACGAGACTTATCAGCATCGTGTTCATCAAGGATATCTTTTAGTTTATCCCAGTCGTCATCGGCTTCAGTTACATTCGTTACAACTGGCACAAGATAAGCTGAAAATGCTTTCCAATCTTTTCCGTTGTACTCACCTTTACCTAAAAAGTCTTGTAACGCTTTATGTGCTGTTTCGATGTATTCTTTACGTTTGCTTTCTTCACGTACCGTAGGAAGGATACGAGAACCTTGAGGAAGGTTGCCCTCTTGATAAGCGCGATACATTGCAGGAAGTAACTTACGTAACGCAAGATCACCGCCGCCCCCAAAAATTACGATATCAAATGGATTTAACATATATCACTCTCTACATTGGCAATGCCATGTTAATCGACTCATGCAGTATGGCAGTGCGTGTTGTTATCTGGTTGATTGGCTGTGTTAGATGATCCCTTTAACAAAGCCTGTTGAATTTGTTGTAAGTAGTTTACTCATTATTCTTATGTTGGCTGAAGTAAATGAGTCTTAGGGGCTCTGTAAATCCTCTCACAAAAATACAGGCCCTAAGAACTCCAGCGCTACCCGTTCAAAGGTATTCGGTTTACAGCTGTTGCTGCGAATCTATTACTGCTTACGATGTGTTTTATAGTAAGCGATCAGTCCGTTGGTTGAGCTATCGTGTGGATGACTGACTGCGTCATCAAATAATTCAGCTTCAATTTTAGAGGCAAGTCCCTTACCTAGCTCTACACCCCATTGGTCAAATGAACAGATTTCTAAGATAATGCCTTGGCAGAAGATCTTGTGCTCATAAAGCGCAATTAAACGTCCTACCGTTTTCGCATCAACTTTATCTAACAACATTGACGTTGTTGGGCGATTGCCTTGGTGAATCTTATGATTCAATAATTCTGCAATTTCTGCTTCAGATTTACCTTTTGCGGTTAAATCTGCAGTTACTTGCTCTGCATCAACACCGGCCATCATCGCTTCGGTTTGTGCAAAGAAGTTTGATAATAAAATATCATGGTGCTTACCAACATTTACTTGTGGCTCAATTGAGGCAATAAAGTCAGCAGGTACAATTACATTACCTTGGTGCAGACATTGGTAAAAAGCATGTTGGCCATTAATACCTGTCATACCCCAAATAATTGGAACCGTCGTGTAAGGAACCGTTTCACCAGCAAAAGTAACATGCTTACCGTTACTTTCCATCTCACCTTGCTGTAAATACGCAGGTAACATGTGTAGTGCTTGGTCATACGGTAAAATAGCTTGTGCCGTATAACCTAAAAAGCTAGTGTTCCAAACACTTAAAAGCGCCATTAACAATGGTACGTTATTTTCAAATTCAGCATTTTTAAAATGCTCATCAATTTCAAACGCACCTTCTAGGATCTCTTCGAACGCGTCGAAGCCTAGGTACAGGGCGATTGGTAATCCTATCGCACTCCATAAAGAAAAGCGACCGCCTACCCAATCCCACATTGTGAATACGTTTTCATCAGCGATACCAAAGGCCGCTGTTTTTTCTAAATTGGTGCTTACAGCTACAAAGTGCTTAGCGATATGTTCTTGCGCTTGTGCTGTTTGTAAAAACCACTTAACAGCCGATTTAGCGTTAGTCATGGTTTCTGAGGTTGTAAATGTTTTAGATGAGATAACAAATAATGTTGTCTCAACATCTAAACCCTGTAAAACAGATGCAATTTGAACACCATCAACATTTGATACATAGTGAACATTTAATGTGTCGTCAGCATAAGCAGCAAGTGCTTCGGTTGCCATTTGCGGACCAAGGTTTGAACCACCTACACCAATAGCAACAACATCTTTTACAGCTTTACCTGTGTAGCCTAACCACTCGCCACTGCGTACTTTGCCAACAAAGGCTTTCATTTTAGCAAGCTCAGCGTTAACAGCGTCTGTTACGTTTTCACCATCAACCATTACAGCTGTGTTAGCGCGGTTACGTAAAGCAGTATGAAGTACAGCACGGTCTTCAGTAATGTTAATTTTCTCACCACTGAACATCTTGTCGCGCCATGCGCTGATATCGCACTCTTTCGCTAAAGCAATTAATTGTTCAAAAACAGTCTTATCAATTTGTTGTTTTGAGTAATCGAATAATACACCTGGGATCTGAGCAGAGAATTGCTCGAAACGCGTGCTATCTTTGGCAAATAAATCTTTAAGATGAATTTGTTTCATCTTCTTGGCACTTTCAGATAGTGCTTGCCAACTAGCTAATTGCGAACGGCTGCTCATATATATAATCCCCTCAAAACTTGCAACAAACTGATTTTTAACTATCTTTTTATTAATGTTGAATAAAGACAGCAATTAAAAACACGATGAAAATTAACACTAAGTTAAAATGACAACGCTGTCAATGTTCTACTTTTACATTTTATAGTCGAGATAATAGCGCAATTTTTCTCTTTTGACACCGGTATCATAAAAATTATCTCAATTATTTTACTGCTAATTTGGTAGAACATTAGATACACTAACTAACTTATATTAAATATTGATGTACCTATTCAGAAAAAGCGCTCTGGTGAACACTTTTCGATATTATTATAATACAAATATAACTAACTATAAAGTAACAGTATGAAAGTAACCATAAATGATGTAGCCAAACTCGCTGGTGTTTCAATGAAAACCGTATCGCGAGTAATTAATAAAGAGCCATCGGTCAGAAAAAAAACGTACGACATAGTGATGGACGCTGTTAACACGTTGAACTATCAACCAAACCTTGCAGCTCGAAACCTAGCAGGCACATCGTCTTTTACTGTTGGTTTAGTTTATGACAACCCGAATGCTTATTATGTCATCGATATGCAAAATGGTGTGTTGTCGCGCTGTAAAGAAGAAGGCTATGAGCTGGTGATTCATCCATGTAACTACCTTGATGGCAACATGGAAGAAGACTTTAAAACCATGATCAAGCGCTCTCGCTTAGCAGGCCTTGTATTAACGCCACCGCTGTCAGAGCAAAGCAGTATCATCGAGATGCTTGATGAAATGGGTATTCATTATGTACGCGTACTCTCTGGTCGCCCTACAGAAGAAGACCAAGACACTTGTATCTATGTGAACGACTACGCCGCTGCGTACGAAATTACTTCTCACCTACTCTCGCTAGGCCATAAGAATATTGGTTTTTTATGTGGTGACAAAGAGCATAAATCAACAACTGAACGCTTAGAGGGTTATCAGGCCGCATTAAAAGATCACAGCATCTCGATGAATGATGAGCTGATCTATGAAGGCCAGTATTCTTTTGAATCAGGTGTAGAAGGTGCAAAAGCATTGCTGGGTGAAAATAACCCTAAAAACATCACTGCCTTACTAGGCGGTAACGATGAAATGGCAGCAGGCGCGTTATTCGCCTCACGCTTAATGGGGATCGAAATTCCACAACAATTATCAATTACCGGCTTCGAGGACTCACCGTTCTCGCGTCAGACTTGGCCTAAACTCACTACAGCTCATCAGGCAAATGATGTGATTTCGCAGCATGCAGCGCGTTTACTGTTTAGAAAAACCCGTGGTGCACGTAATCAAGATAAGGACATCATCACGACCTTTACCCCTTCATTAGTGGTACGGGAAAGCTCAGGCCCAACCTCAGCTTAATTTATTCAAGTTACGAAAAAGCCGCTCTATAGCGGCTTTTTTAATGACTGATTTATATGTACTTACTAAACATTAAAGCAATGCTAAACCGCCATTTAAGTTATAAACGTTTTCAAACCCTAACTGCGACAAGTTGTTTGCGGCTTGTTTAGAGCGATTACCACTTCGGCAAACCAAAATGTAGCTATGGTCTTTCTCAAGCTGCCCTTGCACGATGGCGTTTGCCATACGACTGAGTGGAATATTGATCACTTTACTATCAGCAACTGTGAATATTTCAGCCAAATTATTCGCACCATGCTCATACGGTTCACGAGTATCAATTAAGTAAGTGGCTTTATCGTTTAGCATTACTTTAGCATCACTTGCAGCAAGCTGTTTCATTGGCGCACTTTCAAGTGTTTCAACATAGCCACAAAGAGAATGACTTACAGTATGCTTTTGCTCATCCGCATGTTGCTTTAATTCAACAAACTCATCATCTGATACTTGTTCACTTAATAGTTTTGCTAATAACGGCGTCGTTGCCTTTTGAGCATGCCAATCCATAGCAAAACATTGCTGATAATCATGCCCTGAACAAATTACCGTAGAATCTTGCACTGCCATAGCAAGTTGTTTTAATGATTGAGCCATTTTCGCAGCATCGCCACCGCTAATTGCTGTGTTACCTAAGCCACCTGGTAGGATTAAATCACCACAGAAGCAATAGCTGATATCACCGCTTTGTGTATCTGACAATAAATAGCTAACACTATCGTCACTATGACCCGGTGTCGCTACTTTAGTTAAGCGTGCATCGCTTAATTCGATGGTTGCTGAATCTTTAGGCCAGCCAAGTTCATCTATTTCATTAGCAACAAAGCGTTCTGCGAGCTCTTTTGATAATAAACAACGAGCCGATAAACGCTCTTGGTGATTGTGGGTATCTAAAATCGCTTTGACTGATAGACCTTGTGTCGCGACAATTTTCGCCATACGCGGAATAAGCTCGATAATAGGATCAATCACCACTGCGTTTTTATCGCTGTCTACATATAGCCAACAGCACGCTGCTTGATGACGTAGCTGTGTTAAGCCAATCGCACACACTTCGTGTTGAGGCGATGTACTATCAGACACAACCAAGCAGTTTGCTTCTAGAATCGGTTTTAAAGAGCGGATTTTTTCACAAGCAAAGTCAATTTCTTGCTGGCTTGCAGCTGGGCCGAATGACATGCGAATCGCATTTTCACTTTGCCAATCACTGGCTCCCATCGCATCTAAAACAAAACTACGATTTGCACCTGAGCTACACGCAGAGCCGCCACTCACACGGATACCCGCAGCATCAAATAAATCCATTACTTCTTTACTGGTTAATTCGTTCACAGCAAAGTTTAATGTTGTTGGCACTGAATGCTCAAAACTGTGATTAAACGTGATGCTACCAAAGGTGTCTGTTAATGCAGCTAATAATTGCTCGCGAAAAGCATGTAGCTGCTCAATTGGCTTGAATGTTTGGTTTTGTTTATCAAGTAATAACGAGAACAGCTTATTTAAACCGGCAATGCCTGGTAAGTTTTCGGTGCCTGAACGCATACCGCTTTCTTGACCGCCGCCAGCAATAAATGGTGTATACGCACTGCCTTTACGAATATAAAGTACGCCAATACCTTTAGGGGCATACAATTTATGGCCAGAGAATGGAGCGTAATCAATGGTTGTTTGGCTTAGCGCTAAGTTGGTTTTACCTAATGCCTGTACGCAGTCAACCATCCAAGCCACATGGCTGTTTTCACTACGAATGACTTGCTCAATAGCGCTTAAATCTTGGAATACACCGGTTTCGTTGTTCACTGCCATGGTACAAATCATCAGTGCATTCGCAGCATGTTTGCGAATAAAATCGTGATCTAAAATACCGTTATTATCGACAGGAATAGCTAATACCTGTGCGTTTATATCAAGCACGCTGTTCCAATGTTTTAGGGTATTTGGCACCGCTTTATGTTCTGTTGCCCCATAAAGTAATACCGGATTCTCGATTTGATGACTTTTTGCAGCAATAAGCGTAGAAACAACCGCCGTTTGAATCCCCTCTGTTGCACCAGAGGTAAATAAAATATCACCGTCGGTAGCGCCAATGACTTCACGTGCTTTGTTACGCGTTTGTTCTAATAAGTGTTTTGCTTGAATACCCGTAATATGAGAGCTTGATGGGTTACCAAAACAGACTTGCATCGTGTGCGAAACCACATCGGCAATTTCAGGAAGTACAGGAGTCGTTGCATTCGCATCTAAATAAATTTGCTGATTAGCATCGTCAGGAAGGTAAAAATTTGCCATGTAAAACGCACCATATTACTAAAAGATATATCTTATAACCTATTTTACATTTTTCACGGCTAAATTATAATAATCAATTAGTCAGTAAAGTGCGTTTTCTATACTTTTTAAGACTAAGCTAACCTTCTATTAGCTCAACCTGCTTAGAAGACCAGGCATTTATAAGCGCTTTTACTAATGAAGCCAGCGGTATTGCAAAGAACACCCCCCAAAAGCCCCATAAACCGCCAAAAAACAATACCGCAACGATGATAAACACAGGGTTTAAATCTACCGCTTCAGAGAACAGTAACGGCACTAACACATTGCCATCAAGTGCTTGGATCACGCCATAGATAATTAATATGGTCCAAAATTGTGTTTCTAAACCAAACTGGAATAACGCCACCGCAGCGACAGGAATAGTCACCAATGCCGCTCCTACAAATGGAATAAGCACAGATAAGCCAACTAACACGCCAAGTAAAGCCGCATAGCGAAGATCAAGCACAGCAAAAGCAATAAAAGATGCTGTACCAACAATTAAAATCTCAAATACCTTACCGCGGATATAATTCATGATTTGCTGATTCATTTCTTGCCAAACCTGAATAATCAAGCGGCGCTGCTTAGGCAATAAGCGTTCGGCACTTTGTGTGAGCTCTAATTTATCTTTAAGCATAAAGAACACCAGGAGCGGCACTAAGATCAGATAAATCAGCCAAGCTGCCACATCTTTTATCGAGGTAAGTGACACCGATAGCACCAACTGACCAAACTCAATCGCTTTGGTCTCTACACTGGTAACAATTGATTTAACCTGATCTTCAGTAATCAAACTTGGGTAATCTTCAGGAAGATGTAAAAGCAGCGCTTTACCTTTTTCAATCATGTAAGGGGTTTCTTGAACTAGATTGCTGGTTTGCTGCCAAAGCACAGGCCCCATGCCGACAATAATCATGATCATCAAGCCACTGAATACCAACATAACAAGAATCGTTGCGGTAAAGCGTTTTAAACCCAGCTTTTCTAAGTGAGCAACAGGCCAATCAAGTAAATAGGCAATCACCAAGGCAACTAAAACTGGCACGATTAACGAGCCAAAGAAGTAGAAAAATGCAAAGGTTGCAATAAGCAGTAACAACAAGGTTACTGAATGGGGATCAGAAAATTTATTTTCGTACCAGGCTTTTACATACTCAAACACGAATGGGCTCCACAGTTAGTACACCTAATTCTAGGTCAATTTTAAAATGGTAATGATGTTTTTCTAAAAATCGCTGCATATCGTCCGTTGCCTCAGCAGCATTAAATGTAAAAGTCACGGGTTGTTTAATTGATGTTGCCTTATTCAACCCTAATTTAAACTGAATAAATTGTTGAGGGCACTTATAGCCTCTTAAATCAACCGTTAACATAGCGAATCAACTGCGTTATTAATATGAATAATAAGTATAAGGTGTAGGCTGCTTGCGAAAATAAGTCTTTATAATGAGAAACAACTCATTTTTTTCTTAAAACACGCAAAACAATAGTTTATCCTTAATCTATAACTGGTAGTAAAGGAAACTCCATGCCTGGCTCGCATAATAAAGCGCAATTACCTGCGAATCCAACTCTTAAAGAGATAAACTGGTATAAAAAACAAATAAACTGGGGCGAGCTGCCGCCTTTTTATCATATGGTGGCATCATCGGTTAGCGAATCTGAAGGGATTTTAGACCACGGTTTTGATAATGCCGTTAAACAATTAATTGATCCACGCAACTGGAACCTTGATTTATTAGGTGGTCATGAAACCGACTTGGGCGAAATTATCTGTGAGCAAAAACCGCGAATAGCTTTGCATCAGAGCTTTACGGACCGAGGTTTCGAATTATGGGCCTACCCTTATGCTAAAGATGTTATGGTAGACCAATACATCAAAGACAATCGCTTTATGGAATTTAAGGTGTGGGATCCGCACACCATGAAAAACCTCATTCGCTTTAACCAGCTTCATAAATTCATCGCTTTTTACTTTGAAAGAGGCGATAAAGCTGACAAAGCCTTAATTCTTCACGCCCATAAAGTAGCGCATAAAATCATAACTTTTTTACAACGAGAGTTGAACGTTGTTAAGCTAGATGGAGTCACAATAAAAGATTTCTATCAATTGTGCGAAAAAGACAGCCGAGCATGCAGCGACGAAATAGACTTAGCAAAAGTCATGTTAGGTGAGCAAATCAACAAGGAATAAGATGCGACTAAAATCAGCCTTTATTACACTGTGCAGTGCATTACTGACGTTTTCAATACTGCATAGTGAGCCGTTGAAGGCGCAAACAAACTTCAAGCTGCCCGATTTAGGGACCTCAGCTTTACAGGCTTTGCCGATTGAGAAAGAGCAAGCGATCGGTGAAGTGATGATGATGCAAATTCGTGGCTCATCACCCGTTGTAAGTGATCCTGTTCTTGATGAGTACCTGACCACTTTGGGCCGTCGTTTAGTCGCAAACGCCAACGATGTGCGTTTTCCATTTTCATTTTTCTGGCTAAACAACGCTGAAATTAATGCCTTTGCCTTTTATGGTGGCCATGTGGGTGTGCATACGGGTCTTATCGCACAAGCCGATAACGAAAGCCAATTTGCCTCAGTACTTGGGCACGAAATAGCTCACGTAACGCAGCGCCATTTAGCCCGTCGTATTCAACAGCAGCAAGATAACAGCGCGTTAACTATCGCTGGTATGATTGCAGGTATTTTAGCAACCGTTGTTGCACCAGATGCCGGCATAGCCATTATCTCAGCAAACCAAACACAAGCGGCATTTAGTCAATTAACTCATAGCCGTGCTGCTGAACAAGAGGCAGACCGTATTGGTATGCAGACCTTAAACAATGCAGGGTTTGATCCTCGCCAATCGAGTGAGTTTTTAACTAAACTTGCTGCACAAATTCGCTACAAATATAAGCCGCCAGCCTTTTTGCTCACTCACCCATTGCCTGAAAGCCGTGTCTCTGATGTACGCTTACGTGCCGAGCAGTATCCAAAAAGACACTACTCCGACAGCCTAGAGTTTAACCTAGCTAAGAGTCGTGTTATTGCTCGTTATCAGCAAAAATCAAAAGCCGCTGAAGATTTGTTTCGTAAGTTAATGCGTGAAAATACCGTTCATAACGACACTGCACTTAAGTATGGCTTGGGTATTAGCTTGTTGGACCAAAAAAAGCTTGATGAAGCAGCCAGCATTTTGAATCCATTGCTTGAGCAAGATCCAAAGAACTTATTTTATATTGATACCCACACCGACTTACTCATTGCGCAAGGTAAAGCGAATGAAGCAGTAGAGTTTTTAGCTAAGTTAGATATCGATAGACCTAACAATCAGGTGATTGCCTTAAACTATGCAAATGCCGCTATTGAAGCTAAACAATTTGAGCTTGCTGAACGTATCTTAAAATCTTATTTATTAGCAAAACCTGAGAACAATCTTGCCAAAGAGCTCATTGCTGATGTCTATAAAAAGCAAGAAAATATGGCTTCCTACCATGAAGCGCATGCCGATGTGCTTGCCCAATATGGCGCTTATTTAAAAGCAGCTGATGAAATTCAAAAAGCACTAAACTTTGTTGAGCCAGAAGAGCTAGTTAAACAACAACGTTTAAAAGCCCTACTTACACAATACCGTCAATTACAAAAAGAGCTTGCGAGACTTTAAGTCTCGCGGCGCTTGCCCTAAAATAAGCCAAATTATTAAATGTGAGAACACACTATGTCTGTGACTATTTATCATAATCCACGTTGTTCAAAATCGCGTGAAACACTTGCCCTATTAGAAAGCAATAACGTACAACCAAGTGTTGTTGAATACCTAAAAACACCGCTTAATGAACAACAAATCTCGACTTTAATTAGCCAACTGGGCTTTACTTCAGCGCGTGAATTAATGCGTACTAAAGAAGACATCTACAAAGAGCTTGAGCTTAAAAACGAACAAAACGAAGACAAATTAATTGCTGCAATGGCTGCCAATCCAAAACTAATCGAGCGCCCAATTGTTGAAAATAACGGTAAAGCTGCTCTAGGTCGTCCACCAGAAAACGTATTAAGCGTACTTTAATGGCTATAAACATTGTTGTGCTATACCACTCAAGCCATGGCTCTGTAGAAGCAATGGCGCATGAGATAGCCGAGTCGATTGAGCAACAAGGTGCTACAGCCTTGCTGCGCACATTTGTAAAGCGACAGCCACACGATATTGTGATCAGCAAAGACGATCTTATTAATTGTGATGGCTTAGCCTTTGGCACCCCTACGCGATTTGGCATGATGGCCTCACAAGCAAAAAGCTTTTGGGAAACCACCAGTGATCTATGGCTTAAAGGTCAGCTGATAGATAAACCTGCTTGTGTTTTTTCGTCATCAAGCAGTATGCATGGTGGTAACGAAGCCACCTTGTTGAATCTATCTTTGCCACTGTTACATCATGGCATGATGCTGCTAGGTGTGCCTTATGAGGTGCCTGAGTTATTAGCAACTGAAACCGGCGGTACGCCATACGGTGCGACTCATGTGGCCGGTAGCAATAACAGCAATGTATTAAGTAAAGACGAAATTAAAATTTGCCAAAGCGTTGGAAAACGCTTGGCACTGATTGCGAGTAAATTACAATGAGCTTGGAACCTGAGCTAAATCAGCCTGTTGCCAAAAAACCAATTACAAAACGATTCCAACGTTTTGCACTGATTGGTTATATCGGCTTATTAGTTTTAATGCCAATTTGGCTGTTTTTAATTGCCCCAAGAGAAGGCCACAGTAACGCCTTTATCTTTGTTGTTTATATACTGCCTCTACTGTTACCACTTAAGGGCATTATTCAAGATAAGCCTTACACCTACGCGTGGGCAAACTTTATCGTGATGTTCTATTTTATTCATGGATTTACATTACTATGGGTCGCACAAGAACAGCTGATTTGGGTATTACTTGAGTTAACCTTTGCTAGTCTGATGTTTATTGGCTGCACCTATTATGCTCGCCATCGCGGACAAGAGCTTGGCCTTAAGATACGCAAATTAAAAGAAGAGCTGGCCGAAGAAAAAGCCGCTCATGAACACGATAAATAATACCGATTCGTTTATCAAAAAATGAAACAAAAAACGGCAACTTAGGTTGCCGTTTTTTTATGTCACTTTATATAATTTTTATGTGATCACACCAACTCTGCCAAGGTGGCTAGTGCGACAATACTTGCCAGACCCACTTGGCCTGTTAAGCTAAATAATGAGAACAACCTTAAAATAAACAGCCCCCATGGATGGCGAATATGCGGATAAAGCGCACAGCGTTTCAAGCTTGTGGCAAAGAAAAAGCATAAGATCGAAACCAGCGTAAAACTCAGCGTTAACTCACTTTTAATAGCAATGCTATCGTCAAAAAAGAAGAACAACTGCACAGGTAGTAACACAGTTACAATCGCATGTAGTAAGTGCACTTTTTTAACGCGATCAAACTGCCCTTCTGGCGAAAGCTCTTTAATGCCAAAGTCATGCTCAAGGCACTTGACTAAGTTATCCGCTTTAATGCTAACTGCTAGTCGGTAGCAACTTAGACCGTCGTTGTTACGAACTCTAAAGTCATAGCCCGCTTTTAAAAGCAATACCAGTAAAGGTCCATTCTCGGCTAATACAGCGTAATGTAATGCTGTATTACCTTTATTGTCTTGGGCTTTCTTATCTTGATGTTCAAGTATTGTCTCAACAACATTCACATAGCCTTTTTCAGTAGCCCACATAAATGCTGTTTTACCGTTTTCGTCAGCTAAAGCACCTGTTGCGCCTTGCTCAATGAAACGCTTTGCCATGGTTTGTTTAGCATTTTCGTGGCTTAAGTGGGCTAGTAAAGCTTGTTCAAGTAACGATGCTGAATCAACATCAGGTGATACAAGTTTTAGTAAGGTGAAGTAATCTTCACCGTGAGCAACTTTTTCAGCCGCAAGCGCTGTTAATGGTTCAAGATCAGCCACTGAATCAGGAATAAAACCACTAAAACGCTCTCTAAAGTCAACTTCGGTCCACAACTCTAATACATCGTCCGCAGACATTTTTGCACCGTGATTAAGAACATGTTCAATCACAGTAAAATAGCGACGATTAAATAACTGGTGGATGAGAGTTATAGGCGTTTTAACAGCCGATTGAGCAAATGCGCTAGCATACTTCTCTAAGCGCTGGCATAACATTAAAACAAGACTTTCAGGGGTGTAGTCGTTTTCTAAAAAATGCGTTTTCATAGCATTAATATAATGCAACGCAGCTTCATCAAACTCAGAAATATGTTGGAAATAACACTCTTCAAACGGTTCAAGAGGAGTCAACCAAGTAAGGTAGTAAATAGGCGGAAGAACCGTCGTACACACACCGTCATCTTCATTAGTAGAACGACATGCCGGCCAAGCTTCTAAAGCATCTAAAATATAGGCCCCGTTTTGCTCAGCTAATCCTTTGATTAGTAACGGGTATTCCTTTGGCCAAATCAGTACATTTTCCATTAAAAAAACACAACTCCGCTGCACATTATTCGATGTCTTATTAAGCAACTAGTTATAGCAAAATTTAACTGACAGTTTGCTTAATATTGCGACCAATAACACAGTATCTGAACAGATACTTTGGTAAACAAGAAAAGTAGCATGATTCTACCACAGAGGGTTACAGGTGCTAGCGCAAAGTAGGTGATTTTTAAAGAAAATAGAAAAGCAGCGGCACATGGACGGTACTCACTGCTTGGTTGGAGACTGAAAGTAGCTAAAATGCTCGATGAGGTGAAGGTAATCGAGCTTTTGGCTAACTTACTTACTTGCTAATTCGCTTGTGACTTCGTCAATACCTACTTGACTGATGCGCTGCAATACTTCTTTTTGCTTCGCGCTTAACAGTGAAATACCTTCAGCAACGATATCGTATACTTTCCACTGCTTATCTTTGCCTTGACGTAATTTAAAGTGCAGATCGATGGCTGGCGCATTATCATCAACAATTTGCGTTTTAACAGTTGCATAACCATCGTCGATGAGCTGCGATTGATCAAAAATAACTTTTTGCCCTGTGTATTTCATTAGTGCCCCGGCATACGTTACTGTTAAGTAATGCTCAACCGCAGCAATAAAATCAACAGCTTGCTCACGGCGTAGGCCTTTAATGTGCTTACCTAAAAGCTTATACGATACAAACTTAATATCCATGTGCGGCAATAAGCGTTTTTCTACAATGTTCGCCATTGCTTCTGAGCTTGCATCGCCTTTTGCATTTACATTTGCGATATCAACAAATAAATCTGCTGTGACTGATTCTAATAGTTGCTTAGGCGAGCGGTCTTCACTGGCAAAAGCAGTTGCTGTAAAAAGCGCAGCAATTAGCAAAAATGAGTTAACTAGTTTGGTCATCGTATTCACCTCTCAACGAAAATTTTCGCTAATATACCGATATTAAACCCATAAAAAAAGAAACAATCCGACACCGTTTTAATGCCAATTTAGCACCAATAAATTTTTCCCATAGTTTTCAGTTAATTGCTAAAAAATATGAGAATGTGCACAGCTTCTGTGTTTTTACGCACATTGAAAAGTTCTTACCCCCGCCCTTATCTACTTGCTCACAGTCATAATGAGAAGTACCGAGATGAAACTAAAACACCCACTAAAAGCACTTATGTTAGGTGTAGCCGCCCTACTAGCAACACCGACTTATGCTGTTTCAAACCATGGCTATGCCGTTGATTACATTCAAGGTGAAGGTGATGTAAAAGGCTTAAAGCTGGCCTACCAATACCATATCCCCAATGAAAAGCTGCCCTTTCAACACGCCCGTTTGTACTTCGAGTCTAGTTTTAATATTTGGCAGTATGGCAAAGACAATAAACATCAAACGAATATCGTGTTAGCTATGTCTCCGGTGATCCAATACCCTGTATTTAATGTGAAAAACATGCCTGTTTATGTAGAGTTTGGGATTGGCGTTTCACTGTTGGATGACACCCATTTTGCAGGTAAAAACGTTAGTACTCACTATCAGTTTGAGGATAGGTTGGGCCTAGTTGCCGATCTAGATGACGACTCAACCTTAGCACTTAGGTATTTACATTACTCAAATGCGGGGTTCAAAAGCCCTAACCCTGGCCTTGATTTTATTTCACTGTCTTATGCAAGGCGATTTTAAGTGCTACTATATCGCTATGTATATCGGCAGGATTTAAAGATGGAAACTTGGCAAATTATAGCCATTTTTGTTGCCGTATTTGGTGTAGTAATTGGTAACCTTATGTTGCTAAAGCATGCAGCAAAAATGGACTTCAAAGTGCCTAAAAGCGATGATAATGAAGATAAAAAAAGCCCTGATGAATAATCAGGGCTTTTCTATTTAAGACTTCAGCTTAGTTTACACTAACCAGTGTGCCATTAAGACAATCACCGGTAATGTTACTAAGGTTCTTAAAATAAAGATGAAGAACAATTCGATAATATTAACCGGAATTTTGCTACCTAAAAGCAGTGCACCTACTTCCGACATATAAATCAATTGCGTCACACTCATTGCAGCAATGATAAAGCGTGTTACATCACTTTCGATACTACCAGCCGCAAGAATCGACGGAATAAACATATCAGCAAAGCCAACCATAATTGTTTGTGCCGCAGCTTCAGCTTCTGGTACTTGTAATAGCTCTAAGAATGGTACAAACGGTTTGCCCATATATTCAAAAATTGGCGTATATTCAGCAATAATCAAGGCAAATGTGCCCACAGCCATAACCACAGGTAATACAGCAAATACCATATCAAATGCGTTATGTAAGCCTTCTTTTACTGTACCAGCAAAGCCCGGCGCAGTGCGTGCTTTAGCAAGTGCCACATCAAGTGAGTGAGAAACCAGTGTTTTACCTTCAGGCACTGATTCTGCGTCTTTATCAGGCTCTGTTCCATCTACATAGAGGTCTTTTTTAAAGCGTAGCGGTGGTAAACGAGGCACAATTAGCGCTGCGGCTAAACCTGCTAAACACACTGTTAAGTAAAACGGTGCGAAAAGGTGCTCAAGCTTCACTTGGCCAATCACAACTAAACAAAAGGTAATTGATACAGCTGAGAAAGTGGTACCAATAATGGCCGCTTCGCGCTGCGTATAATGTTTGTCTTCATACTGACGAGCGGTCATCAAAATACCCACACTGCCATCACCTAACCAAGATGCTACACAGTTAACCGCACTTCGGCCTGGCACACCAAAAAGAGGGCGCATAACTTTAGTTAATAAGGTACCAACTAGCTCTAACAAGCCGAAGTTTAATAATAACGGTAATAGTAAGCCCGCTAAAACAAACACAGAAAACAATACTGGCAACAAGTCGTTTAAAACCAGTGCGCCGGTATTACCGGAAATAATCATTTCTGGCCCTTGTTTTGTGTAGGTCAAAACGATAAAAACCATACCCAGTAATCGAACACTCAGCCAAAGCCAACTAACATCAAATAAATGTTTAATTATAAAGAACTTAAGTAATGGCTGCGGTTTAAACAACTTTATCACTAAAGATAAAATACCGGTAATGCAAACAATGCTGGTAATTAAACCCAGTGCAAATGGGCCAATCCACTCTTGCACTGCTTTTGCCATAACAGCAATCGGAATGGTCATTGCTTCACCTATGGGTACCGGCGTCATAAACAAGAAGACACCTATAAGTGAAGGAACGAAAAAGGTAAACAAGGTTCGCAAGTCACTGCGATTTGCTGTGTTTAAGTTAGACATATTTTCAACCTGTAAAAACCACAAAAAGAGCGGCTAAGCTCTTTTTGTGGTGGTTTTGACTTTTTTAATTATTAAATATTGATACCGCGCTGACGCAGTGCATTTTCCAATGCTTGCTGGAGGTCGTTCATTGTACCAGGCTCTAATGTCGAACCTTCAGAGTCCATCCAAGTTAAACTTGTGCCGCCATCATTGGTGCGACTAACAAGAATTTGGTATTGGCCATCTTCAATTGGAAGTTCAGCTAACTCTTCGCCCCAAATTGAATCCCATACGCTTGACTCAGGCTTTTTGTAATCGGCCGTGATCAAACCACGCTCTTGGTCAATCTCTACGATAGTGAAAGATAAGCGCTCTAAGAAACCTGAGAAACGATCAAACACCATGTTGTAATCTTGCTCTGTAACCAGTGCCGCATTACCTTTGTTATCAAAGCCCATTTCTAATGAAATAATGCCTTGTTGTTTACGCATATCAACTTCAAGTTGACGGTAACGATAATCAAACTCAGCAATCACTTGGTTTAACGCACGAACTTCAAGCTGTTGCTGTAGTAATGGTGTTAATGGTACTGAATCACTTTTATAATCAGCCAGCTTAGAAGTTAACGAAGCTGTACGCTGATGCGACTTTTCTTCAATTGTGAAGATAAAGCGCTGTTGTGATACTTCAGTTTCAGTTTCCCAGAACCAACCTTCTTCAGGTTTAATAATGGCATACCAACCTGTTTCAATTGAATTAGAGGCTTTGTCTTCTTTTAAAGCGGCGGTATTTTTTTCTGCTAAAACAGCTTTGATAGAATCCCAGATAAATACATCTAAATCTTCGATACCATCGTTTTTATCAAAATAAACACGTGCTTCTGTGTCACCTTCTTCAACCCAAGTACCTTGAGCAATGGTAATCACTTGCGCTGGCGGACGGTAGTTTTTAGCTTCAGGATTGTTGTCGTATTGCGCAACATCCATTTTATAAGTTGGATCTTGAGCTGGTTGCGCTAATCCTGCTGGAGCTTTCACCGCTTCGTTAGCACGATAATTGCGTTTGTGGTGCGCTTCATCGGTGAATACACCGCACCCTGTTAAACTTACCATTACGCTTACAGCAAGCGCCTTTGAGATCCAATACTGCACAGATATTTCTCCTTAGCAAACCCTTAATTTTTTTAACAAATATATGAGTGGGTAATGCCGATTTGGTTCACTGTAAAATCACTTTTAACTTTACATTTATTGTTTTTATGCAAAAAACCCGAATAGATTGGGCTAGCGTAACGTATTTGATTGCTTATCGCCTTGCAAAATTTTAACTATGGTACTTTCTGATGCCCCTAAAAACAAGAAAGAGCGCACTTTATTCACGGCTTAATTAATCGCCGCTATCGTTAACGGAGCAAATTATGTTAAACTTCGCCGCCGTGCGGTATTAAACTCACGTGAAATCAAAGCTTATTTAAGCTTATATCCATTGGTATTGTTATTTACTAGGTATTTAAAATTCCATGACTGCTTTTACAAATCATCAGATAGTGCTCACTGCGATTGGCGAAGATAGACCCGGTATCGTTAGCGAATTAACTCAGTTAGTGAGTGATTGCCATTGCAATATAATTGACAGTCGCATTGCTATTTTGGGCAACGAATTTACCTTTATCATGCTATTAGCAGGTGATATGTCGGCAATTAGCCGTATTGAACATACATTGCCAACTAAAGGTATGGAACTTGGTCTTTTAACCATGATGAAACGCACCGCAAGCCATGTTGCATGTGAATTTTGTGCCGGTTACACCCTCGAATACACAGGTATTGATACACCAGGAACATTAAGTAAAGTTACGCGCTTTTTTGCTGATAACAACATCAGCATTTGTTCTCTCAAGTCAGACACTTACGATGAAGATGACGAGCTTAAAATGCGCTGCGAACTCGAGTTTAATATTCCTGTTGAAGTCGATATTGATAACTTTAAAGTGAGCTTCGAAGATCTTTCTCGTAGTTTGAACGTAGATTATATTTTCAGACGCATTCGCTAAGGAGCAAAGCATGAAAACAATTAATCCATTACAAGCAGGCGATACAGCCCCTGCTTTTAGCTTACAAAATCAGAATGACGAAACTATCGTGTTAGCTGATCTTTTAAAAGAGCAGCAAGTACTGGTTTATTTCTACCCTAAAGCGTCAACACCAGGTTGTACTGTACAAGCAGAGAACTTACGTGATGAAAAAGCTGAGCTTGCTAAATTAAATACGCGTGTTGTGGGTATCAGCCCAGATCCAATCAAGCGTTTAAAGAACTTTGAAACCAAAAAAGAGCTTAACTTTGATTTATTAGCCGACGAAGATCACGCAATTGCTGATGCTTTTGGTATTTGGGGTTACAAGAAGTTTATGGGTAAAGAATACGAAGGAATTCATCGTATTAGCTTCCTTGTAGGCCAAGACGGCAAAATCAAACATGTGTTTGATAAGTTCAAAACCAAAGACCATCATCAGGTGGTGTTGGACTATTTAGCGCAGAATTAATAGTTACAAGTTACAAGTTACAAGTTACAAGTTACAAGTTACAAGTTACAAGTTACAAGTTACAAGAACATAGTAAAAAAGCGTTGCCATGGTGCAACGCTTTTTTGTTTTTAACTAGAAATATTAAACCCCGTGTCTACTTTATCGGGGTCAGATCATCGGGGTCAGATCAGACGGCTGACGGCTGACGGCTGACGGCTGACGGCTGACGGCTGACGGCTAAACCCTAACTAATTCCTAAATACTTATGTACTTGAACCGATAAACGCCAGTTCTTTGCAATACAGGTTTCAATGGCAAGTTTGGTTGCTGAAGTTTTTTGGCTAATTGGTTGTAGATACACTAAACGCGGATTCACACCTGTTTTTAAGAATAAATCTTCGAGCTCTTCCACATGCTTTTGCATTGCCACTGGGTGTTTAATCTCATCAGCACGCTGCATTGCACTGCGTAATACTGTATAGCCACCACGCATATTAATTTTTGGTGAAACAGTCACCCATGTCTGCTCAGGAACTAAAATTTCAAATGTACCGCTGGTTTCAATTTGAGTCGAATAGCCATTTGCGTGTAATAATTCACACACTGGATTTAGGTCATACATGCAAGGCTCACCACCAGTGATCACCACATGCTTTGCGTTGTAGCCACGTTCTTTAAATAACGCTAACACTTGCTCAGCTGTTGCTTCAGCCCAATGATCTGAGTCTGCTTTTTTCTCAACGGTGTCATCAAGTGACACTTTATATACGTTATCAACGTCCCATGTTTGTTTTGTATCACACCAAGCACAACCCACAGGGCAGCCTTGTAAACGTAAAAAGATTGAAGGTGTACCCGTAAAACTCGCTTCACCTTGAATTGTTTCAAACACTTCGTTAATTTTGTACAAAAGACATCTCACTTACGACGCAACGGTATAAAATACATACCATCAAAAAAACCAAAAACACGCGCAAAAATTGTTATTTAGGCCCGAGCCGTGTAGTATATCGCGCCCTGAAGTAAACCTCTATCAAAAGTAAGAGCAAAACAGATATGACGCAAAAAGTAGTTGTGATTTATTCCGGCGGTATGGATTCATTTACCGTATTAAATAAAGCCCTGCAACAAGGCCATGAAGTATATGCCCTGTCGTTCGACTACGGCCAGCGTCATGTTAAAGAGCTTAAAGTAGCTGCTCAAGTATGTGAAAAGTTAGGTGTTTCTCACAAGATTGTTGATATTTCAGCGATCAACCAGTTGATTGGTGGCTCATCACTAACTGATGATATCGAAGTACCAGAAGGTCACTACGAAGAAGAAAGCATGAAGAGCACAATTGTGCCTAACCGCAACATGATTTTACTATCCCTGGCTGTGGGTTATGCGGTGTCTTTAAAAGCTAGTAAAGTTTATTACGGTGCCCATTCAGGCGATCATGCAATTTACCCAGACTGCCGCCCTGAGTTCGTACAAAAAATGGATGATGTTTGCCGTATTGCCAATTACGACGCTGTTGAAATTTTCAGCCCGTACTTAAACAATACCAAAATCGACATTTTGACAGACGGTTTAAAAATGGGTCTTGATTACAGCCAAACATGGACCTGTTACAACGGCCGCGATAAAGCCTGCGGTAAATGTGGCGCCTGCCAAGAGCGCTTAGAAGCCTTTGCTTTAAATAACGTTACTGACCCTATCGAATACGAATAACCTTATTTAGAATGGGGCAGATTAAGTTTAAAAGGCGAGTTTAACTCGCCTTTTTTGATTGTGCTTGTTGAATAAGATTTAACAGTTCTGCTGTGGCAGTTGCATCGGCTAACGCTCTATGATGATTCGTTAAATTCAATTCAAAATGTGCCGCTAAGTTACCGAGCGAATATGACTTAAGCTTTGGAAATGCCTTGCGTGATTCAACTACGGTACATAGCTTTGGCATTTTAAAGCCCTGCCCGATTGCACTGTATTCTTTGCGAATAAAGCCGTAATCAAAATTCACATTATGGGCAACAAATACGCTACCTTTTAATAGTGAGCGCAGGGTATCAGCAACCTCTTCAAAGCGTGGCGCATCACGAACCATAGCGGCGTTTATCCCCGTTAACTTGGTGATAAAAGCAGGAATACTGCGCTCAGGGTTGATTAAACTCGCCCATTGTTTAATTACTTCGCCCGCTTGTAACTGCACAACGGCTATTTCAGTAATTTTATTATTACCTTGAACACCGCCGGTGGTTTCTATATCGACCACACTGTAAATTCGATTCGGATCATTAAACCAATTTACCGCAACGATATTCACTGCAAAGCCATGTTGCTTTAACACCTCAATACTGACAAGTTGGTTGCGCCTTAGTTTATCGCCTGGGGCTTTCACTTCCTCAAAGGTGAGCTTATCCCCTTTAAGCACCATCAAATCTGGGTAGCCATCTTTGAGCTGCTTAAAGGTTTTTGTCATTTGCAATAAATGCGCTTTTAAATTTGCAAGCGGGCTGTGTTTTATTAATACCTCTAGCGGCTCTAACATATCGCTGTGCCACATAAACATAGCGTTAGGCGCTTCATAAAACTGCCCTACGTTTTTACAAACATATTTATATAAGGCTTCATTGCTAGTGAATTTTGCAAGCTTTTGCTCAATTTGTGTTTGTTGCACTGTATAAAAACAATCAGCCAGTAACACCTTTGGATAAAGATCAAATTCATTACACGGCGGGTGCGGCGTCTCTATAAAAAGTTCTTGCCAAAACGTTAACGTAAAAAGACTCAACCAAAGATTATTCTCGGTAAAAAATACCGTATTACCAAGCTGTTGATAATACTCACACACTCCTTGCTCTACATCGCCACGATAAATGTCATCAACCTCTAATTGATGCTCTGTATCAATGAGCATTTGTGTTAGGCGTGAGCGTTGTTGCTTATTATATTTACGCTGTAAAAAGTCCTCTGCAAAATACAAAATGCCATCATCAAGCGGGTCTTGAATAACTTGCTCAAGCTTTTGTTCAACCCAGCTTTTATCACCTTGTTTGTAACGGTGGCGAATTGCTAGCTCTTGCGCTTCACTGCTACCTTCACAGTGCTCAAGTAATTCAAATGCAAATGCTAAATCATGATCTTTTAGCTGCTTATATAAGCGGATCAGTAATTTGTTTTTGATACTCTGGGCTAATTCATCTTCAGAGCTAATGGCTAAAAGTGCTTGGGCTAGGTTCTGATACTCTGTGTGTGACTCACTTTCTTTGAACTGCATTCGCAGCTTATTTAATTGATAATGCGTTTGTGCTTCGGCTAGTGTTTGAAAACGCGATATGCTCTCATTAACATCACCACGTACTTTTGCAATTCCTAAATCACGCATCACAAAACGATTTTGATGATTGATATCACCGCCACTTAGTCGGCCGCTATGTAAAAACTCAAAGTATTCATAAAACTGACTGCGGCTATTGACCACGAACTGACTAAACAACGACTCTAATTCACTGTGGTTACGATCAATATGCTCTTTACACAGTTGAGTTAAGCGCTGTTTACTGGCTGACTTTTTGTAATCAGGTTGAGTCGCCATTAACTCATCGTTTGCCAATAAGGTTAACAGGGTTGGTTTGGTTAAATGCTCAAGCAATAGATCTAATTCATCGCTGCTAGGATGTGCCACCAGCCCTTGCTGCTTTAGCTTAAAAATAGCACCGTGCAGATTAGGGATCTCTTCATAATTTAATGATGACAACGCGATGATTTTTGGCTTTCGAGAATAAATACGCAGCAAAGTACATAAGCTTTGCTCATCAAGCTGAAGGAGTTTTTCAAGAAATAACTGCTGCTCTTCTATAAGCAGATGCCTGCACTGAGCTTGAATAAATTCAGCAAGCTCCAAGAAGTGACTTAAATAATATTTTGCTGGTAGTTGTGTTTTCATAACCAAACCTGACACTGTATATAAATACAGTATCAGGTATTAGCTAATTGATTTCAATGTTTGTGGTTATTTAACTTTTAAAATACCCACAATTGCGCAAATTGCGCCCCCGACCATACCTAGCCAAGCTTCAATTGGTGTATCACCACTAAACGTGCGGCTGATTTGCGCACTTGCAGAGTCATACACGTTATATCCCCATACGGCTAGCGCCACACCAATAACGATTAAAGCAATACCTATAATTTTTCCCATCGTGTTGTTCCTTATTGTTATTAATTTCTTTTTGATAACCTCAGTGTTGCACACATATTAAACGCCTGCAAAGCCTTAAGAAATAATCAAACTAAAGGTTATGTTTTGCCCACTTAACGACACCTGAAGTTCAGCATCAATTGCTTTACTTAACGCTTTGGCAATAGATAAGCCTAACCCAAAGTTATCATTAGAGGTTCTGGCACTGTCTTTTTGCCAAAGCGGATCAAATAACTGGCTTATATCTTCTTCTGTTAAGGGTACTTGTAACTCATTCATAACAGAGAATTGCAACTTATTCTCTTTATTCAGTAGCGTGCTTATAGTTACATCACTCTTGTCAGGGCTATATTGCTTGGCGTTATTTACAAGGTTGGTGATGATTGATTCAAGGGCAAATAAATTACTGACAATGGCAGGAATATCATCTTGAAACTCAAACTTAATTCGCTCTAAATCATATTTTTCTAAGGTACGTAAAATAACCTGGTTTAAATCACATGCATCTTGCTTTGGAAGTGCTTCATCACTGTACTTATGCAGTAATAATAAGTTCGACACAATACTCTTTAAACGCTGGCTGATTTTTAGCACTTCGGGTTTAAAATCTGCCTCAAACTCTTTTTCATTTGGAAAACGAATGGCCACTTCAGCCATATTAATAAGCTCAGCTATAGGCGTTTTTAACTCATGAGCAATATCCGAGGTTAAGCGTCTTTCACGAAAATAAAGCTGGCGGTTTTCCCGTATAAAGGCATTTAAGCTATCAACAATGGGTTGCAGCTCTTTAACAGGCTCTTTTATTGTTATCACGGCATTTTTATCAGCGATACTGAGCCGGCTAATATCCCGGTTTAGTTTATTCAGCGGCGCCAAAGAGCTGTCGACCGATTTACGCACAAATAGACGAATAAATACGATTACTGACACAGTAGAAACAACAAAAATAACGTCGATGAGCCATAAAACAAAGTCAACTTCTTCTGATGAAGCCGCATAAGCTAAGGTTATGGGTTGTTGCAAAGAGGTGTTAACGCCCTCAATAAAGTCTTCATCATCGTCTAGGTCTAAAGGCGGTATAAAGCGAGTGTAAATAACACGGCCATTGCGACCATCAGGTAACTCAGTATTGATGATTTTTGTCTCGCCAAGCTTTATTTTCTCTAGAGGTAGATTCTTTTGTGAGAAAAGATGCAAGCTTTCTGAACGCGCAAACACGCCAGACTGCGACCAAATTTGAAAATACTCAGTTTCTGTACTGCCAGAAAACTCAGGCATGAATTGCCCTGAAAAATCAAAATCAATTTCTTCTTCGTCAATATCAATCAATGACATAAGCATGCCGGCTTTTGATTTCAAACCACGATTAAATTCGTTATCAATCCAACTATCAACGGCGATATCGGTTGCAACTAAAATACTCAGCACTAGCCCAGTTATAGTAATCGATAATGTGGTTACTAACTTACTGCGAATTGATTTCATTATTTTCCTTGAATGATATAACCAAAACCACGCTTAGTTTGAATAGGTAACTCGCCACCTGCTGCCCTCACCTTTTTACGCGCCGATGATAAGTGCGCTTCAATGGAGTTTTTTGAAACTAAGTCATATTGCCCAGCAATATAGGTACTTAACTTTTCGGCTGTGATCACTTTGTTTTGATTACTAAACAAGCACTCGACTATTTTATATTCGTTGGGGGTGAAATCGATGACAGTGTCGTTAACTTGCAAAAGTTTTAATTGTAAATTTAAAGCCAAGTTATCGATGCGGATCACATCGCTGATTGTTTTCAGGCCGCCGCGACGCATTAAATTTAATAACCTTGCATGCAGCTCATCAAACGAAAATGGTTTGGTCAGGTAGTCATCGGCCCCGGTGAGTAGTCCTTTCACTCTATCTTCTGGTTCTTGCTTGGCAGATAAAATAAGCACACGAACGTCAAGCTGCTTTGCTCTTATGGTTTGTAATAACGTAATGCCATCAATACTGGGTAACATAATGTCGAGTATGATTAATTCGTACTCACCTGTCATTGCCATACTCAAACCTTCAGCGCCATCGCCGGTTTCATCAATAGTAAAACCTAGGTTCTCAAGACCAATTCGTAGACTACGTCTTAATGACACCGAATCTTCTATAATCAACAATTTCATATGTTACTCATTTAGGTAAAAAGCGCTTTAGCGTCATCAGCTTACGCTTTGAATCTTAAGATCCACTTAAGATTTACTGAAGTTTTTCTAGTTTAGAAAATATTAAGATTACCATAAGGATTTCTTAAGTTTCGATTCCTAGTATTGCCGTAGTTTCGATTAAGTAAGTACGACTATGACAACAAAACTTTCTGTTTTAAAACCTTTATTCCGTTTTTCATTAATTTTAATGTCAGTATTTATACTGTCGAGAATTACCTTGCTTGTATGGCAACACCAAAGGTTAGCTGATGGCGATAGCCTAGCCGTTTTATTTGGAGGCTTAAGAGTCGACTTAAGCAGCTTAGGCTACTTGTCAGCCTTGGCTGTTTTAATGTTACTCGCTAATGTACTTTTGCGCAGCAAAACCGCTTTATTTCAGCATGTTTTTACTTTTTATAGCAGTATAGTTATAACTTTAATCGTGGTTGTAGAGGCTTCTACTCCCGCGTTTATTACCCAGTACGATGTACGACCAAATCGTTTATTTGTCGAATACCTAGACTACCCTCAAGAAGTCTTTTCTATGCTATTACATGGCCACCTATTTGCCATGATAAGCACCTTAATTATTGCAACGCTTAGTTGTGTGTTTACGTATCGTTATATTAATGCTGCATTTAGCAAACAGCAAAATGCTAAAACGGTTAGCCAAGTGGGGATACTCGTTACGGCTTTATTAATTTGCTTAATTAGCGCAAGAGGCACTGTAAGCCATCGCCCGTTAAACCCTGCATTAGTGTACTTTTCAAGTGACTCACTAGTTAACTCCTTGGCACTTAATTCAACTTACAGTGTCGCATTTGCTATTAAGAATATGGGCAATGAAAAAAATGCCAGTAGTTTATACGGTACTATGCCACGTGATGAGATTTTACAAACAGTAAAGCAAGCAGCCTATAAACAGCAGTTTATCACTGAGAGTATCCCTACCCTTGCCAACAACACACCTTTTAACACAGGCAAACAAAAGAATTTAGTGATCATTTTAGAAGAAAGCTTAGGCGCACGCTTTGTTGGCGAACTAGGTGGCATAGGTGTGACTCCTGAGCTCGATAAGCTTTATCAACAAGGCTGGGGCTTTGATAACTTATACGCCACTGGCACACGCTCTGTTCGAGGTATCGAAGCAGTAACAACTGGGTTTACCCCATCACCTTCGCGCTCGGTGGTCAAACTTTCTAAATCTCAGCGTAACTTTTTCTCACTTGCTGATGTATTAAGCCGCACAGGCTATACCACCCAATTTATTTATGGTGGTGAAAGTCATTTCGATAATATGAAAAGCTTTTTCTTAGGCAATGGCTTTAGCGATATTGTCGATATTAATGACATGCAAAACCCTGAGTTTATTTCGTCATGGGGAGCAAGCGACGAAGACTTGTTCAATCAAGCTGATATAGAGCTAAGTGAGCTAAATAAATCAGGCAAACCATTTTTCAGCCTTGTGTTTACCTCAAGTAACCACGACCCATTCGATATTCCAGAGGGTAAAGTAACACTGCCTGAAGGCCACGACCCAGAAAACTACAAACGCGATCTAGCAATCAAATATGCAGACTATGCTCTTGGTAAATTCATCGCGAAGGCACAAACGCAAGATTACTGGCAAGACACCGTCTTTTTAGTCGTTGCAGATCATGATGTGCGCGTGTTTGGTTCTGAGCCTGTGCCGCTTAAATCTTTCCACATCCCTGCTGTGATCCTAAATAGTGATATGGATGCAAAGCGCGATACACGCTTAGTCAGCCAAATTGATTTACCTGTTACTTTGTTGTCGTTATTAGGCGTTGAGCAAGCAACCCCCATGCTTGGTTATGATTTAACTCAACAATACCCTGTTGAGCGCGCCATGATGCAGTACTACGACAACTTTGCTTACGTAGAAAATGGTGAAGCCGTGATCCTGATGCCAAACCAAAAAGTGAGCTATTGGCGCTATGACTCTACAAGTAAAACGCAAGTTGCCATCGATAACACAGATAGCAGAGTTGAGCTTGCCAAAAAAGCCTTAGCACACGTCTTATTTAGCAATTTAGCTTATACCGAACAGTTGTATCGCTTACCAAATAAATCGTAGCGATGAGGAATGATTATGAGCATGCAAATTAAACAACTCCTTACTAAAAAATGGCACGTTAGCTACAGCCAATTTGTCTGGCTGGTGTCGTTGTACTTGGTTATTGCATTTAATGGCCTGTTTTTATTTAACATGCTTGAAGCAGCCAGCAAACCTCAACATGTCAATTGGTTATTTATAGCAAGCGTACCGTTTTTCTTATTAGCAGTGACGGCAATGGTGTTAAGTTGGTTATCGCTAATCACCTTTGTAAAACCCGTGCTTTTAACAAGCATCGTGGTTTCATCGTTGTTGTTTTATGCAACCTTAAATTACGGTGTTATCTTTGATAAAAGCATGCTGCAAAATATCTTAGAGACAAATTCAGGTGAGGCTTTTTCATACCTTAATGTACAAGTTATCGCTTTTATTACTGCGCTAGGCGTACTGCCTGCTTACTTGTTTTCTCGCTTTAAAATTGTCGGAAACTTTCGTGTTCGTCTTAAAAGCTTTGCGCTTCTTAACGTTACAGCGTTTATTGCTGTAGCTGTTATTGCCGTTCCTTTTTATAAAGATTACGCCTCTGTAGGGCGTAATAATCGTCAATTAACCAGCTACATTACCCCCTTTGCATTTTATACTGCGGGCTATAAGTACCTGCGCGATAATTATTTTTATCCACCTTTACCATTTAAAGTCTTAGATAAAACACCGCACCTATTAGCTAAGCAACAAAGTTCACTGACGATTATGGTGGTAGGCGAAACAGCACGCGCAGCAAATTTCTCACTGCAAGGTTACGACAAGCCAACTAATCAATATACCCCTAAACTTGGCGTTAAATATTTCAGTGATGTTAGTTCATGTGGCACCGCAACGGCCATTTCTGTACCTTGTATGTTCTCGCGCTTAGATCGCAATCACTATGATTCGCGCATCGCGCAAAGCCAAGAAAATGCCCTAGATATCATTCAACGAAGTGGTGTCGAAGTAACGTGGATTGATAACAATAGCAGCTGTAAAGGGGTTTGTGTGCGGGTAAACTCAGAAACGGTAGAACCAACAAAGAGCAACCCACTTTGTGACGGACGCTATTGTTTTGATGAAGTACTGGTTGAAGAATTGGCTGCAAAGCTTGCCAAAAGTCATGCAAAGCACCAACTAGTGGTATTACATATGATTGGTTCACATGGGCCAACCTACTATCGCCGCTATCCAGAAAAAGACAGTAAATTTTTGCCTGATTGCCCACGTAGCGATATCCAAAACTGTAGCAGTGAGCAACTTACCAATACCTATGATAATACCATTGCTTATACCGACCTAGTGCTGAGTAAACTTATTAATTTACTGCAAAACAGTCAGGCGGATGACAAAGCCCTGCTGTATGTTTCAGATCACGGTGAATCACTAGGTGAAAAAGGCTTGTACTTACATGGCTTTCCGTATGCGTTAGCGCCTAAAGAGCAAACCCAAGTGCCTATGCTGTTTTGGAGTAATAAACTAGCCGATACCCGCTTTAATCAATGTATCGAACAGCAGCGTAATCATGCTTTTTCGCACGATAACATTTTTGACACCCTACTAGGCTTAACCCATGTACAAAGCACTGAATATCACCCAAAGCAAGATATCTTTAATGCTTGCTCAACACAAAGCTAACGAAATAGAGATTTCATACTATGCAATTTGATAGCACTAACAAACCCATTGGCATTAAACGTATTCGCCTTGCATTCAAAAACTCCCAACGAGCATTCACGTGGTTGGCAAAGCATGAGTCTGCTTTTAAACAAGAGCTGATACTGTTGGTACTTGCCATAGCGGTGGTTTTTGTATGGCAGATTAGTCTGTATGAGAAAATTATGCTGCTTGTATCAGTGCTATTTGTGATGTTTGCTGAAGTCGTCAATACGGCAATTGAAGCCGCCATAGACCGAATAGGCCTTGAAATTCATCCATTATCAGGCCTAGCTAAAGACTTAGGATCTGCAGCCGTACTGATTGCTCTATCAATTTGTGCGTTGGTATGGGGCGGCGTGTTTGTTAATAACCTAAGCTAACTCGCTTTTTTATCATCTGGGGTGTCATTACAAAGTGCACAGTGGCGCCCTTTTGATGAATGATATAAACGGGTTGCGATAAAAATGGCCGTTGCAATAAATGACCAAAGTAGCGCAAAGCCTAATGCGCTCATTGTCTCGTGACCTTTTAGAATTTCCACCATAAATAACAAAATTGCCACCAGCGTAAAAACTTTAGTGGTTCTTAATATCCAAAATTTTGTACCCACAACTTACTCCTTTAAATGAGGCCCCTTTAAGCGAGACTCCTTTGAAAGAATAAGTGTAGTTCAAAATAAGAAAAATCCCCTAAAAACTCGAAGCAGGCTCAGACAATATTTGTACATTATTTTTGAATACCTCTAAAAGCCCCGGCGATGAGTGTTCAGTACCAAGCACTGTTACATGACAAACGTAACGATAACCGTTGTTAGTAAAGGTATAAAAATGATTGCCCCCACTGCCATCAAAACTTAACGTGCCCCCTGTGATCACAAGGCTTGGCTCATCTTTCATAGATTGATCAATCCCCCATGCTGCATAGCGGTACTGATTATCAGCCAGTTCATCGATACGAATTAAATGCTGTTTTGTTTGCCACGTTAATATCGGCTTTATAAATTCACGAAGGCTTTTGTGTAATGCTTGTTTTTGCTCGTCAATCAGTGCTTCACGTCGTGCTTTTTCTGCCTCTGATTCATAAGGCACAGCCCAAATAGAGCCATCAAAGTCTAACCACAATTTGCCTGAATCAAACATGATGCCGCGCCACCCCATCATTTCCCAATCATGGCGAATATTTGAGTTCACGATTTTTTCGACAAACTCTTTATCAAAAATTTGCTCAAAGTTTTCTATAAGCATTTGCTCATTTTCAATTGCTTGCAGCGGCTCTTTGCGCTGCAGTGGATAATGCACTCGCTTAGCAATGGCAGCTTTATCACCTGCCTTAAATGCCGCAACCACAGGTTTGACAATATTTATGTGCTTTGTTGCGGCAAGACCACTGAATGCCATCAACAAAAGGAATAGATAAACGCTGTACTTAAAAAATCTCATTAATTACTCGACCACCAAATCAAACACAACATTGACACTTGCTCTGAAGGTAATCGATTCTTGTAAATACTTACCTTCTGGGACTGTATTAATACGTGAGCCCGTGACCATGATTCGTTCAATATTTGTATTGCTACCATAGCCAAAGTGACTACCTATCTCTTGCGATTGAATACTATACACCCGACCAAGTTTCGCTTCGAATGCGCTTGCAAGGCTACTTCCCTGCTGTTTGGCATTCGCAACTGCTTTATCAAGAGCGGCTTGCTCGTAATCTGAGGCTTTGGTTGATAAAAGTTGAATTTGATCGATTTGATTGACACCCACTTTAAGCGCAAAGTTTAAAAAGCCGTCCAAAAGGGAGAGTTTTTTAAGGCTGACTTTGACCTTGCGCGTGGCTCGAAAGCCATCTTTAACTTGGTTATCATTTTCGTCATAACGCATGTTCGGCTCTACGAAAATTCGCCCCGCAGAGATACTTTTTTCGTCTATTGAGAAATTATTTAAGCCCGCCAGGAGTTCATTAACTTGCGTATCGACTTGCTGCTTAGCCTGCACGCTTTCAGCTTTTACAGCTTCAAACTCTAACGTGATATCAGCCCTATCGGGGGCTGTACGCACAACTGCCTCACCTTTAACAACAATATGACGATTATCCGGCAGACTTGTTGCAGCCATCGCAGAACTTGAACATAAAACTAATGGTAACAGTAATTTAAGCATCGTAACCTCTCCCTAGAAAAAGTTATGATGCCTTGCTACAGCAGGAAAGTATAGTAATGCATACTTTCTTTCGATGTAAAAAAGCGAGTGATGATAACTCACCACTCGCAAACTCATCGAAGTTAAGATGATAGGAAATAAACGCTAATTGGCTTTAACTTGCCATCGCATTGTCGACGTAATCTTCGACCATATCGGCAAAATCTTGATCAACAATACCCAGCTCTGCAAAGCACTGCTCTTTAATTTTAAACCACTCGCTCGAATACTGTTGGTGGCGGGCATAGTCCACAGCACTTTCTGCACATTTTAAGATGGCATACGCCATACGTTGTTGCTCATCATTGTTTTGCTCTAAAAAGTGCGTGTTGTGATGATTTAAAATAACGTGACAAAGTGGCTTTGGAAGGTGCCAAGATACCGAGATAAAATAACCAATCACCGCATGATCACACTGATAACGAGCCTGCTCTAGGTCGGTAATCGCGTGCTCTTTTGCTAGGTTTGCTTGTTTAAGAACCTCGACATAATCTCTGAATTTTAATGCCATTGCAGCAATACCGACATTATGAAAAAGCCCTAAAGAGTAAAGCTCATCCACTGGCATTAATGACTTATAACTGTTACCTAGCAGTACACAGGCATTCGCAACTTCAACCGACTCATCCCAAAAGCGCTCTAAGCTAATACAGGCATTGCCTTTAAAGTTTTGCTTAAGCAAGGCCAAGGTTACTAGCCGATTAAGCTGATCTAAGCCTAAAAACATCGCCGCTTGGCGTATATCACTAATGGTGCGTTGTAAACCAAACACCGGGCTATTTATTGTTTTTAATAATAAAGCTGAAAGACTGATGTCTCTTGATATTAGCTGAGCTATTTTATCTAAGCTTGCATCCGACTTTTGCATTTCATCGGCAATTTGGCTCAATAGTTCAGGTTTTGGTGGAATATGAAAACCGCGTTCAAGCGAAACTAGGCGTTGTTCATCTAAGTTGATCATTTGCCCAAGAGCCTCCGTTAATAAGCAACGAGCAATTTAATGGTTTAGATGTGTAAAGTAACCTAAGAAGTTCGCCTTAGTATTGTTTGAGATCAATGTGTTGCGAAGAAAGGAAAATAATTAATGAAAGGCTAACACGGCACATTATGACAACTTGCTATAATGTGCCGTCTTTTTGAAGATTTGCTTAGTGAGCAAGTACGCTTAGCCACTCATCTGGGTTTGCTAGAATGAACTCAAATACATCGTTGTTATTTAAAGTAATGCGAATTCCATCTGCTGTAATTGGTAGAATACCCGCGCCTTTACCCGAACACTTATCAACGTTATTGATGTGCGCTCGTGAAAGTGTGTATGGACCTAAGCCTAACTCTTTATTAAACGGTTCAAAAACAATCTCTTGCTCAGTCACTAAAAGCTTACCATCCGCTTTTGCGACACCCGATTGAATAGTCGCTGTTGATTCTTTGACTGTGTGTGCGTGCATATCCTTTACTCCACTTAACAAATGAGTGTGGCTTACACTCAATTAAATCATAAAAATTTCGTACCAACTTAAGATACAATAAGTACGAAAAAAGTACAGTGCTATTGATTTAAAATATTTTTATAAAAAACTTAATTATTCGCTTTAAGTTACTTTTACCTTAGTTATTAAGATTTTTTATTACCCTCATAAAAAGTCATTCTGAATTAACCCCTTTCTTATGTGAACGAAAAAAATACTGCTATGCTTAAATTAACAACAGGATAGGTGCGGTAAACTGATGACAAAAGCACTGCAGCAAACTAAAAACAAGTTGAAAGTGAATGCAATTATCGTGATTGCATTAGTAACGTCGCTCACTGTTACCTCATTATTCTTTTACAAAAATGTCGACTCTCAATGGCATGACTATTCAAAAACCGCCGCTAACGTTTATGTTCTACACGACAAGCTAATTCAAAAACTCGGGTATGGTGGCTTTATTCACCATTTTAAAAACCTAGTGCTCAGAAAAAATACAGAGCTATACCTACCGCCCATTGAAAAGGAACTCATCGAAATAAAAGAGATCCTTGCCAAGCTTAGCGCAATAAAAGAATACGACAAAACTGCACTTACTGACGTTAAAAAAACGGTTCTTGAATATGAAGACAAACTCGATATTGTTTTAAGAATGATAGCTAACGGCGCGACTAGCGAGCAGATAGATACCACTGTAAAAGTAGATGATACAGATGCATTGAAGGCACTTGCCGCGTTCGAGCGACATGTAAAGTTAATGCTTCAAGATAAAAGCATCGCCATTGATGAAAACTTCCAAATTGCTTACATCGTGCATGTGTTAACAATCATATTGCTAACTAGCATATTGCTTATTTATTTTAGAAAGCTTTCTAACTCTTATAAACAACAGATTGAGCTAACTGAGCGTGCATTAGAAGGTGCGAGAATAAAATCAGAATTTTTAGCCAATATGAGTCATGAAATACGCACCCCACTTAATGGCATTATGGGGCTTTTACAAATTTTGCAGCCGAACATTCAAAAACCGAAAAATATAGAAGTTGTTTCTAAGGCGTTGTTTTCTTGTCGGTCACTCCTTACCATCATCAACGACATTTTAGACTTTTCGAAAATGGAGGCGAACGAGCTTTATATTGAACAGGTAGATTTTTCGATGTCGAAGGTTGTTGAGTCGATCAATTCTGATTTTCTGCCGCTTTGTAACGAAAAAGCAATTGAATTAAACATAGATATAGACGATGACGTTGAAGATTTATGGATAGGAGACCCAGTTAGGGTTCGACAAATTATTTTAAACCTGGTTTCTAACGCCGTTAAATTTACCGAGCAAGGTGGCGTGCAAGTAAAGATTAATAAATCTTTGCAAAACCAAAAGCAAGGTGTTGAGATAGAAGTGATTGATACCGGCATCGGTATGAATAAAGAAGGTTTAATGCATCTGTTTAACCGTTTTCAGCAAGCCGATAACAGTATAACGCGACGTTTTGGCGGGACTGGATTAGGAATGTCGATCACCGCGAATCTTATTAACCGCATGAACGGCACTATTGATGTTGACAGCGCGCTCGGTAAAGGCACCCATTTCACCGTCTATTTACCGCTCAAAGTATCTGAAAAGCAACACTTACATGATAGCTTTACTGATGTAACCGCACCTGACTTATCGGCTAAAACACTATTAATTGCTGAAGATAACCCACTCAACACCATGATCATCAAATCAATGCTTGCAGAAACCAACGCAGAGCTTCATTTTGCAAAAGATGGCGCTGAAGCAGTCGAGCTATTTAAACAACTCAATCCCATTTTAGTTTTAATGGATATACAAATGCCAACTATGGGGGGAATCGAAGCCTGCTCACATATTCGTAGTATTGATAAAGAGGTGCCTGTTATTGCCTTGACTGCCAACGTGATGAAAGAAAATATCATCGAATACATGAATTGTGGTTTTAATGGCCACGTAGGCAAACCCATTGAAAAGCATTTACTATTTAAAGCGCTGCATGATGTCATTGCAATTAGCCGTGACGAGCTCATAGACTAGGCTTCCCAAGCAGAAAATTTTTACCTTCACTTTATTTTCAATGACTTAAAACTTTACTTCTACGTTTCTCCTGCTGATTCAAGATCGTGTAATTTTCATCCAATATTGATTGACTTGGCTAAAAAGATCCCTCATAGTCGAAAAAATCATCAGTACACATTAGACCAAATTATAAAACCAAGTAGCAACTAAAATGCTATCACAAAAATGTGGAGGAGATGCGTTATGAACCGTAAGTCAAAATTAATCTACCGTATTATGTTGGCCTCTAAGCTTCATAGCCGTAATAAAGAGATATCACTCGATACATTAAAACAAGGCTGCTGCCTAAGTGACTCTGAATTACTAACCATTATAAAAGAGCTAGAAATTAAAAAACTGATCAGCTGGGATGCCAGTAAATCTACTTTTATGATTTCAGCCTAGCTCGGCATATTTAAACGACAGCTTCGCTTTTTCTTGCTGTCGTTTAACATACCACCATCCAATTTAATCATTTAAGTATTTAGCCCCCATCCAAATATAATTAAGCGTAATATTGCTACTTAATCGATTATGTAACCACACTGTGAATACGTATGCATTTAATTGTAAATATTAGCTCAGGGTATATATTTAGTCGAAGTGTTGTTTTTTCATACAACACCTTTATTCGACAACAAGGCCTGATATGAATTCATTGCTAACCAAAAGTTTGCTTATTTTATTACTAAGCCTCATTACTGCATGTACACACACTAAAACTACAAACACTGCCTATGAGCCCAAGCCTTACGTAAAACTAACTCATCCTGAGTGGTCAAAAAATGCGGTGCTTTATCAATTAAATACGCGTCAATTCACTAAAGAAGGCACCTTTAATGCAGCACAGCAGCAATTGCCACGCTTGAAAGAGTTAGGCGTTGATATTATTTGGCTTATGCCCATAAACCCGATTGGTGAAGAAAACCGAAAAGGCAGTTTAGGCAGCCCTTATTCTGTAAAAGATTACCGTAAAGTAAACCCTGAGTTTGGCACATTAGAAGACCTTAAAGCCTTTGTGAACAAAGCCCATGATATGGGGATGTACGTCATTTTAGATTGGGTAGCAAACCACAGTGCATGGGATAACAGGCTTCGATTTGAACATCCCGATTGGTACGACCGAGACTACAAAGGCCAATTTAGGCCAACACCGTGGTGGGATTGGTCTGACATTATTGATTTTGATTATTCAAAACCTGCTCTACGTGAATACATGACAGAATCGATGAAATACTGGGTAAAAGAAGTCGGTATTGATGGCTATCGCTGTGATGTAGCTGGCTTTGTGCCGGTAGATTTTTGGAATAACGTCCGCCGTGAGCTTGATAACATAAAGCCTGTTTTAATGCTGGCTGAGTGGGAGTCTCGCGATTTACATGCCGAAGCCTTTGATATGACTTACGCGTGGTCTTGGTCTGAGCACATGCATAAAATCGTAAATGGCCATGCAGATGTCAGCGCCCTCTTCGTTTATTACTCATGGAACGAAAGTGCATTCCCAGCAGAAGCTTATCGCCTTGTGGGTGTTGCCAACCATGACACAAATGCATGGGAAGGCACCATGTTCGAAAACTATGGCGATGCACTTGAAGCCGTTATTGCATTATCTGTCGTTGGCGAAGGCTTCCCTATGATTTACAACGGCCAAGAGGCAGGTAACGATAAACGCCTCGCCTTTTTCGAACGAGACCCAATCAAATGGCAAAAGCACCCCATTGGTGATTTATACCAATCACTATTTGGACTCAAACATAGTAATGAAGCTCTGTGGAATGGCCAATTTGGCGGCCGCATGGTGCATGTACCAAACAGCGCACCAAAACAAGTGCTAAGCTTTGTTCGTGCAAAAGGCAACGATAAAGTATTTGCCGTATTCAATCTATCGAAAGAGCCACAAACAGTTAGCTTTAAAGAGCCATTGTTTTTAGGTAAATACACTGATGCTTTTTCAAAGCAAGAAATAGAATTTGCTCAAACAACAGAACTTACAATTCCAGCATGGGGATTTAGAGTATTTGTAGAGTAACTTACAGCCTCACTCTACTTACTCAAAATAACCAAATTTGATCCCATAACTAAAGCTATGGGATCAAATAATCAATTAATTTACTAATAAGACACCCATATTAATTTCTATCACTCCACAGAGCTAAACCTATTAAAAAACCTCTAACTAGACACCCAACTTAAAATTTCTCACTTCTCAAAATTATGACTAAACTTAAATTGTTCAACTCATGGAGGAGAAGAGCATGGCAACCCCCCGTAGAAACTTAATAAGCGTTTCAAATACACCTTACTATCACTGCATATCACGCTGCGTTCGTCGCGCCTATTTGTGCGGACAAGATCCACTAACGGGTCGTTCATATGAACACCGGCGCGATTGGGTTGAAAAGAAACTATTTCAACTTGGCAGGATATTTTGTATTGATATTTGTGCCTACGCGGTTATGAGTAATCACACTCATCTAGTTCTTCACATTGATATAGCAAAAGCTAAGCGTCTAAATAATAAAGCGATTCTTATTAGATGGCACAAATTATTCAAAAGTACATTCCTTTGCCAACGATTCTTAAATGGCGAATTGCTAACACAAACCGAGCTCGCTGCGGTTAATGCCAGAGTAAATTTATATCGAGAACGGCTCAGCAGCATTAGTTGGTTTATGCGAGTTCTTAACGAGGGTATTGCACGAAAAGCGAATCTAGAGGATGAATGTAAAGGACGATTTTGGGAAGGTCGCTTTAAATCACAAGCTTTACTTGATGAAGCAGCACTTGCCGCTTGCCTTGCATATGTTGATTTAAACCCTGTTAGAGCAAAAGCGGCTGATTTACCAGAAGAATCTGACTACACCAGTATTAAATCTAGAATTTATGCAGCTCAAAATAATAAGCAACCAAAATCACTTATGCGCTTTGCAGGTAAAACACGTAAACATATGCCTAAGGGACTACCATTTGAGCTCAAGACATATCTGCAACTTGTAGATTGGACAGGCCGTTCAATACGAGAAGATAAGCCAGGGACAATCCCAGAAAATGCGTTACCAATACTTGAAAGACTAGATATTTGTACTGACAACTGGCTTACACTCACCACTTCCTTTACCCGCTCGTTTAAAAATACGGCTGGTAAAGAGCAAGCTATAACTGCTTATGCAAATCACATGAAACGAAAACGAAGAAGCTCTATTAGCACTAGTCGTGCACTATTTGCCTAAACTGAAACTCGAAAATGTTTAAAGTAACCTGCCTTTGGACTAAGCCTGCCCGAAATCAGGTACTACTCAGGCAATGCCCTACAAAATCTTGTAAACATAACATTTTGATGTATAGATTAATTTAGTTAATTAATTTTGAGCGACTAAACTAGTTGCTCTTAGAGTTAGCTATTAAAAACTCCTACTATAGTGGGTGTCTTAATAATTTTTATAACCTCTACCTGACTAACTGTGTCTCTTTCAAATCAATCATGTACATAAAAACGAAGTTCACATTTTTAATATGGGTGTCTAGATAACTCTTAAGTGGATGTCTCGATAACTTAAAAAATAAACATACTTAAAGTTGAGTTTAACTAATACAGAATAAAAAAGAGTTCTAAAGAAAGCTTTAAAATGGAATTTAAATGAGGAAAATCACCCAAATAGAATTTTGGGTGGCAGTCTTACCAGCCGCATCTCGGCACACACGTCACACGCTGTGGCTGCTCCCTTCCGGGCCTGACCAGGTTCACCTGCTAGTGTTGCGAGAGGACCAATAAGACTACCATTGAGGGCCTTGTTTGGCGCGGGAGGGATTATCTCTACTTTTAGCCTGTTATTCAAGGGATATTCGAAAAAGAAAGTGCGATTGCATACTTGGTATACAATCGCACTGTCATTAAGGGGGTTATCGCTTACTTTTCAAGTTCAGCTTTAATGTTGCGCAGCGCAGCTTTCACTTTTTTCATATTTTCTGGGCCCATACGCAGTAATTGTTTTTGCGCATCAGGTAGGTTTTCCCACTCAGAGTAAGCATATTGATACGTAACTGAGTTGCGAACGAGTGGCATATCACCTTTTGGCTCTGGCGTATCAAGCAGTACGTCAATTGCCTCTTCTAGCGTGCCAGTGAATGCATCACCTTCGTAGCCAATTTCTGCATAAGCTTCGTTGATAAGTGGTTTGTATTCATCGTACATACGAATAACTTGAGCAGCGCTAAGGCTGGTAAATAGTTTTACGTATGGCGTGTAGCGCTCATAGCTATTTGGGTCGATTGTTAAAATGTCGCCCTCAATAACTTTAAACGACTCTTTGGGGCGTTCAACTGGCGCGTGGCTCAATGCCACTTTACCTTTGGCGATGTTATCAACATACACAACACCACGGCGAATAAGGTCATCGGTCACCATTAAGCTCATCACTTGGTCATTTAGTAACTCATCCATACGAGCAACAACCACTTCATCGCTTTCATTTAACGTTGGTAGTGGCTCAACTTCTGGAACTGGCTCTGGAGTGCGCTCTGGAGCAGTATCGACTACAACTAGTTCTGGCTCAGGCTCTGTCACTTCAGGTTCTGGTTCAGGCTCTTGATACTCAACAACTGGCGCTTCTTCTGCAACAATGTCTTCAACAACTTGCACTGGTTTATCTTCAGGCTTCAATAAAATAAACGCTGCCACACCAGCAACAAGGATAAGCACAACCACCGCAAAAATCAGGTTGTTATTTGATGAACCCTTTTGTACTTCAGGCTCTGACGAATGCTCTGACATAGACACTCCCTTAAAAATAAAACAGATAAAAATACGAAAAAACCATTTAGCCTTGAGCTAATCTTTGCTTCTTCTAGCTTAAAGACTTACAGTTGATAAATAAAGTAAAGACGCACAACTATTTAAATGCAACCATGAGCAGTAAGTTAAAAAAAACACAGCACTCTAAAATCGCTTTATTACTAACAGGTGGTGGCGCGCGAGCGGCTTATCAAGTTGGTGTGCTTAAAGCGATAACACAAAGCATGCCCCGCACAGCACCGCTGCCCTTTACTATTATTAATGGGACATCAGCTGGCGCAATTAATTCCGCTGCATTAGCATGTTATGCATCCTGTGCGCATTTAGCATGCAAAAAACTTGAATGGGTGTGGAAGAATTTTTCGACTTCTCAGGTTTATAAAAGCGACTTTTTAAGTGTGTTTTTGCATATTACTCGCAACATGCTTACGAGTTTTCAATCTGAACATATTAATCACCCACCAGCGAGTTTGCTGAACAATAAACCACTGCGAAAACTGCTGCACGAAATACTCGATTTATCGCGTATCGAACGAAATTTACATAAAAACTACCTAGATGCAGTGTCGATTACTGCTTCGAGCTACACCACGGGTGACTCTGTCGCATTTTTTCAGTCACTTACACAAAAACCGTGGCGCAGAGCAAAGCGTGAAGGGCAGGCAACCCGCATTAATGTTGAGCACTTAATGGCATCGAGCGCTATTCCCATGGTGTTCCCGAGCGTGAATGTTTATAACCACTATTTTGGCGATGGCTCTATTCACCAACTTTCGCCACTGAGTCCGTCGGTTCACTTAGGTGCTGAAAAAATCTTTATTATTGGTGTTGATGAGCCAAAAGAATTGCATCCACCGGGTTACCAGCCTCATTACCCGGGTCTTTCTAATATTGCAGGTCACTTACTCGATAGCGTCTTTACCGACACGCTACAGTCTGATTTAGAGCGCTTACAGCGTATTAACCGCACGCTAAGCCTGTTACCTGCCCGCGACAAACACCAAGAGTTAAAACAAATCGAAACTTGCGTGATCAATCCATCGCAAAACTTTAATGCAATCGCAGCTCAGTTTTATGATGACATGCCTATGGCAATCAAACTGTTACTACGCATGATAGGCGTGAAGAAACGTTCGCAATCGAGTTTAACGAGCTATTTACTGTTTGAAAAACGTTATACCCAAAAGCTCATTGAAATTGGCTACCAAGATGGCCTTAAAAAGCTACCTGAAATTCGTAAATTCTTAGAGCTGGAGTAGCTAAAAGCTACTCCATACCATCGAGTAAAAACCTTTCTACCCGCTCTACTCGGCGAGGCTTGCCTTGTAACACTAAAATGTCGCCTGCCAATAAAATAGTTTGTGATGAAGGTGCGTCAATTTCTCGGTCTTGTCGGCGTAGCGCTCTAACCGACACACGGCGCTGCTCAAGTTTAAGCTCACTAATTTTCTGATTAACCGCATAAGCGTGTTCTGGCAGAGCTATAACATGTAAATACTCAAGCCTATCTGAACTTGCCTCTTCGCCATCGAGTTTATCGCCAGTGAAAAAGCCATTTAAGAACTTATAACGATTACGCCGCTCTTTACTTACTCGGCGTATGATCCGTGTCATCGGCACGCCAGACATATAAAGCACATGCGAAACTAACATTAGGCTTGCTTCGAGTGTTTCAGGCACTACCTCAGTAACACCAAGCTCTTTAAGCGTTTCCATTTCGGTATCATCGCGCATCCGTACCAGTATTTTCACGTCAGGAGCTATTTGCTTGATGGCATCAACAACAATTTGCGTTTGCTCAAAATCAGTAAAAGTAATAATGACTAGCCTTGCCCGCTCTACACCCGCTGATTTTAAAATATCTTTTTGATTTACATGGCCAAATATCACTGGCTCACCAGCCGCTTTTGCTTCTTGCAATAAGATGGGGTTGCTCTCAACCGCTACGTATTCAATTGCTTCGGGCTTTAAAAAACGCGCAACGGTTTGCCCAACACGAGAAAAGCCACAGATCACAATATGATTTTGATACAAAGGGCTACTTGTCGCAGGCTGCTGCCAATACTGCCCTGCATGGCTTAAAAGGCCAAGTTTTTTAAGAATAAGCGGTGTTTTTTCAATAAGGTAAGGCGTTAGCGCCATTGAAAGCACGCCAACTGCAATTAAAAATGAAGCTTGCTCTGAGCTTATTAACAAGTGCTGCGAAGCAAGTGCAATTAATACAAAGCCAAATTCTCCCATTTGCCAAAGCATAATACCCGCCGATACCGCATCTTGCTTACGCTCCCCCATCACTTGCGCAGAAATTGCGAGCACCGCAATTTTGAATAGCAATAAGCCAATTAATACCGCGATGATCCAGTACCAACTATTAAGTACATAGAGCACATCTAACTGCATACCGACGGTAACAAAAAAGAGTCCCATCAAAATATCGCGAAACGGTCTAATATCGGCTTCTAGTTGGTGACGATAATGGCTTTCTCCTAACATCATGCCGGCTAAAAAGGCGCCTAACGCCATCGATAAACCAAATAGGTAAGTCAAGCCTGCGGCAAACAAGGCAACCAATAAAGTCGTTAGCATAAATAGCTCATCGGTTCTTACCAGCGCTATTTCGCTAAACACTTTAGGCAAAATCCATTTACCTATGCCGAACAATAAAATACACACTAAAGCGCCTTTAGTGAGTGCAAAAGCCAATGCTCCAGCAATTTCTTCAGAGCCACTTTGTGCTAGTAAAGGGTAAACAATGAGTAGAGGGACAACAGCAATATCTTGAAATAGCAACACCCCTATTGCCAACTGGCCGCGGCGCTGGTTTAAATCTCCAGACTCTTTAAGTAACTTAACCACCACCGCCGTAGAAGACAGTGCCATTAAACTGGCGATGGTAAAACTATTTAAAAGGCTGTGCTCTAACAGCAGTAAAATCAGCATAAATACAATGCTAGTCACCACGACCTGTAAGGAGCCAAGGCCAAATACAATATTGCGCATTGCCATTAAACGCGGCAATGAAAACTCAAGCCCTAAACTAAACAGTAAAAATACAATGCCGAGTTCGGCAACAAAGTGCATTTCGTGGCTTTGCGCCATCCAGCCAATACCATGACTCCCCGCCAACACGCCTGTGGCAAGATAAGCAAGAATAGGTGGTAAACCAATTCGTTTGAAGAACCAAACAAATAATACGGCAGCGACGAGCAAGCCAAACACTTGAATCAGCACATTTTGCAAGCAATAAACTCCCTTCTACTTGATGATAAAGCTGTACCCTACCTTAAATATAGCAACCATCTGTTTTTCAGCCAGTTTAAAAATGTGGCACAAATCTCGCTAAGTATGAGTATCTAAACACTCCGGGGGGAGAATTATCATGGAAAATGTCCATATTTTGACGCAGCGGGTGTCTGCGCGAGGCGAGTTTCTGCCGTTTTCGGCAGAGCATTACCGAATAAATGAAACAAATAGTCCACACGATTTGGTCGCAAGGTTACAAACTACGTTATCAATCGAAGAAATTTTGACAATTTTTGCCGAACACGCAAAACAACTGATCAATTTATCTGGATTACAGTTCCAATCTGCACTCGGAGTGTCACAAAGTGCTGGCAGCGATACCAGTCAAACACCGTACTCTTTTGATTTAGATATCGAAAGTGAACGCTTAGGGCAGTTAATTTATTTTAGCCAGTTCCCTATGGGTAAAGCGATTGAAGCAAAATTAAAGCATCTTCATACAGCACTCGTTTACCCATTACGTAATGCGCTTATGTATACCCGCGTATTACGTTTAGCGACTAAAGATGCGCTAACAGGCTTAAACAACCGTAGTCAATTTAATGACAGCTTGGCACAAAAGCTAGAACGTTGCCGCCGTCAGCATCGTCCATTTAGTTTAATGCTGCTTGATTTAGATAACTTTAAACAAGTTAACGATAACTTTGGTCATAAAATTGGCGATGATGTACTGCAAGAATTTGCTAATGTATTACGCACTAGCGTGCGTGGCACTGACTCAATTTTCCGCTTTGGTGGAGATGAATTTGCATTATTAATCGACGACCCTGAATTCACCACTAATAAGGTAATTGCTGATCGTATTATGAGTTTGGTTGCTAGCTCAGGGTTGATGGCTCAATATGATGTAACATCAAGCATTGGTTATACACTCGCCAATAACCAAGACTGCGAAAACGAAGTGTTTGCCCGTGCTGACAAGGGTCTTTATAAGGCAAAAGCTGCAGGAAGAAACTGCGCAAGAGCTTACTAATTGAGTAAAAGCCTAGCATCCCCCGCTAGGCTTTTTTGTTTATAAATTTATAACCAAGTAATACTAACCAAAAACCAGCGAAGAAGCCGCTTAATAAGTAAAGCAAGGCAGCCATGGTGGTAAGGGGCGATACCATCACTAAAGCCAGCGGCGTAAGTACGCCTAGAATAAAGAAAATACCGCCTTTGCCTGACCAGTAACCTAGCAGCAATAATGAGCAAACTAAGCCGCCAGCTAGTGCATAAAAAAGTGTATTTATTGTCAGCTCTGCATAAGCAAAACCAGCAATTACAGCCACTAGCACCGACAACGCAAAGCCAAGTGGTGCCTTATTAACTAGTGATAAACCAACATGTGGTTGTTCACTCATAGATTGTCTCCCAAAGAATTCCATCTTCAACACTGTGCTGCTCACTAATAAAGTAGCCAACTACTTGCACAAGTTGATCGTTATAAAAAATAAGTGGTGTCTGCGCACGTAACCAAGGAGCTACTTTGGCATCTTTAAACCAATGCTTTAAAGTATTTGAACCGGGTTTATGCAAAGGTTTTATACGCGCTTGCGGCTTATTAAATTCAACCCTTACTTGCTCATCCTGCCTTGGTTTTCTAATCCCCTTGCCCGCTTTCACTATTAGTTTTCGGCCACCAATCAGTTCAACGCTTTGCAAAGTTATATCCATCGCCTCAGGTATTGCCTGCTCTTTCACAAAGTACCAATGCTGCTGATGCCGGCGAACATCACCGCTTTGCAAACAAATTTTTATCTGGGCATCGGCTTTTGCCGTTAAACCTTGCTCAATAATTTGCTGTAGCTGATTCTCTGAAGGTAATTGATGGGTAAACTGATTCAGCCACGCACGTATAAGGTTTGCTTGTCTGGGCTTACTAAACCCCGCAATTGCCTCGCAGCTTAAACCACCCTGCTTATTTTGACAGTGTGTAAGGTCGTTTTGAGTATATTCATCGAGCAGCGATTGCTGCTTTTGTAACAGCCGAATACTGCGCGCTGCACTTTTTTCAAATCCTTGAAAACGCTCCATTAAAATAGGCAAAACTTGATGACGTAAAAAATTGCGGTCAAAGCGCTCATCAACATTTGAATCATCGGTGATATGAGTAATTGCAAATTCACTGGCAAATTGTTCAATTTGCTCACGAGTGATATTAATCATCGGCCTAAAACATACACGCCCAGACGCTAACAATCGCGTTTGTGGCATTGATGCTAAGCCTTGCAAGCCAGAGCCCCGCTTTAGGCGAAGTAAGAAGGTCTCAAGTTGATCATTTAAGTGCTGACCAAGCAGTATTACACTACCTGATATACAGTTTTCGTCGAGTGCTTGGTACCGCGCCTCTCGCGCTTGTGCTTCAAGTGAAGTTCGCGAGCGCTCATAAATTTCAACGTGTACCGCTTTAAATGCGACATCGAGCTCTTCACATAGCGATTGGCAAAACCCTTGCCACTCATCGGCATACTTGCTCAAACCATGATTAACATACACAGCTTCAAGTTTAAGTTCTAAGTGTTGCTGTTGAGCTTGTTTCATTAAATGTAACAATACAACCGAATCAACACCGCCAGATAAGGCAACGCTAAAGCAACTTTGCTGAGCGTTCAGCAAAGGCTGCAATTGTGCTAAAAAATGGTGGTATAAATCTGATGTTTGCATTAAAAACCAATGAGTATACAAGCGTCTGTGTTATCGGCATTATAAAACAAAAAAAGCCGCAAAAGCGGCTTTTTTCAATTTTAAGCTGTGTTTAGCAATAGCCAAACGACATTAAACGTTTGTAACGCTGATCAAGCATTTCATCTAGTGAAAGGCCTTGTAAGTCAGCTAGGTCACGCTTAAGTTGGTTTTTAAGGTTACGCGCCATCGCATCGTAATTACGATGTGCGCCACCAAGTGGCTCATCAATTACGTTGTTGATTAAATCAAGCTCTTTAACACGTGCAGCTGTTACACCCATGGCTTCTGCAGCTAATGGTGCCTTGTCTGCGCTTTTCCATAAGATTGATGCACAACCTTCTGGCGAAATTACAGAGTAAGTGCTGTATTGCAGCATGTTAACGCGGTCGCCCACACCAATTGCTAATGCACCACCAGAACCACCTTCACCGATAACAGTACAGATAGTTGGTACTTTTAACGCGGCCATAACTTTAAGGTTACGCGCAATTGCTTCACTTTGACCACGCTCTTCAGCGCCAACACCTGGGTATGCACCTGGGGTGTCGATAAATGTCATGATTGGCATTTTGAAACGCTCAGCCATTTCCATTAAGCGTAATGCTTTACGGTAACCTTCTGGCTTTGGCATACCAAAGTTGCGTTTAATTTTTTCAGCCGTGTCACGCCCTTTTTGTTGGCCAATAACCATCACTGGTTGGCCTTCAAAACGTGCAACACCACCTAAAATAGCTGGGTCGTTAGCAAAAGTACGGTCGCCTGCTAGTTCGTCAAATTCCGTGAAAATGCGCTCGATGTAATCACGAGTATAAGGACGCAACGGATGACGGGCTAACTGAGAAACCTGCCAAGCACCTAATTCAGAGAAAATTTTCTCTTTCATTTCAGCACTTTTCTCTTTTAATCGACTGACTTCCTCTTCTAATCCAAGGTCTAATTCGCCAGCGCGGCTTACATTTTGTAATTCTTCAATTTTTGCTTCTAATTCTGCGATTGGAAGCTCAAAATCAAGATAATTGAGGCTCATGCTCTAAACTACCTAATTAATTAAATTCTAGTTCTACATCTTGCGCCGCCATCAGCGATAACTTGTGAATTAAGTCATCACTCGGCGTAACACACCATTCGGTTCCTAAGGTAATCTCAGCCAACGCATCCGGACGTTGATAGAATACTTTAATAGGACAAGTACCAAACTTATAAGGTTCCAGTACTTTTTGTAAATTATCGAAGAAGTTCGCCTCGATCTGCACCATATTCAAGGTCATTTTAATCGCTTTTATACGTTTTTCTCGCGCCTCAGCGATGGTGCATATGTCTCTAGCGGTCATTGTAATGCCACCAGAGAAGTTATCAAAGCTGACCTGTCCAGATATTACCAAGATATTGTTTACTTGCAGCAAATCTTGGTACATTTCAAACTGTTCTGGGAATAAGCGTACATCAATACGGGCACTCTTGTCATCTAAAGTTACAAGACCCCATCGATTTCCCTTTTTGTTTATTAAGGTACGGGCAGAAATTACTAAGCCTGCGGCCGTTGACTGCACATCGCGGTTAGTGGGTTGTAAATCGACCAGCCTTCCTGATGTATAATGCTTTAACTCTTTACGATACTGATTAATTGGGTGGCCAGTTAAATACAGACCTAAAGTTTCTTTCTCACCATCTAGCCACTCATTGTCGGTTAAATCTGTGGCTTTGATAAATGCTTGTTCAACTTCATCTGGCTCTGTGGCAAGTAATCCAAATAAATCTGCCTGCCCTAATGACTCAGCCTTATGATGCTGATCGGCCGCTCGCATGGCATCTTTTAGGCTTGCTAATAAGGTTGCACGGCCAGGTTGGGTTTTGTCTGGTCCAAGTTGATCGAGCGCTCCGGCATAAATAAGCTTTTCAACAACTCGCTTGTTTAAACGCTTTAAGTCAACACGGGCACAAAAATCAAATAAGTCCTTAAACGGGCCACCTTCGCTACGGGCTTCTAAAATAGCTTCAACAGGCGCCTCACCAACTCCTTTAATGGCACCGATACCGTAAACAATTTCACCTTGTAGATTAACTGTAAACTTGTACTCACCGGCATTTACATCCGGCGGTAACAAGGTCAGTTTCATGTTTTCACATTCATCTACCAAGGTAACAATTTTATCGGTGTTATCCATATCCGCCGACATTACCGCAGCCATAAACTCTGCTGGGTAGTGGGTTTTCATCCACAACGTTTGGTACGATACTAAGGCATAAGCAGCTGAGTGAGATTTGTTAAAACCATAACCTGCGAACTTCTCTACCAAGTCGAAGATTTTCATTGCAAGTTCGCCGTCAACTCCGTTATTAACAGCTCCCTCTTCGAAGGTTGAACGTTGCTTTGCCATCTCCTCTGGCTTTTTCTTACCCATCGCACGACGCAGCATGTCAGCGCCACCTAGCGTATAACCAGCCAGTACCTGCGCAATTTGCATTACTTGTTCTTGATAAAGAATGATACCGTAGGTCGGTTCTAGAATGGGTATCAAGCTATCGTGTTGCCACTGCACATCAGGATAAGATAGCTCTTCGCGGCCGTGCTTACGGTCGATAAAGTTATCTACCATGCCTGATTGCAATGGACCAGGGCGGAATAGTGCTACCAGTGCGATCATATCTTCGAAGCAGTCGGGCTTCAGACGACGAATAAGGTCTTTCATACCACGAGATTCTAACTGGAATACCGCGGTGGTTTCGGCGCGTAGCAGTAACTCAATACTTGCCTTATCATCAAGTGGAATAGCGTTGATATCAACCGGCTCTTTACCCTCTCGGGCTAAGCGCTCGTTAGTCATATCAATTGCCCACTGCAAGATGGTAAGTGTTCTAAGACCTAGGAAGTCAAACTTAACTAAACCCGCCGTCTCAACGTCGTTTTTATCAAATTGCGTTACCGGGAATTTACCCTCATCATCACAATAAAGAGCAGCAAAGTCAGTGATGGTGGTTGGTGATATTACAACACCACCAGCATGCTTACCGGCGTTACGTGTACAGCCTTCGAGGATGCGACACATATCAATAAGCTCTTTGACCTCTTCATCACCGTCGTAGGCTTCTTGTAAACGCGGCTCAACATCAAACGCTTTAGCCAATGTCATGCCCGGATCGCCCGGTACTAGTTTAGAAATACGATCAACAAAGCCGTATGGGTGACCAAGTACACGGCCTACGTCACGGATAACCGCTTTTGCAGCCATGGTACCAAAGGTAATGATCTGAGATACCGCATCACGGCCATAAAGCGCCGCTACGTGATCAATTACCTCATCACGCCTATCCATACAGAAATCGACGTCGAAATCGGGCATTGAGATACGTTCTGGGTTCAAGAAACGTTCGAATAGTAAGTCAAATTCGAGCGGATCGAGGTCGGTGATCTTCAGTGCATAAGCAACCAATGAACCAGCACCAGAACCACGCCCTGGACCTACCGGAATATTGTTATCTTTACTCCACTGGATGAACTCCATTACAATCAAGAAGTAACCTGGGAAACCCATTTGGTTGATTACGTCGAGCTCTATTTTCAGACGCTCATCATACTCGCCACGTTTCTCTTTACGCTCTTGCTCATCTGGGAATAAAAACTGTAAACGCTCTTCAAGGCCATCTTCAGAGACTTTAACCAAGAAGTCTTCAATTTTCAGTGAACCGGTTGGGTAATCTGGTAAGAAGTAAGTTCCTAATTGTACGGTCACATTACAACGCTTAGCAATTTCAACGGTGTTTTCTAACGCTTCAGGAATATCGCTAAATAGCTCAGCCATTTGCTCTGCTGTTTTAAGATATTGCTGCTCAGAAAAACGTTTTGGTCTACGTTTATCTTCTAAGGTGTAACCGTCATGGATTGCCACGCGGATTTCATGGGCTTCAAAGTTTTCTGGTTTTAAAAACACCACTTCGTTAGTTGCCACTACAGGTAACTGCTCTTTTGTAGCAAGCTCAACAGCTAAGTGTAAATAGTCTTCTTCTAACGCACGTTCCGTACGAATAAGCTCAATGTAATAATGATCGCTAAAATGTTGCTTATAAAAACTAACAACCGATTCAATAAGCCCGGGGTTACCTTTTAATAGGGCTTTACCTAAGTCGCCATCTTTAGCACCAGATAATAAAATAAGGCCGTTTTTGTGCTCGACCAGCCATTCACGGTCAACCACTGGGCGGTGAAATAGATGTCCACGCTGGTATGCTTTAGAGATCAATAAAGTAAGGTTTTTATAACCTTCGTTATCTTTCGCTAAGATGGTAATTCGGCTAGGTTCATCTTCAAATTCAGGGCTTCTTAACCAAAAGTCTGCGCCAACAATAGGCTTAATTCCAGCGCCATGGGCAGCGCCATAAAAACGCACCAAACCACATAAGTTCATCTGATCGGTGATAGCCAACGCAGGCATTTGCAGCTCTTCTGCTTTAGCGACAATTGGCTTAGTTTTAGCTAGGCCATCCACCATTGAGAAATCTGAGTGGACACGTAAGTGAACAAATTGCGGCGCAGGCATTACAATTGCTCTCCTTTCAACGCCAAAATGCGCTGAACAGGTTTAAAGCTCTTACGATGCTCTGCAATTGCCCCGTATTGTTCGAGTGCTGCAAAGTGCGCTTTAGTTGGATAGCCTTTATGACCTGCAAAGCCATAGTCAGGATAACGCTTATCAAGCTCAATCATTTCTTCGTCACGGGCAACTTTCGCTAAAATAGATGCCGCAGAAATCTCTTCTACGAGGCTGTCACCTTTTACTACCGCCTGTGCTGGCACAGTTAACTGGCTAGGCACACGATTACCATCAATAAAAACAAACTCAGGCTTTACACTTAAGCCTTCAACCGCACGGCTCATTGCAAGCATAGTGGCATGAAGAATATTTAACTCGTCAATTTCAGTTGGGCTGCAACGGCCAATAGCATAACAAAGGGCTTTTTCTTTTATTTCTACCGCTAATAATTGGCGTTTTTTATCTGATAACTTTTTAGAATCTGCTAACCCTGCAATAGGCTTATTCGGATCAAGTATTACCGCAGCGGTAACAACATCACCCACTAATGGGCCACGGCCAACTTCATCTACACCAGCAATATAATTAACATTCGGTCGTTCAATTTGCATTTAGTAACTCCGCGACTGCTGCTGCAGCTTGTTCATTGGCATTTAATCTAATGTTTTTATGTATGGCTAAAAAGCGCGCTTTTAGTTCGCTATTATCGCTATTAAGCATAGGCGTTAGCGCTGCTGATAAGTTTTCAACATTACACTCAGTTTGTAAGTATTCTGGAACGAGTTCTTCATCGGCTAATAAATTAGGCAACGAGAAATACTTAATGTTAAAAGTGAATAAGGTTTTGAAAATCCAGTAACTCAGTGGCTTAATTTTATAACCCACAACCATCGGCTTTTTATACAGCATACCTTCAAGCGTTGCTGTTCCTGAGGCAAGTAAAATGGCATCAGCGGCTTGCATTGCAAGATTTGACTGACCATCTAATAATTGCAGTTTTAGTTCAGGGGCTGTTTTTTCTAAAATCTCACAAAACTGAGCTTTTCGTTTTTCATTGACTAAAGGCACCACAATTTTAAGGTCTGGATTTTGCGCCTGTAATTTCGCTGCTGTTTGAATGTAGGTTTCGCTTAAAAGCCCTACTTCAGAACCTCGGCTACCTGGTAACAACGCAAGTACTTTATCAGTTTGTGCTAAACCTAGTTGGTTACGAGCCTCGGTTTGGTCATGCTCAAGGGCAATATCATCAGCCAGAGTATGACCCACAAAGGTACAAGGTACATCGTGCTTATCGTAAAAGGCTTTTTCGAACGGTAAAAGTGCCAGCACTAAATTAGTGGCGGCACTGATTTTATGAATACGTTTTTCGCGCCACGCCCACACTGATGGGCTAACATATTGTACTGTTTTAATACCCGCCTCTTTTAGCGGCTTTTCGACACGTAAGTTAAAGTCAGGGGCATCAATACCAATAAATACATCTGGTGGGTTGTCGATAAAATGCTGCACCAATTGTTTGCGTATTTTTAGTAGGCGCGGTAATCGGCCAAGTACTTCAACTAGGCCCATTACAGATAATTCGTCCATATCGAATAATGTTTTACAACCAGCCGCTTGCATACGCGGGCCTGCAATCCCCTCAAATATGGCATCCGGAAAACGGCGCTTAAGTGCTTTTACTAGCCCTTCACCTAAAATATCACCTGATAACTCACCTGCCACCAAGGCAATACGTAACGGCTTTGTTTGTTCTTTCATTCGTTGATAATTCGCAACTTTTGGCACTAATAAAAACGAGTTTACCGTGTTTTAGCAGTCGGATAAATGTCACAGAGTTAATAAATACTAGAAATCGAAATTAGCCTGCCTACTTGCTCATTGGTTGAGCATTTATTTGCGTGTGTAGCCTGCAGGTTTACTGGCCACTATCTAAAAAGAGCTTAAAAAGAATAAAATAAGCCATAGCAAAACGGCTTTTTATAACGATTAAATATTTGAAACTTTAGAGCTTTATCTCTAATCTGTAGAAAAGATGAGCAGGATTAATTCATCTTTATTTCGTATTTTCCTATTGACTAAAATGAATACAGGTTTAATATTCACGAAGTTTCAATAATTACTGAAACTTCATAATCAATATTTGTCGTGTCTACCGCACCCGCTAACAAGGAGCTAAACAATGATAGATGAAACATTTGTGGATCTATCGCGATTGCAATTTGCAATCACTGCCCTATTTCACTTCCTATTTGTTCCCCTTACCTTAGGTATGACGTGGATTTTAGTGATCATGGAATCCGTTTACGTGATGACAGGTCGCGAAATTTATCGCGATATGACTAAGTTCTGGGGTAAGTTGTTTGGTATTAACTTTGCGATTGGTGTGGCGACAGGTCTAACCATGGAGTTTGAGTTTGGTACCAACTGGTCTTATTACTCTCACTATGTGGGCGATATATTTGGCGCACCGCTAGCGATTGAAGGCTTAATGGCTTTCTTCTTAGAATCAACCTTTGTCGGTATGTTCTTTTTAGGCTGGGAGCGTTTGAGTAAACGTCAGCATCTAGGTGCTACCTTCTTAATGGCACTAGGTACTAACTTATCTGCGTTATGGATTTTAGTAGCAAATGGTTGGATGCAAAATCCAGTAGGTGCTGAATTTAACTACCAAACCATGCGCATGGAAATGACTAGCTTTGCTGAATTGGTATTTAACCCAGTCGCACAAGTTAAGTTTATTCATACCGTATCAGCAGGTTATGTTGCAGCATCTATGTTTGTACTTGGTATTAGTAGCTGGTACATCTTAAAAGGTCGCGACCTTGCTTTTGCTAAGCGTTCGTTCTCGGTTGCTTCAGGGTTTGGTTTAGCGTCTATTCTTTGTGTTATTTTACTTGGTGATGAATCTGGCTACGAAGTTGGCGAAGTGCAAAAAGTCAAACTCGCAACCATAGAAGCTGAGTGGCATACCGAAGAAGCCCCAGCCGCATTTACTTTGGTTGGTATTCCTGACTCAGAAGAGCAAGTCACCCATGCCGCTGTAAAAATCCCTTATGCACTTGGCATCATTGCTACTCGCTCTATTGACGAGCAAGTAACGGGTATTAAAGATCTTGAAAAGCAGCACGAAGAACGTATTCGTAACGGTATGATTGCATACGAATACTTAGAAAAGCTTCGCGGTGGTGAAGACACCCCAGAAAACATTGCAAAGTTCGATACCTTAAAAGACGACCTTGGCTATGGCTTGCTACTTAAGCGCTACACCCCTAACGTGGTAGATGCAACTGAAGAGCACATTCAAAAAGCAGTGAAAGACTCAATTCCCCAAGTCGGCCCTATGTTCTGGTCATTTAGAATCATGGTTGGCTGTGGCGTGATCATGCTTGGTGTTTTCGTCCTCGCATTTTATTACAACGCACACCGCATTATTGAGCAAAAGCGCTGGTTATTATGGGCTGCGGTATGGAGTATTCCTCTGCCTTGGATTGCCATTGAGTTTGGTTGGATTGTTGCGGAGTACGGCCGCCAACCGTGGGCAATTTCGGAAATTTTACCGACCTTCTTGGCAACCTCGTCACTCACGGTGAATGACTTATTGATTAGTATTACTGGTTTCTTAGTTTTCTATACAGGTCTTGCTGCTGTAGAAGGCTGGCTGATGCTGCGCTTTATTAAACAAGGCCCAAGCTCACTTCATACCGGTAAATATCACCATGAACTTGCTAAAGCGGATTCACTTGCAAGCCAAGGAGCTCAGTCATGATTTTTGATTACGAAACACTAAAACTAATCTGGTGGCTGTTAATTGGTGTCTTACTGATTGGCTTTGCAGTGACCGATGGTATGGATATGGGTGTGGCAATTTTGCTTCGCCTAGTTGGTAAAACCGATGTTGAACGCCGTACAGTTATTAACACCATTGGCGCTCACTGGGATGGTAACCAAGTTTGGTTCATCACCGCTGGGGGTGCACTGTTTGCTGCTTGGCCTATGGTATACGCGGCCGCTTTCTCTGGCTTTTACTTTGCTATGATGCTGGTGTTATTTGCGTTATTTTTCAGACCGCTTGGTTTTGATTATCGCTCAAAAATAGATTCACCGCGCTGGCGAAACAACTGGGATTGGGGCCTATTTGCTGGCAGCTTTATTCCCGCTTTAGTATTTGGTGTAGCATTTGGTAACTTATTACTGGGCGTGCCTTATCATATCGACGACCTACTGCGTGTCAGTTATCAAGGTTCATTCTTTGCGTTATTAAACCCATTTGCCATTGTAGTTGGCTTAGTGAGTGTACTGATGCTGGTTGGTCACGCAGGTATGTGGTTACAACTTCGTACTGATGCAGAGGTTGCTAAACGCTCAGCACAATATGGTCAATATGCACTGATGGCGTTTATTGTATTGTTTGCCTTAGCAGGTGTGTGGGTATCGCAAATTGACGGTTATAAAATCGTTAGCATGGGAGATACCCAAGGCTTTGCAAACCCGTTGGCTAAAACTGTCACGCAGGCACCGGGTGCATGGCTTGATAACTATACAAAAATGCCATTAACCATGCTGTTCCCTGCCCTTGCATTCGTGATGGCGGCACTGGCGATTGTGTTATCTAAATTACAAAAACCAGCGATGGCCCTGATAGCGTCAAGCTTAATGCTCGCAGGTGTGATTTTAACTGCGGGTATGTCAATGTTCCCGTTTGTGATGCCTTCGAGCAACAACCCAAATATTAGTTTAACTATGTGGGATGCGGTTTCGAGCCATATGACACTTAACGTGATGTTTATCGCTGCGGTTATTTTTGTACCACTTATTCTTATCTACACAACATGGTGTTATGTGAAGATGTGGCGCAAAGTAACGATTAGTGAAATTGAAAACAACACTCACGGTAGCTATTAAGGAGATTTAAATATGTGGTATTTTGCCTGGATTTTAGGTGTTCTATTAGCCTGTACACTTGGGGTGATCAACGTAATGTGGTACGAATTTCACCAACATAAAGATTCGATTGCTGATGATGAGCTAGAGCTGTACGCGAGACTCAAAAACACCGATGACGACTAAACCCCGACCAAATCGCGCGCAGCAGCAAACGCTGCGCGCTTTTTTAAAGCAGTATAGCCAGTCCGCTTCAGGGCTTCTTAAATTAAGCATTAGTCTGGGCACACTCAACGCCTTATTAATGATTGCCTCTTGTTATCTTCTTGCAAGCGCGGCTCATCAAGTCATGTTTGAACAAGCAAACTTGCAAGCCGTAAGCCCAATATTATGGCCGCTGGCAGGGCTAATTTTAGTTCGTGCTTTGTTGGTTGCGCTAAGTGAACGGGTGAGTAACCTCGCCGCGTTAAAGATAAAAAACGTGATGCGTAATACACTGCTAGAAAAGCTCAGCAAACTTGGGCCAGCCTACAGTGAACAAAAAGGTCACGGCGCAACACTTAACACCTTACATAATGGGGTGGAAGCTCTACATCAGTATTACGCCAACTACATTCCGAGTGTGGCTTACAGCGCGCTTATTCCATTAGCGATATTGGTGGTGATTTTTCCAACCGATTACAAAGCAGGCCTCATCTTCCTTTTAACAGCGCCACTTATCCCCTTTTTTATGATTTTAGTAGGCCATAAAGCTGAGCAATTAAACCAAGAACGTTGGCAACAACTGGCGGTACTTGGTAATTACTTTTTTGACCGTTTACAAGGCCTGACTCAACTCAAACTCTTTAATGCAACCAAGCGTGAGCTAAATAGCATCAGTCAGATTTCTGATGATTACCGTGGTGCAACCATGGGAGTGTTAAAAGTCGCCTTTTTATCGTCTTTCGCCCTTGAGTTTTTAGCTACCATAAGTGTTGCTCTTGTTGCTGTGATCATTGGCTTTAGATTATTTTTTGGTACGCTCGATTTTGCCACTGGATTTGTGGTGTTACTACTGGCTCCTGAGTTTTACTTACCACTTCGACAAATGGGCACTCATTATCACGCAAAACTCGAAGGGATCAGCGCCGCTGCTGATATGGTCGACATAATCAATCAAAGCGACGCTGATGAACATGTAGGCTCATCTAAACTTGAGTTACCGCTAAAAGACATACAACTGAAAGCACTTACCTTTCACTACCCTGAAACAAACGAAGGGGTAACTGATATCAACTTAAGCTTGCCAAGCACAGGCTTAATTGCCTTTGTGGGTGAAAGTGGTTCGGGTAAAAGTACCTTGTTTGATTGCCTATTAGGTTTTCATCATCAGGCTAATAGTGCCATTAGCATTAACGGGCAACCACTGAGTGATACGGTATTAGCTGATTGGCAAGCACAGCTGGCATGGATCCCACAACAAGCCACATTATTTTATCGAACCGTTGCAGATAACCTACGATTAGCAAAACCAGATGCAAGCCAAACAGAGCTCGATGAAGCAGCAAGTAAAGCTGGAGCACTTGAGTTTATTACTGCCTTACCTGATGGCTTTGATACCTTGCTAGGTGAACAAGGCGAAGGCCTCTCTGGTGGGCAAAAGCAGCGCATAGCCCTTGCTCGTGCATTTTTGAAGAATGCCCCTGTGCTAATGCTAGATGAGCCTACCGCTCACTTAGACAGCCAAACAGAGCATTTAATCAATCAAGCTATCCGAGAGTATGCAAAAGACCATTTAGTGCTGGTTATTGCTCACCGACTGAATACGGTTAAACACGCCGATAATATTTACGTTATGCAGCAAGGTCACATTGTTGAATCTGGTCAGTACCAGCAACTGACTGAGCAAGCAGGCCTATTTGCTAAACTTGTGAGCCAAGGTGACGCCCATGCATAACTTTATACGTCTATTAAAACTGTGCAAACCTCATACTGGCATGTTGCTTTTAGGGGCTTTTTTAGCAAGCTTAACGGTACTCGCTAATGTGGGCTTGCTCGCTATATCTGGGTGGTTTTTAGCAGCCATGGCAGCGGCGGGCATTGCGGGTGTGCAGATGAATTACTTTACCCCTGCGGGGGTGATCCGCTTTTTAGCTATCGTGCGCACAGCGTCTCGTTACGGTGAGCGGATGATAACCCATAATGCTACCTTTTTATTACTGAGCGAAATTCGCGTAAACATGTTCAAGACTCTGAGCCAACTAAACAACGTTGACTTGGCAATGAGTCGTAGTAGCGATTTATTTAACCGGCTACAGAATGATGTAGATGCGCTGGATAAATTCTACCTCAATGTGCTGCTGCCGATTATTGTCGCCTTGATCAGCATTCCTATCGTAATGGCCTTCATGGCCATGTATAACGCTGAGGTTGCATTAGTTTGCTTTACTTCACTGATGATTATTGGCGTGCTGCTTCCCGCATTGTTAAGCCATAAGCTACACCAACAAGCGGATACCGAAACCCAACTTTCAGCCGAGTTAAGAGCTGAACTTGCCGATACACTATCAGGTGCCAGAGAGCTTGCTGTCTATCAAGCACAGGCGGCGCAATTAGCGCATTGTGACTCACTCAGTAAACAATACAACAACCAGCTCTATAATCGCCACAAAGCCGAGGCAAACAGTAATGGTTTAAGCACTTTGGTGATCCAACTCACCATGCTGGCCAGTGTATTTATGATAATTCCACTGGTTGCAATGGGGACTATGAAAAACGTTGAACTGGCGATGCTCGCGTTATTTGTATTAGCAAGCTTTGAAACCGTGCTCACCCTGCCTACGGCATTTATTGAATTGCCGCTTACTTTAAGTGCCGCAAAGCGACTGTTTGATCTTGAAGATAAACACAGCAGCTTAGCCGAAAAGCCAAACAACTTAGATGATCAGCTAGCAAACCAATTAGCTGACAAACCAGGGCTTGGTCTTGAGCTAAGCGAGGTCAATTACCAATACTTGGGGGCAAAAAGTAAAGCCCTTAGCAATATCAATTTTGCGATTACACCCGGCAGTAAAGTTGCCCTAGTCGGTGCCAGTGGCAGTGGCAAAACCACTCTAGTTAACTTACTCACGGGCCTTTGGCCGCTGCAATCAGGCTCATTAAAGCTCACCACCAAGCAAGATAACTTTGAACTTGAAAGCTTGAGCACTGCAACACGCTTTAAGCAGCTAACGATAGTTGCCCAGCAGCATCATATTTTTGATGGCACGCTACGTGAAAATCTTCGCTATGCAGCTTTTGATGCGACAGATGAAATGCTTATTGATGCCTGTGAACAAGCTGAACTTGGCTCTTGGCTTAAGAACTTAAAAGCCGGCCTTAATACCCGCTTAGGAACCGCAGGCAGAAAGCTTTCTCATGGTCAGTCACGTCGTATTGCCATTGCCCAAGCTCTATTAAGGCAAGGTAATTTAATCATTCTTGATGAACCAACAGAGAGCCTAGATAATCACACTAAGCAAAACTTGCTGACTACACTTGAGAAAATATGGGCAGATAAAACCATGTTGACCATTACTCACGACCCAGCAATGCTAAGTCGTGTTGATAAGGTTATTTGGTTAGAGCAAGGACAAGTAAGAGCCCTTGCAAGTCATGCTGAATTAATGGCTAATGAAGCCGACTACGTAGAGCTTATAACCCGTTTTTAATCGAGCTGCTCAACGGTGACGTCAATCACACCTTGCTTGACTGAGGCAATTTGTGAAAACGCCTTTTTTGATAAGTCGATAATACGACCGCGGATAAATGGGCCGCGGTCATTAATGGTAACAATCACGCTTTTATTATTACTAAGATTAGTAACTTTTACTCTGCTGCCAAAACCAAGCGTTTGATGAGCCGCGCTCAATGCCTGTTGATTAAACACCTCACCACTTGCTGTCGTTCGGCCATGATATTTATCAGCGTAATAACTGGCTTTGCCTTTTTCTATTGCTCCTTTTGATACTGAAGGCGCACTACTACAACCAGTTATAATTAAGCTTAACAACGCAAAAATGATGAGTTTGTTCATATTAGTAGATCCTTTTTTGCCGTGAAGATAGCAATCACTAACTTAGCAAAACCTGAACTATAACAACAAAAAAGCCACCTTACGGTGGCTTTTGTAGAAGTTCGCTTATGATTAGCGAATAATTCCGCGCTCAGAGGTTTTCACGAAGTCTATCATCAGCTGAACAGCTGGGTACTTCGCAGCATCTTCACTTAGCTCAGCGATTGCTTCTTCAACACCTAAGCTCTTACGATAAAGCGTTTTATATGCACGGCGTGTTGCCATGATTTCATCGCTTTCAAAGCCACGGCGTTTCATGCCTTCAGTATTGATTGCTACAGGGCCAGCCGGCGTACCAATGGTAGTTACAAATGGCGGTACATCTTTATTAACGCCTGAGTACATACCTACAAAGGCATGTGAACCAATTTTACAGAACTGGTGAACACCTGAATTACCTGCAAGGATCACCCAATCACCTACGTGTACGTGGCCAGCAACAGAGGCATTGTTAGCAAAAATAACGTTATCGCCCACTACTGCATCATGTGCAACGTGTGTGTAAGCCATAAATAAGTTATTGCTACCAATTTTTGTTACACCTTGGTCTTGAATCGTACCACGGTGAATTGTTGCACACTCACGGATCACGTTGTTGTCACCAATGATCAGAGTCGTTGGCTCATTCGCGTACTTTTTGTCTTGGCAAGCTTCACCGACCGAAGCAAATTGGAAAATGTGGTTACCAGAACCAATCGTCGATGGGCCTTTTACAACCACATGAGATTCAATGATACAGTTATCACCAATAGTTACATCGTTACCGATATAGCTGTAAGGGCCAACTGATACGTTATTTCCAAGTTTTGCACCTGGTTCGATTATCGCCGTAGGATGGATCACTATTAAAACTCTCTTCTCGCACACATGATTTCGGCAGTACACACTACTTTGCCGTCAACTTTTGCTTCTGCTGCAAATTTCCATATATTGCGGCGCTCTTTTACAAACTCTACATGCAAATGCATAGTATCGCCAGGTAATACCGGCTGTTTGAATCGCGCATTGTCGATCGCTGCGAATAAATATAGTTCGTTATCGCTACGATTTTCAACTGTCTTAAAACCAAGTAAGCCAGTTGCTTGAGCCATTGCTTCTAAAATCAACACACCTGGAAAGATAGGTTGATTAGGAAAATGACCCGTAAAAATAGGTTCGTTCACTGTTACATTTTTAATCGCATGTAACGACTCGCCTGGCGTGTAATCAAGTACACGGTCAACAAGTAGCATCGGGTAACGATGCGGAAGTAAACTCAAGATATCCTGGATATCAAGACTATTTAATTCATTTGCCAAAATAGCATCCTTATTTGTCTTCAATATTGAGTGACTTAGTCAGTGACTCAAGTGCTTTAATGCGGTCTTTCATATCGCCAAGGTTACGGATATGGGCAATACTACGTCGCCATTCTTTGTTGGTTAGATGTGGCAAGCCTGAAGAATAAATTCCAGGTTCTGTGATTGCCTTAGTCACCATACTCATGCCGGTGATTATAGCACCATCGCATACGCTAATGTGACCATTAATTGCAACCATACCGCCAATCTGACAATTCCTACCGATCACTGTGCTGCCAGCAAATACCGTACAACCAGCAACCGCTGTACCCGAACCGATCTCAACATTATGCGCTATTTGACATTGATTATCGATAATTACATTACTATGGATGATAGTATCGTCTAGCGCACCACGGTCAATCGTAGTAGACGCGCCTACCTCAACCTTATCACCGATGATTACTCGGCCAAGTTGCGGTATTTTCACCCATTCGCCACGCTCGTTAGCGTAACCAAAACCATCACTGCCCACTACCGTATTCGCTTGGAATAAACAGTCGCTGCCAATCTCTACTTCATGGTAAACGCTTACATTTGCCCAAAGCTTAGTGCCTTGGCCAATTTTTGCGTGCTCACCAATAAAACAGCCTGGGCCAATCTGCACATCGTTTGCAATTACAGCGCCCGCTTCGATCACCACATTGGCGGCGATCGCGACATTATCGCCAATAGAGGCTGAATCGTGAATGACTGCGCTTGGGTGAATACCGGTCACTGCTGAGCGCGGTGTGGTATCCATTAGCTGAGCAAGTTTGGCGTAACAAACATAAGGATTAGCAACAATGAGCTTATTACCCGAAAAGTACTCAGCATCTGCTGGTGATAAAATCACCGCACTTGCTTGAGTATCTTCTAATTGCGAGCGATATTTCTTGTTCGCTAAAAATGCAATATGCCCATGTTGGGCATTTGCAAGTGTAGATATTTTTTTAATCTCTGTGGCGCCGTCACCTTGAAGGTCAGCGCCCAGAAGATCCGCTATCTGCGAAAGCGTGTAGTTTTGCATATATGATTTCTATTGCTTACTTACTTTTTCAACAACTTTGCTTGATAAGTCATCGACAGTTTTAGGGTTAACATAAATTGTTGTTTCTTTAACTTTAACTTCATCGAATTTGCCAGCTTTCGCTACTTCTTCGATTGCATCTAAGATTAGCTTTTGAACTTTAGCTAGTTCTTGGTTTTGACGCATTTTGATTTCTTGCTCTAAAGGACGACCTTTTTCAGCAAGTTGCTGCTGCATACCTTGAATCTTAGTACGTAATTCTTCTTTTTGCTTGTCGCTCATCGTTGTTGCTTCACGCTTGAACTTTTCAGCTTCAAAACGGATATCACCTTGAAGTTTTTCTAGTTCTTGACGACGCTCTGAGAATTCAGCTTCTAAAGTTTGCTCTACTTTCGCCATTTGTGGGATTTGCTTGTAGATTTCTTGCATATCAACGATACCTACTTTGTGCGCGAATGCGTTAGTAGATAGACCCATAGATAAAGTAGCAAGTAGTGCAAAAGCTGTTGATTTAATTGATTTATTCACGAAAAAACTCCTTTAGAATGTATTACTAATGTTAAAGCTGATGGTCTTCGTATCGTCATCTTCTTCTTTTTGCAATGGATACGCAAAACTGATCAGCATTGGACCCATCGGAGAGATCCATTGTAGAGAAAGACCAGTTGAAACCCTAAAGCGCATCGGATCTGCATAGTCATCCAATTTTGCACGCTCGTCTGTTGAAAGGTTTTGATAACGGTCAATATTAAACTCTGTATCCCATACGTTTGCAGCATCTACGAAGAAGCTAGTACGTACAGAGCTGGTGTTTTCTTCATCTAAGAAAGGTGTTGGAACAATAAGCTCCATCCCTGCTACCGCTTTGGCGTTACCACCAATTCGGCCTGCTGTGTAAAGTTGGTCAAACTCTGATGCACCACCAATGCTACCTGTTGTTGTACCATCAGGTAATGGTGTACCAGGAATGCTTTGCGGAACACGTGATACAGCACGTGGTAAGATCGTATTACGGTCAAAGCCACGTAGTTCCATTTCAGTAATTCTGAAAAACTCTTGGAACGGCAGTGTTTGGTCATAACCATTGGTTGTACCGTAACCATTACCGTAACCAAGTGCCGCACGCGTTGAGAACACCCAGCGGTGGTCATTACTGATTGGCCAGTAGAAACGCGAGTCATAATTTAGTTTAAAGTACTGTAAATCAGAGTTTGGCGTTGTCGCAGTTAAGTTAAGAGATTGGCGCGAACCTGCTGTTGGGAATAAACCACGGTTAACAGTAACACGTGACCAACCTGCACTTAACTCGTACTTAGTAAAGTCAAAGCCTGCGTCTGGATTTTCAGGGTCTAAGAATGTTTCACGAATAACACGTGTTTGCTCATATTCTGCAATATCAGACAGCTCTTCTTGCACCCAACGAACACCAAAGTTAATACGGTTTACCGCATCGATTGGGAAACCAATGTTTGTACCAATACCGTAACTCTTCGATTTATAGTCGATGAGGCTGAATTTACTTGCATCATAGTTACTGTAGAAGATGCTACTACCTTGCGATACACCATCCGGCGTAAAGTAAGGGTCAGTATAAGACACACTAATACGCTCAGAACCACGTGAAGTATTGATGTTAAAACCAATTTGGTTACCGGTACCTAAGAAGTTTGATTCACTCACACCAATGTTAAATTGCAGACCTAAGTAAGAACCATAAGCAAGGCCTGCGTTAAAGCTACCTGCAGATTGTTCTTTAACAGTAAAATCTACATCAACTTGGTCATCTACGCCTGGTACTGGTACAACATTAAAATCAACGCTTTCCATGTAAGGTAAACGCTGGATTTGCAGTTTAGAGCGCTCAAGGCTTTGGTTTGATAACCATGCACCTTCAAGCTGTGTCATTTCACGACGAACCACTTCATCAGAAGTATTTTGGTTACCGCCCACAATGATACGACGAACATAAACACGTTTGCCCGGATTAACAGAAAGCGTTAATTGAACTTCTTTATTTTCGTCATCAATTTCTGGGATGGTACGTACTTCAGCATTGGCATAACCAAAACGTGCTAAGTAGCTTTTGATAAACTCTTCTGATGATGTCACCACAGAGCCGTTATAAAGCTCGCCAGTTTTTAGCGGGATAACGCTCTTAATAAGCTCTTCACGGCCTAACAGGTCACCAATAAAGTCAAAGCCTTTCACTTTGTATTTAACACCTTCGGTGATATTTGCTGTTACATAAACAGAATCACGCTCAGGGCTAACTGATACTTGTGTCGAATCGATATTAAAACGTAGGTAACCACGGTCTAAGTAGTAACTACGAATTTTCTCTAAATCGCCTTCGATAGTTTGCTTTTGGTAGCGGTCACTCGACATGAATTTCCACCACGGTAAATCTTGCTGAGACTCGGCTAATTTAAGTAGCTCTTCATCTGAGAAAAGCTCGTTACCAACCAAGTTGATTTGACGAATTGACGCTGCGTCACCTTCATCAAATGTGAATAAAAGTTTTACACGGTTACGCGGTAACTTAGTAATGCTTACATCCACTTTTGCATTGTATTTACCAATACTGTGGAAGAATTCAACTAAGCCTTTTTCAATGTTATCAAGAACCGTTTTATCAAGCGGCTCACCAGTACGGATATCTTGCTGGTCTAGCGACTCATTAAGTTGCTCATCTTTGATGTCTTTATTGCCATCAAATTCGATCATGCTGATCGTTGGGCGTTCAGTCACTCGGAAGATAACACTGTTGCCATCACGTAATGCTTTAATATTGTCAAAGTGACCTGAACGATAGAGAGCCTTTATGGTTCTAGAAATTGTGTACTCATCAATATTATCGCCCACGTTGATAGGGATATGCGTTAACGCTGCACCCAGTGCAACACGCTGTAAACCTTCAACTTTTAAATCATCTACAATAAAGGAGTTTTGGCCTAGGGCTGCAAAGCTAGCACCTAATAAACTTGAAACTGCCAAATGTTTTTTTATAGCCATTTTGTTATCTTTATCCTTTACAACTGTATTACCGCTCAACACCTTATAAATTTAACTTTTGCGGTGTTTTACAATCGTGTTCAAATTGGAATTTTTCGCTTACTTGTTATAAACGCGATACATCATTGAACAAAGCGAAACATGTTAAAAACAGAAGCAGCAAGGCCCCCACTTTAAAACCAAATTCTTGCGTCTTTTCAGAGACCGGCTTTTTGCGAAAAAGTTCAATTATGTAATACATTAAGTGCCCACCATCTAGCACTGGCAGCGGTAATAAGTTAAATACGCCAAGGTTTACACTAATCAATGCTAAAAAGCTTAAAAATGCAACCAAGCCATAGCTTACGCTAGTTCCCGCGCCAACTGCAATGCCCACCGGGCCACTTAAATTTTTAACCGACACCTGACCGGTAATTAAATTACCAATCATGTCAAAACTAAGGGTAATTAAACGCCATGTTTCTTGTATGCCCAGCACAATACTATCGACAGGGCCATAATGTCTAGTTTCAATATAGTTTTCTGGCCATGGCTCAACCACCGGAGACACACCTAAAAAGCCCTGAGCAACGCCCGCATCATTGGTTCTGCTTTGTGGCGTCACTGACAGCTCTTTTATACTATCTTGCCTTTGTACACTAAATTGTAAGGATTTGTTAGGTGATTGCTGAATTAGTGAAACTAACCGGGTCCAACTGCTGATATTTTCACCATTTACAGCAAGAATTTTGTCGTTAACCTGTAACCCTGCAGCTTCTGCCGCCGAGCCTTTGCTGATCATCGCTACTTCTAAAAGTGCTTTAGGACGAAATGGTACAATGCCTATCGAGGTTAATGGTGGTACGTCTTGTTGATCTAATTTCCAACCATCTAAGTTAAGAGTACGCACATGCTTTTGATAATTCTGATCGCGAAGCGTTACCACAACACTTTGCTCACCTAAGCGGCTCATGAGCGAGAATGTGGCATCTTGCCAAGTATTGATATCGTCTTCACCAATTTTAATAATTTGCTGATTTGGCTCAATATTAGCAGCTGCGGCACGACTGCCTTGAGACACCTCACCCACCACAGGTTTTAATGACTGAACGCCGACCATATACATTACAGCAAGGGCAAAAATAGCGAATAAAAAGTTTGCCATCGGGCCAGCAGCCACAATCGCAATACGTGCTTTTACTGATTTAGCATTAAATGATAAATGTCGCTGCTCTGGCGGGACTTCGTCAACACGCTCATCAAGCATTTTGACATAGCCACCTAGTGGGATTGCTGCAATCACATATTCAGTTTGCTGTTTGTCGTACCACTTGACTAATGGCTTACCAAAGCCAATTGAAAAACGCAGCACTTTCACGCCGGCTTTCCGCGCAACCCAGAAATGACCATATTCATGCACAGTCACTAAAATACCCAGAGCAAGAATAAATGAGCCAAGATTCCAGAAAAAATCAAACATGCTAGTTGATGCCTCTTTTTACAAACTCAGTCGCTTTTACACGTGCAGCTTGGTCGCAAGCTAAAATCTCATCGAGGGTCTGCACGTTGATATTTTGTGTTGCATTGAGCGTTTCAGCGTTAATTCGATAAATATCTGTAAAGCCGATTTGACCATTTAGAAATGCTGCAACCGCTATTTCATTCGCCGCATTTACTGTGGTGGTTGCACCTTGCCCCATTTCACACGCATCAATGGCAAGTTTTAAATTAGGGTAACGAGCATAATCTGGTTTAGTGAAAGTAAAATCTGCCATTTGTGAAAAATCGAGCGGTTTTACACCCGCATCGACACGCTCAGGAAAAGCTAAAGCATGAGCAATTGGTGTGCGCATATCTGGATTGCCCATTTGCGCAAGCACTGAGCCATCTTGATATTGCACCATAGAGTGAATAATACTTTGTGGGTGGATCACCACTTCAATATCACTGGCACAGCAGTTAAACAGCCACTTGGCTTCTATAAACTCTAGGCCTTTATTCATCATAGTCGCTGAATCAACAGAAATCTTTTGTCCCATTGACCAATTTGGATGTGCCACTGCCTCAGCAACAGTCACTGATGGTAATGTCGCTAAATCACGCTTTAAGAAAGGACCGCCAGAACCTGTAAGCAAGATTTTGCTTACACCATTATCAGCAAGTAGGCCTGATGCATTCTGTAATGATGCTGGCATACATTGGAAAATCGCATTATGTTCGCTGTCGATAGGCAGTAAAGTGGCGCCATGTTGTTTTACTTTATCAATAAACAACTGGCCCGACATAACCAAGGATTCTTTATTTGCTAGCAACACTTTTTTGCCAGCTTCAACTGCACTTAAAGTCGGTAACAGACCTGCTGCCCCTACTATCGCCGACATCACTGCATCAACATCTGTGTGTGCAGCAAGCTCACACATCGCATCAACACCTGCTAGCACCTGTGTGTTACACGAGCTATTTGCAAGTAAATTCGATAGCGCATTAGCGGCTTGTTGATCAGCCATTACAGCAAACTTAGGCTGATGTGCGATACACAGTTCAGCCATTTGCTCGGCATTTTTACCCGCCGCTAAAGCAAAAACCGCAAAACGCTCCGGGTTTCTAGAAACAACATCTAAGGTGCTTAAACCGATTGAACCAGTTGCGCCCAGTACGACAAGCTGCTCTACTTTGCTCATAAACTCAGTGTCCATGCGTAGCAAAGTACAAAGATTGGCGCAGCTGCGGTTAAGCTATCGATACGGTCTAAAATACCGCCGTGACCAGGTAAACATGAACCGCTGTCTTTCAAGCCAACTTCACGTTTGAACATACTTTCGAGTAGATCGCCTACCGCTGAGAATAACGCGATAAATGCAGTCATCACGGCATAGATTGGCCAAACACTCATATCAACATTAGTGAAGTGGCAAAATGCTAAAACAAAAACAACCGAAGCCACTACACCACCTAATAAACCTTCAATCGTTTTATTAGGACTTACCTTTGGCATTAGTTTACGTTTACCTAAGTTTTTACCAGTAAAGTAAGCACCAATATCTGCGCTCCACACAATACCAAGTACAACTAAAATTAACATTGAACCAAAGTGAGTAGATTCGCCATAACCTGCGCTACGTAGTGTATTTAGTGCAAGCCAAAGTGGCACTAACGTTAAAAAGCCAGCAATGGCACGCATTACAATGCCTTCATTCCAAGCCTTTGCCATAGCTGGGTAGCGCCAAACTAAATAAGTTGCCACAATCCACCATGCAAATGACAAGGTAAATAGGTAGTTTGCATCACCCACTAATTGGCCATTTTGCCAAAGTGATTCAATGGGCCAATGCCAGTTGAGTAATGCTAAAAATGCAGCCGTTGCTGCAACAAATCCAAAACGTTTAACTTTATCGCATAGGCCCATAAATGCAGACCACTCCCATGCACCGAGTAAAACAATACCGGCGGCGATATAACTAAATAGTGTTAATGGGGTATAAAAAACCAAAATAAGTGCAAGTGGTGCCAACACGAGCGAGGTTAAAATTCGTTGTTTTAGCAATGTGTGTACCTTCAACTAGTAATTAGGTCTCGGCGAGTAATTGTTTTATTTGTTCGCCTGTACAACCAAATCGTCGCTCTCTGGCAACGTAACATGCGATAGCGTCAGCAAATGCAGCTTCATTGAAGTCTGGCCAAAGCGTATCGGTAAAGTAAAGCTCAGCATAAGCCGCTTGCCATAAAAGGAAGTTACTGATGCGTAAATCTCCACCGGTGCGGATCATTAAATCAAGCTCACCTTGGTCGGCCATACTCATTTGTTCAGCCATTAGCTCTTCAGTAATATCTTCTGCGGCCATTTCACCGGCTGCGACTTTTTTCGCAAGCGTTGTTGCGGCGTTAGTAATATCCCAACGTCCACCATAATTAGCTGCCACGTTTAACTGTAGACCCGTATTATTACGAGTTAATTCATGGGCTGCATCAACTTTATTGCGCAAACCTTCTGAAAAGCGTGATAAATCACCAATTATGTTTAGCTTTACATTATTTTTATGAAGTTTTTTAACTTCTTTGCCCAGTACGAATAAAAATAGCTCCATGAGCGTATTTACTTCGTCCTCTGGACGTCGCCAATTTTCGCTACTAAATGCGAATAGTGTTAACGACTGTATACCTAAGCGAGTACAAAATTGCACTGATTGACGAACCGCATCAACGCCCTTTTTGTGCCCATAAACACGTGGGCGATTTTTCGCTTGTGCCCAACGTCCGTTGCCATCCATGATTATAGCGACATGCTTAGGCAAACTTTGCTGGGAAATTTTATCAGCGTTAAGAACCATAAATATCGAGTATTCCATAAAAAAACGCCGTCTAGTATACCCTAGACGGCGTTTCAAAACTAATAAATTTAGTTACGCCTGTTTACTTACAGAATCAGTGTCTGAAAGATAAACAGCAGCGATTAGATTTCCATTAACTCAGCTTCTTTTGCAGCTAGTTGTGCGTCCATCTCTTTGATGAACTTATCAGTAAGCTTTTGGATCTCGTCTTCTGCTTGACGTGCTTCATCTTCAGAAATATCTTTTTCTTTCAATAAGCTCTTAATGTCGCCATTTGCGTCACGACGGATGTTACGTACAGCAACACGACCGCTTTCGACTTCGCCACGTACGATTTTGATAAGGTCTTTACGACGCTCCTCTGTAAGTGGAGGAAGTGGAACACGAATAACAGTACCTGCAGACATTGGGTTTAAACCTAAATCTGAAGCCATGATCGCTTTTTCTACTGCTTGCGCTAGAGACTTATCGAACACGCTAATTGCAAGTGTACGAGAGTCTTCAATTGTTACGTTAGCAACTTGGTTTAATGGCGTGTCAGCACCGTAGTAAGACACTTGAATACCGTCAAGTAATGCTGGGTGCGCACGGCCTGTGCGAATTTTAGATAATTGACTGCCTAGTGCCGCAACACTTTTTTGCATACGTTCTGACGCATCTTTTTTGATATCGTTAATCACGGTTCAATCCTAATCTATTTGCTAGTTTCATCTGAGGCTTGTGAAGAGATAAGCGTTCCTTCATCTTCGCCCATAATAACACGCTTAAGCGCGCCTGATTTATTCATGTTAAATACGCTTAATGGCATGTTGTGGTCACGCGCCAGCGTAAATGCAGCTAAATCCATAACCTTAAGCTCTTTATCAATGATTTCATTGTAGCTTAAGTGGCGATATAGTGTAGCGTCTGGGTTTTTCACTGGATCATCAGAGTAAACACCATCCACTTTAGTCGCTTTGATTACAGTATCTGCTTCAATTTCAATACCACGTAAACACGCTGCTGAGTCAGTCGTGAAGAATGGGTTACCTGTACCCGCAGAGAAAATTACAACGCGGCCAGATTTTAATAGGCTGATAGCTTCTGCCCAGTTGTAAGCATCACACACACCGTTCAGTGGGATAGCAGACATTAAACGACAATTTACAAATGCACGGTGCAGTGCATCACGCATTGCTAAACCATTCATTACAGTCGCAAGCATACCCATGTGGTCGCCAACTACGCGGTTCATACCCGCTTCTGCTAATGAACCACCACGCAAGAAGTTACCGCCACCGATAACTAAACCTACTTCTACGTCGAGCTCTACAAGTTCTTTAATTTCTTGAGCCATACGGTCAAGTACTTTTGGGTCGATGCCGAAGCCTTCGTCTCCCATTAATGCTTCACCGCTAAGTTTAAGAAGAACACGTCTAAAAATAGGTTTACGATTGATAGTCATAATATTTGGGCCAGCCTTAGTAATGAGATAAAAAATAACCGCGCTATGGTTACACATAAAACGCGGTTATTTTAAAGAATTTTCATCAGTGACGCAAAAGCTAATAGCAGATTAATTTCATCTTATTGCCCTACGTCACTAAGTTAGAAAATTACTCGCCTTTTGCAGCAGCGATTTGAGCAGCTACTTCAGCAGCGAAGTCTTCTTCTTTACGCTCGATACCTTCACCAACTTCTAAACGGATGAAGTTAGAAACAGTTGCGCCTTTCTCTTTAAGAATTTCGCCAACTGATTTTTTAGGTTCCATGATGAAAGCTTGACCAGTAAGAGAGATCTCACCAGTGAATTTCTTCATACGACCGATAACCATTTTCTCAGCGATTTCAGCAGGCTTGCCTTCGTTCATCGCGATATCGATTTGAACTGCTTTTTCTTTTTCAACAACGTCAGCTGGTACGTCTTCTGGGTTTACGAACTCAGGCTTAGACGCAGCTACGTGCATAGCAACTTGCTTAAGTGTTTCTTCGTCAGCTTCACCAACTACAACAACACCGATACGGTCGCCGTGGCGGTAAGAAGAAAGCTTGTCACCGTCGATGTACTCAACGCGACGAACGTTGATGTTTTCACCGATTTTAGCAACTAGAGCAACACGAGTTTCTTCGAATTGTGCTTTAAGTGCTTCGATGTCTGCTTTAGATTCTGCAGCAGCGTCAAGAACTTGGTTAGCGAAACCAAGGAAGTTAGCGTCTTTAGCAACGAAGTCAGTTTGACAGTTAACTTCAAGAAGTGCAGCGAAACCGTTACCTTCTTTGATTAAGATTGTACCTTCAGCAGCGATGTTACCTGCTTTTTTAGCAGCCTTTGCAGCACCGCTCTTACGCATGTTTTCGATCGCTAACTCGATGTCACCGTTAGTTTCAGTTAACGCTTTTTTACAATCCATCATGCCAGCGCCAGTACGCTCGCGTAATTCTTTAACTAGGGCAGCAGTTACAGCCATTAGAATATCCTCAATTGAATTCTGTTATAGGGAAGCGGTATAGGCCGCTTAACAAGAATAACAAGTCTTCACCTTAATTAGATGAAGACTTGATGACAGCTAATTATTCAGCTTCTACGAAGTCGTCTTTCTCAGCTTGAGCAACGATGTTGTTCTCACGACCTTCAGTGATCGCAGCTGATACAGCGCCTGTGTAAAGTTGGATAGCACGGATCGCATCGTCGTTACCAGGTACGATGTAATCAACACCGTCTGGGTTAGAGTTAGTATCAACGATAGCAACAACTGGAATACCTAGGTTGTTAGCTTCACGGATAGCGATGTGCTCGTGGTCTGCATCGATAACGAAAAGCGCGTCTGGAAGACCGCCCATGTCTTTGATACCACCAAGGCTCTTTTCAAGCTTTTCCATTTCACGAGTAAGCATTAACGCTTCTTTCTTAGTTAATTTCTCGAAAGTACCGTCTTGGCTTTGCGCTTCAAGGTCTTTAAGACGCTTGATTGATTGACGAACTGTTTTCCAGTTAGTCAACATACCACCTAACCAACGGTGGTTTACGTAGAACTGCTCGCTTTGGATCGCTGCTTCTTTAACTGCTTCGCTTGCTGCGCGCTTAGTACCAACGAAAAGTACTTTACCTTTGTTAGAAGCTGCGTTCGATAAGAACTTAAGTGCTTCGTTGAACATTGGTACAGTTTGCTCTAGGTTGATGATATGAACACGGTTACGAGCGCCGAAGATGAAAGGCTTCATCTTAGGGTTCCAGTAACGTGCCTGGTGACCAAAGTGAACACCAGCTTGAAGCATATCGCGCATTGAAACGTTTGCCATTTGTATAATCCTCTATAATTTAGGGTTAGGCCTCCACATATCCCATAGCACCAACACCGCAGTTAATTTATAACTTAAGTGCACCCAAGTGTATGTGACGATACGTGTGTGTGTTAAAATAAAATTGTGTTTGCCTTAAATACAAAAAATCAGTTAAGAATTTATTTGTAAAAAGACGGCGCGCTTTATACCATATTAAAATTGAAAACTCAACGTCTAGTGCAAAATTTGTGCACTAAAAACTGACCTGAAAAACAACTTTGGAGCCTCAATGAGTGCTGTGATCAAGACCCCTGAAGAAATCGAAAAAATGCGTGTTGCCGGGCGCTTAGCCGCCGAGGTACTAGAAATGATAGAACCGCATGTGGTGCCAGGTGTAACCACAGATGAACTAAATACAATTTGTCATGATTATATTGTTAATGTTCAAGATGCTATTCCAGCACCGCTTAATTACCACGGTTTCCCAAAATCAATTTGCACCTCAGTGAACCATGTAATTTGTCACGGTATTCCAAATGACAAACCACTTAAAGAAGGCGATAGCGTAAATATCGACGTGACTGTGATCAAAGATGGCTATCACGGTGATACATCTAAGATGTTCCACGTTGGTAAACCTAACATTCAAGGCAAGCGCCTTGCTGATATCACACAAGAAAGCCTATACCTTGCAATTAAAATGGTAAAACCAGGCGTACGCTTGGGTGATATTGGTGCTGCAATTCAAAAATACGCAGAAAGCTTTAGCTATTCAATCGTTCGTGAATATTGTGGTCACGGCATTGGTGCTGAGTTCCACGAAGAGCCACAAGTAATGCACTATGGTAAAGCAGGTACTGGCGAAGTATTAAAAGCAGGTATGTGCTTAACAATCGAGCCTATGGTTAATGCAGGTAAACGCCAATGTAAGCTACTTAAAGACAACTGGACTGTCGTAACTAAAGACCGTTCATTGTCTGCACAGTGGGAACATACACTGTTAGTGACTGAAAATGGTGTTGAAATTTTAACGCTCCGATCAGATGATACTATTGACAGGATCATCGAACACTAGGAGCCAGCCCCAGTGGCATTACCCAATAAAGTAAAAAAGTTGCTCAGCCAAGCTGAGCAACTTAGCGATTATCGCGACTGTTCTAGTTATTTTTATAAATGGCTACAGAACGAATTCTCAAAACAACCCGTTAGCAACTTAATTAATGCCCGCGCTGAGTTTATCGACCGCTTATTAATTAAACTGTTTCACGATTACGACCTTGCTCACGAAAGTGATCTTGCCCTGATTGCTGTGGGTGGTTATGGTCGTGGCGAACTACACCCCTATTCCGATATCGACTTTATGTTGCTAGTAAGCGAGCAGCCAAGTGAAGCCGTGTGCGAAAAAATTGGCCAGTTCGTTACCATGCTTTGGGATCTAAATTTAGAAATTGGTCACAGCGTTCGTACTATAGAACAAGCATTAGAACAAAAACGCGAAGATGTGACATTTGCCACCAGCTTACTCGAAAGCCGATTAATTTTCGGTAACCATATCGAATTCGAAAAATTAAAAAATCATTTAATTGATACGCCGATTTGGCGCTCAGACGAATTCTTTTTGGCAAAAGTACAAGAACAAAGCTTACGCCATAAAAAATGCCATGGTACAGCTTATAACCTTGAACCCAATATCAAAGAAAATCCGGGTGGCCTGCGCGACCTACAGACCATTATTTGGGTTGCTAAAAAGCACTTTAGAGCCGAAACATTACAAGAACTTATAAATCACGGCTATCTTACTCACGAAGAATACCAAGAGCTGTCTGAGTGTTTAGAAAACCTCTGGAATATTCGTTTTGCGCTGCACATCGCTGCGGGTCGCTCTGAAAACCGCTTATTGTTCGATCATCAACCTCATGCCGCAGAAATTCTCGGCTTTGGTAGTGATGGTAAAGCCTCGGTCGAACGCATGATGAAACGCTTATTTAGGATCATGAGCCGCGTACGTGAGCTTAACCAAATGCTGCTTTCATACTTTGAGCAAAGCATTTTACCTGGTGCCGGTGAATTACCTGTGATTGAGCTCGACCGTAACTTTGAGCGCATTGGCCATCAAATTCGTGTTAAGAATCCATCGGTGTTCTTCCGCCGTGATCAGCTATTTGTGTTGTTCGAGCATATTGCTGATAACCCAGAGATCACCCATATTTACCCAAGTACCATACGTACAATGCGCCAAGTTCGACGTCGTTTATTGGGTGATTTACAAGACTACGCCGCCTGTCGCGAAGCATTTTTGCGTTTAATCAAACACCCTAACGGTATGGGCCGCGCATTTACGCTGATGCACAAGCACGGCATTATTGCTGCCTACTTACCACAGTGGCGTAATATTTTTGGGCAAATGCAGTTTGATTTATTTCATGCCTACACCGTGGATGAACATACCCATAAACTCATCAACAATATTTATAAGTACTTTGATAAATCAAAAGTCAGCGAATTTCCGTTATGTAGTGAAATTGTCACTCGCATGGACAAGCCTGAGTTACTTTATTTAGCCGGTATTTTCCACGATATTGCTAAAGGCCGTGGTGGCGATCACTCTGAGCTTGGCTCAGTTGATGCAATCGCGTTTGCTAAGCTACACCGCTTCCCAGCCTCAGATGGCAAGCTTATTTCGTGGTTAGTGGCTAATCACTTACTTATGTCGGTTACAGCGCAGCGTAAAGATATTAATGACCCAGATGTGATTAAAGACTTTGCAAGTAAGGTGAAAAATGAGCGCCAGCTTGACTACTTATACTGCTTAACCTTGGCCGATATTCGCGCAACTAACGATAACCTGTGGAACGATTGGAAAAATACCCTACTACGTGAGTTGTATTTACACACCCAGCGCGCGCTTCGTTTAGGGCTTGAAAACCCAATGGACCAACGTGATCAAATACGTGATAAAAAACAGCAAGCCAAACAGCGCTTACTGAATCACGGTTGTAACGAAGATCAAATCGACTTAATTTGGAGTCGCTTTAAAGCCAATTATTTTACTGCTTTTAGCGAGCAACAGATTTCGTGGCACACAGAGCACTTACTAAGCTGTGACGATTTAAGCCAGCCTAGCGTTGCCGTGTCTAACACCGCAATGCATGGTGGTACACAAGTATTTGCTTATAGCCCTTACTCGGGCAGTTTATTCTCACGTTTAGTTAGTGTGATTGGTTCGAAAAAAGCACAGATTCAACATGCGCAGGTACTGACCACAAAAGATGGCTACGTGCTATTTAGCTTTGTTATTTTAGAAGTCAATGGTGACCCGATTGCGAGTAACCGTTCGCAAGGCATTAAACGTGCTTTAGATCTTGCAATTAGCGACCCGAAAAAGAAAATTCGCCTTAAAAAGAATCGCTCTCAGCGCTTCAAAGACTTTAATATCAAACCAAAAATTGTGCTTAGACCGCATGCCCGTAAAGACCGCAGCTTAATTGAAATTCAAGCGGTGGATATTCCGGGTCTATTAACAAAAATTGCGGAAGTATTTCAAGCGCACTTATTACATATTCATGCCGCACGGATCACCACAGTTGGTGAACGAGCAGAAGATTTCTTCGTGGTATCAAATAACGAATACCAAGCATTAACAGACGAAGAACAGGCTAAAATTCATCAAGCATTGCGTAAAAAACTCAACGCAGAAACCGAATAAGAGGATCTTATGTCAGATTTAAAAACCATGATCGAAAACGCCTGGGACAACCGCGATAGCATCAGCCCAAGCACGGTATCAAGTGAAGTTAAACAAGCTATTATCGACGCGCTTGAATTACTTGATAGTGGCGCTGCACGTGTTGCTGAAAAAATCAGTGGTGAGTGGGTTGTACATCAATGGTTAAAAAAAGCGGTGCTACTGTCTTTCCGTATTCGTGATAACCAACCAATGAGCGATGGTGTTAATCAGTTTTACGACAAAGTACCACTTAAATTTAGCGACTATACACCAGAGCAATTCCAACAAGGCGGCATGCGTGTTGTGCCTAATGCTGTGGCACGTAAAGGCAGCTTCGTAGGTAAAAACGTGGTGTTAATGCCATCTTATGTCAACATTGGCGCCTACGTTGATGAAGGTACCATGGTTGATACATGGGCAACGGTTGGCTCATGTGCACAAATTGGTAAAAATGTTCACTTGTCGGGCGGTGTAGGCATTGGTGGTGTGCTTGAGCCACTACAAGCTAACCCAACTATTATTGAAGACAACTGCTTCATTGGCGCACGTTCTGAGATTGTTGAAGGCGTTGTAGTTGAAGAAGGCGCCGTTATCTCGATGGGTGTTTACATCAGCCAAAGCACACGTATCTATGACCGTGAAACTGGCGAAATCCATTACGGCCGAGTACCAGCCGGTGCAGTTGTTGTTCCAGGTTCACTTCCGTCAAAAGATGGTTCGCACAGCCTATATGCTGCCATCATCGTGAAAAAAGTTGACCAGCAAACTCGCGAAAAAGTAGGTATTAATGCCCTACTTCGCTCGATTGATGAATAATAAAGCGGAGCTTTAAGCCGTCAGCTTAAGTTTGAGATAAGAAGCGCGATGCTAACTAGTTTCGCGCTTTTTTATTATCTGTAATGCAATGATTTTTAGCTAGTTTGTTGAGATATACTCACAAATATGTTTTAGTATAAAAAACAAACAAAAATAATAGTGAAAATGTTTAAGTCGTTTCGGAGTTTTACCCACACGGAGTTATTTTATTACACAGGGTTATTCTACCTTGTGGCAATCTTGCTGTTTGTATCACGTAGTTACCTATACGAATTTTTTGTAACTGATATGAATTCACATCGCATAGAAGTTAAAGAACTTGAAGTTGCTTTAACATCGCACGTTAATAAAGATTATGTTTTTGAAGCATTGCAAACAACCTTAGATGGCCTTGCAACCCCAGATCGAGTTGCAGTTACAATCCAGTGTTATACGGTTTTCTGTGATGTTAGTTTTACGAACCCGTTTATCACCATTAACGACCACAATCACTACAGTGCAGAGGTAAAACGTGTGTTTGAGCAAAATGTGGCTTCACTTAGCCGAAAAGATACTACTCACTAGTTTCAGGCGCTATTACTTAATGCTTAAAACTTAAAGCGCCTCAGCTAAATTGTTACATCTTATTTCAAATACACACTTTATCGCTTAATTACGGCTATTCAGCGTTACTTCTGAAACACATTTCATTTACCTCACTGGCACTTTTTTTACATCGCACTACAATGCAGACAAACTGATTTTGGAACACACACAATGAACCTGACACGTAGTTCGCTGAAAAACCCTGCGAGTGTTATTGTCATCTTGGTGTTGATTATGTTGTTTGGCATGTTGAGTATTTTTAAGCTGCCAATTCAGCTCACACCAGATATTGAGCAACCGCAGATCACTATTTTCTCTGGCTGGCGTCAAGCTGCACCTGAAGAGATTGAATCGGTGATCATTGAGCCGCTCGAGAACGCAGTAAAAAACACCCCGGGTGCGCTAGAGGTTAATACTTACATTAACCGTGGCAATGGCTCTATCACGTTGACTTTTGCTGTTGGACAAAACATGCAACAGGCCATGCTTGATGTATTAACTAGCCTAAACCAAGCGCCGCCCCTGCCGTTAGATGCATTTGATCCTGTGGTTTTTGCTGGCGGTAATAATGGTGAAGCCGCAGCAACGTTACTGGTCACCCCAAAAGATTTTAATAGCGACAGCCTTGATTTAGACATGGCGCAGTTCCAAAAACAAATCGATGAATTTGTTGAGCCCCGTTTGGCACGTATCCCTGGTGTTGCCCGCGTTGATTTAGCCAGTGAACGACCAAAAGAATTACGTATCACCTTTGACCCTCACAAAGCCGCCGCACTTGGCGTCAGCCTTGACCAAATCAGTAGCGTATTAGCCAGCTCACGCGATACCTCTGGTGGCCTTGCCAATGTTGGCCGTCGTCAATATACCGTACGTTTTACTGGGCAATATGATTTATCAAGCATGGCACAAATGCGCGTTGGTTATTCAGGCGATAGACCCATTTACCTTGGCGATATCGCAAGTGTAGAACGCACTTTTTCTGACCGTTTAGGAATGAGTGGTCGAAATGGTAAACCCGCGTATTACATTCGTATTTCGCGCGCTAACGAAGCCAATACCGTTGCCCTACTCGACGACATTAACCTTGCCATTAAAGAGCTAAACGAAGGGCCGCTGGCTGAGAATGGCTTATCGATTGAATTAAGTTTTGATGCCTCAGTGCATATTCGTAATGCTTTGTCGTTGGTAAAAAGTAACTTAGGCCTAGGTGTTCTGCTGTCGTGTTTAATCTTGTGGCTGTTCTTTAGAGGCTTAAAGGCCACGCTTGTCATTGCAGCGACGATTCCTGTCTCTTTGTTAGTCGCGTTTTTAACGTTGAATATTTTTGACCGCAGCTTAAATGTTATTTCACTGGCAGGCCTTGCCTTTGCTGTTGGCTTAGTACTTGATGCCGCCATCATAGTGCAAGAAAACATCGCAAGGCTTAGAAGCGAAGGCTTTGATAGTAAAAAAGCCGCGCTAAAAGGCGCAGCTCAAGTAACAGGCGCTTTATTTGCCTCAACCACCACCAGCGTTGCTATCTTCTTGCCAATTTTATTTATGGCAGGTATTGAGGGGCAGTTATTCTCTGACTTGGCGCTCACCTTATCTATTGCCGTTATTGCCTCTATGATTTGCGCAATTACACTTATTCCGTTGGCTAACCATTTTTGGCCAGACAAAGAGCTCAAAGCGGATCCTTATCGTGAATATTGGCACAAGCTGACTAACTTCATCATGGCGCTTACCAATACCCGCGTTAAACAAATAGTGTGGATAGTGTCGTTATTGGGTGGCTCACTCGTTGCGACCATGACCATGCTCCCGAAAACTGATTTTATGCCGCGCGCACCAACCGATGGCTTTTTCTTTAACTTGAACACCCCGCCTGGCGGCAATGTGCAGTTTATGGAAGAAGAGCTCCTGATGCGTATTAAAAAGCGCTTAATGCCTTATTACACAGGTGAAAAAGAGCCGGGGATAAAAGATTTTAACTTTTATGCTTTTGGTTCGAATGCTGGCGGCTTTATTTATTCTGCCGATCCGCAACGTGTTGAAGAATTAATGAAGGTAGCCCGAGAAGAAATCTTCATTGATTTACCCGACACCCAAGTATTCTTCTTTAGAGGGTCGATGATCCAAGTTGCTAATGGCGGTGATGGTCGTAATATCAATATCGATTTAACGGGTCCGAATATGGACGAGCTAATCGCCGGTGCTAATGTGGCGCTGCAAGCTGTCACCGACGCAATGCCGAATGCCACCGCAAGGCCACAACCACGACTCGATATGGCAGAGCCAGAGCTTAGGCTCACACCCAATGACCGTCGTATAACCCAAGCTGGGCTAACTCGTCGTGATGTATCTCAGGCAGTGCAAGCCTACACAGGTGGGTTATTTGTTAATGAATACTTTGATGGCAACGAACGCATGAACGTGATTTTGCGTGGCATACCATGGCAAACTCCAGAGGAGCTTAAAGCACTGCCCATTGTGACCCCGCAATCAGGTATTCAAACTTTAGGGGAGCTTGCCAATATTGAACGCACCGTAGGACCAACCCAGCTTAGACGTGTTAATGGCCGCCGTACCGTGAGTATTGTTGTCACGCCACCAGCAGACATGAGCTTGCAACAAGCGCAAACTATTCTCTCTGAGCAAGTTATGCCAAAAGTTCGTGCAAGCTTGCCTGACAGCTCTGGCGCGATTTTGGCGGGTAACGCACAAAAAATGAATTCGGCCATGCAAGAAATGACAATCAACTTTATCTTGGCTCTGTTTATTTTATTCTTGCTAATGACCGCATTGTTTAAGTCAGCCAAAGACAGCGCGTTAGTTTTACTGGTCATGCCATTGGCAATTGCAGGCGGTGTACTGGCCCTATTCGTACTTAACTTATTTACCTTCCAATCGCTCGACTTACTGACCATGATTGGCTTTATTATCTTGCTGGGTCTGGTGGTAAATAATGCCATTTTATTGGTTGACCAAACCCGCGTTGCGATGGCCGCAGGACTCAGTCGAGAAGACGCCGTTCGTCAAGCTGTACTGCTGCGCGCAAGACCCGTTTACTTAAGTACTTTAACCAGCTTATTTGGCATGCTGCCACTGATGCTAATGCCGGGGGTAGGATCAGAAATTTACCGTGGCCTTGCCACTGTGATTGTCGGCGGCATGGCCATTAGCGCCCTATTTACCCTGATATTAATGCCAAGTTTATTACAACTTGGCAGACAGCTGCCGCCCGTTAATAACAAACAGCAACCAGAAAAAACGCCTTTAAGCTTGGTATCGAATCAATGAGTATTAAAACAATGAACACACCTTTTCGTAAATTAACCGCTCGCTTTTGTGCGCTATTCAGTCTTATCGCATTTAACGCCTTTGCAGTCGTACCTGTTACGGTAGAAACCGTCACACAAGCTCCACTGACAAGCGAAATTGAAGTCAGCGGCACTTTGTATGGCAAAGACGATGTGACCCTAACAGCAGGCGTTAGCGGCCGTTTATTATATGTTGTTGAGCCAGGAACTCTGGTTAAAAGTGGCGACACCCTAGTTCGTATGGACACCTTGCCGCTTGAACTGGAAAAAGCACGCCAACAAGAAATGCTCAACCGCGCCAAAATAAACTTACGTTTATATCAACAAGAGCTCGCTCGTTTACAAAAACTCGCCAAAGCCAGCAGTGCTGCAGCAAGCCAAGTCGATGATATGCAAAATAAGCATGACCTTGCGTTATCTGATATCGCACTGGCTAAGGTTGAATTAAAAGTGATAGACGATCAACTTTCGCGTGCAACCGTGCGCGCCCCATTTGATGGCGTGATCAGCGAGCGTTTTAAACGCGCTGGTCGCGAAATAAATCGCGCAGATGAACTGGTCACCCTGCTTGATATTAATAACTTAGAGGTGCGTTTGTACGTGCCTGTTAAATACTTAAAGTTTTTACACAAAGGCATAGAGTTACCAATTAAAGCCGGCGACTTATCAGCCCCTGATATGACAACAGCCACCGTAACAGCGGTGATCCCATCAACCGATCCACGTTCACAAACCGTAGAAGTACGTGCCCTACTAGCAAATGATGCCGAGCAAACATGGGCAATTGGCCAACTTGTTGATGTAGCCGTGCCACTAAAAAGCAAAGGGGATGTACTACTGGTGAATCGCGATGCGCTGATCTTACGCAAAAAAGGCACCCATATCGTCAAAATCGACAACGACAACAAAGCCCTGCAAATTCCCGTAAAAGTCGGTAATGGCAAAGATAAACTGGTTGAAGTCACCCCGACTTCAAACATCGCTTTAAATGCGGGCGATAAAGTCGCAGTACGCGGCGCCGAGCAACTACAAACCGGGCAAGAAGTCGAAGTTCAGGTAAAGCAATAACTATTAGGCTTGAGATGACTGCCAGCTATCAAATATTTTAAGAGCTGGCATTTCTGATAAAGGGTGAAATGATTATTAAGAGTTACGCTTGTTTTTTGACATTTCGTTATGCATATTGTCATTCTAACTTGAATTTGGGACCTGTTTTATGTAGTTGAGTCGAGTCCAAAATGAACTCTTTCTTTTCACTGACTTTGAATTTGATGATTTTTTCTCTAGTAACTTTCTTCACTTTTGAACCGTTTAATTTCACAGATAAATAATAAAAGCCAAGTAAGTTAAAAGAGTATCCTACCATTACTTCTGCATCACTGAATGAATATGAGACTCTATATACCCATAGAAGTGCGCAAAATAAAATGGCTCCAACAATCCACTCTATCCCATAAAAATTAACAGCAGTTACAAATATTGCAATTATTACAATCAGAGGAACGGAGAGTATGAATTTCAACCAGTTGTATAGATTTCTTTTTTTGAGAACTGTATAACCCATTTCTACTTCTTAGTTTGCAAATTCGTCTTTTCCGCAGATATAAGCACATTTGTCGTCTCAGCGATAGCAGCATTTACGTTATCCGAAAATTTCATTGCCTGAACACATTTACCAAAAGAACAATTAGCACTACCCACTTAAGATTGCAGATGCAGCTCCACCTGTCGCCACGATTCCTCCTCCAGCCACAATGTGCATAAACTTGCCATTAGGATCGACCATATTTACCGGATCATTCCCCACATAGGCGTACCAATTCATGCCGTCTTCGTAGCCGATGGGGTCGGTCTGCATAAAACGGCCGAGCTTTGGATTGTAAACCCGTGCTTTGTAGTAATAAAGCTTAGTACCTGGGATTAAGATTTACCCAGTATAACGGAAACGCGATGAGCTGGTATTAATCGGCTCTCCAAATGGGCCATACTTATGCGTAGCGACAATTGAACCTGAGCCATTCGTTTTCACTAATAAGTTGCCACTTCAGACTTATCAAGGGCAAAAAGCAAGACCTGAACCTACTAGCTTGGGTGAAATTAGCTCCCTGTGACTCCAAGGAAGTCGCTTCTCTAATCCTTCCTGAGCAGCGCGATTTGAATATAAGCCCCAGTCTGGATCTAAACCTTTATCCACGACCAACCTAACTGTAATAACAGTTTCAGCGCCTACTTGAGGCTCATCATAGAATTCCTTAGTAGTAAGGTTGTAAGAACGGAGAAAACTGCCATAGCGCTCAATGCTAAGAAGTTCATCACTTAAGTGCCCTAAATGGGTTATCAATATTGGAGTTATGGAAGTCAGCATCTGTAAAACTAATAGTGCGCCTTGCTCCTAGGCATAAGTCAATCGCATCAAGTATTGAAGATTTTCCTGAGTCACCAGGGCCAATGATGCAATTTACACCTTCCGTTGGATACCAATCCAGAGACTGAATTCCTCTGAAATTACGTATAGCGATGTGACGAATAATCGACATAATACTCCTTAATTCAACTTCCTTATTAATTACAGCAACATAACGAACTTACCACAAAAAAGCAAAGCCCCGACTAGCGAGGCTTTGGATTCAACGAACACATTAATCTCGCATACTTACTAGAAAGTTAATCATATTTTGACTTTCCATGTCTTCACCATAACAATCGTCAGGTAGCTCATTATCTTCATTCAAAATGTTAATATCCGCCCCATTTGATACTAAAAGCTTCACTTTTTCCAAAGTTTCCGATAAATGCAAAGGAGTATCACCATACATATTTAACGCATTAACGTTTGCACCATTGTCGATCAACAGTTGAACAATTTTAGAATCATTTTGTATATGAAGAGGAGTCTGTCCATCATCCCTTGAAGCATTGACATCAGCTCCTCTATCAATAAGAAGTTTCAAGACTTTATAATTTTCATTAAAGTGCAGCGGTGTAATACCCCCTTGCGCTTTAATGTCTGCACTTACTCCTTCATTTAAGAAGTTAGTTGCCTCAACAACAGATGCCGTTTTATGCAGTATTGATAATGTATTCACAAACTTTTCATTCATTTAAGTTTCTCTTTTTAACTTTCCATTTCCCTTTTTTGTTCACCACAACATTTGGTAGTTTTGAAGCCGCATTTCTTGTTTTCTGATCATTTCCAACATAGGCATACAGGTTCATCTGATTTTGAACTAAAGATCAAAAAACACAGCTGCCTGCTTGTCCGGAGTTTTCTGATGGGTGACCGCTTTTGAGCGGCAAACGAACCAAGATTATTTATAGTCACTTTCGAGTTCAAGGTCAGATACTATTAGCTTTCTTAAGCTCTCTAAAACCAGCAAATACATGGCGTACTCATGGTACTTTAGATGATATTTTGAAAACCAAGATTTAAAATCAGTATTTTCAAATAGTGTTAACTTTTGTAGTTTAAGTAACTTTTCAGAGCGTCCGGAAATAGTCAGTTTAGAGTATTTATAGGCTACACCTTCGATAACTTCAGAATAGAATAGGACTTCGTCATATATTGAAAATTGATCTTCTTCTAATGCAAAACACTCAATCCCGATAGCTTTAATATCTTTCTTTGCCTTTTCAAATTGCTTAGAACCTAAGTTCAACAAATTTTGAACTTGTTGTTCTGAATCGCTTAAATTCATAACTCTAATTTTTTCCGTATGTTAAAGTTTTCCCGTTCAACTCTATTTTGAATTCTCCATCTTTTCTAGTAAATGTCGTTGAACCATCAATATGGTGCTTTTTCCTAGCTCTTTTTTTATTGAAATTACTGTTATGAGGGTCAAGTCTTGTTTTTTGCCTTATAAAAGCAAAAAGCAAGACCTGACAACTTATACAAATTAGTTTTCTTATGAAGAAAGAACAAAGCGAGTAAGCCCAGTGCAGCTTGATAAACTATAACGAAACCTACTTGCATAATAGCTGTTGTAATTTCATCTGAAGATTCAAGTAGTAAGTATGCATTTTTAGAGACTATTGAAGTAACCAGTAATGCTCCTAACGTTTTCGATAACAAATATTGCTTCATAATAAAAAGCACTGAAAAAATTACAGAAACGATGATGTTTATAATCTCCCATTGAGAAAGATGTAGAAACTTCGTAAACGCATGTAACAAAATACCGATTGCGGGAAGAAACAAAAAGAAAAAAATAACTATTAGTTTCTGAATCATCTTTATTCCACCTTCTTATTAAGTTCTTCTTTTTTAGGACCTTCAACAGAGGAGTTTGCTTTTTCCTATAGCTCCTACTACCTCTCTTTAAAAATCGCCATTAGTGCAATTAACACAGAAACAAGCACGGATCCCACACCAATAATTAAGATGCCCGTGAGTATGGAAAATAACGTCACATTTTCCGCATCGTCATATAAGAATAACAAAGCAACTCGTAAGGCAGTAAACCCGAAAAGTACAAAAAAGATATATTTAAATACACCTTTCCAATATCGACTAAAATTAGCTTTTTCTTGTTTACTGAACATTATTGTTTTTCCTTTTTTGTGCATACGCTTCAGCGGCTTTGCCAATAGCATTACCAACTTGCTTTCCAGGTCCAGTTTATACATCAGCCCAATTACCAAAGTATCTCTAATAGATGGTGTATTGCTATTTGATGATTCATTGACTGCATACCCTATTGCTCCAGCTGCACCGCTACCTGATGGCAGAATGGCACAAATCAGATCCTATTTGCTTTGAGAAGTATTTCAAAGAAATCCTATTAATTCCTTGGTTTATCTGCATCTGGGTTAAAGTACAGGTAAACAATTAGTAAGATGTGAACGCAAGCATAAACAAAAGGCCAAGCAAAAATATACCTTATGGCTATTTCAAAATTTGTACCGACCCTTTCCCCTATAGCGAGTCTGATAGTTACAAATATCATAATAAGTACCGTGGCCCATAATGCATGTTTAACTGGGCGTCAAAAAAAATTTTTTTCTTTAAGCATTAATCAATTTCCTATACGACAACTTAGAGTTGCTTCTTTTTATTTAACTTAGAGTCAACTATCTTCGACGCAGAATTACCGACTAAATCCGACGTTACATCAACAGGCCACTTTATTCCAACCCCTTCGATTACAAATTTTATGTCATCAATCGAGCTTAATGCAGAGCTTAGTATATCCATAGCTCATCTATGCATTCATAGTCTTGTGCAATTTGAAAAACTTTGCCTACACTAGGAATTTGAGAAAATTCCTCAACTCTAATCTAAAACATATCTATTCCACTGATAGGATCAGGTCATGTTTTTTTTACTTATTAAAGTAATAAGATAGAGCAGCCCACTTCAAATACGCTTAGTTAAACAAACTAAATAAATTTAGCTGATGTAAGATCAAATTGTGACAATGTACTTTTTCCTTTTTTATATTCAAGAATATTGCCCTTTGATATAGAAAGCTTGCCTAGATAACTATTAAACAAGAGTTCTCTTGGTAGAGTCTTAACAATAATTAGTTGATCTGCTAATTTGCAATCCAAATAAACAAATTGAGTTAATTTAAATTCATGCATTGAGAGTGTAGCAATGACTTTAGATTCTATTGATTTCTTGGCCGATACTTTTTCAGATTGAACCCATTCATTCTCATAATTGTTAGCTTCGAACCGTTGCAATATATCCAAGCTTTGTTCAAGAGGAATTGGCATTGCAGATATAGCAGCCGACAAAGCTTTTTCTAATATCCTTATGTAATGCTGTTGAAACTGAGAATCCTTTAAATGGCTTATTTTCTCTAACGGGTAATGAACTACAACTTCGAGGAAAGGCACAACTTTCATTGGCTGCACCCTTATCTCTGTACTGCCATCTGTCACATAAACATTTATTCGTGAGTATTTAGAGGTAAACTTGAGTTTACTGATTTCCCTTTCCCAAAAATTACACAAGCAACGAGACTTAAAAAGAAACACCTTTTTATCTTCTTTCGAATAATTACCGTCAAGGTAAAGTTCTATTTGACTTAACTTTGGCATAAATCTATTGCCTCTTAGTTTTAGACTTTTTAGAAGCCGAAAGGTAGCTCCACCCTCCATTTGCTCTAACCAGTAGAGTAATTTTATTTTTCGAGAGTGGCGATTATATTAATGATTGCTAACTCACCACTTATGAATTCAGAAAGACACCAAACAGATGTATTACCCTCTATTGCAATTGGCTGTAAATCGTCCTGTAAACTACTCTTAAACAAAGAAAGACTTCTTTCAGATGTTTTTATTTCTTCAATACTTAATTGATTTAACCAACCCTTAGTTGCTTCTTGAATATTGTCACCCCTAGACTGAGATATGAAAGTACCGCCATTCCAATCCATTAAAAATGTATACAACTTTGTACCTGACATTTATCTATAACCTTTAATTTTTTCAATCTATTGGGTTAGATTTTGCTACTGCCTTATGAAAGAAAAACGCAGAACTAAGTTTACAGCTACGATTCGCGTTTAAAATACTCGCCTTATAATGCTTTAAAATAGTGAATCATTCTAATAACCTCTTTTATTTCATAGCAATAAAGAGGTTCCCAGCGAAAGCTTAGTGGCAAACACCACCAAAGCATTGAACCTGTGTAAAATTTTGTCTCTTGCTTACTAAATTTAAACTTACATCCTTTGAGGGCTGAACCAAATTTTAAGCTTTTTGGCCTTCCACCTGTTGTAAGTGCTTCATTTGCTTGAGAGATAGATAGCATATTTACTTCTAAGTCAATATAACCATGGCTACAGCCAACCTTTCCTACTTTTATTGAAATAGGATCAGAGTTTTCAATATGCTCGATTACTATGTCATCTAATATAAATTTCATAATTCTTTTATATATGTTACGTGCCTTATATAATCAGTGCCTTGTAAGTAAAACTACAGAACCCAAACTAATCGTGCGATTTAATTATTTTGACCATTTAATGCTTTTTAATAGAATTCCCCTATCACTTTATTTTAGAGGTCAGCCATGAATACACTAACAGCAAATGATGCAAAACGTAATTTTGGTGAACTACTTTTAAACGCCCAGCGTGAACCTATTAAAATTAGTAAAACAACGAGGACGCCGTAGAGTTTATGTCTATAAAGGATTATGAAGAATTAAAAAATAAGAAAGTCGACTATATTAAGCATTGCTTTGAAAACGCAACAAGAGACTTAGCTCAAGGTAATGTAGTTGATGGTAAAGACTTCTTGGATACTTTATAAAAAACTTTCAAAAAATCCAGAAATTAGGCGTAGCTGTAATGACATTTATCCAAATGGTTTTTACTTTTCTGTTGGTAAACATACCGCTTATTTTATTAAAGAAGATGGTTTTATAATGATTGTTGCCGTACTAAGCCAATCTCAGCTTCCTGAAAACCACTTTAATTGCAGTCACCTTTCACAAAGCCAACACCTCTCACTGCAAACAGCCATACCCTTTTAATGAAATTTCTTGAGTATTCGCGCCACTTTGGTTTTTATGTTGAATGATCAAACGCGAATCTTGGCTAGTAAACGTAAAAGTTCCGAGCCAAGGTAGCTGGGCTATAGGTTGCATGTGGTAAAAACCGTTGGCATCAAAGCATATAAATGAGAACTCATGATGTACCGGAGCAAAAACGCCATAATCAGCGGTAAATACAGCAATGTTGTCTTGCAGCATAAAATGTTTCGCTTGCGTGCCCGCTACTAAATACCAAAAGCATATTGCTGTTATTATCACCACTTGTAAGCCGCCGAGTAAAAATACTGAAAATTTAAGAATACGGATCGATTTACTGGCTTCCATATAAAGGCGCTTTGCTTTGAGTAATAACCAAAGCCCAATGGCAACCATAGTGAGCTTTACAATCATCAGTGCTACGCCTATTTGATACATCAGCTTAGGGCTGTGCCATTGAATGCCAAATGTTTGCGGGATAAACAAGCTATCAATTAAGGGCAGTAAAATGAGTAGGAATGGCAGAATCAGCGCTTTGTTTTTCATTCTTTACTTTTCTAGTGTTCTTCCATAGATAAGAGCCTAATGTTAATTCTTGGGCTCTAAAAAAGCAAAAAGGCGCAACCGGAGGTTACGCCTTTTATCGTTCTGGGCAGAACTTAAAATTTACAGTGCAGCGAATACATCGTCTGTTTTAGCAGCACAGATAAAATCATTTTTGTGTAACCCTTTGATAGAGTGGCTCCACCAAGTAACAGTTACTTTGCCCCACTCGGTTAACAGACCAGGGTGGTGGCCTTCTTCTTCAGCCATATCGCCCACTTTATTAGTGAACTCAAGTGCTTGCTTGAAGTTTTTAAACTTGTAAACACGCTCTAATTGCATAATGCCGTCGCGCACTTCAGGAACCCAATCTGGGATCATTTTGATCAATTCTGCTAATTCAGCATCAGATACTTTAGGCGCATCCGCACGACACGCTTCACACTTTTGTGTGCTTAATGAAGACATTATAAATCCTTAACTTGCTAATTTTTCTTTAGGAGGAAACTTTGGCTCATGTAGCCCTAATTCTTTTGCTTTACTCACCAGCGACATGATATCCATTTGTGAAATATCAAATAAGTCATTGATTGAATTAATGGTGTAGTACACAGGCTGCATAATATCAATACGATAAGGTGTACGTAATACATCAAGCACGTTCATCGCATTGATTTCTGGCTTATCTGAGTACACGTATTGTGTTTCGCCTGGGCTTGATAAAATACCACCACCATAAATTCGCAGACCTTGTTCGGTTTGCATTAAACCAAACTCAACAGTAAACCAGTAAAGGCGTGCTAAATAAACACGATCTTTCTTTTCAGCGGCATAACCTAACTGACCATATTTGTGTGTAAATTCAGCAAATGCTGGGTTGGTAAGCATCGCACAATGACCAAAAATCTCGTGGAAGATATCTGGCTCTTGTAAGTAGTCAAACTCTTCACGGCTGCGAATAAAAGTCGCTACTGGGAACTGCTTGTTTGCTAATAATCGAAAGAACTCATCAAAATCGATCAGTGCCGGAACAGGCGCAACTTGCCAGCCCGTTGTTTCGAGTAACACTTCGTTGAGTTCACTAAGTTGTGGAATACGATCTGTTGGTAAATTAATTTTCTTAAGACCTGCTAAATATTCATCACAGGCTTTACCTTCTATGCAAGCGAGTTGGCGAGCAACTAGCTCAGACCATATTTTATTTTCTTCTTCGCTCCAATGGATGACCCCATTTTCATCAGGTTGCTTGGAGGTGTAATTACTTGCTTTAGCCATAATAACCTTCTTCGTTAAATCTTGATCAGCATTGATCAGAATCTCATTAACTTGTTAAGCCGATACTATGTAAAAGTAAGCGAAATTTTAATAGTTAAGGCTGTTTCTAAGGTTTGCAGAAACAGCCTTAACGTAAAGTTAAAATTACACCAAAAGATCTAAAAGTTTACACACCACATTTTTAAAGGGCTAAAAGCAAATACAACCGTAAACTTAAAATTACAACCTAACCAATGAATGTAAATGCAGTTTTAAGATCGTTAATAATATCGTTAACATCCTCAAGACCAACTGATAATCGAATTAAGCCATCACTGATCCCAGCAGCTGCTCTTTCTTCAGGTGTATAAGGCGAATGTGTCATCGATGCAGGATGCTGAATGAGGGTTTCAGCATCCCCTAAACTGACCGCAAGTGTACAAAGTTGGGTGTTATTTATAAATGTTTCGCCATCTTCAAGGCTGCCTTTTATTTCAAAGGCAATAACACCACCAGCGGCTTTCATCTGTGAGCCAATAAATTGATGACCCGGATGTGATTTAAGCCCAGGGTAATAAACTTGGCTAACTAACGGGTGTTGCTCTAAATATTCAGCAACTACTTGGGCACTTGCACAGTGGCGCTCCATGCGCACAGCAAGAGTTTTTAAACCGCGATTAATTAACCATGCATCATGAGGACTAATCGTTGCACCAATATCTTTTAGCACCGTCATTTTGATTAGGTTGATATGCTCTTCTGTGCCACACACAAGTCCTGCTACCACATCACCATGGCCATTTAGGTATTTAGTTGCGCTATGTACCACAATATCAATGCCAAACGAGGTAGGTTGCTGGAGCAGAGGCGTTAAGAAGGTATTGTCGATAACGCTTATCAGTTGATGCTGCTTGGCAACATCGGCGATTAAACTTAGATCAAGCACCGCCATGGTCGGATTAATTGGTGTTTCAGCAAAAATCATTTTTGAATTGGCTTTAACCGCGCCGCGAAGTTCAGCCTCGTTGGTCATATCAACAAAAGTAACTTCGATACCAAAGCGCGGCAACATGTGAGCAAAAAATGCAAAAGTACAACCGTATAACGCGCTTGATGCGACTAGGTGGTCACCTTGTTGTAAAAAGCTAAGCACAGACGCAGACACGGCTCCCATACCGGTCGCTGTGGCAGCCGCTGCTTCACAGTTTTCTAACTGAGCCACTTTTTGTTCTAGCTCTTGGGTTGTCGGATTACCTAAACGGGTATAAATAAAGCCCTGCTCTTCACCAGCAAATCGGGCTGCACCTTGGGCTGCATTAGCAAATGCGAAGGTAGAGGTTTGGTAAAGCGGCGCACTCAGTGCGCCATGTGGGTCATTTGGTTTTTCTGGACCATGAATACATTGTGTATGTAAGTGATGCTTAGTCATTGTGTGTTCTCGTTTTTATTATCAGTACTTCATACTCATAAATAAAACGTAGATACCCACGATGCACAAGCATGCCGGATGCTCAGATGGCTAAATATCACTCAGCTGTTTTTATTAACTGTACACAAAAGTTGTCATTTTGTATTTTCGCTCTCTTTGTCGCTCGTACGTGAGGCAATTTTACGAGCAATACTATTAGCGGTTTCTTTCAGCAAGCTACGCTTATGCTCTAAGCGAGGTAACGGGCGGCTAAGCTCCATCGCTTTATACCCTATACGTGCGGTAAAAATACCGGCACTTAGCCCTTGCGCTGCACGGCCCGACAATTTTCCCAGTAATTCAGCGCTTAGTGCCGTTGCTGCTAAATCTGAGACTAACTCTGCACTACCAACAAACAGTACTTGTTTCACTAATAAGCGATACAATTTAATACGGCTTGCATAACCAAAACCAATACCGTAAATACGGCCAATTTGCTCAATGAGCTTAGTGCCACGCCATAGCACCGCCATCATATCGACTAAAGCCAGTGGGCTTAGCGCCACCAATAAGCCAGACTCAGTGGCAAAACGGTTAATCAGTTTTTTCGCTTGCTGATCTTGGCTGACCAATAAACTATCGGCGTATAAGGTCATGATTTCTTTATCTGTATGGTGACTTGCAATTTGTTGCTTAAACTCTTCAAACCCAGTAAGCGTTTGATGCTTATTAAGCTTTTCAAGCCACGGTAATGCTTCACCTACTTGCTCGCTATTGAGTAAGCGGTCGGCCTCGGTACGATGCAATTGATTGCGCTTCAAACTTCTTAGCATGCGGTACTCGCGCCAAATAACACGGGCAATCAGTAGCACACCACTGAGAACAGCCGTTAAATACACCGAACCTAAAATAATTGATTGCTGAAACGTCACAAACAATGACATCGCAAACTCAAGTAACACTAAAATTAAAAAGCTAACAACAAACACCCCTTTTAGGGTTTGCCATTTCGACTTTTTATACACAGGCTCAAGCTCAATGCTATCTTGCTGATCTTCTTCAGTGTCGATAAATTCGGCGTTTTCTATCACTTTAGCAACAGTTAACTCCTCTGTAGGAGCTTCGTTGCTTGCAGAGCTTGAAATACGGCGACCTGCCTGAAAGTTCATCTCCTTTGGTTGCTCACTCATGTTAGTTTATCTCCTATCAGATACTGCATGACATGATCTAAACGAATATGCTTTAACCGTTTATCAGGGCATGGCAGTGGCGAAAACGATAAGAACTCAAAGCCCTGTTTTGGCCACTCTTGTTTGTTGAGCAGGCGTGACGGTGGCTGCGGCGGTAAATACGTCAGCCATTCTTGTTCGCCTAAAGGCTTGCCATAAATACAGGCTAACTGCTGGCCTTTTTCAGCCACTTGGCGCGGCTCTGTAGCGCAGATAGATGACATTGCCATGGTTTCGATTTGCACACCTTCGAACTTTAAATGATTCGATTGGTCATGCACGATTGAGTCAAGCAATAGCGCTAAATCTTTATGATATTGCGCACTAATATGATCTGACTTATTGGCCGCAAACAGTAGCTTGTCGATATTTGGTTTAAACAAACGCTTAAAGAAGCTTGCTTCACCATAATTAAAGTGCGCCAGCAATTGGTTAATAACACGACTTTGCTCATGCAGCGTTTCGCTGCCTTCATTCAAGGCACTGAGCACATCCACCAGCACAATTTGTCGATCAAAATGACGAAAATGCTGCTCGTAAAAAGGTTTTACAACCTCTTTTACATAGGCTTTATAGCGCTTTTTAAGATGCGCTAAATTAGACCCTTCGGTTATGTCGTCTGGCACATTAGCAACCGGAAAAAACTGCAGTAACGGCGCCCCTTTAAGCTCCCCTGGCATCAGCATGCGACCAGGTTGCAGCATGGCAAGTTTGGTGTCTTTTTTAAGGCCGACTAATAACTGTTGATAAAGCGCAGCGACATCAGCAAGTTTGCTTTCATCAACACTTGCAGATAAATCAAGTTCAGCAAGGGCGGTTAAAAATGGCTTAGCCTTTTCGTTGCGTGCTGTTTGCTGCAAGAGTGAGTATTGTGACTCACACCAATCAGCAAATGATTGCTCTAGCATTGGTAAATCAAGTAGCCATTCACCAGGGTAATCAATAATGTCTAAATAGAGTGTTGATTGCGGTGCGAAGTGACCACGCAGCCCCGAGTTACTTTGGTATTTAATTGCTAAACGTAGCGTATTTATACGCTCAGTGGATGCAGGCCATGTTGGCTCACCCTCAACAGGTAACAACGCCGATAATGCATTGGTATATTCAAATGTCGGTATTGTCAGTGCTTGCTGCGGCACTATTTTTGTGGCGATATGACGCTTTTCGCGCATCACATCAAAAAAAGGTAAGTTTTTATCGTCAGCTTGGCTGGTTAAGTGTTTAACCAAGGCGGTAATAAAAGCGGTTTTGCCGCTGCCACTTAAGCCTGTGACGGCTAACTTCACGTGTTGATCTAAACTACGATGAAGGGCTTTTTCCGCTTTATTTTTTAACGAATTAAAGGTGTTCTTTGCAAATGATTGGCTCATAAAGTGTCTAGCACCTTATTTGCGCTGGGTATCACGATGCAAACAAGGTGCGTATATGTCCTTTAAAGTTTGTTGATTTCACGGCTAACCGTAAATTCTGTTGATGTGACATAGCGTTCCATCTCTTGTAAACGACCATCAACTCGAGCAAGACGATCTTTTAAATCTTGCAATGCACGGCGAGGTGGTTCCCCTTTTTGCCATACTTTAAATTTTACTTCAAGCGGGTCTTGGTGAATGCTGTCTGCGCTTTTATCTGCTTTTTCAGTCGGTTTTTTGTCTAAAATAAACCAAGCAGCAATGTAAGCAACAACAATAAACGGGCCGCCTGATAAAAGTACTGCTGTCACCACTAAAATGCGTACCAGCCAAAGCTCCATGTTAAAGTAATCGCTGATACCTGCGCACACGCCAGCTATTTTACCGCGCTCTGCGTCTCTAAATAATTCGCGTTTGGTACTCATACTTTACGTCTCCACTGCGGAGCCTCTTGATCAAGTAAGGCTTCTAATGTTTCAACACGCTCTGCCATTTTATCCGCTTTTTGTGCAAGCTCTAATAATTGGCGGTGCTCGTGTTCACTTAAACCTTGGCTCACTTGTTTTTTACTACGGTAATGTAAAATTAGCCAAAGTGGGGCAACAACCACCATAAAAACAATAATCGGTGCCATCAAAACTTCTGCGTCGAACATGGTACTCTCCTGTCAATCCGTTATGTGTTTAAGCATTGGGGGACTCGCCCCCATTTATTATTTTTTATCTGCTAGTTTTTTCTTAAGCTCAGCTAGCTCATCATCAATCTTTTCGTCTTGCTGAAGACCAGCAATTTCGTCAGCTAATGATTTTTTACCAAGATCATAAGACTCTATTTGTGATTCTAGACCATCGATCTTACTTTCGTAACGTTCGAAGCGGTTTAAAGCGTCTTCAACTTTAGAGCTGTCGAGTGCTTTTTTAACTTCAAGACGCGACTCTGCAGAGCGTTGGCGTAAGATGATTGCTTTTTGACGCGCTTTTGCATCAGCAAGCTTCTCTTGTAAGGTGCTCACTTCTTGCTGTAGTTTCTCGATGTGAGACTCTACATGCTCAAGCTCAGTTTCAACCGCTGCGACTGCATCTGCTGACTTTTGCTTTTCAATCAGTGCTGCACGTGCTAAATCATCACGGTCTTTACTTAGTGCTAATTCAGCTTTTTCTTGCCAGTCTGCAACTTGAACTTTTAAAGTTTCAACGCGACGTACTAGCTCTTTTTTCTCAGCAAGTGTTTTTGCTGATGTAGAGCGAACTTCTACTAATGTATCTTCCATCTCTTGGATGATCAGGCGAACCATTTTTTCTGGGTCTTCTGCTTTATCTAAGATGGCATTGATATTAGAATTAACGATGTCTGCAAAACGTGAAAAAATTCCCATAACATTTACCTCTTTGGTGTTTTAACTTAATCAGTTGGTATATCTAGTATCAATATGCTTGCCAACTTTTATAAACTTAGAATAACTTAATATATTCAAACAGTTAAACTAAATTTATAAATTTCTTTAGTTCTCATAGATAATGAAATACACTAGATCTTAGTAAAAATGACTAAGAGTTAGGGAATATGAGCCAATTTCGCCAACAGGATAATTTACTCGGCCAATCTGACAGTTTTTTAAGTGTGCTTGATCAAGTTTCGCAACTTGCCAGTTTAGAAAAGCCAGTCCTTATTATTGGTGAGCGCGGTACGGGTAAAGAACTTATTGCTGCGCGTTTGCACTTCTTATCTAAGCGTTGGGACCAAAACTATATAAAGCTCAACTGTGCAGCGCTTAACGAAAACCTGCTCGAAAGTGAATTATTTGGTCATGAAAGTGGCGCATTCACCGGTGCTAGTAAACGCCACGAAGGCCGCTTTGAACGTGCTAATGGCGGTACGCTATTCCTTGATGAATTAGCCAATACCTCGGCGATGGTACAAGAAAAACTACTACGCGTTATTGAATACGGCGAATTTGAACGCGTTGGTGGTAAGCAAACCGTTAAAGTCGATACCCGATTAGTCTGTGCGACCAATGAAGACTTACCAACCCTTGCTGAGCAAGGCGAATTTAGAAGCGACTTACTCGACCGCCTCGCCTTTGATGTTATTACCCTGCCCCCGCTGCGTGAACGTCAAGAAGATATCATGTTATTGGCAGAACAATTTGCAATTAACATGGCCCGCGACCTTGAGTGGGAGCTATTTAGTGGCTTTACGCGTAGCGCCATCGAAACGCTACAATCTTATGAGTGGCCGGGTAATATTCGTGAGTTAAAGAATGTGGTTGAACGTAGCTTATATCGCCATGGTAATGAACATATTCCCGTTCACCAGATTATTTTAGACCCATTTGCGAGTAAATTTAGACCTAAACAGCGCGTTAAAGCTGCAGTTAGCAGTGCCCCTGTTGCAAACGTCGAAGCTGCGCCTATCGCCACGACACAAAATCAAGACGTTGTGACACTCAATAAGCCCGACATTCAATTTCCTTGTAATTTAAAGCAGCTGTCTAACGACTTTGAAATTGATGTCATTAAAAAAGCGCTTGAACATAGCCAATTTAACCAAAAGAAAACTGCAGAACACTTAGAATTAACGTATCATCAATTACGTGGCTATTTGAAAAAATACAATTTATTAGATCAGCAGCAATAGTTAGAGGCTAATCAGGTGTTTAAACCGTTACTTGCTTTGTCTTTGGTGTGCTTAGTAGGCTGCCTAGATAACGAAGAAAAAACCACAGAACAAAAGAACCAGGGCTTAGTCTATTGCGCTGAAGCAAACCCTGTGTCGTTTAATCCGCAAGTGACAACGACAGGTTCGACTATCGATATTATCGCCAATCAGCTTTATGATCGCCTGTTAAGTATTGATCCGGTGTCTGCCGAGTTTAAAGCAGAGCTGGCAACTGATTGGAAAATTAGCCCAGACGGCAAAGCAATTACCTTTACCCTGCGTAAAGGGGTTAAATTTCATACCACAAAATACTTTAACCCAAGCCGTGATTTTAACGCTGATGATGTAATTTTTACTTTCAGCCGCTTATTCGACGTTTATAACCCTTATCACTTTGTTGGTGATGCCAGCTACCCTTATTTTCAAAGTGTGGGTATTGATCAGCTTATTCGTCGCATTGTGCGTGTTTCTGATTACCAAGTACGGTTTGAACTTTATAATGCTGAAAGCAGCTTTTTAGCAAACCTTGCAACTGACTTTGCCGTGGTGTTATCCGAAGAATACGCCATGCAGCTTAAAGCGCGAAATCAAGAAAACTTATTTGACCAATACCCTGTGGGTACTGGCCCTTATGTATATAAAGAATATCGTCGCGACCGTTTAATTCGCTATTACCGTAACCCTGACTACTGGAAACACCCGGTTGTGCTTGAGCAATTGGTATATGACATTACCCCAAACGGCACCACACGCGTTGCGAAAATGCTCACTAAAGAGTGTGATGTGACTGCGCACCCAAGCAGCGCGCAGCTAAGTATTTTATCGCAACGTGAAGATATTAGAGTTCAAAAAGAGCAAAACTTAAATATTGGTTATTGGGCGTTTAACACAGAGCGCCCGCCTTTTGATGATGTACGTGTACGCCAAGCACTCGCAAGCGCCATTGATGTCGATAAAATCATGCAAGCGGTATATTACGGAAACGGCATTAAAGCGCAGTCTTTACTGCCTCCGGCTTCTTGGGCATTTGAAGCGCAAAAAGCCATGCCAGAATTTAACCCTGCACTTGCCAAAACATTACTCGCAGAAGCTGGCTACAAAAATGGCTTTGATATGAATATTTGGGCTATGCCAGTAAGCCGTATTTATAACCCCAATGCCCGTAAAATGGCTGAGCTGATGCAAAGTGATTTACGCAAGATTGGTGTGAACGTTAATATCGTCGAGTACGAGTGGAATACCTTTTTACAACGAATTGGTGAACATAGACACGATAGCGTGTTACTTGGTTGGGCTGCAGATACACCAGACCCTGATAACTTTATGAGCCCATTATTAAGTTGTACTGCGACTTTCAGTGGTAAAAACCCAGCAAATTGGTGTCACCCTGAGTTTGATTTATTACTTACACAAGCCTTAGACACAACAGATCTTGAAAAGCGTAAACAATACTACAATCAAGCACAGCGGATCATAGTGCAAGAGCTGCCTATTTTACCGATAGCCCATGGTATGCGCTTTCAAGCAGCAAGTAGTGATGTTAAAGGCATCAGCTTAAGCCCTTTTGGTGGCATTTCACTAGCTAATGCGAGGAAAGAATAATGATCTTAGATTATATTCTGCGCCGCTTAGCACTATTGATGTTTATGATGCTGACACTGAGTATCTTTACCTTTTCATTGAGCTTTTTGTTCCCGGGTGATGCGCTAACTAACTTAAGCGGTATTACCAATAGCACCTTCTCACAAACCAGTGCGCTTGAAGATAAGTTCCATTTTACTGAAAACTACGTAGTGCAATACTTTGCTTTTTTAGAGCGTATTATTCAGGGTGATTGGGGTATTTCATTTGCATCTGGCGAAAGCGTATTTCAGCATATTCAAGACTTATTTCCTGCAACGTTAGAGCTTAGCCTGTATGCATTGTTTGTCTCTGTTGCTGTAGGCGTACCGGGCGGTATTTTAGCTTCTGCTTACTACAAACGTTGGCCAGACAAATTTATAAACTCAGGCACGCTTATTGGCTACTCGATGCCTGTTTTTTGGTTAGCGCTATTGTTGATCATGGTGTTTTCACTGCAACTCGGTTGGTTTCCGATGTCGGGCCGTATGGGTCTACTTTACGAAATTGAACCTATTACCGGCTTTATTTTAATCGATATCATATTAGGTGACTTTCCGTATGATGGCATGGCATTTTTAGATGCAATACACCATCTAACCTTGCCGACCATTGTACTTGCCATGTATCCGACCACGGTACTGGTTCGCTTTACTCGTGATTCAATGCTGAAAGTACTCGATCAAAGTTACATTAAAACAGCGCGCGCTAAAGGCTTAAACCGTGCACAGCTGATCCTTCACCACGCTCTGCGTAATGCGCTGCTACCAGTTATTAAACAAATAGGTTTACAGTTTAGTACCTTGATCACCCTTGCGATGATCACCGAAGTTATTTTCTCATGGCCGGGCATTGGTCGTTGGCTTATCGATAGTATTTATCAGCGCGACTACCCTGCGATTCAAGGTGGCTTACTCGCTGTTTCTATGTTCGTTATTTTAGCTACCATTATTGCTGAGCTCACTTATACCTTATTCGACCCATTATCGCGGAACCAAGCTCATGGCAAAGTTTAATTTATTCTCTGAAGAGTCGAATAAATCGCCGTTAGCGCGATTTTGGAAGAAATTTAAAACCAATCACCCTGCCCTTGTGGGTTTATGGTTGTTTATTGCGTTAGTGTTACTGGCTGTATCTGCACCACTCCTTGCACCTTATGGCGTGAACCAACAACACAGCGATGCGCTGCTGTTACCGCCATCGTGGCATGATGCAGGTGACGTACGCTTTTTATTAGGCACCGACGATTTAGGGCGAGATGTGTTATCGCGCTTAATGAATGGTGCAACCTACACCTTTGGTTTGTCGGTTGTCGCAGCTTTGATCACCACAGTAATTGGGGTATTAGTGGGTACTTTTGCGGGGATCAGTCGGGGTATTCGCTCAAGCTTTTTGAATCACTTGCTTGATATTACGTTATCTATTCCATCGCTGTTACTAGCCATCATTATTATTGCGATTCTTGGCCCGGGCTTAATGAATACAGTATGGGCGATTATTTTAGCTTTATTGCCTCAATTTATTCACTCGGTACGTAACTTAATTGTTGAAGAGCTTAGCAAAGATTACATTACAGCGTTTAAACTGGATGGTGCGTCAAACTGGCATATTCTCGCCCGTGGTATCTTCCCGAATATTTACGAGCATATTGTGGTTATTTTTACCATGGCGCTTTCTACGGCTATTTTGGATATCTCGGCACTTGGCTTTTTAAAATTGGGCGCACAGCCCCCAACCACAGAATGGGGCGCCATTTTGGCTGAGAACCTGGGTTTAATTTACCTTGCCCCTTGGACTGTTGGCTTACCGGGCGTATTATTATTTTTAGCAGTACTGTCTACCAATTTAGTAGGTGACGGTTTACGCCAAGTGCTTAAAGAACGTAAGGCCGACTAATTATGCAATTACTCGATATTCGCAATCTCACGATAGAGTTACGCACCTCAGATACCGTTATTCGTGCGGTTGATAGAGTCAGCATGACCTTAAAAGAAGGTGAAGTGCATGCTTTAGTTGGCGAGTCTGGCTCAGGTAAAAGCTTAATTGCAAAAGCCATTGTTGGGGTTTTAAATAAACGCTGGCATATCACCGCAGATCGCATGCATTGGCGTGGTGTTGATTTAATGCGCTTATCTAACGAGCAACGCCGTAAACTAGTAGGTCAAGACATTGCTATGATCTACCAAGATCCGAGTCGCTGCCTAGATCCAACTGCCAAGATATTTGACCAAATTGCCGAAACCCTGCCTGCGCAAGCAACCAGTGGCTTTTTCTTAAAGCGAAATAAACAGCGTAAAGACAGAGTAAAAGCGTTAATCCACAAGGTCGGTATTAAAGATCATAAAAAGGTACTCGACAGCTACCCTCATGAGCTCTCTGAAGGGATTTGTCAAAAAGTAATGATTGCCATGGCCATTGCGCGTACCCCAAAACTATTGATTGCCGATGAGCCAACTACCGCCCTTGAAAGCACCACGCGTGCGCAGGTGTTTAGACTGTTAAAAAGCTTGAACCAGCTAAAGAATATGTCGATTTTGATGATTTCTCACGAACTTGAAGAAATTGTTGAGTGGTCTCATGGCATGCATGTTCTTTACTGCGGACAAATGGTTGAAGCTGGCCCAACTAATCGTATTTTTAGTCAGCCATATCATCCGTATACTCAAGCACTGTTAAAAAGCTTACCAGACTACGAGCAAGGGCTTGCCCACAAAGAGCCGTTTTATGCTTTAAAAGGCACCATTCCGACCTTGCAGCATTTGCCAATAGGCTGCCGCTTGGGTCCACGTTGCCCACAAGCACAAAAAGAATGTGTGGTTACCCCGAAATTGACCAAGCATCATAGTCATAGTTATGCCTGCCATTTCCCATTAATTAAGGCGATGAAATAATGCAACCACTGCTCAAAGTTCAAGCGTTATCAAAGAGTTTTAACCTGCGTGCAGGCTTGTTCTCACGCAAACGATTCTCTGTTTTAAAAGATATTTCGTTTTGCTTAGGGCAAGGTGAAACCATTGCAATTATCGGCGAAACCGGCTCAGGCAAAAGTACCTTAGCTAAATTACTCTCAGGAGCCGATAATGCTGATAAAGGGCAAATTTTGCTCGATGGTAATATCATCGAAAATGATGGCTTGCGTGATAACGACTGTCGCCATATTCGTATGATCTTCCAAGACTCTGAAGCGTCGTTGAACCCAGGTTTAACCATTGGCGACATGCTTAATGACTGTTTACAGTACAACACTGACTTAAACAAAGAAGAGCGTGAAGATAAAATTAAACAAACCCTCGCAAAAGTGGGTTTGCTGTTAGATCATCAGCACTACTACCCGCATATGTTTAGTAGTGGTCAATTACAACGTATAGCGCTTGCACGGGCTTTAATTTTAGACCCTAAGGTTGTAGTGCTCGATGAGGCGTTATCGTCTCTAGACCCGTCTGTACGCGCACAAACGGTAAACTTATTACTGCGTCTACAAAAAGATACTGGCCTTAGCTATGTGCTTATTACTCATCACCTAAGTTTAGTGCGTCATATTAGCGACCAACTTGTGGTACTTGATCACGGTGAGATTGTTGAATACGGCCAAACTGAAGCGATTTTCCAAAACCCACAATCAAGCGTAACGCAGAAGTTGTTGAACTGCTGATAGTGAGCTGTCAGCTATCAGCCGTAAGCTGTCAGTTTGATGATCTGACCCCGATAAAGTAGACACGGGGTTTAATTAATTTGTTCGTACTGCATGGGACTTTTATACCCTAGGGTGCCATGCCTTCTTATTGAGTTGTAGTATTTTTCAATATAAAAATACGTTTGTGTTGTCATTTCACTACGACTCAGTTCATTTAAATTCTTTATCCACTCCTTTTTATACTGCGCGAAGAAGCTTTCTGAGCATGCGTTATCCCAGCAGTTGCCTTTTCTAGACATACTCACTGTGACACCTCTATTAGTTAACCACTTCACTGTTTCCTTTGCGACATACTGAGCTCCTTGGTCTGAATGAAAGAGCAAGTTCGCACCATCAGGTTTGCGTGCTGACCATGCTTTTCTCAGTGTTTTAATAACTAACTCGGCGTTGTTTATCCGGCTTGTTACCCAGCCAACAACCTTTCGAGAGTACAAGTCAAGGATGACGCATAAATACTGCCAACCATCTTTACAGCGTACTTGTGTGATATCTGAAACCCACACGGTATTTGCTGTATCAACTTTAAACTGGCGTCGTAGTAAGTTACTCGCTTTGATTGTACCTTCTTTCTTCGCGCGGCTTGTATAGCGCCTCTTACCTGACTTTGAACGATACCCAACGCTTTGTAACAGCCTCTGCACACGCCCTTTACTGCAATCAAAACCATGCGCTACCGCTGCTTCCCAAAGCTTTCTATAACCAGGGATACAGTGCTCCTGGTCGCTAATATGCTTTAGAAATTTAAGTAACGAACTGTTCTCTTTCTGGCGCGTGCTAGGTAATTGCTTTAACCATTTATAATACCCAGCCGGCGACACAGATAACCAACTGCACAACTTCTTCACTGTGCGTTTGGCATCTGTGACCTTGTGGATATATTCGAACCTTATTCTTTTAGGCTGTCGAAGTAGGCCTTCGCCTTTTTTAAAACGTCATTCTCCAACTGAGCATCTTCGAGTTGCTTCTCAAGCTTGCGAATTTGGCGTTCTAAATCTGTGTATGATTTGTCAGGGCCTTGGTTCTTTAATGGCTTTGCTGTTTTCTTCTTCGAGGTCATGTGACTTCTCCAACTTGATAGCATGTCAGGATGAATTCCGTATTTATTCGCGACCATCTTAACTGTATCTGTGGTGCCTAACGACTCTTGAACGACTTTTATTTTAAATTCGAGGGAATATCTACGCTGTGACTTTACTTTCATGATTACTGACTCCAAAAAGGTGTCTACTTTTATGGAGTCAGATCATTGTTTTGTGCGGTGTCTCACTCAGCATTCGCCCTGTTCACTCTTCGGGTAGGTTGGTTTGAGCGAAGCGAAACCCAACGTAAGCGGAGCTATCAGCTTTCAGCCGTCAGACATCAGTTGAGCGGTGGAGTTGTTAAGTGCAGTGTCTTACTCAGAAATAAAATACCGTAGGAGGCACTTTAGTGCCGAATTAGAACCATTCTCACAATTTGGCTTGATCTAGACTCTTTAAACTTTACTCTCGCTAACTCGCTAACTCGCTAACTCGCTAACTCGCTAACTCGCTAACTCGCTAACTAACTACCGACATAAAGCCTTATATTTTCAGCATTTGTGTACGGAGTGAATACCATCGTATTCGCTGTGTTTATCAGTAATTGTTGCTGTTGTTTTTCTAGTTTTAGTTCTGCGCTAAGTAGCTCTTTGCGGATGGTGGGGTAGTCTGAAATCTCGTTTTGAATAGTTTTCAGGTAGGCGCGTGTGGCTCGTAGGGGCTGTAAAGCGTGCTGGTCAAATTCGGCAATGCACGACTCAAGCTCACTCAGTTGAAAGGGTGTTACAGCCAGCTCTAAAGAATCAAGATAATAAAGCAGCAGGCAAAGGTTAACATTTTTGCCTAGCTGGTCTTGATAGCCTAGTAGCTTTGCTTGCATGCCGTCTTTGCTGTAAAGCTTGCATGCAAACTGCCAAAACTGTTCGCTGTTAAGCGGTTTCATCGGCAAAGGCCTGCTCTTTTTCTTCAAGCTCTTCAAGTGCCATGAGCAGCTCTTCTTCAACATCATTAAGCTTGGGTGTTAAGCTTGCTTGCTTAGCGAGTAGCTCTGTCAGTTTGGCTTTATTTTCATCATTGTATAAGTCATTGTCGGCAAGTGCGTTTTCGATTTCACCAAGCTCTGTAGAGTACTTATCAAGTTGCTTTTCAAGCTTTTCGATTTGCTTTTTCAACGGCTGCACTGACTTTCTGAACTCAGCTTCTAAGCGCTTTTGCTCTTTGCGGTTAACGCTTGAATGGGCTTTAGGGGCATTGTCTTCAGGGCTTTTAGCAGCTTCTTTATTGGCATTCAGTAGCCATTGGTAATAGGCATCAAGGTCATAACCAAATTGTGTTACTTCGCCGTTATCAACGAGGTAATACTCATCAGCGGTATTCTTAAGCATATGACGGTCGTGCGATACGGTCACCATAGCGCCTTCAAAGCCTTGCAGCGCCATAACTAAAGCATGGCGCATTTCTAAATCGAGGTGGTTAGTCGGCTCATCCAGTAGCAGTAGATTTGGCTTTTGGTACACCAGCATAGCTAGCACTAAACGGGCTTTTTCACCGCCAGAAAATGGCGCAACTGGCTCAAGAGCTTTATCGCCAAAGAATGCAAAGCCACCTAAAAAGTCACGCAGTGATTGCTCTGGAGCTTGCGGATTTAAACGTTGTAAATGGGTCACTGCACTGGCTTTTAAATCAAGTGACTCAAGCTGATGCTGCGCAAAGTAACCAATATTTAAGCCCTGATGCTGAAATACTTCACCTGCTTGAGGCTGTAAATCGCCAGCTAATAATTTAATCAGTGTTGATTTACCCGCACCATTTCGGCCAAGCAGCGCAATACGGCTACCCGGCACTAGGTTTAGCTTGATGCTATGCAAAATGGTGGTGTCGCCATAGCCTGCTTTGGCTTGGTCGAGAGTCATTAATGGGTTTGGCAGCGCTGTTGGTTCGGCAAACTCAAAATCAAAGGGTGAGTCAACATGGGCTGGGGCCAGCTTTTCCATACGCTCTAAGGCTTTTACGCGGCTTTGTGCTTGCTTAGCCTTACTGGCTTTTGCTTTGAAGCGTGTAATGAATTTTTCTAGATGAGCAATTTGCTCTTGTTGCTTTTCGAACATCGCTTGTTGTTGTAATAAGCGCTCTGCTTTTTGGCGTTCGAATTGCGAGTAATTGCCTTTATAAACATTTATTTTTTGTGCGTCTATGTGCCAAATTTGGTCTACAACGGCATCTAAGAACTCTCGGTCATGGGAAATAAGCACTAGAGTGCCTGTGTAGGCACGTAAAAAGCGCTCTAACCAGTAAACCGCATCGAGATCTAAGTGGTTGGTTGGCTCATCCAGCAGTAATAAATCGGCATCACGAATAAGTGCTTGTGCTAAGTTTAAGCGCATACGCCAGCCACCAGAAAAGGCGCTCACTGGGTTGTCTATTTGCTCATTACTAAAACCTAAACCGTGTAACAGTTCACCTGCTTTTGCCTCAATGCTATAGCCTTGAATATGTTCTAGGCCAATATGTGCTTTTGCCTGCGCATCGCCGTCGTTATTTTGCTCAGCTTCGCGTAGCGCAATTCTTAGCGCGTAATATTCAGGGTGACCTTGTAATACATAATCGAGGGCACTGATTTCGAGCGCGGGTGTTTCTTGCTTCACAGAAGCAATTGACCAGTCTTTAGGAATTTGGCATTCACCAGCATCGAGTTGCAATTCAGACTTTAATAGCGCGAACAGCGTTGATTTACCACAGCCATTAGCGCCAACAAGGCCGACTTTATGCTCTGGGAATAAGGTTGCAGAGGCCCCTTTTAGTAAGGCGTTACCACCACGGAGAAGTTCGATGTCTGAAATTTGGATCATGAATGTTTACTTGCACAGCACTGATTTAATTGTCGCTATCATAACACGGATCACATTAGCCTTCGCAATCGTATCAAACAGAGAATTATTAGGCTAAAATAGCCGCCTACATGCCACGGGAGATCATCTATGAGACAAAAGAAACGCTTTATTGCTGGCGCATCATGCCCTGAGTGTAAGGCCATGGATACCATGATGCTTTATAAAGAACATGATGTGGAAAAAGTGGAGTGCGTACAGTGTGGCCACAAAATGACGCAACCAGAGCAGGCAGTGCAAGCCTCAACACGCCAATTTGAGCAGGTGATTGGTGTATTTAAGCCGGGCGATTAATTCCCGGCTCTATCACTACCTAATTAATAGTGCGGCGGTGGCGGCTCTTGCATTTGTGACATTAAAGATGGCTGCTGCGCTTCTTTGATCTTTTCTGCAAGTAACTCTGTCTGGCGTTTCATTTTAGCCAGCTGCTGTTGGTGCGCTTTAAGCTCATCGTTTAATATTTCAATTGTTTCATCTTGAAAAGCGACTTTCGCTTCAAGTTCCATTAGACGATCTTCAATTGTATTCATTTGATTCTCTTAGATTAAAACTTTCAGCGAATCCGCTGGAGCTTTCGGTTAATAACGCTTGGTTGTTATCAGTAAACGCAACATCTAACACCACGGCTGATTTCGGGCGGCTTCCTTCACGAGGAATCACTTGCCACGTTTGTAATTTTTTACCTGACTCTAGCTGCCATAAATCAACCAATCGATTGGGTGAACCGGTAGCAATTAAAGTGCCTTCATCATTAAAACGGACGGCGGTAAAAATTTTCTGACGCGCAATATACGCCAGTTTGCTAACAAGATCACCTGTAGTCAGTTGCCATACATTTGCTTGCTTCATACTGTCTGCGGTAAATGCGTAACGACCTTGTGGATCAAGGGCGACTTGAGTAACGCGACTTGGGTGATTAAAGCGGTGAATCACTTGCCCTGTGCGAGTATCCCAAAAGTAAGCAACATAATCATTTGAGCCGCTAATGGCGTAGTGACCGTTAGGCGATAGATCAACAACATTGACTTTTTCTTGGTGGCCAAGGAACTCTATGCGCCTGCCACTCTCTAAGTCGAGGTAAACGACTACACCGTCGGCGCGGCCATATAACACACTGCGCCCTTGGTTACTTATCGCGATATCTCGAATTGTTGAGGCGTGTATTTTGTAATAACCCGTGTTGTTGCCCGTGGCAATGTCCCACACTGCAAAGGTGGACTTCTCAGCGGTAACTGCATGGCTATTGTCGTAAGAGATAGCAACAGTATGAACCAAGCTATCTTGATTTTGTTGTTGAAACCATTGGTATTTTAGCACCTGTTGTTGATTATCCCACAGTGCGACCCCATGGTGTATTGATGAGATTAAGCTGTATTTGCCATCGTGTGACAGCGCACTGGCGAAGGCACCTTTAGCCGCATGCTCATAGCGTGCAGTTGATTGCTCATGTTGCTCAGAGCAGGCTACAACTAAGCAAAGGCTGAGCAGATACAAAAAAGTACGAAATATCGACATATTACGAGTATTTCCCCTTAACTCTTAGTGATTGAGAGGTTAGACTAGGTCTCGTTGAAGGCCTAGGTTGTTAGTCTAATCGCTGATCATGCATAAGCATGACGTTAGTTATTAGACAAGCAGCCTACCATGTAGGTCGTTAATCTTTAACTAGTAATAATACAATAATTGACAACTGCAAAGTGTGTCGGAGATATAAAATGAGAAAGACGATTAAATTGTCATTGATTGCAGCGTCAGTTTTAGCGCTTACAGCTTGTAATCAGGAAGCAAAAAAAGAACAGCAAGCTGAAGTGAAACTAGAGACTGAAGCTCAACAACAAGCATACGGTATTGGTGCATCTGTTGGTAATTTCTTAAACCAAGACCTTGCTGATAAAAAAGCGCTAGGTGTTGAACTAGACGAAGCACTTCTTAAGCGTGGTTTTGAAGACGCACTAGCGGGTAACGCTAAACTTGATGACGAAAAAATTCGTGAAGTGTTAACGGCGCTTGATCAAAGCATTCGCACTAAACAACAAGAAAAAGCGAAAGTAGAATCTGAAAAGAGCAAAGCTGAAGGCGAAAAATACCTAGCTGAAAATGCGAAAAAAGAAGGCGTTACAGTAACTGAGTCTGGCCTACAGTACGAAGTTATCACTGAAGGTGAAGGCGAAAAGCCAGTAGCAACTGACGTTGTTAAAGTACACTACAAAGGCACTTTATTAGACGGTACTGAGTTCGATAGCTCTTACTCACGTAACGAACCAACTACTTTCCCACTTAACCGTGTGATCCCAGGTTGGACTGAAGGTTTACAATTAATGCCAGTTGGCTCTAAGTACAAGTTCACTATTCCATCTGAACTTGCATACGGTGAGCGTGATCTTGGTAAGATCCCAGCAAACTCAACGCTTGTTTTTGAAGTAGAATTACTTGAAATCCAAAGCGATGACAAAGCTGTACCAGCTGAGTAATATTTAACTCAATAAAAAAGGGCTTTTTAGCCCTTTTTTTATGCGCTAAGTTTATTAACTAAATGCCGCTTCTTTCATTTTTAATGTGCCACTATCTGCATTAAGCTCAACCACAGTGCCAACAGGCAGGATAAATTGGCGCTTAATATGGCCAATCATAGCCCCACGATAGGCAGGGATCCCCAGCGGTTTTATATAATCTGCAAAAATATCGTCAAGGGTTAAAGAGCCATAACCTCGGCCAGGCTTACAGTCATTACAATCGCCAAATACAAAGCCTGCAATCTTATCCAGTGCGCCCATAAGTTTTAGTGTGCTTATCATTCTGTCAATTCGATACGGCGCTTCGTCGATATCTTCTAAAAATAAAATTGCGCCATTAAAGTCAGGTAAATAATTCGAGCCTGCTAGGGCTGTCAGTACTGTTAAGTTACCGCCGATTAATCGTCCAGAGGCTTTACCTGATGTGATCGTTTGGGTCAGGTACTGTGTGTTAACAAGCTCATCATCGGCTTTTGGTAAGTTTTGGAAATGCATCAACTTACGCGCTTCGAACATGTTCTTAAATTGCGCGACATGAAACGGGTTCCAGTCACTCGATGCATTTGGGCCATGAAAGCTGATTAACCCTGCTTGAGACAGTAATGCATTGTGAAGAGCGGTAATATCTGAATAGCCCATTAGAGGTTTTGGGTTGTTACGGATCATTGCGTAGTCGAGCAAAGGTAAAATACGGGCAGCGCCTGAACCGCCACGTAAACACAAAATGGCATCAACCTCTTTGTCGCTGAATAAACTATTTAAGTCGCCGGCTCGCATTGCATCAGTGCCAGCTAAATGCCCACGTCTTGCTAAAATGTTTGGTGCAAGCTTAGCCTTGTAACCCAGTGCTTCTATAACGCCTTGTGCTAATAAAATATCAGCCTGCTCAGCAGTGGCAGCTGACGGGCTACATATCCCAATTGTGCCGCCTTTTGCCAGCGCTTTTGGCTTAATTAATGTTTGGGTACTGCTATTCTGAGCAGCCATTAAAGGAGCTGATGTTAAACTTGCGCCAGCGGCAAGAATTGAAAGTGACTTTAAAAATGACCGTTTATTCATAGCGAGCCTCATGTTTTTATAGTATGAGTATCGCATTGAAGAAAATATTTCAAATATTTGTTACGAATGGAATAGATGATTCTTTTTAGGCAGGCAAAAAGGTGTTTTTCAGCAGAGAGTGTTTCTCTGCTGTGTAACTAAGCTGTTAGCTGGTGTGATTAGAATATAAGTTATCGATTAACTCATCTTCTAGCTCAAAGCGCAGTTCAAGTGCTTCGCCTAAGATTGATAGGTCTTTATCAAACTCATCAAGCAAGTCATCTTTGTCAACTTCTGCGTATTTGTCGTTAAAGTCGAGTGCTACATCTGTGGTTTCAGAAATGCGCGGGTATAAGGCATTCGCCAGCTTTTGGCTCTCAGGACCTTTTTCTTCACACGCTTTGGCAATGTCGTCGTAAATTTCGAAATGGCCAGCAGAAAGGTAATCCATCAGAATTTGGCAAAAGTTTTGAATTTGCAGCTGATCAGGAAGGGCATGATCTTTCTTTTCGTACGGTGAAAAGCCTGCAATACGGCAGAACAACACAAGCAGCTCTTGACGTTCTGTGAGCCATTTGTCGATTACAGAGTGACTACCACCCCACTTTTGTTGAGCTTTTTCCAAACGCGTCAGCATATTTCATCTCCTCGCTGAGTAGGTTTTCCTTTGTATATATAAAAAGGAAATATGACACAAAGATCAACTAAATTCTTAGTGTCTAATTGCAACAGATTGTAAAAGTCATTCTAAAGACATACTTTTCAGCGCTGAACAGGCCAAAAAACAACCTTATTTTAAGAGTGGACTTTTTTTGCTCTCATTGCAGTGTATGGGAATTGATTCAAAACTACTAGTATTAATTTTGCAATTTTTATCTAAGCGGATGAGTTGTAATTTGCTGATTTAGAAAAGAAAAAACCACCAAAATTGGTGGTTTAATTCTTTTTCTAAGACTTGTTAAAACAAGCGTTCTTATTATTATGGGAAGATTGTTGTTCTTATTGTTATAAGATTTTTATTATTGTTTTTGTTAACGCGGGATAAGTTATACCAAGCTTTTTTGTATGTTGCAAATTTATTAATGAAAAGTTTTAAATTTATTTTGTTTTCGCTCAAAAAACACACTATAGGCTTAGGTTGGCTTAAAAAACATGATCTATATCTAGCCTTGATTATCTATCCATAGTGAGACGCGCAATATGGTGATACAATCTGCTCAATTTCATTCAGTTCTAGGATTCTATACGCATGAGCGAATTAAAAAACGATCGTTATTTACGTGCACTACAAAAGCAACCTGTTGATGTCACACCGGTATGGATGATGCGCCAAGCTGGCCGCTATTTACCTGAATACCGTGCTACACGTGCCCAAGCAGGCGACTTTATGAGTTTATGTAAAAACGCTGAACTTGCTTGTGAAGTAACGTTACAGCCATTACGTCGTTATCCGCTTGATGCTGCAATTCTATTCAGTGATATTTTAACTATTCCTGATGCTATGGGCTTAGGTCTTTACTTTGAAACAGGTGAAGGTCCAAAATTTGAACGTCCGATTTCTTCATTAGCAGATGTTAAAAAAATCCCAAATATCGATCCAACTGATGAGCTTGGTTATGTGATGAATGCGGTAAGTACGATTCGTCGCGAATTAAAAGGTGAAGTACCGCTAATTGGTTTCTCTGGTTCACCTTGGACACTTGCCACTTACATGGTTGAAGGTGGTAGCAGCAAAACATTCGGTAAAATCAAGAAAATGGCCTTTGCAGAACCACAAACACTGCACCTATTACTTGATAAATTAGCGGACTCAGTAATCGACTATTTAAACGCGCAAGTTAAAGCGGGCGCGCAATCGTTAATGGTATTTGACTCATGGGGCGGTGTATTAAGCCCACGTGACTACAATGAGTTTTCATTACAATACATGCACAAGATTGTTGATGGCTTAATTCGCGAACATGATGGCCGTAAAGTACCAGTGACGTTATTTACTAAAAATGGTGGTCAGTGGATTGAAGCAATTGCAGCAACAGGCTGTGATGCAGTAGGTCTAGACTGGACTATTAACATCGGTGATGCAAAACGTCGTGTTGGCGATAAAGTCGCGCTGCAAGGCAACATGGACCCAGCAATGCTGCATGGCACGCCTGAGCGTATTCGCCAAGAAGTTGCCACTATCCTAGAAGACTTTGGTACAGGTTCTGGCCATGTATTCAACCTAGGTCACGGTATTACACCAGATGTAGACCCAGAAAACGCAGGTGTGTTTATCAACGCGGTTCATGAATTCAGTGGTAAATACCACAAATAAGCAAAAGCTAATCGTAAAAAAGCCCGCATTAAGCGGGCTTTTTTTATACCCAAGCCTCCTCAATATGCAGAATTCAGCGTTTCACAGGTGCTTAATATCAAGGCGTTACTTTGCAAGAATGGCAGTCCCTTTTAAGAAGTAACAACGATGAGAGTAAGTGCCTGTGAAACGCCCAAAGGGTTGGTTTAAAAGCGATTTATACTGCGTTATTGATTTTAACAATAGAACCACTATTACTTGCAATCAATGCCTTGCCTAAATCGCTTTTAATTCCAACTGAAACTCGCATCTTGAGGTGGTTTGGGTATTATATTCACTTCGTTACTTAAACAAACGGTTTAAACCATTTAATGCAGCTACGCGATAGGCTTCAGCCATAGTCGGGTAGTTGAACGTGGTATTTACAAAGTAATCAATGTTATTACCGCCGTTCTTTTGTTCCATAATCGCTTGGCCGATGTGCACGATTTCAGAGGCACGCTCACCGAAGCAGTGCACACCCAGTACTTCTTTGGTATCAACGTGGAATAGAATCTTTAAGCTACCCACCTCAGTGCCAGCAATTTGCGCACGCGCTAAATGCTTAAATTGAGCACGGCCTACCTCGTAAGGGACTTTTGCAGCAGTTAACTCTTGCTCGGTTTTACCCACTGAGCTCATTTCAGGGATTGTATAAATACCTGCTGGAATATCAATGATCAGCTTTTCATCACAGTTACCACATGCAATCGCATCGGCTGCAATACGGCCTTGGTCAAATGCCGCACTGGCAAGGCTTGGGTAACCTATTACATCGCCCACAGCATAAATGTTATCGACTTCTGTTTGGTATGTTTCGTTCACTCTAAGCTGGCCACGACCATCTGCTTTTAGGCCTACAGCTTCAAGGTTTAATGTGTCTGTGTTACCAGTACGACCATTGGCAAATAAAATGCAGTCAGCCTTTACGCGCTTGCCTGATTTTAAGTGCATTACCACACAGTCATCGCGAGTTTCTACGCGATCAAACTCTTCATTATGACGAATAACGATACCGCTATTCCAAAAGTGATAGCTTAGAGCATCTGATATTTCCGCATCCATAAAGGCAAGTAGGCGGTCACGGGTATTCACTAGGTCAACCTTGGCGCCTAAGCCTTTAAAAATAGAGGCATACTCACAACCAATTACACCGGCACCATAAATCAGCACACGATGAGGGTCATCTTCAAGGCCTAAAATGGTATCGCTGTCGTATATACGTGGATGTTTAAAGTCTACACCCGGTGGACGGTAAGGGCGCGAGCCAGTAGCAATAACGATTGTTTGTGCAGTAAGCGTTTCAAACGAACCGTCTAGGTGCGTCACTTTGATAGTGTGTTTATCAATAAATTCAGCATCACCTTGATACATATGAATGCGGTTACGCTCATAAAAGCTGCTGCGTAAATTAGATTGCTTTGAAATGACGTTACTTGCGTGACGCAAAATATCTGGGAAAGTTAAGCGGTTAGGGCGCTCACTAATATTAAATAGCGGATTTGCTTTATATTCAATATAACGGCTTACAGAATGACGTAATGCTTTTGACGGAATAGTACCCCAGTGCACACAACCGCCACCTACCGCTTCTTGGCGCTCAATAACAGCGACTTTCTTGTTACTTTTAGATAGGTTCATGGCGGTACCTTCACCGCCAGGACCTGTACCTATGATGATCGCATCATATTGATAAGATGGAGTATCTTTTTGCTTTACTTGTTGTTTGGCCACAGCCGCTCCTATGTTAACTAAAAGAGGCTTTTAACAACCTCGCATTTAGTGCAAGCCAAGCCTGCTTTTGGTTTTCCCAAGCGGCTTCAAGCTCGTGATATTGTGTCATTAATGCTGATTTTTCACACTGTTTCATCATTTTGTTGCGTTTGATTTCTAACACGCGTTTTTGCAAGGCACAGAAGTGTTGCAGTTTTTTCAGCAGTAAATCGTACTCAGATTGTAATAATGTAAGCTTATCTTGCGCTAAAGGCAATTTTGCAAGGCGACCTTGGGTCTTACTCATCAAGGTTTCTGCTTTGGCTTTTTCGATTCGCTCAATCGGTGTGCGCTTTAATTTTGAAGCAAGACCGATTGCCGCTAAAGAGCGGATCATCCATTTAGTTGGATCATAGTGATACCACTTAATGCCATTGCGATAGTCGCTAGCAAAAATGTGATGGAAGTTATGATAGCCTTCACCGTATGTGAATAGCGCTAAAAAGCCATTATCACGGGCGGTGTTTTTTTCTGTGTATGGACGTGAGCCCCAGATATGTGCCAGCGAGTTGATAAAAAAGGTAAAGTGTTGGCTCAATACTAAGCGCAGTAAACCAACCAATAATAACATGCCCCATACATCGCCAAGCATTAAACCAAGTAGTAAAGGAATACCAAAATTAGTCGCGACGACTAACTTCATATAGTGACGGTGTTGCCACATAACGACTTTGTTTTTTTGTAAGTCACGGCAGTTACTGTAGTTACCGTATTGCTCGCCTTGATAATCGCGCAGCATCCAACCGATGTGGCTATACCAAAAGCCATTAGTAGCGGCGTAAGGGTCTTTGATTGGATCATCAACTTGACCATGGTGAATACGGTGATCGCTACTCCAGTGCAAGGCGCTATTTTGTAATGCAAAAGCACCACCTAAGGCAAAAATCACTTCAATAACAGGATGCACATCATAGGCTTTGTGTGCCCACAAGCGGTGATACCCTGCAGTAATAGAAAGTCCGGCGTAGAACATACAGCCAACAAAGGCTATCCACTGTGTACTGGTGTATCCGTAGCTAAAGCCATACCAAGGAACAAGGGTGATCGCGGCCAAAAATGTAAGGCTAAAAAATAGCACATTGGTCCAAATAATCGGTGGTTTTTTCATCTGAATAAATCTCGGCGTACAGTTGTACGCTAAAATAGTGTTTCATTCTCTCCGCGTCAAGTATTAGACTGTCTCATTAACCGAAAAATCATTAAAAGTTCACGCTGGGAGTTTCCATGTCGGGTGTTAGAGCGCAACAGAAACAAAAAACACGACAAGCACTAATCGAGGCTGCATTCAATCAATTGAGTGCCGATCATAGTTTTTCTAATTTAAGTTTGCGTGAAGTTGCCCGTGAAGCAGGGATTGCCCCCACCTCTTTTTACCGCCACTTTAAAGACATGAATGAGCTTGGTTTGACCATGGTTGATGAAGCGGGTTTAACACTTCGCCAACTTATGCGCCAAGCGCGTCGCCGTATTGAGAGCGGCGGTAGTGTGATCACGACATCAATCGTGACCTTTATGGAGTTCATCGATAACTCGAGCAACCAATTTAGATTGTTATTGCGTGAGCGCTCAGGAACTTCAAAAGCATTTCGTGCTGCGGTTGCTCGTGAAATTAAACATTTCATTTTAGAGCTTGCGCATTACCTTGAAAGCGAAACACCGTGTGACCCAACTCATGCATACATTCAAGCCGAAGCCATGGTGACTTTAGTCTTTAATGCCGGTGCCGAAGCCCTCGATATTGAAGGGGCACAACGCGAAGAGCTGGTTGAGCGTTTGATCTGGCAATTACGTTATATTGCTCGCGGTGCCACTTTGTATGGTCGTGATAGTAAAGGTAGTGTAGAAAAAACAGCCTAAAGCATGGTGGATTTTTGTTCCCATTTTGTGTATCGTTTTTTGTTTAAATCAGTAACTGAATTCTAAATAGTCAGTTACGGCACAAAATGAATAAATAGCGAGGACGCACATGCTCACCAAGGATCCGGTGAATAATACTCATGCCCATTTTTTAGAACAGAGTGAAGAAACAACGGTAAAAAACAGCCCAAGCTTTCGAGAGCTGAGCCGCAGTTTGTTATACTCGCTACCGAAACATGTGCAAAAGAAAATTCAAGATAACTTGTTTGGCGTATTAGACGCTCATCAGGTCTCACAATTTCGAGATGACAAACGCTGCCAGTTTTGGATTAACCAAAATGGTTGGAAGCGAGTTCCCTACAGTCAGTTTCGCCATGTCTATAGCCGAATTGCGCTATACCCAAAAAGCGCCACTATTTCAAAGATCCATAGCTCAGAGGCTGCTAGCAATGCAACATCAGCTGATTTGAGAGATCAACAAGCTAGGCTATTACATAGCAATGGCTTTGAGGGACAACCCAACAGGATAGATCAACACATAACTTATACTCGTCGCGTTATCCGCCCAACTGCAACTCAGCAATTTCAACCTACGTTAGCTCTTTATAAGCCTGTTGCAAATAGTAAGGTAGAGTTAAAAGCATCTCACCAAGTTCGGCAAAATTTCACAACTCATGTGCTCCAAGCATCTGAAACGGTAGAAATGTTAGCTCAACAATATACAGGCTATAAAAATGCGAACCTTATTTATGATTACAATTTGGGGTTTAGTCGTGCTAAGCCCGCACCGGTAGGTACTGGATTGATAGTTCCCAATGGTTGGAAATTAAATATAGAAGGCTCCTGCAGTAATTGCCGCAGTATAGATATAGTTTGGCAAGGGCCTACAAATGGTCAAATTACATTGCAATTAGAAAAAAAGCGCCCAGATGAAATATCGTTTTGGCAGCATTATTTTGTTGTGAAGCCAGGTGTTTATGCTGTCACTGTGACTGCGTCAGGTCTTGTGGAAACCACCTCTTTTACAGTGCTTCAACCAACACAAGAATATGAAATTGAGTTGCTTGATCAAGCAGGTAACCCACAGGCAAACATGGGCTATAAAATTCGCTTGCGTAATGGGCATGTAGTCAGTGGAGTATTAGATAGTAAGGGTTATGCCCACGTATCAGGCCCTGACTTTGAAAACGCTAAAATAAGCTTTCATGAGTTAGATGACAAAGACTGGCAGGTGGCCAGCCCTTCCCGTAATGAATAAATTTATAAGGATATAATTTATGACCTTACAACATACTGTGTCGCAAGGCGAAACCTTGCTACGCATTGCTCGTCAATATGGGTTTAGAACCTCTAATGGTCTTTACTTGCATCCGCTTAATGCTGAGTTTCGTTCTTTAAGGCCTGATCCTAACCAAATTTACCCCGGCGACGTAATTGCTATTCCAGCAAAAGTAGAAAAATTCATGCCACTGAAAACAGGTAGTAAAAACTCTTTTATGGTGCGTGATGAAAAAGAATTCTTTCGTTTAAAACTAGCTTACGAAAATGGCGAGCAAATTACGGGAAAGCGCATTGTACTGAATATCGCAGGGCAAACAATTGATACAGTCATAGCAGAAGATGGTTTAATTGAAGTAGAGCTCACCGAAAATGAAACGCTTACAGGGCAAGTAGATTTATATCTCAATGACGAAGACACCACACCAACAAAGAGTTTTGCTATTCAAGTTGGGCACTTAGACCCTATTGAAACCTTGTCAGGAGTGCAAGGGCGTTGCAATTTACTTGGATTTGATTGTGGGAAGGTTGATGGAATTAATGGATCAAAAACACAAACAGGTGTTAAAGCTTTTCAGCTTGCACAGCAGTTGCAAGTTGATGGCATAGCAGGGCCAATTACTAAACGTCGTCTTGTTGACGTATACGGAGCATAAGTAATGAGCCAAGCAATGCCAATGGCAGTAAATCTTGTTAATACACTTGTTATTAATACCGGTGCGGGTGCAACAACAAAGCATATTATTGTAAAAGTACTGGGCGATGTTGATGTAGAAATACAGCTATTTTCACAAGGCAACAAGGTCGTAGTTGAAAAACAAGCAGCGCAGCACTACCGTTTTAATAACCTGTCGCAAGATACACCCTACACTCTCAAAGCAATTGTTGCTGGTAAGGCCGAGTTTACTCTTGTTAATGAGCAGCAATTTGCAGACTATTTTAATTCAAACACGGTAAAGTCATTCAATATTGGTAGTAAGGGCGGCCCGCAACTACTTCAGCATAAAATTTTACCGAAAGGCCATGTAGAACTCACCTTACTTGCCGAACCGCCTTGCTTTGGGGTGTTTTTTGATGGCACAGGTAATAACCGTTTTAACGACATACAAGACTCAACAGACAGCAAGGAGCCCACGAATGTTGTTAAGTTGTTTGAGTTATATCCGATTAAGACTTTTCAAAATAGGCATTATGAAGAAGGGATTGGCACTAAAGCGAATAAAAGTGATTCAACACTAGATATGGGCTTGGCGTTTAGCTTTGATGAGCGCATTGAAGAAGCACTAGCAACAACTGTTGGATTTTTCAAAGAATATCCGAATTCTAAAATAGGTTTTCTGGACGTATTTGGTTTTAGCCGAGGCGCAGCACAAGCGCGAGCGTTTGTTAATCAGGTCAATGCAATATATCACGACAGGCCAAATTATTGGGGTGGCATTAAGCCAGTTATTCGTTTTGTGGGCTTATTTGATAGTGTTGCATCAATTGGCGGCGATGGCGATAATAACCACAGCGAGTTTTACGCTGATGACGAACTTGACTACCCCGTTAATTTAAATCTAGCGAGCAGCAGTGCCGGGTATGTGATGCACTTAGCTGCGTTTGATGAAAAGCGCGATAAATTCCCTCTTAGCTCATTACTCAATAGTAACAAGCTGCTATCAGAAAACCACAAAGAAATTGAGCTGCCAGGTGTGCACTCAGATATAGGTGGCGGTTATGGCCCCGTCGAAACGAGTATTCTTTACCCTCGGCAGTATATTGCGGGCCAAGCTGGTGAGCCAGAGCACGACAAAGAGCTCGAACAGCTTAAGCAGTCACTTGAGCAAAAATATTATTGGCCAACAATTAATATTCAATTTAAAGCAAGCCGGCCAAGAACAAACCGGCAACCAAAGCGAATTTGGAATAAATCAGAAAATACAATTTACACCAGCTATAGGCCGTATTGGCGCCGTAAATTAAGTAATATTCTGCCGCATTACAGTTTAGCGCTTATGCACGAAACGGCTGTAAATCAAGGGGTGCCGTTGCAAAACCTAGCAGAGCTTGCTATCCGTAAACAAGCTGATGGTCAGGCTTTTCCTTATGTTTTACCAAGCGAGCTTAAATCGCTTGTAGATACAGCGCGCAGTTTTGGCCCGCAAAGTGAAGCCTGGCATGCTTTATACAAAGACTACATTCACCATAGTGTTAAATACGCGGCAACGATTGATGCGATAGCTCACGGCCCCGAAGAAGAAGCAGAATTTACCACCCAAAACCAACAGCGAGAGCTTTTTTATAACCAGCCAAACCAAGCTGAAACAAGCATACAATGGCAATCACAACTAATAAATGGATACCGATTATGGACAAGTTTATAAAATCACTCATCCCAATTGCATGTGCTTTGTTACTGGTAGGTTGCTCGTCAACGGGAAAAATAGATTATATGGTAGCAGGCGTAGGCACTGAGAGTGGAAATGCTATTTGGGGGCGCTCGGTGGTATTTGATGATACATGGGGCATACCATCAGGGGCCGTTGAGTGTTGTTATGCTGAGGCTGGCGGTACAGTCAGTTTGTACGACCAAAAGTTCCCGGAAAAAGTGGCGGTTGAATGGCTCGATAAATCAGAAAATAGAATTTATTACGGTGAAGTGGCCATAGATAAGGCGGGATATAAATTAGCTAAAAATTTACCTAGATATACATGGGTAAGCACAGGAGAAATAGAAACAAATATAACCCCCTACTTGATAATTGGTATGGGAGAAACTGGTGAAATTAACGTTTGGCTAACTAATGCGCGTTCCGAAAGGAATAGAATTGGCCGTGTATTACATGAACTTGGCTCTGGGCAAGCGCAATGGCGCGAGAATAATTAAAAATGCATTTAGTTACTATGGAAAAGCTTATAAAACCACTCATCTCATTTGCATGTGCTTTGTTTTTAGCCGGTTGCTCGTCAACGGGAAAAATAGATTACATGGTAGCAGGCGTAGGCACTGAGAATGGGAATGCTATTTGGGGGCGCTCAGTGGTATTTGATGATACATGGGGCATACCATCAGGGGCTATTGGTTGCTGTTATGGAGAGACAAGAGCGACAGTTGGTGTATACGACCAAAAATTCCCGGAAAAAGTGGCGGTTGAATGGCTCGATAAATCAGAAAATAGAATTTACTTCGGTGAAGTAGCCATAGATAAAGCGGGATATAAATTAGCTAAAAACTTACCTAGATACACCGTTGTGAGCACTGGGCGCAAAGCAAAAGAAATCATACCTTATTTAATAATAGGAATGAGCGAGACAGGTGAAATCAACGTTTGGCTATCCAATGCGCCCTCGGGAAGAAATAGAACTGATCGTGTATTACATGAACTTGGCTCAGGGCAAGCGCAATGGCGTGAGAATAATTAAAATGCATTTAGCGACGATGGACAAGCTTATAAAACCACTCATCTCAATTGCTTGCGCTTTGTTTTTGGCCGGTTGCTCGTCAACGGGAAAAATAGATTACATGGTCGTATCTGGCTCAACTGATGAAGGTAATGATATTTTTGCGACATTAATAGAATTTGATGGGCGGTGGAGTGTCCCTGCAGGTGCAATGTCGTGTTGCCGAGCTACGGCAGGTGCAATGGCCGGTGTTTATGGGCAAAAATTCCCGGAAAAAGTGGCGGTTGAATGGCTCGATAAATCAGAAAATAGAATTTATTACGGTGAAGTGGCCATAGATAAAGCGGGATATAAATTAGCTAAAAACTTACCTCCATTCACTGCGCACACAGGTAAAGTTTTTAACGATGTAAAACCCTATTTAATTATTGGTATGGGAGAAACTGGTGAAATAAAAGTGTGGATATCAAATACACCTTCAGCAGGGTTCACAGGGCGAGTATTACATGAACTTGGCTCAGGGCAAGCGCAATGGCGCGAGAATAATTAAAAATGCATTTAGTTACTATGGACAAGTTTATAAAACCACTCATCTCAATTGCTTGCGCTTTGTTTTTGGCCGGTTGCTCGTCAACGGGAAAAATAGATTACATGGTCGTATCTGGCTCAACTGATGAAGGTAATGATATTTTTGCGACATTAATAGAATTTGATGGGCGGTGGAGTGTCCCTGCAGGTGCAATGTCGTGTTGCCGAGCTACGGCAGGTGCAATGGCCGGTGTTTATGGGCAAAAATTCCCGGAAAAAGTGGCGGTTGAATGGCTCGATAAATCAGAAAATAGAATTTACTTCGGTGAAGTAGCCATAGATAAAGCGGGATATAAATTAGCTAAAAACTTACCTAATTTTAGTTATTACACAGGTGAAGTTGAGGACGAGATTTTTCCCTACCTAATTATTGGCATGGGTGAGACAGGTGAAATAAAAGTGTGGATATCAAATACACCTTCAGCAGGGTTCACAGGCCGTGTATTACATGAACTTGGCTCAGGGCAAGCGCAATGGCGTGAGAATCAATGATGTTTTTAGAACATCTCACTAAACAATTAGATTTTTTCCTCGTACTGTTACTTTATGTGTATGTGATAACTATCACAATTAAAAGTTAATCTAAGCAATAGAAGCTTTACCTTCCGAAACTTTAAACGTTCAATGCATTCAATTGGGTTTGATTAACCTTTAAAGTGTGCTTTTGTGGATTTTTAATTTCATTAACGCGATTTAAAAATCGATTTTGTGGAAAAATTATGCTTGCAAGCTGGTTTTTTGAATGTTAAAAATACAGCCACTGAACACACATTTAGTAAATTAAGATGCAAATTACACATTCAATTACATTAAAACTAAACCTCTTACTGCTTAAATCAGTGAGCGGGGCTTAGTGTATTTGCATTTGTAGAACATTAAAAAACCCCGCAACCGCGGGGTTTTTTTTATCTCGCTAATGGGTCATTGGGAACGAGGACAGTTTATGAAAGATAAGGTTTGGATTTTTGACACAACGTTACGTGATGGTGAGCAAGCATTAAAAGCAAGCCTAACCGAAGACGACAAAATTCAACTTGCGCATACCATTAGCCGCTTAAATGTGGATGTAATGGAAGTGGGTTTTCCGGTATCTAGCCCGGCAGATTTTCGCTCTGTACAGCGCATTGCGACTGAAGTGAAAGGGCCGATTATTTGTGGCTTAGCACGTGCTGTAGCAAAAGATATTGAAGCATGTGGTGAAGCACTTCGCCCGGCAGAGCAGGGCCGTATTCATACATTTATTGCAACCAGCCCATTACACCTTGAGCACAAATTACGTATGAGCTTAGACGATGCAACGGCAATGGCTGTTAAGTCGATTCAACTTGCACGTAACTACACCGATGATGTTGAGTTTTCGTGTGAAGATGCTGGTCGTACACCGCATTGGGATTTATGTCGCATCGTTGAAAAAGCTATTGATGCGGGTGCATCAACAATCAACTTACCTGACACCGTGGGCTATGTAACGCCAGACGAGTACGCTGCGATGATCCATCACTTAATGAACAATGTGCCAAATATCGACAAGGCGCGTTTAAGCGTGCATTGTCATAACGATTTAGGTTTAGCGGTTGCTAACTCAATCGCAGCGGTACAAGCCGGTGCTCGCCAAATCGAATGTACGATTAATGGTATTGGTGAGCGCGCAGGTAACTGTTCGCTTGAAGAAGTGGCGATGATCATGAAGATGCGTGAAGACCACTTAAAAGTGCATACCGATATTCGCAGTGAAGAAATTTACCGTGCTTCGCGTCAAGTCGCGAAGATTTGTAATATGCCAGTACAACCAAACAAAGCAATTGTTGGTGAAAATGCCTTTGCACACAGTTCAGGGATCCACCAAGACGGCGTATTAAAAGCCCAAAACACTTACGAAATTATGTCGCCAGAAAGTGTCGGTGTACCTAATAATCAATTAAACATGACTTCGCGTTCAGGTCGTCATGTTATTGAGCATCGTTTAGAAGAGTTAGGTTATCAAAAATCTGATTACGATATGGATAGCTTATACAGCAGCTTCTTAGCATTAGCAGACCAAAAAGGTACTGTGTATGACTACGACTTAGAAGCGATGATTTACTTTAACCAAATCAAAGATAAAGACGAGAAGTACCAACTTGAGTTTGTTAACTCTACGTCTAACTCGCAATCAGTGGCGAGTTCAACAATCGGCATGACAATTGATGGTGAGTCTAAGCAAGAGGCAGCAACAGGTAACGGCCCTGTCGAAGCATCATTCTTAGCAATTGAGCGCTTAACGGGTATGTCGGTCGAAATGATTGAATACAACCTAGAAGCAACAGGCCAAGGTGCCAGCTCGCTAGGACAAGTGAATATTATTGCTAAATACGATGGTCGCCCATATCACGGCGCGGGCATTGCAGCGGATGTGGTTGAAGCGTCGGTACGCGCTATGATCCGCGTTTATAACTTAATTTATCGTGCACAAAAAGTGTCTGATTTAAAACAACAGAGGAAAGCAGGATGAGTCAATCGAATTACAGTATCGCAGTATTAGCAGGCGACGGGATTGGTCCAGAAGTTATGGCAGCAGCAGAAACCGTCTTGGATGCTGTAAGCGAAAAATTTGGTTTTACTTTGACTCGTCATCACCACGCGATTGGTGGTGCTGCCATTGATGAGTTTGGTCAGGCACTGCCGCAAAGCACACTGAGTGCCTGCGAAAATGCCGATGCGATTTTATTTGGCTCGGTAGGCGGCCCTAAGTGGGAAAACTTACCGCCGAATGAGCAACCTGAGCGAGCTTCGTTGTTGCCACTGCGCAAGCATTTTGGTTTGTTCTGTAATTTACGCCCAGCACAATTATTACCAGCACTAAGTGCTGCATCACCGCTGCGTGCAGATATCAGTGCACAAGGCTTTGATATCTTATGTGTGCGCGAGTTAACCGGTGGTATTTATTTCGGTGAAAAAGGCCGCAGTGGCGAAGGGGAGCAAGAAGCTGCTTTCGATACCCAAACATACTCACGTAAAGAAATTGAGCGCATCGCACGCTTTGCCTTTGAAGCCGCAAAGCTGCGTAGTAATCATGTTACCTCGGTTGATAAAGCGAATGTGTTAGCGACCAGCGTACTTTGGCGTGAAGTGGTCTCTGAAGTAAGCAAAGATTACCCAGAAGTAAGCCTTGACTACATTTATGTTGATAACGCGGCAATGCAGTTAGTAAAACAGCCAAGTCAGTTTGATGTATTACTTTGCGATAACTTGTTTGGCGACATTTTGTCTGATGAGTGCGCGATGATCACAGGCTCTATGGGCTTATTACCATCAGCGAGTTTAAATCAGTCTGGCTTTGGTTTGTATGAGCCAGCTGGTGGCTCAGCACCGGATATCGCTGGTAAAGGGGTTGCAAACCCAATCGCACAAATTTTAAGTGCTGCGCTTATGTTGCGTTACTCACTAGGGCAAGATGAAGCGGCTCGCACGATTGAAAAAGCGGTAGCAGAAGCGGTTGAGGCCGGTGTTGGTACGCCAGATATTTACCCAAATGCAGGGTACACCACCAGTGATGTTGCTGCGGCAATTGTGGCACGTATTTAATTAAAAATTGTTTGCGCTGAGCTCGTCACTCAGCGTAACTAAAATGAGGGAATAGCAAGTGGCCCAAACCTTATACGATAAAATTTGGCAAGCTCATGTAGTCGCCAGCATAAATGATCAAACCGATTTACTTTATATCGACCGTCACCTAGTTCATGAAGTTACATCGCCGCAAGCCTTTGCGGGTTTACGTGAGAAAAACCGCAAAGTACGTTGCCCAGAAAAAACCTTTGCGACTATGGACCATAATGTTTCAACAAAAAGTCGCTCATTAGATGCTGCGAGTGAAGTGTCAAAAAATCAATTAATGGCACTGGATGCAAACTGTAAAGAGTTTGGTATTCAACTTTATGATTTAAATTCGATTAATCAAGGTATTGTGCATGTAATGGGGCCTGAGCAGGGCATTACCTTACCGGGCACAACCATAGTGTGTGGTGACAGTCATACCTCTACCCACGGTGCATTTGGCGCACTAGCGCACGGTATTGGTACTTCAGAAGTTGAGCATGTTCTAGCCACTCAAACACTGCAGCAGAAAAAAGCCAAGTCATTAAAAATTCAAATAAATGGTCGCCTACGCCCAACTGTTACTGCAAAAGATTTAATCATGGCGGTGATTGGTAAATTAGGCACTGCGGGTGGTACTGGCTATGTTGCTGAATTTTGTGGTGAAGGGATCGAAGCGCTGTCTATGGAAGCGCGTATGACGCTTTGTAATATGAGTATTGAAATGGGCGCAAAAGCGGGTTTAATCGCGCCAGATCAAACAACTTATGATTATTTAAAAGGTCGCCCATTTGCACCACAAGGTGCTGACTTTGATAGTGCCGTTGCCTATTGGCAAACATTAAAAACTGATGAAGGCGCAGAGTTTGATCATGTTGTTGAATTAGAGGCTGCTGATATTCAACCGCAAATTACGTGGGGTACCAGCCCTGAGCAAGTGATTGGCGTAGATGAATTCATTCCTGATCCTGAGCAAGAACCAGATCTAATCAAAGCTGATGCAATCCGTAGCGCACTAAAATATATGGGCTTAAAAGCAGGCGATAAATTGTCTTCAGCAACTGTTGATACCGTGTTTATTGGCTCATGTACAAATAGCCGAATTGAAGATTTACGTGCTGCGGCACAAATAGTTGAAGGTAAGCAAGTTGCAGCGGGTGTTGAAGCGCTGATTGTTCCTGGTTCTGGCCTTGTTAAAAAACAAGCCGAAGACGAAGGCCTTGCAGATATCTTCAAAGCAGCTGGCTTTGAATGGCGTGAGCCAGGTTGTTCAATGTGCTTAGCAATGAATGACGATAGATTAGAAGCCGGTAAACGCTGTGCGTCGACCTCTAATCGTAACTTTGAAGGTCGCCAAGGTCGCGGTGGCCGCACTCACTTAGTGAGCCCTGCAATGGCTGCAGCAGCGGCAATTCATGGTCGTTTTGTTGATATCAGAGGAGAAGCCTAATGAGCGTATTTTTTAGTGGCTTAATGGCCCCGTTAGATAAAAACAATGTTGATACTGACCAAATTATTCCAAAGCAATTTTTAACGTCGACCAGCCGTGATGGTTTTGATGCGGCGCTTTTTTACGATTGGCGTTATTTAGATAACGGCGAGCCAAACCCTGAGTTTATTTTGAATCGCCCTTGTTACCAAGGTGCGCAAATTCTTTTAACTCGCGACAACTTTGGTTGTGGTTCATCGCGTGAGCACGCGCCATGGGCATTAAAGCAATATGGTTTTGAAGTGATCTTAGCGGAAAGCTTTGCCGATATTTTCTTTAATAACTGCGGCAATAACCAAATGCTTGCTATCGCATTACCAGCAGAAACGCTTGAGCAATTATTTGTGCTGAGTGAACAGCATGACGATATTCATATCGAAGTTGATTTAGAAAACCAACAACTTCGTAGCGATAAGTTTGACACTATTCACTTTGATATTCGCCATGACATTAAAGAGCGTTTATTAAGCGGTTTAGACTTTATCGGTGTGACTGAAACACTTAACAGCCAAATTGATGCCTTTGAGCAGCAACTAGCAGCAGAACGCCCTTGGCAATAACCTGTTTTTTCCATGTGAACCTAAACGCGGCCAAGGCCGCGTTTTTTTGTTATTTATCGTAATTGTTTTCTTTATGGCCCTTAAACCATTAGCCTAGACAGAAATTTTATTTAGGGAACACACCATGAAATACTTAGTAGCATCGATGCTCGTGGCAGCATCATCAGTAGCAGCTGCACGACCGGCACCATTAGTGTCAATTCCAAGCCATGATGGCTTTTTTGATAATATTGCTGCCCATTGCGGTAAAGCTTACGAAGGTAAAGTGAGCGTTGATAACGCTGCTGGCCCGAGCTCATTTGCGGACAAAAAGTTAGTAATGCATGTACGTCGTTGTAACGAGCGTGAGTTACAAGTGCCATTTCATGTTGGTGATGATGCATCTCGTACTTGGATCATCACAAAAACGGGCAGTGGTTTGAGTTTAAAGCATGACCATCGTCATAAAGATGGCAGCGATGATAAATCAACCATGTATGGTGGGCATACTCTTGATGCGGGTTTTGCTAACGCGCAGTCGTTCCCGGCTGATCAGTACTCAAAAGAGTTGTTTGTGAGCCAAGGTATTCCCCAATCAATGGGTAACACGTGGCAAATGTATATTTATCCTAAGCAATTTACGTATCGCTTAGTGCGTGAAGGGCGTGAATTTCGTGTTGATTTTGACTTAACTAAACCTATCACACCTCCAAGCGCGCCGTGGGGATATGAAGACTAGTGCTATTTAGCTTCGTCTTCACACTGTAAAACAACCGTTAAAGGTGGCTGATAGGCGCGTGGTTTAGTTGGAAAACGTTCATACTCCTGCACCCCATCAGTCACTCTTAGCATAAAAGGTTTGTCTCTACATAAGCGACTTGCATGGCGCAGTAAGAATACGCTTTGATTGCGAAAGTGCTTGTAGTCGTCAGACTGAATTTCGAGGTGGTAGCGGCCATCGGCCAATTTAGTTTGGTAGTAATGGACTTTTTCGTCGAAGTCATAGAGCTTTTCGGTTTCGCCTTTTGCTGCCTGCGCATTACTGCACCCCGCTAACATTAAAACGGCGCTGATTAATAGTGCTTGTGTACTTCTCACTTCACTCATAAACACTTAACTCCATGTGATTAATACCTTGTTTCATCGAGATGTTGAACCTGAGTTAGCATCCATAGTCAAACTAAGGTAACGTTACGTCTTACATGTAGTCTAACACCCAAAAAGGGAAAATGTGATGCTCAATAAAATAAAACAGCTGTTTTCAGCGCTGAATGATACCCAATCTAGCATTGCTGAGCATGACCTAAAAACCGCCGTTGCTGCGTTATTAATTGAGGTTATGCGTGCAGATAATGAGTTACAAGATGATGAGCAACAGACCCTGAATGAGACCTTAAAGAAGTATTTCTCGCTTAACGAAGAAGAGGTTCAAGAGTTAGTTGCAAGTGCATCGCAAAGCTTAGATGATGCAATAGATTACTTTCAGTTTTCAAAACAAGTTAATGCCCAGTGCAGTGCCGAGCAGCGTATTGAAATCATCGAGCTGTTGTGGCGTTTAGCCTACGCAGATGGCAATTTAGATAAGCATGAAGAAATGGTTATTCGCCGCGTCGCAAGCTTGCTGTATGTAACTCATGAAGACTTTATCGCTGCTAAGCTAGCAGCGACAAAGCTTAGTTAGTAGCGATAAAACTAGGCTAGCAATTACTTATTTAATTTGCTCGCTACGCTCACAAGTTGCTGGGCAAGGCTGGCAACTTGCTCGGCTGTATCAGCATCGCTGATGCGGCCTTGCTCATCTAATTTAGTGTGTATAGCAGGCACTGCGAGTTGATCTGCAAGTACTAAACTACCAATACCCGATAAAATATCACGCACGTGATTTAAACCACGTAAGCCACCTAAACCACCCGGTGAAGATGCATAAAGTGCAGTCACTTTATTACGAAATGCAGGTACTGCGCCTTGCTCTGTACGAGAAGCCCAATCGATTGCATTTTTAAGTGGCGCTGTAATTGAGCCATTATATTCTGGGCTTGCTAATAAAATGCCATCAGCAGCGCGAAGCTTATCTTTTAATAATTGTGCGCCAGCAGGTGTACCTTGCGCTTCAATATCTTCATCAAATAAAGGTAAGTCTAAATCACTTAATTTAATCACTTCTACTTCAGCACCACTTTCGAGGGCGAAGCGTGCAGCTTCATTAATCAGTTTTTGATTAAAGCTGTCTTTACGTAGGCTGCCTGCTAGGGCAATAATTTTTGGTGCTGTCATGATGGCTTCCTTTTTTAAGCTTCACTATTGATATACTCACTGTAGCAAAAAACAGCTTGCAGAAAAGCCAAATAAACGCAAAACTTATGTGCGTATATGCACACAAGGAGCCGTTATGGCGATTCAATTTGATGATTGGCAAGATGTAAAAGTCGCTTATGAGGTGGCAAGGCTCGGCACGTTAACCGCTGCTGCCGAATCGTTAGGTGTTCACCACAGCACAGTGCTTAGAAGAATCAATAATTTAGAAGATAACCTTGATGCGCGGTTATTCCACCGCCATGCCCGTGGCTATACAGTGACAGAAATCGGCGCTAAGTTGTTTGCGACTGCAAAATCGATTAACGCTGAACTTGAAAAACTTCACAACGATATTATTGCCGCTGATAGCCAACTGCGAGGCAGTTTATTATTAACTACGGTTAGTGGTTTTATTGATGTGCTTAGTGATGTCTGTGAGCAGTTTCAAAGTCTGCACCCGCAAGTGCAACTCGAAGTTATTCTTGATCAAAACCGTTTACGCCTTGATCACGGTCAGGCGCACATTGCTGTGCGAGCGGGTCCTCGGCCTGATGAAGGCGACTATATTGCCCAGCATTTAGCTGAACTTTCGTCAGGGTTTTATGCCTCTAAAAGTTATATTGAAAAGTATGGCATGCCAAAGAATATTGAGCAGTTGCAACAGCATAGTTTTGTTTCTGGGGTGGCTGGGTATAACGGTAAAGTGCCTTATTTTGCATGGGTTGATCAACATATTGAACCTTCGCAAATTAAGTTACGGGTGTCTGAAACATCAGAAGCTACAAGGGCGATTGTGAGAGGCTTAGGAATCGGTGGTTTACAGCATGAAGTGGCAAGCCAATACCCTGATCTGCTGCCAGTGCTTCCTAAAGAGCTAAACTGGCCAACGGATCTTTGGCTGGTAACGCATCACTTGGTGCATCGCACAGCCAAAGTCCAAGCATTTAGTCAGCTTTTAAAAGCCTATTTTAAAGATTTAAAAGCTTAAACAGACTTTTTAACGCTAATGCCTAGCCGTTTGGCTAGGCGCACAAGGTTGGCTCTATCAACACTTAAGCTGCGTGCTGTGGCTGCCCAGTTTAGGTTGTGTAGTTCAAGTTGTTGCATAATCAATTGATAACTAAAAGCGTCGGTTGCCTCTTTCAGCGATAAGCGAGTGGCTTTTTGTTCGTTAACTGCAACAGGGCTTGGTGCAGCAACGGCCGTTTTAGCAATATCACAATGCTCAGGTTCGATTGTGACAATGCTTTGTTGCCATTGCTGCTGCTTGGCTTTGAGTGCTGCGCGGCTAATCACATGTTCAAGCTCTCTCACATTGCCTGGCCAATCATATTGACGCAGTAGTAACTGTGTATCGCTACTAAGCTTAAGTTGCTTAATTGCCAATTTTTTAGATGTTTGCTCAATAAAAAAGCCTGCCAATAAAATAACATCGTTATCGCGCTCTTTTAGTGGTGCAACATACAATGGGTAAACGCTTAAGCGGTGATAAAGGTCTGCACGAAAGCGCCCCGCAGCGACTTCTTGTTTTAAATCGCGGTTGGTTGCTGCAATCACTCTGACATCAACATAACGGCTTTGATCTTCCCCGACGGTTTGTACTTCACCACTTTGTAATACGCGTAATAGCTTACTTTGCATAGCAAGCGGAAGCTCGCCGATTTCATCTAAAAACAGGGTACCACCATCGGCGAGTTGAAACTTACCCTGGCGCGCAGTATGTGCGCCAGTAAATGCGCCTTTACTGTGACCAAAAAACTCACTTTCGGCTAAGTTCTCTGGTAACGATGCGCAGTTTAAGTGGATCAACGGCATGTCGCGGCGTTTTGAGTTTAAATGGATATTGCGTGCAACGAGCTCTTTACCGACGCCTGTATCGCCTTGTATCAATACGCTAAATTCTGAGGCCGCCACCAGCTGAATATCATTTTTAAGGGTCAGCATTGGTTGGCTATTACCAATAATTTCGACACCTTCTCGTGTTAGCGCTTCAAGATTAAGCTGCTGCGCAACTTGATGGCTGTGCTGTGCATGTTGCCTAAAATGCTGCAAGGTTAAGGCATGCTCAACATAACCTGCGGCTAGCTGTTTTAGTTGATTGAGCTCGTTCATTGCTAAAGCGTCAAAGGCATGTTCATCTAAACTATCAAAGGTCAAAACACCCAATAGTTCGTTGTTATCTTTGCTGCTCAGCAGCGGCACGCCCATGCAGGCATGAACAGGAAAGTCGCCATGCTGGCTTTGTAATAAACCATCGTAGGGGTCGGGTAGGCCACAATCTTTGGCAAATTTTAGCGGTTCACTGCCACGGCATATTTCAAATAAGCGCGGATGCTCCGCTATTTTAAAGCGTCTTCCTAACGTATCGTCCGACAACCCATGAAGGGCTACGGGCTTTAACACATCGCCTTGTTTCAATAATAAGGCAACTGCATCACATTCAAGCCAATCATTAATGCAACTCAACAGATAACTGAAATTATGATCAACACTGCTTGCTTTGGTAAGTGCAAGTGCAACATCAAGAAGGGATTTTTTGAACGTCATGTCAATTTGACCTGAATGTGTTTTATTGATGTTTTTAATGGTGTGTCATTTTGACTTATTTATCAAGCGTGCAAATTTAATGTATTGATATTTAATGGTTTTTATTTTTGGCTTGAACTGTGCAATAGCTGGGGAAATTAAACGCTGAGAGCACGAATGAAAGTCATTAATTTAACTGAACCTATGTCAACTAAGATCAAATTTTATCAACTCAGCCAGTGGCCGTTATGGGCATTAGCATTTCGGCCTTTTTTCTTGGCGGCAGGTGCCTTAGCTGTATTTGCTATGAGTTACTGGTTTTTAATCTTGGCGGGCTATGCACAGTGGCACCTAACAATGCCCGCAACGCTTTGGCATGCTCACGAAATGCTGTTTGGCTTTGCAGGCGTCGTTGCTATGGGCTTTTTGCTAACCGCCGCACAAACATGGACAGGTGTGGCAAGTGTAAGAGGTATTAAGCTTTGTTTGCTTAGCATGATTTGGCTTGCTGCAAGGCTTAGTTTTTTTATTGAGATTGCAGGGTTCGAGCAGCTAAACCTTTATATTGTTAGTGCGCTACAACTCGTTTGGTGGCTAGCTGGAATTATTATTCTAGCTGACATGCTGATACAGGCAAAAAGCAGTCATAACTACTTATTTGTTGTCATCGCATCTTTGCTCTGTGCGCTCAATGTGATTTTTTTGAGCTTAGTTGTACTTAATAAAATGTCGCTGGCACTGGGGGTTGTTGATACCGCTGTACTTATCATGACACTGCTAGTTGGTGTTGTGGCTGGGCGAGTTGTGCCATTTTTTACCGCGCGCGGCCTTAACCTAAGTGAGCAAGTTAGAACCCCCAAGCTCGATAAATTAGTCGTATTTAGCTCATTTTTCGCCATTGCGTGGTTTTTTATGAGTCAGCTATTTTTTAGCGCAATGAGCACCGGTTGGGTTTTTGCTTGGCTTGCTTGTTTACATTCAGCCCGGTGTGTTTTGTGGTGGCATAAAGGCATTCTAAAAGTGCCTTTGCTATGGTCATTACATGTGGCTTATTGGGCTTTATCGGTTGGTTTAATACTCGTCGCGCTGAGCTATTTCAGCCCTATTATCTTATTCAAAGATGCGCTTCATCTGATCACTGTTGGCACCATAGGTGTGATGATCATCGCCATGATGGTACGTGTCTCTCATGGTCACACTGGGCGCGTATTACAAGCCCCTGCATACATTAGTTTGGCATTTGTACTTATTGTGATAGCTGCCATTGTACGTTCGTTACTTCCCGTTTATTTAGGTCATCACCTTGCATGGCAGTTAAGTGCGTTGCTGTGGGTTGCTGGCTTTAGCTTATTTTTATTTCATTGTGCGCCCATCTTAGTGAATCGTCGTGTTGATGGTCGCCGCGGTTAATCTCTCCAATAGGAAAAACTATGTTATCTGAAAAAACGATCCAGATTGTTAAAAGTACTTTGCCGTTGCTTGCACAAGCAGGCCCTCAAGTGACTGAGTATTTTTATGATCGTATGTTTAGCTACAACCCAGAGCTTAAAAATATTTTTAATATGACACATCAGCAATCGGGCTCTCAGCAATTTGCGCTGTTTAATGCCCTAGCTGCCTACGCGGCAAATATTGATAACTTGGCAGTGTTAAAAGATGCGCTTGCGCGCATTAATCATAAACACACCAGTTACCATATTTTGCCAGAGCATTATCCTATTGTTGGTGGACATTTGATTGCGACTTTAAAAGAGTTATTGCCAGAACAATTTACCCCTGAGGTTGAGTATGCATGGCGTGAAGCTTATTCGTTATTAGCTGATGTATGTATTAATGAGGAGATGTCGCTATATCAAAAAACCAAAAAGGCGCCGGGAGGATGGTTTGGTACCCGTACTTTCACTATTACAGAAAAACGTATGGAGTCATCGCAAATTTGTAGTTTCACATTAACGCCTGCCGATGCAAAGCCTGTTGTGGCGTATTTACCGGGCCAATATTTAGGGGTTAAAGTAACGCCTGCAAACAGTGATTTAACGCAAGTGAGGCAATACTCTTTATCGCAGCAAAGTAATAGTTGTAATTACCGTATTAGCGTGAAAAAAGAAGGCTTGGTATCTAACTACCTACATAGCTTAACTGAGGGGGATGAGGTAGAAATTTACCCACCCGCAGGCGACTTTGTGCTTTGCGAAATTGACTCGCCTGTTGTATTGATTTCAGCGGGAGTTGGTCAAACCCCGATGATGGCGATGCTCGAAACACTATTAAGTAATCAACCTAATCAGCCAATTCATTACCTGCATGCTTGCGACAGAGAGACGCAGTTTGCCTTTAAAGAGTACTTATTTAAGCAACAGCAAGCGCACGCTTCATTACATTGTGTTACCTGGTATAAAGATGGCAAGGGGGGCGATTTTGCGGGCTTAATGGATGTAAACCACATCGCTGAAAGCTTACCAATAAGCAAAGGTGACTTTTACCTGTGTGGCCCAATCGCATTTATGGCAATGATAAAAGAGCAACTACTAGGTATTGGGGTTGCAAGTGAACGCATTCATTATGAGGTGTTTGGCCCTCACCAAAGCCTATGATGTAAAAGGCGCAGCCTAAGCTGCGCCTTTTGTTAGTTAACTTCGCACTCTACATTAGGAAGTGGAATACGGAGTTCTTTTTTGGGGTAGTAAAGCAGGCATTGCTCACCTGCTTTTTGCAACACAAACTTCTCAGAAGGAATTGAATGGGCACCCATAATTGGCAGGCCATCAGGCCCTTTGTTGGTGCCGTGGTCAATCAGTAACTCTGCGCTTTTAGTAAACACATCATCGGCTAAGGTGACCAGTGCACCGCCCTTAGCAGACTGAATAGCCTGCTGTATATCAGTAATCACTCCCGGGTTTACCCGAACAAGCGTAGCATCTTGCGGTTGCTCTGCTTGAGTACTTTTACAGCCTGCTATGCTTGCCAGTAAGGTGCAGGTTAAGAACAGTGCTTTATTCATTATCACTTTCCTTAGCTGGTAGCGGACGGGTTAAATCCATATTATTTTTGTAAAGTGTAGTATTAGCTTTTAGCGCAATACCAGCTTCATCAGCAGCATAAGATGAGGTTGTCGCTTGCTTAGCTGTGACACTTTGCGTTACCACTGGGCAACTATCATTCTCAATATGATAAAGCGCTGCACTCAGAAGTGTTTCATCACTATCACCTATCTGGTGGTTAAAGTCGTCATCGAGTTCACAGCCTTTTACATCTGCATCGAATTGCGGTGAAGGAGTTGGTACTAAGCCGTCAGAGTATTCGCCAAAGCCTTTGTAATTCACACCCGTTAGCTGAATGGTGTAGTAAGTGGTTGCACAGTTATGCGTTGGGGTAAAACCATATGGTTTACCGCAGGTTTTACCACCTATTAAAACAACTTCAGTATCTATGCCTTTTAAGCCATTGATAAGTGCTTCTGATGCTGAACATGTATTATCAGTGCTGAGTACATAGACTTTCGATAAATTTAAGTCAGGGAGAGTGTTACCTGTTCCCTCGAAAGTAGAATAATCGACTTCAATATCAATAAACGGGTATGGGTCGCTCTCGGGCTGCTTGTCATTTTCAATGACTTGATAGTAAAAATAGTCACTCGTATTGGCTGGACCTGCAATCATATAGGCAAGTTGCGAAGAAAGCGCTAATAAACCACCGCCATTGTATCTAAGGTCGATCACAAGCTCGTCGATATTGTCGGTTTTGAACTTATTCACAGCACTTATCAGCTCAGGCTGAGCAATACTTATATGGCTGTTAAACTGCATGTAGCCAACTTTAGTGCCATCTCCTGTGGTAATAGTATCGACATTTTGTACAGGTGTTTGGGTTATATTACCTGCGACTAGAGTAAACGATTTTTCGGTGCCATCATTACTGCGTACAACAAAATTGTGCGAGTCGCCAGCTGTCGGTCCAAATAGCGCTTCATTTAGAATATCTACGCCTTGTTGAGTATTAGTATCAATGCTGACGTCGTCGACCATTAAAATAGTATCACCGCGTTGTAAGCCTGCATTTGCAGCTGGTGAGTCACTCTCTAAATAGGCTACACGTAACTCTCGTGGCGGAACATTACTGATAAATGCCCAATTGATACCATAGCCAGAAACCACACCTGATTGTGACTCTTGAAAATACTCATCTGTCGGCCTGCTGAAATGGAATTGATCTTTATAAGCACCAGAGTCTGTTTTTTCGAAGGTTTTTAATTGATCAAAATAAGCGGCGACAGAGCTGAAGTTATCTGGGTCATTGTCTTCTATTTCATCGTACCAAAGATAGGTTTCGTCACTCCATGAACGTAGCCACATCTTCTCAGTAAACTCAGAGCCTGCTGTATCTGGGTAAGGTTGATTATCGTTATATGGATCATTGCCAGTTCGCGGTACAGCGCATTGATCTTTAAATTCGCTTGATGGATCAAAGACACCAGCCGTCCAAGTGGGTTCAGAAGTTGTTGGTGGTGGATTCGTGGTATCGGTATTGCTCGATGAGCCACCACCGCCGCAGCCAGATAAAGACATGCCTGAAGCCGCTAAGAAGACAGCTAAAGCGAGTTTGTTATTTTTAAACATGGTGCTTCCTTTCTTATATAAATTGTTTAAAAACTAACAATTACTTAATCTGAAAGCAATAAATTATAGTGTCTAAAATGTAAACGAATGTGCTGCTAGTTATAAAGATTTGCGATTACTAATTTCAGCTATTTCAAGCTTTTGCCACGATTCAAATAATTTACGTTGTTTGTCAGATATTTTTAAGCCATAGGTTTTTTGCATATAAAAATAGGTATCGGCTATTTGCTTTCTTGCATAAATGGGTGGCTCAAATACGCGTTGCTTAAAGTCAACTTTTACAGGGCATGCTCCGTAACTTGCACTTGATGATGACACCATGCCGTAGCGAAAGTTTGAGCGGTCAGCATTGATCTCGCCTATAGCAGGTGCAAGGTTATTAATGTCAGCTTCCATTTGACGAAACTTTTCACTGACCTTTTTACAGTTTTTGCGACCGCCATCCTGCCAGCATTGTAATTGATGGCCAAACTCCCAGGCAGGCACAATGTGCTCCCACTCTATTCTTTTTGCGCGAGCATTCTCTTTTCCTGAGCGGGTGACAGAGTTTCTAGGAATATAACCACAAGCATCAGGGTCTGGCACAAGTTTTTTACCTTGGCGCTTGATATCGCAACCACAATATAAGCTTTTACTATTGCTTGGTAGATTCTTAATTAAATGCTTTTTGGCACTGTAAAAGCTCGAAAATTCTTTAGCGGATATAGGGAAAGTGAAAATAAAACAAAGGGCTAAGTATAGAAATAAACGCATATCCATCACATCAGTGAACTACAGGAACAGCTATTCTAGAGCGACTATTCTAAAAAGGAAAAGTTTTTCAACTCAGCTATAGTTGTTAGGCCGTTTTTATTAAAGGAATTACAACCATGTTATTAGGTGCTTTTTCTGTAAGTCTAAATGTAAAAGATATTCGTGCTTCAAAGCAGTTTTATGAAAAGCTAGGTTTCAAAGAGTTTGCTGGGGAGATAGAACAGCATTGGCTAATTATGAAAAACGGTGAACATTTGATTGGTTTGTTTCAAGGTATGTTTGATAAAACCATGCTGACCTTTAATCCTGGGTGGGATCAAAATGCCGAAGCTTTGGATGAATTTGCAACCTTTGAGCAATTAGCTGCACAATTTCAGCAACAAGGATTAGAAATACAAAAGGCCGGTGACGCGAGTTTTATTATCACCGACCCAGATGGCAATCCTATTTTGATTGACCAACACGTGTAGCTGGCTTTTTACGTTTAATTCGAACGTTTTGTAGTAACAAGAGAACTCCTGTAATACAAAATAGTACGCTGGTGGCTGAGAAGCTGATGAGTAGTGGATTGTTAAAGTTCTCACGCTCATCATAATCCATAATGTGTAGCATCCAGAAAAAGTCGAAAATGCGCCACAGAGTGCTGCGCACAGTTATAACTTTACCGGTTTGGCTATCTAAATATAAGGTTGTTGTTAACCAATCATCGAAGCTAATTTGCCAAACATTGGCTTTGTGACCGACTTCTCTAGGCCCTTTTGTTAATAACTGCGCTTGCGTTATTTTTGCGTCAATAAGCAGGTGAGCTTGCGCATTTTCTATGATTTGCGCTTTACTCGGTGCAGGCATTTTAGCACCTGTTCTGCCATCAAAAATAAACGTACCGCTAGAGGATGTAACTTCTATAATCGGGGTATTTAAAAAATGGCTATATTTAATACCCTCGATTTGCTCGAATTGCGCTGTTATTTTATCAATTGAAGCAGGGTAGTCCGACAATAAAAATGGGCTACTTAAACTGCGATTAGCCAGATGCTTACCATGCACTTTTTCAAGTGGTAATGAGCTCATTACCAGCCCACCTAAGAGCCAAAAAAAGATCTGCAAAGCAAGTAAGTAGCCAAGCCATTTATGCCCTTTACGAGCATACTTAAACAGGCGTTTATTCATTATTACCCCGTTATTATTGTTATGTGGGCGCTATTTTAGGTTGTTTAGCTAGATTGCCAATGCGGCATAATGTCGCATTAACTGTATTCTAGATTTGGTATATATACAAAACTGAGTTAAAGTTTCAGTCGATATAAATAGAGGGTAAAAACGAGAGTATGTCGGAAATTCAATTTTTAAATGTAGATCTGGAGCTTGAGTCAAAGCACGATATTAGTGCGCTTGTTGCTGATTTGAAGAAAAACGCCATGGTTTTACATTATGACCAAGATGAATACCGCCAACTAGCACGTATTGAAGCAACCGCAGATATCAGCTCTCCAGATAAAGCCATTAACCAGCTTTGCGAGCTTATTGAGTCTTGCTCGCGCAATGCATTAAAACAGTGGTTATCGTGCTCAAAGCGTACATTTGATATAGGCTTTGAATCAGGTAATTCGCCTAAATGCTTTAACCAACCCCTGCATGCCGATACCTTGTTACGTATCTCTGCAATTGGCGCAGGGATTGAAATTACTATTTATCCTGTCGAAAAATAGCCAGAATTTATCGCTCTACAACAGCTGCGGTCATTCTTGATACGCAGCAAAGCTCTCCTGCGGCATTGGTAATTTTAATATCCCAAACAGAAGTTCGCTTACCTAAATGCAGCGGTCTCGCAGTTGCTGTTAACGTTCCTTTGCGTGACGCTTTCATGTGGTTGGCATTAATTTCTTGGCCAACAGCATAAAACTTATTGAAATCAACCACGAAATTGGCTGCATAGCTTGCCACTGTCTCTGCTAATACAACGTTTGCTCCGCCATGGACCATGCCCATAGGGTTATGATGCTCAGGAATAGCAGGCATGGTTGCCATTAAATAATCATCGCCAATTTCAGTTACCTCAATGCCCATAGTTTTCATTAAAGTGCCTTGACCGGTAATCCCTTGTTCCAGCTCTTTGCAAAGCTCTAACGTGATTGGTTGGTGCCAAATACTCATTGTGTTTCCTTAGCCTGCTAATTAAAGATAATACCTTATGGCATCTTTCGGTGTGGTTCAATGTTAGTTTTGTAGCAATATGATGGGGTTAATTTAAATTTGCGATTTTCAAATAACTGTATATACTCACAGTTGAATGTACTGTATGGAAAACCAGTTGTATGCGCCCATTAACTAAACGCCAATCGCAAATTTTAGAACTAATTAAAGTCTTTATTAAAGATACAGGCATGCCACCTACGCGTGCTGAAATAGCTCAAACATTGGGTTTTAAAAGTGCCAACGCTGCTGAAGAACACCTAAAAGCACTGGCAAAAAAAGGCATGATCAAAATGAAGCCTGGGGCGAGTCGCGGTATTCAGTTAATTGAAGAAGATGAGCCAGAGCAACTAGGCTTACCTTTAATTGGCCGTGTTGCAGCTGGTGAACCTATTTTGGCGCAAGAGCATGTTGAAAGTCACTGCCAAGTTGATCCTTCATTATTTAAACCTGCTGCCGATTTCTTACTGCGTGTAAATGGTATGAGTATGAAAGACATTGGTATTATGGATGGCGATTTGCTTGCAGTACACAGAACACAAGTTGCTGAAAACGGGCAAGTAGTTGTAGCTCGAGTCGATGAAGATGTAACAGTTAAGCGTCTAGAAAAGGCGGGTCGCAAAGTACTTTTACACGCTGAGAACGAAGAGTTTTCGCCTATTGAGGTTGACCTTGAGCATGAGTCGTTCAACATCGAGGGGTTAGCGGTAGGTGTTATTCGTAACGCTGACTGGATGTAAACGTTCCCAATTTGGTGCATTAAATTGACTCAATTTGGTGCGCCGCTGAAATTTTACTACTTAATTAGGATTTGTGAATCCTTACTCTTCATTTAAAGCCTTATATGGCGCAGTTTTCCTCTCTTTTTATATTTCGTTCTTACTCCTAAACATTAAATAACGCGCTGATTATAGTTGTTATTTGTGCACCAAAATAAACATTTATTATCATTAAAACTTGCTTATTGGTTATTTTTTAACTAATTGGTTAATACACTGTATTAACACCTAATTAATAAAAAGACACAAAAATGTGCGAGGTGTTAGTCATGGGGTCGGTATCATAAGTGGGTCAAAATGATACGTAGTCGCTCTGAACAATAAGAAAAACGAATGGGCACCTTGTTGTATCGCCTTTTCGCTTTGCGTCTTGCAATAGCATCTAAAGGAGCCGTCACATGGGTAAACTGCGTTACGCCTTGTGGCTTATATTGTTTGCACTTCCTGAGCTTGCATTGGCAAATAGCCAATACAATATGCGTAAAGGGGTGACCGATATAAGTAATAATGTTTATGAGTTACACATGACGATATTTATTATCTGCTGTGTAATCGGCATCATCGTATTTGCGGTGATGTTTTGGGCTTTAATACACCACCGTAAATCCAAAGGGGCCAAGCCTGCCCAATTTCATGAAAGTACAAAAGTTGAAATACTTTGGACTGCCATTCCATTTGTCATCTTAATCGCCATGGCTGTGCCTGCCACAAAAACCTTAATTGCCATGGAAGATGCCTCTAAAGCCGATATCACCATTAAAGTGACTGGCTCACAATGGAAGTGGCATTACGAGTACATGGGTGAAGACATTGCTTATTACTCGATTCTATCTACTCCTAAAGATCAAATAGACAACCAAGCAGAGAAAACTGAGCATTATTTGCTTGAAGTAGATAAACCGCTAGTACTTCCTATCAATAAAAAAGTTCGCTTTTTAATGACCTCAGACGATGTAATTCATTCATGGTGGGTGCCTGATTTTGCGGTTAAAAAGGACGCAAATCCTGGGTTTATCAATGAAGCGTGGACACGTATTAACGAGCCAGGAGTATACCGTGGTCAATGTGCTGAGTTATGCGGTAAAGATCATGGCTTTATGCCTGTTGTGGTGAAAGCCTTACCTGAAGATGAATTTGCTAATTGGCTTGCAGATGCCAAGCAAGAAAGAGCCAATGCGGCCGCAGCAGATGCTGCTTTGCTTGATCAAACATTACCGAAAGAAGAGCTTATGGTCTTAGGTGAGCAAGTGTATATGGCAAGCTGTGCTGCATGTCACCAACCTACCGGTATGGGCTTACCAGGCGTTTTTCCAGCACTTAAAGGCAGCCCGATTGTATTAGGTGATGTAAAAGATCACATAGATATCGTGTTACACGGTAAGCCTGGCACAGCAATGCAAGCGTTTGATAAACAGCTTTCAATTAAGCAACTTGCTGCGGTTATTACTTATAAGCGAAACGCGTGGGGTAATGATACCGGCGATGTTATCCAACCGAGTCAAATTCAAGCCGCGATTGATGCAGCAGCGGAGGCGAACTAATGAGTAATGTTATTAACGAGCAAGCAACAGGGCATGCGCATCACGACCATCATCATCCAGCTAAAGGTTTTAAGCGTTGGCTTTACACCACCAATCATAAAGACATTGGTAGTTTATACCTGATTTTTTCACTCACTATGTTTTTAATTGGTGGAGCGATGGCAATGGTGATCCGCGCTGAACTGTTTCAGCCTGGATTACAGTTAGTTGATCCGCACTTTTTCAACCAAATGACTACCGTACATGGTTTGATCATGGTGTTTGGTGCCGTTATGCCCGCATTTACTGGGCTTGCAAACTGGATGGTACCTATGATGATAGGCGCACCTGATATGGCCTTACCACGTATGAATAACTGGAGCTTTTGGATATTGCCGTTCGCATTTTTAATCCTATTGGCTTCGTTACTCATGCCTGGTGGTGGTCCTGCGTTTGGTTGGACTTTCTACGCACCACTATCAACAACTTACAGCAACGATAACACTGCACTTTTTGTGTTTGCTGTACATATTATGGGTATCAGCTCAATTATGGGGGCGATTAACGTTATCGTGACTATCGTCAACTTAAGAGCGCCAGGTATGACGTGGATGAAGCTGCCGCTATTTGTATGGACATGGTTAATCACTGCATTTTTGTTAATTGCTGTTATGCCTGTTCTAGCAGGGGCGGTCACTATGGTGTTGACCGATAAATACTTTGCAACCAGCTTTTTTGATGCAGCCGGTGGGGGCGACCCTGTGATGTTCCAGCATATTTTCTGGTTCTTCGGTCACCCCGAAGTGTACATCATGATTTTGCCGGCCTTTGGCATTATATCGACTATCGTACCGACCTTCTCGCGCAAAAAGCTATTTGGCTATGCGTCTATGGTGTATGCAACTTCATCGATTGCGCTGCTAAGTTTTATCGTTTGGGCACACCATATGTTTACCACAGGGATGCCTGTGGCAGGCGAGTTGTTTTTCATGTACGCCACCATGCTTATCTCGGTACCAACGGGCGTTAAAGTGTTTAACTGGGTGGCCACCATGTGGCGAGGTTCGATTAGCTTCGAAATTCCGATGATGTTTGCCATCGCCTTTATAGTGTTATTCACCTTAGGTGGTTTCTCTGGCTTGATGCTTGCGATTACACCAGCAGATTTTCAGTATCACGATACCTATTTTGTGGTGGCTCACTTCCATTATGTGCTTGTGACGGGGGCTGTGTTCTCAATTATGGCGGGAGCCTATTATTGGCTACCGAAATGGACTGGCAACATGTACAACGAAACGCTGGCAAAATGGCATTTTTGGTTATCGCTAATCAGTGTCAACGTTTTGTTCTTCCCTATGCACTTTGTTGGCCTTGCTGGTATGCCGCGTCGTATTCCTGACTATGCTCTGCAATTCGCTGACTTTAACGCCATTATCAGTATTGGTGGTTTTGCATTTGGCTTATCGCAACTGTTGTTTGTATTGGTGGTATTTAAATGCGCTCGAGGTGGCGAAAAGGCACCTGCCAAAGTATGGGATGGAGCTGAAGGTTTAGAGTGGGAAGTCGATTCTCCAGCGCCTTATCACACCTTTGAAACACCGCCGGAGATTAAGTAATGAACCATGCACCTTTGCTAAAAAAACTGCTGATTACATGCTTGCTCATGTTCGCATTTGCTTTTGCAATGGTGCCGCTTTACGACGTGTTTTGCGACGTTACAGGGTTGAATGGTAAGCCATCATTAGAAAAAGCGAGCGCGAGTGAATCAATAAATACACAGCGCCAAGTTGATGTCAGCTTTACCACTCACGCCCAAAGCGGCGCGCCATTTAAGGTGCAGTCTGAGCAATACAGCGTAGCGGTACAACCTGGTGCCATGCGTGAAGTTAAATTCTCAGCAAAGAACACCAGTAATGAAGACAAAGTCATGCAAGCAATTCCATCAGTATCACCGGGTAAAGCGGCAAAGTACTTACACAAAATAGCCTGTTTTTGCTTTGATCAGCAGCCAATGAAAGCCGGTGAAGAAATGGAATTTACCTTGTTGTTTTATGTTGATACTGAGTTACCCGACGATGTTGAGGAACTGACGTTGTCGTATACCGTGTTTGATATTAGCGGGCATGTTGTGGCTAAAAACGATTAAAAGCCGCCAAGCTAATTGCTAATTGGGAGCAAACAAAATGAATCAAAATTATGAAAAATACTATGTTCCAGCCGAGAGTCCTTGGCCAATAGTTGGTGCCATCGCGATGTTTTTAATTGCTGTTGGTGCTGGTTTAACTGTGATGCAAGTAAGTGGTGAGGGCAGTAGTGGCCAGTATGTCTTGTATCTAGGCATTGCCATATTAATTTATATGGTTTTTAGCTGGTTTAGAAACGTTATTGAAGAGTCTCATAAAGGGCTTTACTCAGCACAAATGGACCGCTCCTTCAGACAAGGTATGAGCTGGTTCATATTCTCTGAGGTTATGTTCTTTATGGCATTTTTTGGCGCTCTTTTTTACGCACGTATGATTTCGGTGCCTTGGCTTGGTGGTGCTGGTAATAATGCCATGACCAACGAAGTGCTCTGGCCAACCTTTGAAGCCGTATGGCCGTTATTAACTACGCCAGCGGGTGAGACCACACAGGCTATGGGTTGGCAAGGTCTACCTCTGATCAACACGCTTATTCTGCTTACCTCATCGGTCACAATTCACTTTGCTCATGTTGCGATAGAAAACAATAAGCGCGGCGCCCTAAAGGTATTTTTATCTTTAACCGTGCTGTTAGGTGTGATTTTCCTTGGCTTACAAGTTTACGAGTATATGCATGCTTACCAAGATTTAGGTTTGACCTTAGATGCGGGCGTTTATGGGAATACCTTTTTCTTGTTAACAGGATTTCACGGTATGCACGTGACACTAGGCACCATTATTTTATTTGTGGTGCTGCTCAGAATCTTTAAAGGCCACTTCACGAGTGAAAAGCATTTTGCCTTTCAAGCGGCTGCTTGGTATTGGCACTTTGTTGATGTGGTGTGGTTGTGTTTATTTGTGTTTGTGTACGTGCTGTAGCTTTGTGAAGCGGCGACGGGTTGGTGTGAATAAAGCCCAATTTCATTGCGGCAATGATGAGCACCAGCACAATACCTGAAAACAGCACTCGACGACCTAAGTAATGCGACATGGGTTTCGAGTGCTCTTTTGCTGACATCATCACAAACAGCGCTCTAAATAGGTTGAACAGAATATAAAGTAATAACAAAACAATAATGATTTTAATCATATTAGGTATTCCAAATGCAGTTAATTTTATGGCGTAAACAAAAGCTTAGCTCAATTATCGCAATTTGCGTTGTGATACTTGCAGTGCTTATTTGTTTGCGACTAAGCGTTTGGCAATACCAGCGAGGCGAGCAAAAACAGCAGCAACTAAGCCAGTTAGCCGTTTCGAAAGAGCAAGGCGTTTTGAGCTGGCAAGAACTGCAAAATTTACCTAGTGAGCTGAACAAAACGGGCTTGCAAGTCAAAGTCTCTGGCGAGGTAAATAAACAACATTACTGGCTGCTTGATAATCAAATTTATCAGGGGCAAGTGGGCTATGACTTACTAGTAGCGATGACAATTGCAGGTGAAAGCGTGCCTTTAATCGTTAACTTTGGTTGGCTAAAAGCTCCAACAAACCGTAGCCAGTTGCCAACCGTTGTGTGGCCAGAATCAACAAGCTTTACGGCTACTGTGCAATTGAAACAAGGCAACTTACAAGGCTTCACACTTGCCGATGAGATTGGTGCAGAGCAAGGCTGGCCTAAGCGTATTCAAGGCATCGACTTAGCAATTTTTAGTGCTCAATTAGCAAAGCCCTTACAAGACTTTATTGGTTATCGCAATGAAGCAGATGGTATTGCAACCCCGCATTACCAGAGTGTCGTGATGGGGCCAGATAAACATTACGCCTATGCCGTGCAGTGGTTATTAATCGGCTTAGCGTGTGTTGTTATTGCTTATTTTGCGATGAGAAGGAGAGGTTATGAAAATAAACCCGCTTAGTTTATTCGTTTTATGCTGTTTTGTGCCGCTGGCACTTGCTTATGCAGCATTAAAGCTTGAGTGGTTACCGAGTGGTTCGAGTAATCATGGTGAGCTTTTAAGCGAAGAAGTTAAATTAGCTGATTGGCAACAAGGCGATCCTAAACAATGGACAATTGCGCTTAATTATCCAAAAGAGTGCAGTGAAGTTTGTGCAAACCAATTAGCAAGTCTAGATAACCTATATGTCGCTTTAGGTAAAAATCAGCAAAAAGTGGATGTGGCGGTACTGACAAATCAACAGCAGGTATCGGCAAATTGGCGTCAATTAGCAGTAAGTCCTGCGCTCAAAGCGGGAGACTTATACTTGGTTGATCACATGGGCTTAGTGGTTTTGCATTACCCCTACACGGCTGAGCCAGAACAAAACAGACTGATTCAAAAAGGCTTACTTAAAGACTTAAAGAAACTACTTAACTATGCGCGTTCAAGTTAAACCTCATTAAGGGGATAAAGATGTATAAAAATTATAAATATTTAGTCTTAATTACGGTTTTCTTCTCTATCTTAGTTGTTGGGCTTGGTGCCTATACACGGCTGAGTGATGCTGGGCTTGGTTGCCCTGACTGGCCTGGTTGCTATGGATTTTTAACTGTGCCAAAACATGAAACTGCTCTGTTACATGTTGAACAAAACTACCCTGATATGATGTTTGAAGCAGCAAAAGCATGGAAAGAAATGATCCATCGCTATTTTGCCGGTGCCCTTGGTTTACTTATTTTAGCCTTGTTTGTTTTTGCCTGGTTAAAACGCCAATATCCAAATACGCCGGTTAAACTGCCATTAGCACTATTATTATTGGTGGTATTCCAAGCCGTATTGGGCATGTGGACTGTCACTATGAACCTACAGCCTTTGGTTGTTATGGGGCATTTGCTCGGCGGTTTTAGTATCTTGTCGTTGCTGTTTTTATTGTATCTACGTTTAAAGACTGACCCTGTTGCTAGCAGTGATAGCGGCGCAAAGCCATATTATCAGTTAGCGCTGGTGGGCTTGGTGGTGCTAATACTGCAAATTGCGTTGGGTGGCTGGCTTGCAGCAAATTACGCCGCTCCGCATTGTAATGGCTTACCGCTGTGTAGCTACGGAAAACCGTTTTCTTTGAAGAGTGTGTTTCAGCTACCGCTTGAGCACAGCACCTATGAATATGGCGTTTTATCGCAGCAGGCGCGTATGTCTATTCATCTGCTACACCGTATTTGGGCGCTGGTTACTTGTGTGGTGTTAGCGCTGATCATGTGGCGCATATATTCACGCTGTTACTCTCGAAAAATTAAGCACTGCACAGTCACTGTATTAATCGCTTTGTTGTGCCAAATCTGTTTAGGCCTAGCTGTTGTGCACTGGCACTTCCCGTTAAGTGTAGCGCTTGCGCACAACCTAATGGCCGCATTGTTACTGCTTAGCATGGTACGACTATGCTTCCACTTAAAAATAAGAACCTAGGAGGCTGTGATGGCATTATTACTAAGCTCAGAAAAATCATTATTTATTCAAAGCTCAGAGTTACTTAAAGATTACTTAGCTATCAGTAAATTTAAAGTAGTTGCCATGCTTGTACTCACTGCTTGGGTTGGTTTGGCATTGGCTCCCGATGTTGGGCGAGGGGTATTTGTGCAGCTTGCAAGCTTGCTAGGTATTGGCTTGCTGTCGGCTGCTGCTGCCGTGATCAATCATGTTGTTGATAGTGAAATCGACAGCAAAATGGCACGTACACGTCATCGTCCTGTGGCAAAAGGTCGGCTCAGTAAACAACATGCTTTGAGCTTTGCTGCAACTATAGGAATACTAGGTTTTGTTATGCTTATGGTATGGGCGAATACGCTCACCGCCATTCTTACTTTGTTTGCGCTTGTCGGCTATGCCTTTATTTACACCTCATTTTTAAAGCGTGCCACACCGCAAAATATTGTTATTGGTGGTTTGGCAGGTGCTATGCCGCCGTTGCTAGGGTGGGTATCTGAAACAGGCCATATGGCCGCGGCTCCTTGGCTGTTAGTGATGATTATATTTACTTGGACTCCCCCGCATTTTTGGGCCTTGGCGATTGCACGTAAAAGTGATTACGAGCGGGCAAAAATTCCTATGTTGCCTGTTACTCACGGTATCGAATTTTGTAAAACTTGCGTTGTTGGCTACAGCATTTTGCTTGCTTTGGTATGTGTGCTGCCTTATTTAATTGGCATGTCAGGGCTAATTTACTTATTAGGTGCAAGCGTTTTAAACGCGATATTCATTTATAAAGCGTTAAAACTAAAAATTGCCCCAAAAGATGATACAGCAATGGACTTATTTCGTTTTTCAATCGTGCATTTAATGCTACTCTTTATCGCCTTATTCATTGATAAATGGTTAGTTTTATGACGCGAATCGTCGCTTTTTTATGTTTCAGTGCGGTATTGTTTGTAACCGGTTGTGGTAAAAACAACAGCGCACCTGAAGTCGAAGCACTGGTTTATGAGCAGGCAAAGCCGATTAGTCCGTTTTTATTAACCGATCAACATGGTGCGCCCGCTGATAACAGTCAGTTTATGGGGCATTGGAATTTGGTCTTTTTAGGCTATACCAGTTGCCCTGATATATGTCCAATGACACTGGCGAAGTTAACTGCAGTGCAAAAGCAGCTAAGCCAAGATTACAAAGTGCAGGTATGGTTTGTTGCCGTAGATCCAAAACGTGATACAACCGAAAAGCGCAAAGCCTACATTGATTACTTCAATCCCGACTTTCTTGCTGTGTCAGGTCCGCACAAGCAACTTTTTCCATTTGTTAGAGAGCTTGGCTTAATTTACGCAATTAACGATAGTGATGAGCAAGAGTATGCCGTTGATCATAGCGCGTCGGTAGTGATGGTTGATGGCGATGGCTCGGTACGTGCGATTTTTAAGCCTGAATTTAAACAAGGCAGCGTGCCATTAATAAACGCCACAACTTTGACTGAAGAGTTCAAAAAAATAGCAGATTATTACGCAAAGTAAACTTTCTTGGTTAAGGGAGTCATTTTCCGCAAAAGAAAAGCTTCCTTTTTTGATATAAATGTCTAAGCTACTAAAAAATTTTACTATTTTTTGATTCAAATTATGGCATTTTTATTTAGTCAGTCTAAGCTTTTGTTATGAATTGTTTAAAGCAGGGAAGGTATAAGTAATGTTAAAGCTCCCTACAGAATTAGCTATTAGTCAGGTCGAAACACTCCATCAAGATTTGCTCCAAGAGTTATCAGCAAATGATGATATCTGTTTGGATATCAGTGAAGTGACCCGTGCTGACACAGCATCAATTCAGCTTTTATGTGCATTACAGAAGCATTTGCTTTCGGTGCAACACAAAATTATTTGGGTTGGCGAGAGTAAGCCGTTGCAACAGGCAATTAATAGTTTGGGCTTAAGCCATTATCTTGTGCTTGAGAATGCCAATTAAGAGGTTTTTATGAAAAGAATTTTAGCAGTAGACGATTCTGCATCTATGCGCCAAATGGTTGGTTTTACGCTTAAAAAAGCTGGCTTTGATGTGACAGAAGCGAAAGACGGCAGCGAAGCTTTAAATATCGCAAAACAACAAGGCTTTGATGCTGTTATTTCTGATGTGAATATGCCGGTAATGGATGGCATTACCCTTATTCGTGAATTACGTAGCTTACCTAATTATAAGTTCACACCTTTACTGATGCTGACCACAGAGTCGGGTCTTGATAAAAAGTCTGAAGGTAAAGCTGCTGGTGCAACTGGTTGGATTGTTAAGCCATTTAATCCTGAGCAATTGTTAGCGGTATTGAAAAAAGTGATTCGCTAATAATAGGAGCGGGGCATGAGTATAGATCTAAGCCAATTTTTTGAAGTATTCTTCGAAGAAAGCTTCGAAGGACTCGACGCTATGGAGGCTGAGTTATTAAACTTAGTGCCTGGCGAAGAAGACTTAGAGACCATAAATACAATTTTTCGCGCTGCGCATTCAATAAAAGGAGGCAGCGGTACCTTTGGTTTTAGTGCTGTTGCAGACTTTACTCATGTTCTCGAAACCCTTTTAGATCAAATTCGTGAAGGTTCACGAGATCTTACTGCTGAGCATGTAAATTTACTTTTAAAATCAGTTGACTGTTTACGGGCTTTACTCAGAACTTTACAAGCTGAGCAGCAGCCAGATCTAACTGAAGCTGATGAATTGCGTATTAAATTTGAAGAAATTCTTGGTATGCGTGCTGCAAGTAAAGCACCAGAGCCAACGCAAGAAGCTGTTAGCGAAAGCAGCTTTAACACCTATCAAATCGATTTCAAACCACACCATCATTTATTTAAAACCGGTAATGAACCACTTTACATGATCAGTGAATTAGCGGAATTGGGAGAACTTGAAACACAAGCCTTTCAAGATGATGTGCCCGATATTACTAACCTTGCCCCTGAAGATTGTTTTTTGTCGTGGCGCTTTTTCTTAACCACAGACAAAGAGCAAAGCTGCATCGAAGAAATTTTCGAGTGGGTTGAAGATGATGCTGATATCACCATTACGCTATGTGGTGGTTTGTTTGGTGATGAAGAGGTTGCCGCTGTTGAAACTGTTGCTGAAGAGGCTGCGCCAGCGCAAGAGGCTGAACCAGCAGCAGTTAAACCAATCACTGATACGAAAAAGCCAGCGCCAGTTAAAGCAACCACAGCCAATGCAGAATCAACCTCAATCAGGGTTGGTATCGACAAAGTTGATTCATTGATCAACATGGTGGGTGAATTAGTGATTACCCAAGCGATGTTAAGTCAATTGGGTGAGCAAGAGATCACTGAAGCAACTATAGCCTCATTACAAGAGGGCTTAGCACAACTGGCACATAATACCCGTGACTTACAAGAAAATGTCATGCGTATTCGCATGTTGCCTATCAGCTTTGTGTTTAGTCGCTTTCCTCGCTTAGTACGCGATATCTCGCAAAAGCTTGATAAACAAGTTGAGCTTAAATTACTTGGTGAACAAACCGAACTAGATAAAACGGTGATGGAGAAACTTTCTGACCCCATGGTGCATCTAGTGAGAAATTCCTTAGATCATGGTTTAGAAACCGTTGATAAACGCGTTGCAGCGGGAAAAGACCCTGTTGGTACTGTAACGCTCAATGCGTTTCATCAAGGTGGCAATATCGTTATCGAAATTATGGACGATGGTCAGGGCCTGAATACCACTAAAATTCGTGAAAAGGCAATTAAAAACGGCCTAATTTCAGAAACCGATGAGTTGTCTGATAACGAAATCAATGAGCTTATTTTCTTACCAGGATTTTCTACAGCCGATCAAGTCAGCGACTTATCAGGTCGTGGCGTTGGTATGGATGTAGTAAGGCGAAATATCGAAGCACTTAGTGGCTCTGTTGAAGTGGCTTCTGCACCAGGCGTAGGTTCGACATTTACAATTCGTCTACCGCTAACGTTGGCTATTTTAGATGGGCAGTTAGTCCGAATTGCTGAGCACACTTACATTATCCCGCTGATTTCGATAATTGAGTCATTGCAAATCGATATTAGTAAAGTGAGTCGAGTAGGCAAAGACTTAGATGTGCTGCGTTTACGTGACGAATATATTCCAATCTTAAGGCTTTATAATATTTTCAATCATAAAGGGGCGATTGAAACGCTTGATAAAACCCTGTTGGTTGTCGTTGAGAGTGACAACCAAAAAGTAGGTTTATTGGTTGATGACTTATTGTCGCAACAGCAAGTGGTAATCAAAAGCTTAGAGGCCAATTATCAAAAAGTTGATGGTGTCTCAGGGGCGACAATTCTAGGGGATGGTCGTGTTTCTTTGATTGTTGATATTAGTGGTTTGATTAAATTATCTGGGCTTAGAAAGCCTGGGAGCCAAGAATTGATTATTGAATCAAAAGCGAATTTGGAGGCGTCATGATTGCACAGCACGACGACCTGCATAACAAGCTAAACCTTGAACAAGATCAAGATGTAAAACAGTTTTTAACCTTCTTCATGGCTGAAGAAGAGTATGGTGTTGATATTTTAACGGTGCAAGAAATTCGCAGTTGGGAAGAAATTACGGTGATCCCTAATTCACCAGATTTCGTCAAAGGGGTTATCAACCTGCGCGGCACTATAGTGCCTATTATTGATTTAAGGCTTCGTTTTGGTATTTCAGCCATCGAATACGGGCCGTTAACCGTTGTAATTGTTCTAAAAGTACAGCTTGAAAATACATGTAAAATTATGGGCATCGCCGTTGATGCCGTCTCGGATGTCTATAGCATTGCTGAGCATGAAGCGAAGGCAGTGCCACATTTGTCTGACTCAGACAACGCGCAATTTGTTGCGGGTTTAGTCAATGTGGGTGAGAAAATGGTCGCATTACTTGACCTACAAAAAACAATGGACATTTAACTGGGTAGATTAACAAGAAGGTGAAGGGTATGGGATGGTTTAGCAGTCCTAAAAATGTTGAGTCGGAAAGTGATTTAGTTATTGCGGCGCTTAAAAAGTCGCAAGCGATGATTGAGTTTCAACCGTCGGGGCAGATCATAACTGCCAATGCTAATTTCTTAAACACCATGGGTTACCGACTCGAAGAGATCCAAGGGCAACACCACTCTATGTTTGTTGCTGAACAAGAGTCGCAAAGCCCAGAGTATCAACAGTTTTGGCAGCGATTACGCAGCGGTGAGTTCTTTGTTGATGAATTTAAGCGTTTCGGTAAAAATGGCAAACAAGTTTGGATCCAAGGTACCTATAACCCAATTATTGATAGCAATGGCAATGTCACTAAAGTTATCAAATTTGCGACTGACATTACACCGCAAAAAGAACTTGAACGTCAGTCAAAACGAGATGCCGATTTATCAAATGCGCTGCGTGTTTGCCAAGCAAATGTGATGATTGCCGATAATGATTTAAAAATTGTTTTCGTTAATGAGCAAGTAAAGCAAATGCTGCAAGCTCGCGAATCAGCGTTACAAACAGTGCTACCTGGCTTCTCTGTGGCGAATTTAGTGGGTACGTGTGTTGATGATTTTCATAAACAACCATCACACCAACGTGAATTACTCAAAACATTATCTGAACCATACAAAACCACATTGCGTTTGGCGGGGCTTATTTTTAGCTTGATTGCGACTCCTTGGGTGAGCGCTTCGGGTAAGCGTTTAGGTACTATTGTTGAGTGGCAAGATATTACTGATAGCGTAAATAAAGCTGAAGCGGAAAAACGTGAAGCTGAAGAGAATCTTCGTGTTCGACGCGCGTTAGACCGTGTGGCAACTAATACCATGATTGCTGACTCTAGCAACAACATTATTTATATGAACGACGCTGTTCTGAGCATGATGAAAATTGCTGAAAGTGATTTACGTAAAGACTTACCTAACTTCAATAGTAATAATCTAGTGGGTCAAAATATCGATGTGTTCCATAAAAATCCAGCACATCAGCGCAACATGCTGGCTAAGTTAAGTGATACTTACAGCACGGAAATTCAAGTTGGCGGTCGTACTTTTGGCTTGGTTGCAAACCCTATTTTCACCCCAGAAAACGAACGTATTGGTACGGTTGTGGAGTGGGAAGACAGAACTGCTGAAGTGGCGATTGAAAAAGAAATTGCGGGTCTGGTTGCTGCTGCGGGGAGTGGTGACTTAGAAGCCCGTGTAGAAGAAGCGGGTAAACAAGGTTTCTTCTTACGCCTGGCACAGGGCTTAAATAGCCTTGTCAGCATTGTTGATGATGCAGTAAAAGATACAGGCAATATGCTTGATGCTATGGCGAACGGTGACTTATCAAAACGTATTGAGCAAGACTATCAAGGTTCATTCGATAAGTTAAAACGTGATGCAAATGCCACGGCTGATAAGCTTACTGAAGTGATTAATCGCATTAATACCTCAGCAACGCTGGTTGCTAGTGGTGCAGAAGAAATCTCGCAAGGTAATGCTGATTTAAGTCAACGTACAGAAGAGCAGGCTTCATCACTTGAAGAAACAGCATCAAGCATGGAAGAGATGACCAGTACAGTTCGTCAAAATGCTGATAATGCTAAAGAAGTAAATGAACTTGCTGAAGAAACACGTACTAAAGCACAAAAAGGTGGCGAAGTTGTAAATCGCGCTGTAATCAGTATGTCAGCAATTAATGAATCAAGTAAGAAGATTGCAGACATCATCAGTGTCATTGATGAAATTGCTTTCCAAACAAATCTACTTGCGCTGAATGCCGCTGTCGAAGCTGCACGAGCAGGTGAACAAGGCCGAGGTTTCGCGGTTGTTGCTGGTGAGGTTCGTAATTTAGCGCAACGTTCAGCTGCTGCAGCAAAAGAAATCAAAGAATTGATCCGAGACAGTGTTGGCAAAGTTGAGGATGGTACATTACTGGTTAATGAATCGGGTTCAACATTACAAGAAATTGTTACGGCGGTGCAAAGAGTTACAGCAATGATTTCTGATATTGCTCAAGCTTCTGAAGAGCAAAGCTCTGGTATTGAACAAGTTAATAAAGCCATTGCTCAAATGGATGAAATGACTCAGCAAAATGCTGCTTTAGTTGAGCAAGCATCTGCCGCAGGTGAATCAATGGCTGAGCAAGCGAATGATATGAGCCGCTTATTAAACTTCTTCTCGTTATCAAATAACGAGATGGATATTACAAGCCGCGCAAGTTCAGCCCCAGCTCCTAAAACGCCAAGCTCACCTGTGCGTTCAGCGCCAAAAGGCAATAACTTTGTTGACCCTAGTGATGAGTGGGAAGAGTTTTAAAACTCTTCCCAACTAAATTCTAACTAGTTAATTGCATCTAATGTTACAGCTGCAGGGTCAGGCTCATGAAAGAGTTTTTATTAACGGATAGTGATTTTAAAGCTATTTCGTCACAAGTGTACGATGCTTGCGGCATTGTCTTAGCAGAACACAAACGCGAGATGGTTTACTCGCGTTTAGCAAGACGTATTCGCCAACATAAGCTTAAGAACTTTAAAGAATATTTAGACTTTCTTGAAGAGAATAAAGAGCAAGAGTTTAGTGAGTTTATTAATGCCATAACCACTAATCTGACTTCTTTCTTTCGTGAGCCACATCACTTTAGTTATCTAAAAAATACCATAGTCCCCAAACTGCTGATTAGTAATGCTAAACAAAAGCGTGTAAGGGTGTGGTCTGCTGGTTGCTCGACCGGCGAAGAGCCTTATACCATTGCTATGACCTTAAGCGGTTTATTCCCATCTGACTGGGATGTGAAAATCCTAGCTACTGACTTAGACTCAAATGTGCTTGCTAAAGCACAGGCTGGCACCTATACCGCTGCCAATGTGAATGGTTTAGACAAAAGCCAACTTAAGCGCTGGTTTCTAAAAAGCCATGACGGTCAGTTATATAAAGTAAAACCCGAACTACAAAAGAATATTTTCTTTAAACGTCTAAACTTATTACAAAGCTGGCCTATGAAAGGGCCGTTTGATGTTATTTTTTGTCGCAATGTAGTTATCTACTTCGATAAGCCGACGAAAGATACTCTATTTAAACGTTATTACGATTTGTTGACCGATTCAGGTCATTTATTCTTGGGGCATTCCGAAACACTGGGTAAAGACCATAAAGAGTTTAAGAATTTAGGCCAAACTATCTATCAAAAAGGTGGTCTATGAGTAGTCATTTTAAACCTGTACTTCCCGGTTTTGATCACGTTAAGCGGTTTTGGGATGGCAAGCGCCATAAAGTGGTTGCTAAAGTATTACCAGGCGAGTTTTATGTTTCCAAGTCTGATGAGCTAATTACAACGGTGCTAGGCTCATGTATTGCTGCATGCATTTACGATGAAGGATTAGGCATTGGTGGGATGAATCACTTTATGCTGCCAGCAGAAAAAGGCGTTGATCCGAGCAACGCACACAGCCTTAACTGTCGTTATGGCAACTGGGCAATGGAGTACTTGATCAATGAAATCCTAAAAAATGGTGCTTCTAGACGCAACCTCAAAGTAAAGCTGTTTGGCGGCGGGAAAATAATCCGTTCAATGACAGATATTGGTGTTGGCAACATTCGTTTTGCAAATGCCTATGTACTTGAAGAGGGTTTGGATTTAGTATCCCATGATGTTGGCGGACCTTGGCCACGTAAGGTGATGTTTGATCCGCAAACAGGCAAGGCTCAGGTCAAAAAAATGCGTGAATTGCACTCTGATAAACTCGAAAAACGTGAAATTAAATACTTACACGATATTGAGCAGCAAGATGCAGAAACGGATATTGAATTATTTTAGGAGAGCATATGATCAAAGTACTCATAGTTGATGATTCTGCTCTGATCCGTGGTTTACTCAAGGAAGTTCTCGAGCAAGCGCAAGACATTCAAGTTGTTGGTGCGGCAGAAGACCCTTATCAAGCCCGAGATTTAATTAAGCGCCTTAATCCCGATGTCTTAACATTAGATATCGAAATGCCGAAAATGGATGGGTTAAGTTTTTTGAAAAACTTGATGCGCCTGCGACCAATGCCAGTGGTAATGATTTCAACATTAACTCAAAAAGGTTCACCCATCACATTGGAAGCCCTTGAAATTGGTGCTGTTGATTTTATTGCTAAGCCAACCATCAATGTTACAGAAAACCTGCAGCGTTATGCCCATTTATTACATCAAAAAGTTCGCACTGCCGCAGGTGCCAGAATACGCGCTTTTAAAGAAACAAAAGTTGAAGACGATAGCTCTTTAACAGCATTGCAATTTAAGGCCAATAGCGTACTAGCCATTGGGGCTTCAACGGGTGGCACCGAGGCAATTAAAGAAGTACTCGTGCGCATGCCAGAAAATTGCCCACCGATTGTAATTACTCAGCATATTCCGCCGGTCTTTAGTACTTCGTTTGCGATGCGCATGGATAGAACGTGCAAAATAAACGTTAAAGAAGCTGAACATGGCGATAAATTACAACCTGGCTGGGCGTATATTGCACCGGGCGATCAGCATTTGAGTGTGGTGAAAAAAGCCGGAGGCCTGTTTTGTCAGCTTGATTCGAGTGAGCTGGTTAATCGCCATCGCCCAGCAGTCGATGTGCTATTTAACTCCCTCGTCGTTGCTTGCCCTAAAGCGACAGTAGCGGCGTTATTGACCGGTATGGGCAGTGATGGCGCGCAAGGCTTATTAGCATTAAATCAAGCAGGAGCCTACACCATAGCGCAAGATGAATTATCGTCTGTGGTATGGGGCATGCCAAAAGCCGCTGTAGAGCTTAATGCGGCTAATGAAGTGGTTCGCCTAGATAAAATCACAGCGCAAATGCTAAAACAAGCGGTTAAGGTACAATAACCCAAGGTTGAGAGAACCAATAATAGCTGCCTTTCTTCGCGATAGAAGGGGCCGTGCAGTTAAAGCGAGAGCGGCCCTTTTTCAGCTTTTCAGGTGATGTGATCTTCACCGTATCTTTACTAAGCCAGGTTAAATCAGCTTGACCAATACCTGATACATAACAAGCAAACTGGCTTTTATGAAAGTCCTGCATATCAAATTGAATGCTTAAACTTGGCGGGTTTTCGTCCGTCACGCTATCTGAATAGCTGAGCTGTTTGATAGTGAATGCTTGAGAGTCGAGTTTAGTGGCAAGCGTATCAAGCTTTGAATAAAAGCCCGATGCCGGAAAGCGTGGTAACCGGGTAAAGTCAGAATGGATACCTACAGCCCCTGAATGCTGACCTATACCAACAAATCCTAGCGATTTTACTAGTTGTTGCAGTGAGTTATTAAACTCGCCATAAGGGTAAGCAAGGTATTTGTAATCATGGCCAATTTCTTCTTTAATGCGCTGCTGGGCAGATAAAATGTCTTCTTTAGTACGTGCAAGCCATACTTCTTCAGTCTCGCCTGGTTGTTTGCGGTGTAAGTAATTATGAACTTGTGTGTGGTTGCTAATTAAGGCGCCTTTTTTCGATAGCTCCTTTAACTGCTGCCACGTCATTACATAGCTTTTGCCTTCATCAATTAGCTCGGGATTTACGAAAATAGTGTACGGATAGTCAAATTTTTCTAAGATGGGCGCAGCTTCTTCATAGTTATTTTTGTAGCCATCATCGAAGGTTATTGCGACGGTTTTATCTGTTAGCGGTTGGCCTGCTTGTAACGAGGTAATGAGTTCATCTAATGGAATAACGTTGAAGTTATTATCTTTTAAATATTGCATGTGTTCAGTGAATGTTTCGCTGCTGACACTGGTTACCGCAGGAAGGCTTTCACTGACGTGGTGATACTGTAGAATGACTGCGCCATGGGCACGCAAAGATAAACCTAACAGGACTGCAAATACTAAATGAAACATTTTCTTAAACGTCATAAGGCACACCATAAAAGTTTACTGTTATTAGCCGGTCCGATGATTTTATCAAATATTACCGTGCCAATGTTAGGTTTAGTTGATACCGCTGTAATCGGCCACTTAGGAAGCGCTCACTATTTAGCTGGTATTGCGCTCGGTTCAGCAGTTATCTCGTTATTATTTTGGCTAGCAGGCTTTTTGCGCATGAGCACCACAGGATTAGTTGCCCAGGCCTATGGTAAAAGCGATCACACCTTACTTGCTGAGCTATTAAAGCGCAGCTTGTTACTAGCAACAGCGGTAGCGCTGTTATTAATAGCGCTGAGTATACCTATTCAATCCTTAATGGCATATTTATCAAATGCGAATGAAGCTGTTTTAGAACAAGCAAATAGCTATTTTTCGATTCGTATTTTTAGTGCACCCGCTGCTTTGTGTAACTTGGTTTTACTTGGTTGGATGCTAGGTGTTCATTATGGTCGAGGGCCGTTTTATTTATTACTTATCACCAATATAACCAATATTGTGCTTGATATTTATTTTGTGGTGTTTCTTGATTGGGGTGTGGCTGGAGCTGCGTGGGCGTCTTTAATCGCTGATTATATCGCCCTTGCTTATGCACTTATGTTAGTTGCACAACTAGCTAAAAAACAAGGTGTTAACCTTGCTGTGAAAGCCTGGTTAAGTGTTGCTAAGTTACTTGATTTAGTAAGCTTAAATCGCGATATTTTTATTCGCTCATTAGCACTCCAGCTATGTTTTAGCTTTATGACTTTTTATGGCGCACGTATCGGCGAAACAACCTTAGCGGCTAATGCCGTGTTACTAAACTTTTTAATGTTGGTGAGCTTTGCGCTTGATGGTATTGCTTATGCAAGTGAGGCAAAGGTCGGTAAAGCGAAAGGTGAGCACAGCGCTAAGCAGATTAAGTTATGGGTTAATTTGAGCTTGTTTTGGGGCGGGTTATTTGCGTTGTTTTATAGCCTTATATTTTTATTATTTGGTGAGGCAATTATTCGCTTACTCACCGATGTGCCCGAAGTTATCAGCCTTGCAACGGTTTACCTTCCTTGGGTGATTATATTGCCTATCGCGGCGATGGGCTGCTTCTTATTTGATGGTGTATTTGTCGGTTTAACCCGTGCTAAAGACATGCGTAATACTATGCTATTTAGTGCTCTAGTGGGCTTTTTTGGACTGTTTTGGGTAGTGAGTAGCTGGCAAAATCATGGTTTGTGGTTTGCGATGACCAGCTTTATGCTAATGCGCGGGTTAACGTTGTGGTTTCGCTACCGTAAAATTGTCAATAATCAGCAATTATTAGATTAAATTACTTCCACAAATCAGGGTCGTGATTTTTGGGTGAAGAGCGCTCTAAAACTTGCGCAAAGCGGTTGGCAAAAATACCTAAGTAGCCCCAACCAGCAAAGAATAAAGCCACAGCTAGTATGACTAGGCCAATTAATTGAAATAGTGCGGGTCCATAGTAACCTATGGCAATAAAAATCACGGCTAGCACAAACAGTGCTAGGCCGCGAAGAAAGCGTTTTAAGCTTAACTTGGGGTCGCTGCCTAAGCGAAATACCCATTTTTTAAGCATGCTTAATATACCGGTTAGTAGTAAGAGTGCTCACCAGATTGGTGATCAGTAATGTCTCTTACACCGTTGATTTCGTCAAACTTGGCGATCATTTCTTTCTCGATGCCTTCTTTAAGTGTGACGTCAATCATTGAACAACCGTTACAGCCACCGCCAAATTGCAGTACCGCGATACCGTCAGCAGTAATTTCTACTAGGCTTACTTGACCGCCGTGGTTAGCGAGCTGAGGATTAACTTCGGTTTCAAGCATGTGTTGAACACGCTCTTGTAGTGATGCATCATCGCTAAGTTTACGTGCTTTCGCATTTGGTGCTTTAAGCGTTAACTGAGTACCCATTTTGTCAGTTACAAAATCGATTTCAGCTTCTTCTAAGAAAGGGGCGCTTTCTGCATCAACAACGGCATCAAAACCATTGAATGGTAGACGAATATCAGTCGCTTCAACGGCGTCTTCTGGGCAGTAAGAAACACCACACTCAGCCTGCGAAGTACCTGGGTTTACTACAAACACACGAATGTTTGTTTGTTCAGCTTGGTCTGCTAAAAGTTTAGCAAAATGAGATTGTGCAGATTCAGAAATAGAGATCATAAAACGGACTATACTTGACTAAATTACTCGGATACTGTGTATCATACTCCGCTCATCGTGTTGTCGCCAGTGTTGAGCGTAAAAAGTTGCATCTATTTTATCGAATGGTAGCGTTAAAACATCAAATAATTACGGGTGCTATCTATGCGTTTCATAATAACAATATTAACCATGCTAGTGAGCGTTAGCGCATTAGCAAAACCTCTTTCTTATTACTTTGAACAAGATGTGAAATTTGACCCAAGTATTCCGACCCCTGAACAGGTGTTAGGTTACGAAGTGGGTGAGTGGCATGTACGTCACGATCAACTTGTGCAATATATGCAAATTCTTGCTGAAAAAAGTGACCGAATGAACTTTAAAGTAATCGGTCGCACTCATGAGCAGCGTCCACTGGTGATGCTAACGGTTACAGCGTCCGACAAACTTGGCCAAGTTGAGCAAATCCGCAAGGCGCATTTGGCTCGCCTAAATGGTGAAGCGAGTGACTCAAGCAAACAGCCTGCGGTTGTTTGGATGGGTTACAGTGTTCACGGTAATGAATCATCAGGCAGCAACGCATCGCTTCTCGTTGCGTATTACCTTGCAGCTGCACAGGGGCCAGAAATCGATGCCTTACTTAACAACACGGTTATTTTACTAGACCCATCATTAAACCCTGATGGCTTAGCGCGTTTTGCAAATTGGGCAAACAGCAACCGTGGCATGAAGTTATCATCAGATCCACAAACTCGCGAGCATATCGAAAGTTGGCCAAGTAGTCGTACTAACCATTACTTGTTTGATTTAAACCGTGACTGGTTGTTACTGCAGCACCCTGAATCGCGTGCGCGTATTGCACAGTTCCACCAATGGAAACCGAATATCCTAACTGACTTTCATGAGATGGGCCCAAACAGCACTTACTTTTTCCAACCAGGGATCCCAACTCGTAAGCACCCAATTACGCCTGAAGAAAATGTCACGCTGACTAAAGCCATTGCAAACTATCATGCAAAAACACTTGATGAGCACAATGCACTTTACTTCACAGAAGAAAGCTTTGATGACTTTTACTATGGTAAAGGCTCAACTTACCCAGACGTCAATGGCGGTGTAGGCATCTTATTTGAACAAGCGAGCTCGCGTGGTCACTTACAAGAAACTATTAACGGCCCGTTAAGCTTCCCGTTTACGATTAAAAATCAGTTATTAACAAGCTTATCGACGTTCCAAGCGGCGATTGATAACCGTACAGACTTACTTGATTATCAAGCAAAATTTTATAACAAAGCAGTTGATCTTGCTGGTGATGAAGATTTTAAAGGGTATGTAGTTAAAGGCGGCGCTGATCAAAGCCGCATGCAATACTTCCTTGATTTATTGAGACAACACCAAATCAATGCGTACATGTTAGAAGAGCCGTTAAAAGTAAACGGGCAAAGCTTTTCTGAGCAGAGCTATTATGTGCCATTAGCACAGCCACAATTTCGTTTAATTAAAGCGATTTTCAGTGAGCAACAGCGTTTTGTTGATAATACGTTTTATGATGTATCTGGCTGGACACTTGCTCATGCCTTTAATTTAGAATTTGCAAAGGTAAGCAGCAACTGGGGCTTAAATGTGGCAAAAATGCCTTGGCAGCAAAGTGTTAAGTCAAGCTTTGCAGCATTACCGCAAAGCTATGCCTATGCATTTAAATGGGATGATTACCTAGCGCCAAAAATGCTTAATAGCTTGCTTGAACAAGGTGTGAAAGCACGCGTGGCATTAAGCCCACTTACAGCAAAAACGCCATCAGGTGAAATAGCGTTTGAACCAGGTAGTATTCTTGTTCCTGCTGGTCTGCAAACTGATAGCAACTGGGTTAGTTATTTAAACCAAGCACAGAATGAGTTTGGCATTGAAATTACACCAATTAGTTCGGGCTTAACGGTGAAGGGGGCTGATTTAGGTTCTCGTGCAATGGCGGTTGTGAAAGCACCTAAAGTATTGCTAGTGGGTGGTCAAGGAACCAGCCAGTATGAACTTGGTGAAGTGTGGTATTACTTAGATCGTTTTGTAGGCACCGCGCCAAGCATTATCGAAATGGAGCGCTTAGGTAACATCGACCTTGAAAACTACAGCCATATTATTTTAGCGCACGGAAATTTCAATCGCCTTGATGATGCGACTAAAGTTGCTATTAAGTCATGGGTTCGTAAAGGCGGTGTTATTTGGGGTCATAAAGGTGGTGCTAAGTTCTTAGCTGATCAGCAACTACTGAAAGCAAACTACTTATCTCGTCGCGATGTAGCCAGTGCCTTTGATACAACAGGGCTTACTTATGCTGATAAAGATGACTTAGCTGGTCGTCAGCGTATTGCCGGCGCAATTTTTAATACCTCTGTAGATTTATCTCACCCACTTACGTATTCGCTGAACCGTAATACATTACCAGTATTTAAGAATAGCACTTGGCTACTTGAGAAATCAGACTCACCTTTTGTTAATGTGCTTACTTACACAGATAAGCCGCTTTTAGCTGGCTTTACTGATGACGTAAACGTAGAGCAAGTAGCGGGTGCTGCTGGCCTAATTGCGCATTCATATGGCAAAGGCAGTGTAATAGGTATGACAGATAACCCTGTGTTCCGTGGTTACTGGTACGGTACGAGCCGATTACTAAGCAATGCCTTATTTTTTGGTAATGCCTTTCATGCCTCTGGTGATAAGTAATCACAATTAATTATAATGCAGGTTGCCTAACCCCGTTAGGCAAGTGAGCATAGCCCATACTTGCTTTGCCCCTGCATGTTTTATGGCTTCTGTCGCAGCATTTATGGTTGCGCCAGAGGTCATCACATCATCAATAATAGCCACGGTTTTTCCTGTTAAATCTTGCTGACAAACAAAGGCATTTTGTAGATTTTTAACTCTCTTCGCTTTACTTAACTGTGATTGCGCTTTGGTTGCTTTTTGCTTGTAAAGAGCTGAGCTAACAGTACATTGCTGGTTTTTCAAAACAGGCAGCCAAGTTTGGCTTACCTGATTAAAGCCGCGCGCTAAAAAGCGTTGATTATGTAGTGGTAGCACAATAAAAAGATCGGGCCAACTTGAATTAACTTGATGAGCTAATTGCAGCTGCCTCTGTATTACTTGTTGTAGCGCCACACGAAAATACTGCTGGTCATTAAACTTCAATTGCTTGAGCCAAAGTTTAAAAGGCGCTTGATACCAAGCACAGGCAATTAGATGATCAAAATTACTATCAGGAAATGCATCACAGATATCAGGTCGATGTAACAGGTTTGGATGGTGTGTAAGGTCAAATAAATTGAGGTCATCTAAACAATACTGACACAAAGCTTGATCAGTCTGTATGTGATTCTGGCAGCTAATGCAAAAGTTGGGGAATAGTGCGTCTAGCCCTAGTTTTAAGGTGTGAGGTAAGTGAGACATTGCATTCATTCCTTTAAACGCTATTATGAGCGCTAAGTGTGGTTGGGAAATACAAAATATGCAAAATGAGATGGTGCTATTACATGGCTGGGGAATGAACCAAGGGGTTTGGCAAGTGATCAAACCTGAGCTAGAGTTTTGTCATGATGGTGAAGTCCGTTGCCTCGATTTACCTGGCTTTGGTAACGCACAGTCTATTCCCACACCTTACACTTTGCACGCTGCAGCTGAGCAACTAAGTACACAGCTAAATGAAAAGTCTATTCTTGTTGGCTGGTCGTTGGGCGGGCTTTTTGCCTTGTATATTGCAGCACATTGGCCTGACAAAGTCGCAAAGGTTGTATTGGTTGCCTCAACCCCCTTTTTTGCGCAAACCGACGAATGGCCGGGTATCAAACCTGACGTATTAAATGCATTTAAAGATCAGCTGGTTAGCCATAGAGAAAAAACGATAGAACGGTTTTTGGCGATACAAGCGATGGGCAGTGAATCAGCGCGAGATGACATTAAGCAACTTAAAGCACTTTTAAACCAATACCCAGCGCCTCAAGAGCAAGCTTTAAGTGCGGGCTTAGACATTTTACAGCAGGATGATTTACGGGAACTATTCGCTAACCTTAGCGTACCTGTGCGTGGTATTTTCGGTCGCTTAGATTCATTAGTACCTTATCGAGCGATTGAAAAAATGCATGCCTTACAACCTCAGTTTGAATATGAAGTTTTAGATAAGGCCTCACACGCGCCTTTTATTTCACATAAAGCGGCATTTATATCAGCACTGAAATCAATGTGTTAAGCAAAACTCGCTGAGAGGCCAGAAAAATAGCGGGATTTAGCTTTATTTTGCTCGTTTTATGAGCGATACTTAACGGGTAGATCTCACTGTTGGAGGGTGTTATGCCAATCAGTTCTGTTTTTAATAATGCGGTAGAAGGTTATAACCGTGCAAGCCAAGGTATCGAAAAGGCGAGCGCTGAGATTAGCCGTGCCTCAATTGATCAGCAAGATGATGCCCAATTAGCTCAACAACGCCAATTACAAGCGGCAACTCCAAATGAAGCTGTAACTCCGCCAGTTTCACAACCTGCCCCAATCGATGAGTCGCTTGTTAATTTAAAAGTTGAAGAGTTTAATGCAAAAGCTAATATCAACACGATTCAGACTGCTGATGAAGTGCTGGGTACATTAATAGATATTAAAGTTTAGTACTTATGAATATCGTCACTCCGTTTCCTTCGATTAATATCAACACAGCGAATGTGCACACTGAAAGTGCTCGCCGTGATAATCAGTTACGTGAAGTGATCCCACCTCCTGCTGCTACCAAGCCGAGTAACGCAGAAAATAAAACCTTGAATGATGGCGACAAAACCAAGCAGCCAGGTTCTGAAGCTGGTACGTATGATGCTAAAGGTCGTCTAGCTGAAGACAAAGTGATTGAAGAGCGCCAACAAGGTAGCGAACAAGGCGAGCCTGAACAATCAGAGCAAGAACAGCAAGAAGCTAAACAAGAGCAGCAAAAAGAGCAAAAGGTTGCAGAGCAAGAGCAACAAGACACTGAGCAAATTAAAGAGCTAAAAGCCCGCGATACCGAAGTGCGTATTCATGAACAAGCGCATGCAGCGGTAGGAGGGCAATATGCTGGCTCACCAAGCTATGAGTATCAACGCGGCCCAGATGGTACAAACTATGCCGTGGGCGGCGAGGTGCAAATTGATGTTGCTGAAATTAAAGGTGACCCAAAAGCTACAATTGAAAAAATGCAGACGGTGCGTGCAGCTGCGCTTGCACCTCAAGAGCCTTCAAGTGCTGATCGCTCAATTGCTGCCGATGCCACACAAAAGCTTATGGCAGCGCAAGCTGAGCTTGCCAGTCAATCAGTTGATGACGATGCTGACTCAGGCAAATCGACCTTCAAAATAAACAGTGAGTATGCCGAAGATAGTGCTACTCAAACCAGCGAAACCAAAACAGCAAAGCGTGATGTTGAAGTAGACGAGCGTGCCGCACGTATTGCTAATTTTTATCAAGCGGCTACCTCGCCCACGAACCAAAACCAGTTCTCTGCCTTTATTTAACTAATATTAATTAACAGTATCAGTTAATCACTTTGTGGCTAAAACTTGTCGCTAACGAAGTTTAAATACTACATAACTACTCACTTAATTTTTTAATGACTCTAACAGTTTCTTACATTTAGACTACAAAAACGAATATTGTTTCCATTGCGGGTCCTTGCTCGCTTTGGTAGATTGTCCACGATTTATAATTAGGATGATTAAACAATGAAATTCACTCTTCTTGCTTGCGCGTTGTCACTTGCTTCTACTGCTGTAATGGCAGAAAACACTTCACCATTAAGCTATGACTATGTTGAAGCTGGATATAAAAAGACAGAAATTGATGATATCGATGAGTTATCTCTGAAAGGCTTTGGTTTTAGCTTCAGTAAACAGTTTGCTGAGAACTGGTATGTAACAGGCCACTATTCAATTTTAAATGACGATTTAACATCACGTTCCGATTTCAGTGGTTCGGGTGTTTACGATAGCAATAATAATTATTTAGGTGACACACTCGTATCTTATTCTTACGACTATGATATCGATATGACCCGTTACGAAATTGGTTTAGGCTATATTTATTCGCTATCAGATCGCACTAAAGTTGATTTTTCTGCAAAGATTGGCCAGTTAAAAATAGAATCAGATTTTGACTTTAAAGAAGTCGTATCATATCAAGATCAAACTTTTAATAGCTTTTCACAGAGTGGTTCTGATTCAGAAACCGCAGATATTTTGTCTGCTAACGCGCAAATCAGACATCTATTAACTGATTCATTTGAGATCAACGCTGGCGTTGGCTACGAGCGTTTGCACGACGAAGAGAGCGAAAATAATGCTGTATTTCATGTGGGGGCAAACTATGCCTTTACACCAGCTTGGCTGATAAGCGCAAGCTATCGTGATGCAAATGATTACTCAGACCTTGCACTTTCGGTTCGTTATAACTTCTAATTTTTTAGCAGCTAGGGATGCCTTTTCCTAGCTGTTTTCACTACTCACTTTGTTTCTGTAATCGTATTTTGTACAAAACGCTACATTTTGTATAAATATCCTGCAATGCGTTTATTTTTACCGCTCTGGTGTTTATTTAATGTTAATTTTGTGTCTCAAGTGTGTACGGGTCGGTTTGACCATGTAACCCCCCCCTCTGTATATGTTTGCCTGCTAAATAATTTAGTGTGTCAGCTCAAACAATTTATGAGCTGTTTAGAATTAAATCAGTGGGAATCATATGCAACCTTGCAATAAGAAAATCGCACACTTGAAGAAAAGTTCAGTCGCCGTACTTACAGCCTTGTATGTCGGCGCTACAGGCTATGCTGCGGCAGAGCCTGGCTTTAACAAAGTGTCAGATAAAGGCTTTTATCAGCCAACATTTACAGCTGAAGATATCGCGAATTATCAACAAGAAAAACAAATCGAAGATCATCCAAGCTTGCTCAAAGGGAGTGCTCAACGCTTAAACCAGCACTATCAAAGTCAGCAGCCGGAACATGTTTTTCAACCTCAAGATGGGGTGACAGGCATTCAAACTTACATTGTGCAAATGCATGATGAGCCAGTGGCAAGTTATCAAGGTGATATTCAAGGTTTCAGCGCTACAGCTATTACTGAATCTCGCTCTTTAATGGTTAAAGAGCGTATTGATACAGCGTCGCAAAGTGTGCGCGCGTATCAAGGTTTTTTAAAGCAACGTCAAACAGCAGTATTAAGTAAGGCGCGTGCAATAGGTGCCAATATTGCGATTAAAAAGCAATTTACTCTTGCAAATAACGCGGTAGTGGTCGAAATGACACAAGCTGATGCAGAGCTACTTGCGACACAATCAGGCGTAAAGCGTATTACTCCTAACCGTATTTTTGAATTACGCACAGACCGTGGTCCTGAGTTTATTGGTGCTGATCAATTATGGCAGGGTGCAACACCGGCTTCATCGGTAGGTGTTAAAGGTGAAGGTATGGTTGTAGGTATTATTGATACAGGTATCAATACAGACCATCCTGCATTTGCTAGCGACGAACAATACAGTGAGAAAAATCCACTAGGCGCAGGTAACTTCGCTGGCGACTGTGAGGAAGAACCTGAGCTATGTAATGACAAGCTAATTGGTGTTCGCTCATACCCAGAAATCACTGCAATGAATGCTGATTATCAATTTGCACGTGCAGATCGCCGCCCTGAAAATGGTGAAGACTATAATGGTCATGGCTCTCACACAGCAAGCACTACGGCGGGTAATTACATCGAAAACACGCCGCTTCAAGCTGCAACCGGTGAAAAAGTAAGTGATGGTGAAAACTTACCATTTACGTTTGAAAGTACCAGTGGTGTGGCACCTCGTGCACACATTATTTCGTACCAAGTGTGTTATGCAGGAAACTCGGGGGATCTATACTCAGGCTGTCCTGAGTCAGCTATCTTATCTGCATTTGAAGATGCAATTGAAGATGGTGTAGATGCAATCAACTTCTCAATAGGTGGTGGTGAAAGCTTCCCGTGGGAAGACCCAATGGAAATGGCTTTCTTAAGTGCGCGTGAAGCAGGTATTTCAGTAGCAGCAGCAGCGGGTAACTCAGGCCCATATTATATGTCTGCGGATCATACTTCGCCTTGGGTAACCACAGTAGGCGCATCAACCCATGATCGTGTAATGGACCTAGGTGCTAAAACCATCAATAACTTCCAAGGCACTCGCGCGCCTTTTGCTGGTGAGTATACAGGTAAGAGTTTCTCTGGCGGTATCACAGGTGAAGTTGTACTTGCTGAAAAATACGATGACCCGAATGAAAATGATGATTACGATGCTGCAAGCTGTAATGCCCCTTTCCCAGCAGGCACGTTTACGGCTGACCAAATTGTAGTATGTTTACGTGGTGACATCGCGCGTGTAGATAAAGCTAAGAACGTGGCAGCTGGTGGAGCAGGTGGCTTCATTTTGCAAAACATTAGTTCGGCAGAAAATATTGTTGCTGATAATTATGTGATCCCAGGTATTCACCTACCAGCAAACGCACGCTATACAATTCGTAATTGGGTTAATGCTAACCCAGATGGCGCTGCTATTGCGACAATTGGCGAGCCAGAAAATAACTATTCATTTGATGAAGAAGCAGGTAATGAACTTGCGATCTTTAGCTCAATGGGGCCAAGTTATTACATCAATAACCTTGTTCCAGATGTGACGGCACCAGGTGTGGATATTTATGCAGCGAATGCCGATGACCAGCCATTTACAGCTAATCCTCGTGCATCTGATTGGACTTTCATGAGCGGTACTTCAATGGCTACGCCACATGTTACTGGTGCAATGACGCTACTTATGCAAATGCACCCAGATTGGACGCCAGCAGAAATTCAATCAGCACTAATGATGACGGCAAATAAAGTACGTATTTCTAACGGCGTTACTTTAATTGACCCATACTACAACTTCATGGCTGGTGGCGGTGCGATTGACGTAGCACAAGCTGCCAATGCGGGTCTTATCATGGATGAGACTATTGAAAACTATCATGATGCGAACCCGCGCAATGGTGGTTTAGTAGAGTGGCTTAACCTACCTTCGTTAGTTAACCAAGACTGCGAACTTGAATGTACGTGGATGCGTACAGTTAAGGCAACAAAAGATGGTACTTGGGATGCAACTGCTTATGGTTGGGCTGTTGAAGGTGAAGAAGAAAGCTTTGGTGTAGAAGTTAGCGTAACACCAAGTAATTTCACACTTCAAGCTGGTGAAACACAGGATGTGATGGTTACTATGAAGTTGCCAAATATCATCGAATCTAAGCTTGATCCTGTTGAAGAAGGTGCGCCTTGGGACAATATCTTAAATAAAGATGCTTGGTTCAACGGTAAAGTGTTATTCAAGAACACTGATGGTGACTCGCCTGATGCTCATTTCACATTAGTTGCGAAAAACGTCATTGATGAGCTACCAACCATGGTTGATATCGATATGGCACGTGCAAGTGCATCAGAATCAATCGTTGTTAATACCGATAGCTACAGTGAATTTACGCCGACTTATTATGGTCTAGTAAAACCAACGGAGATTACCGCAAATATCTTAGGTGTTGCACCTTATGTGACAAAAGATCGCGTAGAAAAAGCATGGGATATCCAGGCATTTGAAGTACCAGAAGGTACAAAACGCTTAATGGTTAAAGTTGCATCTACCGAGCAAACTACAGATTTAGAAGATCTTGCTGAGCCTCGCTGGCAAATGAAAAAAGCACACTTAATAGTGGGTTATGATGCTAATGAAAGTGGCTCATTCATGGTGTCTGATGAAGAGGTTGCGGAAGATTCTACTGCACTGATCAAAGCGCTTAATGAAGAAATGATTTGTTATTCTTCAAGTAGTGTTGAAGATAACTATTGTAATATTATCGATCCCAAGCCTGGTAAATACTGGTTTGCGACCGCAGCGCTTGCGGGTGCTCGTGATGTTGGCTATCAAACTGTCACACATTATGCGATTGTTAAAGAGCAAAATACCGGTGAATTCAGTGTATCAGCGCCACAGCAGCACAGCGGCAATGGTAACTATGAAATTGCTGTAAATTGGGATTTACCAGATGCGCAACCGAATGATGTTTATTATGGCGGCTTTGCATTAGGTAATGCTGAGGGAGCTGAAGGCACCCTTGGTTTCACATCGGTTAATTTAAAGCGTGATGCAGAGGCACTTACCTTAAATGTTGACCAAGACACTGCTCGCGCTATGGACTTAGTTAACGTTAATGTAAAACTTAAAGCCAACTATGAATCTAAAGCACGTGACTATTCATTGTCATTGACGATTCCTGACGGCATGCAAGTTTGGCCTGAAACGCTAACTTCAAACAATGAGGAAGTTGAAGCTTCATTAGTTGTAGAAGGCAACACGTTAACTATTCAAGGTACACAAGACGCAACGCGTAACGTACAACGTGATTATGTGGTAACTAACAACATCACTAATGAGATGTGTAAAACGCCAATGATTGATGAATTCTCAACAGGGGGATATATCGATTTATGGGGTGATTTTGGCATTCAACCTGAAGCTGCTTGGTATGAAGGTGGCTCAAATGTGTTCTTTGATGTGCCAATTGATTGGTTATTCTATAAAGAGGGTGCGAAGTTTGAAATTTACAACCAAGTAAATAATAACGAAGTACGTTTACACCCAACAGGTGCAATGCAGTTCACACCTATTTGGTGGATGATGAGTGCACACCGCGGTCCTGGTTTCTTAGTTGAAGCGCTTGCACCATTCTGGCGTGGCTCGTTTGAAATTGAAAACCTTCGCCATCCAACGGATCCAACAGGTCTAACGATTGCTTCTCAGTATAAAGAAGAGCGTCCTGACTTAGGTGATCTCGTATTTATGGAATTCGATAATGTGACTGATAAAAATACCGGTGACACGTTCGACTATGAAGTGATTTTACGTAGTGGTATCGATGACCATGAAGGTATGTTCGAAGCTATTTTTGCTTACGATAACCTAGGCGCAGGTGTTGATGAAGGGACTATCTTTATTGAAGGTGGTGATAGTGTTTACTCTACAACTGCCGGCTTTAAAGACGGTGCATTAAGCAATGTGGTTGGTTATGACGACCTTGGCAAAATCTTACAAGATGACTTAGTAATCTGTTTTGATTATGTTGGCCCAGAGCAAAGTGAAGTTGAGTTTAACTTTACTGCTACGGTTATGCCTGATGCGAAAGGTTCAGTGCAAGATATCACCCTTGATTACCAACTAGGTAGCCAAGAAGGTGGTATGTTAATGCACTCAATCGGCGTACAAAGCAACCTGAAAATGAGCGACATCGCTGATATGACGGTAGCAGAAAATGGCCGTATCGATGGTGTTGACGTGATGGTTGTTGATGCAGACCAGTCGCCAAATGAATTAGTGGTAACCGGTGAGAATGTTACGGCTGAAGTTGACGGAATGTCGTTTAACTTAATCCCTGATGCACATTTCCATGGTGAAACAATGGTAACAGTCACAGTGCTAGACAAAGCTAACCCAGCAGACAAAGTAAGCAAAGAATTCTTGCTTATGGTTGAGTCTGATGGTGTAGAGCTTGGTTGTACTGATGCTGCTGCAACTAACTATGATGCGACTGCGAATGAAGATGATGGTAGCTGTGAATTCGCTTCACAAGTAACACCAGAAACTGAAGCGGAAACTAAGAGTTCTTCAAGCGGCTCATTAGGTCACTTCATTGTGTTACTACTGCCATTACTTGCACTTCGTCGTCGTAAGTAATAGCGATAAAGGCTCAGTTTATTGAGCCTTTCATAGCAACGAGACTGATTAAGTTGCTATACAAATAAAAAAACCGCGTAAGTTTACACTTACGCGGTTTTTTCGACTTATGCCAACAGCCTATTATTTTTTCACTTTTGCATTGGCAAATGCATCTGCAAAGGCATTACCCATGGCAACATTGCCAAATTCGCGTTTTTGCTTAGGTGCACTTTTCGCTTTCGCAGCAGGCTTAGGTTTGCTAGCTGGTGCGGCTTTATTGCTGGTATCAACATCATCGTCTAAACGCATGGTAAAGCTAATACGTTTACGAGCAGCATCTACTTCAACTACTTTTACTTTTACAATATCGCCAGCTTTAACCACTTCACGTGGATCAGAGATAAACTTGTTAGTAATCGCAGAAATATGCACTAAACCATCTTGGTGTACGCCCACATCAACGAAGGCACCAAAGTTAGCAACGTTAGACACTACACCTTCTAAAATCATTCCTGGTTTTAGGTCGTTAATGGTTTCAACACCGGCTTTAAATTCAGCTGTTTTAAACTCAGGACGCGGGTCACGACCCGGTTTATCAAGTTCTTTGATAATGTCGGTAACCGTTGGCAAACCAAATTTTTCGTCTGTGTAGTCGTTTGCAACGAGCTTATTTAGGATGTCAGAGTTACCAATTAGGCTGTTTACATCTAAGCTGTTCTTCTCGCAAATACGCTTAACAACCGGGTATGCTTCAGGGTGAACTGACGAGTTATCAAGAGGATCTGAGCCTGTGCTGATACGTAAGAAACCGGCAGCTTGTTCAAAGGCTTTAGGCCCTAAACGTTCAACTTTTTTAAGTTCAGAGCGTTTGCTAAATGAGCCATTCGCATCACGGTAGCTAACAATGTTTTGTGCTAACGTTTTGTTTAAGCCAGATACGCGAGTCAGTAGTGGCACTGACGCCATATTTAGGTCTACACCCACTGAGTTTACACAGTCTTCAACCACTGATGTTAGCGTTTGACCAAGTTGGCTTTGCGATACATCGTGCTGATATTGACCTACACCGATTGATTTAGGCTCAATTTTTACCAGCTCAGCAAGTGGATCTTGTAAGCGGCGTGCAATAGACACAGCACCACGTAGTGAAACATCAAGGTTAGGGAATTCATTAGCGGCAAACTCAGATGCCGAATAAACAGAAGCGCCGGCTTCACTAACCATCACTTTATTAAGTTTAAGCTCAGTATTGGCTTTAATCAGTTCAGCTACTAATTTGTCAGATTCACGTGAAGCCGTGCCATTACCAATAGCGATTAGCTCAACTTTATGCTGGCGGCATAATTGCTCAAGAGTACGAAGCGATTTATCCCAATGATTTTGTGGTGCGTGCGGGAAAATCGTTTGTGTTGTTAACAGCTTGCCTGTGCTATCTACAACAGCAATTTTACAACCAGTACGTAAACCAGGATCCAGACCTAACGTGGTGCGTGGACCTGCAGGAGCGGCCATTAATAAATCTTTTAAGTTCTTAGCAAAAACGTCAATTGCGCCGGTTTCTGCTTTTTCGCGCATTGCACCTAAAAATTCATTCTCAAGGTGAAGGCTTAACTTAATTTTCCATGCCCATTGCACTACGCCCATTAACCAACTGCTTGCAGCAGAATTGCTAACATCTAAGCGATAATGATCGGCAATCATTTGTGCACACACTTGCGCCGGGTTTTCTGCGCTTGGCTCAGGGTTGATACTAAGTTGTAATACGCCTTCATTACGAGCACGCAGCATAGCAAGTGCACGGTGTGATGGTACTTTTTTAAGCGGTTCTTGATGCTCAAAGTAGTCGCGGTACTTTACGCCTTCATTTTCTTGGCCAGCGATTACAGTACTTTCAATTTGACCATGTTGTGCGATATGGCTACGGAATTTAGCTAGCAGTTTGGCGTCTTCAGCAAAGCGTTCCATTAAGATAAATTTAGCGCCATCTAACACTGCTTTATTATCTGCAAAGCCTGCATCAGCATTAATGTAGTCACTTGCTTGTTGTTCAGGGTCGAGACTTGGGTTGTTAAATAGCGCATCGGCAAGCGGCTCAATACCCGCTTCAATGGCAATTTGCCCTTTTGTACGACGTTTAGGTTTGAAAGGCAGATATAAATCTTCAAGCTCAGTTTTACTGTCAGCGTTATTAATATCAGCACTTAGTTCGGCTGTTAGCTTGCCTTGCTCTTCAATAGTATTAAGGATAAAGCTACGGCGTTCTTCTAATTCACGTAAATACGATAAGCGCTGTTCAAGTAAACGTAGTTGCGTGTCATCTAAGCCACCAGTTACTTCTTTACGATAACGGGCGATAAAAGGAACTGTGGCACCTTCATCAAGTAATTTGATTGCAGCAACAACCTGTGGTTGCTGGGCACTTAGCTCTGTTGCTAAGCGTGCAGAGATATTGCTCATGCATAAACCTTTTTAAAAATAGAAAATCAGTAAAACTGAAGATTAATTGCCTGAATAATATCACAATAAGAAGGCCTTAAAAGCACTGCTTTTAAGGCCTGCAAAAATAGTCCTACACAACGCAGATTTTAACGCTTAGTGCGGGTGATCAACCTGCTGTAATACTTCGCTAAAGCCATTAGCAATTGGGTTGATATTAACAGGGATATGTAATTTTTTAGCGATCTCTCGAGCTGAAATCAAACCACATATTTCTTGTTTAGCACTGGTTACTAATAAGAACATCATTCCTTGGTGTTCCATGGTTTGCAGTGCATCGCCAATACTTGCGTAGCTGATACTTTGTAGGCTCACACCAGCTAAGCTGCTAAGTGGCGTCATTACATCGTGTAAGGTAATTTCGTCACGGTGTAAGTTCAAGCGCTGTGCAAGGATCATAATTTTTGAGCTTTGCAGATCAGCACTAGAGGTGATACCGAGTAGTTTATCTTCGCTATCAACCACTAAAATAAAATCTGAGCAACAGCTATTTGTTTGCTTTAAAGCATCAACAATAGTGGTGCCGTAATGTGCACGTAAAGGGTCTTTTTTAGTAAAGCTATTAAGTACTTTTAAAGCTGAAGAAGTGAGATCTAGTGTTGGCTCAACTTCATTCACTGCATTAGATAATGCGCCATTAGAGATATCTTGAAGACGTAATTCTTTGAAATTATTCATTTTGGTCACCATACATTTTAATAAAACTGAAATAGAAAATTTGAGTTAATTAAAAAGCAGGTGGCCCTCGCTGGTGCGCGCTATAAACAGACACCTTATTACAAGGGTGAACATACGAAACTACACGTGCATCTGGCAGTGGTTGGGCTACATTAGCAACGAACGCAGGTGTATGTTTATCGAGGTCGGTATCTAAGTTGGCAGGGTCTGCACTATCACACGCAATAAAGTGAGCGGTTGGCGTAACACTGTCTGAATGGCTTTCTATATCACTGGCGTAAGATATCAAACTCACACTAATTAATAGTGCGAATACAATGGCATTACTCATTATGCGTTGTATTGCGTTTGACATACTTACTACCTTCTAAAACTCAAGTAATGATTTATCTTGAGTACCTTTAGTTATAGATCACATTTTTAGACTAAACAATCACTAATTAACGCTTTCTGAATTTTCTGGCAAAAGTTATTTCGCGTCCGGATAAGTTATCTCATTGATATACCATTCTTTTGCGCCTTCAGGCGTGTTCACCGAAAAATCATCATCTACCTGTTTGCCAAGTAGCGCTCGAGCCATAGGTGCATCAATCGAAATGTAATCTTTGCGCTCGTAAATTTCGTCGGGGCCGACAATACGAAAGCGCTTTGTATCGCCTTGTTCATTTTCAATTTCGACCCAAGCACCAAAAAACACTTTACCCGCTTGCTGTGGGTTGTAGTCAACAATTTTAAGATCTGGCATGCGTTTACGAAGATAGCGTACACGGCGATCTATCTGTCGTAAAACACGTTTGTTGAATTGATAATCTGCGTTTTCTGAGCGGTCGCCTAAGCTTGCTGCCCAAGTAACAATTTTGGTAATTTCAGGACGTTTTTCATGCCATAAATAATCATGTTCTTGTTGTAATTGCTGATACCCTTCTCGGGTTATTAAATTTGTCTTTGCCATTTTATTCAGCCTAAAAAGAAAACCAGCCGCAAAGTATACCCTTTGTCGAGTGGGATTTTGAAATGTTCAGTAACAATCTAAGCGCGTAATTCGTTTTTTATTCTTAACTTTTTCATTTATATTAATAAGTAACATATTACAAAAAGAATGAAAGTTATGGGACACGAAACGACAAAAGTATTGGTTGTTGATGACGATATGCGCTTACGTAGCTTGCTAGAACGTTACCTTGTAGAACAAGGCTTTATTGTTCGCTCAGCAGCAAATTCAGAGCAGATGGATCGCTTATTAGAGCGTGAAAACTTCCATTTGATAGTATTAGATTTAATGTTGCCAGGTGAAGATGGGTTATCAATTTGCCGTCGTTTACGTCAAAAAGAAAATGACATTCCAATTGTAATGCTTACAGCCAAAGGCGATGAAGTTGACCGTATAATCGGTTTAGAGCTTGGTGCTGATGATTACATTCCTAAACCATTCAACCCACGTGAACTGTTAGCGCGTATTAAAGCAATTTTACGTCGTCGTGCTAAAGAAGTGCCAGGTGCGCCTGCTGCCGAAGAAAACGAAATTAGCTTTGGCGACTTCACACTAAACCTTGCGACCCGCGAAATGAGCCATGGTGATAAAACAATGTCGTTAACCAGTGGTGAGTTTGCGGTATTAAAAGCGTTAGTGACTCATCCACGTGAACCGCTTAGTCGCGATAAACTGATGAACTTAGCGCGTGGCCGAGATTACAGTGCGCTTGAGCGCAGTATCGATGTTCAGGTTTCACGCTTACGCCGTATGATTGAAGTGGATGCTGCTAATCCTCGTTATATCCAAACAGTATGGGGCTTAGGCTACGTATTTGTGCCAGACGGTGAAAAATAACAGTAATGGGCATGTTTCCACGTAGTGCGTTTGGACAAACGGTATTTTTGGTTGCAGCCCTGCTGTTAATCAATCAAATTGTCTCTTATATCACGGTCAGTTTTTATGTTGTTAAACCAACTATAGAACAAGTAAACCTGATCCTATCTAAACAGGTGAAAACCGTGTTTATTGAATGGGAAGAGGGCGTTGAGGTAAGCAAAGAAGCCTCTGACAAGTTTTTTGAGATCACCGGCATCGAAGTGATGACCCAGCGCCAAGCGATGAGTGAGGGGTTAGCTGAAACTCGTGAGTACTCAATGCTATCGCGGAGCATGTCGAAAGAGCTTAATGGCTCTGCTCGGGTACGAATTAGTCAAACCGATCCACTGGTTTATTGGGTTGAAGCACCGCAAGCACCGGGTTATTGGGTGCGTGTGCCGCTCACAGGCCTACAAGAAAACAACTTAAAGTTTTTAACTTTTTATTTATCGAGTATTGGCTTTTTAAGTGTACTCGGTGGGTGGTTGTTTGCCCGCCATCTAAATAGACCTTTAAAAGCATTGCAACAAGCGGCTGTGAAAGTAGGCGTGGGTGACTTTTCTACCAAATTAGAAGAGCAGGGCTCTACAGAAGTGATTGAAGTAACCCGTGCGTTTAACCAAATGTCGCGTGGTATTGCAGCTCTTGAGAACGACCGTCGGTTATTAATGGCAGGTGTTTCCCATGACTTGCGCACGCCGCTTACACGTATTCGCCTTGCCACCGAAATGATGTCGGACGATGAAGATTACCTTCGTGAAGGGATCATTCATGATATTGAAGACATGAATGCCATTATTGACCAATTCATTGAATATTTACGCCACCACAAACGTGAAGAGCTTGAGTTAGAAGATTTAAACGCGATCGTTTCTGAAGTTGTCGAAGCTGAACAAAAACATCACCGCACTATTACCTTTAAAGAGAACCCGAGCTTAAGCGAAGTGCCAGTGAGTATGGTAGCAATAAAGCGTGTTGTTACTAATATGATTGAAAACGCAATTCGCTATTCAGATGGAGATATAGAGGTCGAAACCCGCGTGAGCAGTAATAAAAAGTTTGCCATGGTCGTGGTTAACGATCATGGCCCGGGGATCCCTGAAAGCGAACTTGAAACTGTATTTGAACCGTTTAAACAAGGTGATGCTGCTCGCGGTAGCGAAGGCAGTGGCTTAGGGCTTGCGATAATAAAACGTATTGTCGATATGCACGGCGGCCGAGTACAACTACTTAATCGCCCAGAGGGAGGCCTCAGCGCGCAAATCTATTTGCCTTTTTAAAAGTATTTAGCTTTAAGCCTTAAGCTATGAGTTTCAAGCAGCCCGAGTGGGCTGCTTTTTTATTGCCATAAAAAAACGCGACATCAAATGCCGCGCTCTTTTTTACTTGAAGCTTAAAACTTACAGCTTTTAGCTTTTAGCTTAGATTGCTTTAAATCGAATCGCTGTGCCGCCGCTGGTGGCAAGCTTTAATGTTAGCTTATCATCAGCAGTCACTATGCGTTTTTCTACTTTTAAGTCGTAAGGGTTATTTACCCATTCAGCTTTGTCGCCGTCACGGTAGATTTGCGCTTCAAACTTTTTACCTTTATCTAAGAAGTCTAACTTCACTTCTAAAGTGCGAGCTTTTTCGTCTGTAACAGCACCTAGATACCAGTCGTTACCTGAGTATTGATCACGCTTGCGTTCTTTACGTGCAAATACAACGAAATCGCCAACTTCACCTTGTAGTGCAATACTTTGTTGCCAATCAGTTGGTACATCCTGAATAAACTGGAATGCACCTGGCTTCGCTAAATAATTACGTGGTAAATCTGCGGCCATTTGAATAGGGCTGTACATTACAACGTATAGCGCTAATTGCTTCGCTAGGGTCGTTTGTGGGCGGTTGGTATCAGCACCTAAACCGTTAAAGCCCATATCAAAAATACCTGGAGTAAAGTCCATTGGGCCTGCAAGCATACGGGTGAAAGCTAGCATTGGAATGTGCTCTGGTGGGTTCGGCGGTGTACCCCATGCGTTAAACTCTTGACCACGGGCACCTTCACGAGCAATCCAGTTCGGGTATGTACGACGTAGGCCGGTATCTTTCACAGGCTCATGAGTGTTGATACTAATTTTATGTTTTGCAGCAAGTTTTACGTTGTGTAGGTATTCATTAACCATGAACTGACCATCGTGCCACTCTTTGCGTACAATACCGTTTTCATCGATGCGCTTGATGTTACCACCGTCAGCGACATAACCTGTTTTAACTTGGCTTACATTTGATTTTTCGTATAACGCAAATGCATCTTCCATTTGGTTACGGTAGTTGGTCACGTTGCCCGACGTTTCGTGGTGACCAATTAATTGTACGCCTTTTTCTTTGCCGTAACGTGTCAGCTCTTCAATATCAAAGTCGTCGTAAGGTTGTGTGAAGCTAAATACGTCACCGTTATAAAACCAGTCGCCATCCCAGCCAATATTCCAGCCTTCGACTAGCACGCCATCGAAGCCATATTTAGCAGCGAAGTCCATGTAATATTTAGTGTTTGCAGTGGTTGCACCATGAATTTTACCGCTACCCCAAGAATTTTCTTTGATGTGCATACCCCACCAAATACCTACGTATTTACCCGGTTTAACCCAAGATACATCACCCAGTTTATTTGGTTCGTTTAAGTTTAAGATGATATCTGAGTTGATTAAATCAACGGCTTCATCACCAATTTGAATTGTACGCCAAGGAGTATTAAATGCGCCTTGTTTTTTGACCGCTACACCGTCTGACCAAGGTGTTAGATCGGCTTGGAAGGTACCATCACGACGTTGATTTAAAACCATGCCTGCATAATCAACAAGGGCAGCTTCGTGAATACTGATATGCACACCCTCTTTATTTTTTATAGTAAATGGTGTGTGCACAAGTGCCGCTTTATGAAGTGGGGTGGTGTTATAAACATATTCATAACGGTTCCAACCACGAGCGGGGATCCACCAAGCTGTTGCATCTGATGAATCTGTAATAGCAAACTCTGTAAGCTCTTTAGTGATTTCTACATCATCATAACCAGCTTGTTTTGGTAATTCGTATCGAAAGCCGACACCATCATTAAAAGCACGAAAACGTACCGTAAACGTGCCACCTTGTGGTTGTGGCTTTTTAAAGGTAACAGCGACTTCGTTATGGTTATCAACCACAGTTTGGCGTTCACCCCAAGGTTGCTCCCAGCTACTTTTTACCGAATCAGTGGTTTGGCTGCTAATTTTGTAACCTTCGCTCATTGCTGGTTGTTGTTTAAAAACAAGGCCTAACGAAGAGTTAGCAATGACTTGTTTACCGGCAAAGCTGATTTCGTAGCTAGGTGTGTGTTGCTCATCTGAGATAGTTACTTTGATCTGCCCATCAGGTGAACTGACGGTTGTGGTTTGTGCTAGGCAAGTACCTGAAAAGGCTGCTAACATTAAGGCAGTTAATCGCATTGTTGTTCCTTGGCGGCTTATGGTTATGGATTGTTGTCATGTATTCACATATATCCTTAAAGCATAAAGTGACTTGCTGGTTAATACGAGAGATCTGCATACGTATTCAACAAAGTGAACGCGGCGATATCCAGCCCAGCACCTAAAAAGGTCTAGCAAAATGACAAGAATTACCCTGTTGCTACTACTATTGTTTAGTCAATGTTTATTGGCGCAGCAAATACAGATAGTTGATAAGCAGAATCAACCTGTCAAAAATGCCGTGGTTTGGCTTAAAGGCTCTAAACAACTTACATCTCTTGATAGTCATTACACTATGAGCCAAAAAAAACGTGCCTTTGTGCCTCATGTGTTGGCAGTGCCACAAGGGGCTAATGTTGAGTTTCCTAACCTTGATTCAATCATGCACCACGTTTATTCATTTTCTAAAACAAAGCAATTTGAGTTAAAGCTTTACCACGATAAACCAGAAAAGCCGATTAAATTTGCACAATCGGGGGTTGTTGAGCTTGGCTGTAACATTCATGACTGGATGCTGGGTTACATTGTGGTTGTCGATGGTGGGATTTATGGGCAAACAGATGAGCAAGGTATGGTTGAGTTGAGCTTACCAGAAGGTAAGTTTACTTTGGCAGTTTGGCATGACCGCTTTAATGATATCAGCACACCAGAAACCATCGATATGACTAACAATGCAAAGCCATTGAGCTACCAGCTAAAACAAGCCTTATTACCAAAACTAGAATTAAGCAGTGACGAGTTTGATGATTATGAATAAATGGCAAGCTTTAGCATTGGCGAGTGTTTTTGGGTTGCCCGCAGTGGCATATGCTGAGCATGATGGGCAGGTAACTGTTTCGGCTGTGCGTGGAGACCAACTAGCGAGCTATCAACGCAAAGGAATTGGCTTATACCGTTATGACCAAGAGCATGATGGTGTTGTGATATCCCAAGCTATGCTGAGTAGCCGTTTTGAGTTAACGAGTGATTGGTCTGCGCATACAGTGCTTAACGCCCATCCTGATCCTGAACTAACAGTCGGTTTTACTCAGGCTTATTTACAATATCAACCGCTCACTGCAAGTCGTTACAAATGGGCTGTTAAAGCGGGTGGCTTTTATCCAAAAATGTCACTTGAAAACCCACAAAGTGGTTGGATGTCACCTTATAACTACACTAATTCTGCTATTAATAGCTGGATTGGCGAGGAGGTGCGGGCCTTTGGTTTAGAGACAAGCATCAAGCGCCCAGGTAGAAAATTTAGAAGTAACCATAGCTTTGAAGGCTTTGCGGCGGTTTTTAAAGGTAACGATCCTGCTGGAACACTCCTGTCATGGCGAGGATTCGCTATGCATGACAGGCAAACCACGTTCAATGAACAAATCGACTTTGCTATTCCACATTCTTTTGAGTGGACGCAGTTAGATAAGCAAGCTGAGTATGTGGAGCCTTTCGAAGAAGTCGATGGGCGCTTTGGTTATTACGTCGGTGCACATTGGGATTATCAAAAAAAATCGCAATTACGTGTTTATTATTATGACAACAATGGCGATCCAGGTGCTTTGAATACCCGTACTGGTCAATATGCGTGGGATACACGTTTTTTAAGCGCGGCATGGTTGTATAAGTTTAATAAGCAAACCCGCATTATTGTACAGATCCTTAATGGTAAAACAGCGATGGGTACAAATCGTGGGGTAGACAATGATTTTTATAGTCATTTTGTTCTATTAAGTCACAAGTTGGACCAGCATCGTCTCACAATTAGGTATGATTATTTTAAGGTTAGCGATCATGATGATTGGCAATTTGATCCTAACCAAAGTCGTGGAGAAGCTTTAACCGCAAGTTGGCGTTATCAACTGTCGACCAAGTGGCAAGTAGGTGCTGAATATTCAGTGCTGAGCAGTGACGCTCAAAATAGACCCGGTATGGGATTTAATGAGCATAATTCGCAGCAGCAATTGCAACTTTCAGCGAGTTGGCACTTTTAATTTCATACACTTTTTCAGTTTTTCTACTAACATTCTAATGAACGTGCTGATTAGAATTTAAATTAGGATAATGTATGAAGTTACAAAGCATTCGCGTCAAAAGTTCTTTGCCTATTGTGCTACTCGGCATTGCTATCGTCATTTTAATTGCTGGCTATACCTATCTAATTAACCTTCAAAAAGAAGCGATTGATGCACAGTCAGAACGCTTCTTAAATGCGGTTTCTGTGGTTGTTAATGCTGACCGAGACCTGTACCAAGCTAAAGTGGCAGAGCTGCAACTGGTTACCCAAATGAAAGGGAATAAGGGCCAACTCACTGACCATCAAGAAAATGCCGAGCAAGTTAAAGAGCGATTTAAGCAATATTTATCTTACATGTCGCCATACTCTGAGGTGACTGGTCAGTTTCGTAACTTTGATAGCGCATTTGATGCTTGGTATGGAGCATCAACAGCTTATATTAATAACCCAGCAAATGCTTCACAAAAACAAGCGTCGGAGCAAAGCTTTTCGGCACTACGTGATATTTTAGATAAAGCCGGAGAAGCGGCAGACAAAACCTCTCAAGCAGAAACAGAAAAGCTGATGGATAAAGTAATGGGCTTTAAAGTGATGCTTATGGTGATGATTGCAGTGGTTTTAGCTGTTGCTGGTTGGTTTAGTTATTTTGTGCCGCGCCAGCTTACAAAACAAATTAATTTTGTCACAGAGCGGATTAACGAAATAGCCTCTGGAGATGGTGATTTAACAGGTCGTATCAATGTTAAAACGCAAGATGAATTTGCCGAGTTAGCAACCGCATTTAATCGCTTTTTAGATAATTTGCAGCAGTTAATCAAAGACATTTTAGAGCAAGCGAAAGAGCTACATAATCTAGGTAACGATTTAGATAACTTTGCAAATCAAAACCATCAAGTTAACCAAAAGCTTAGTCAAGCTTCTGAGTCGATAGTCAGTGCTGTACATGAAATGAGTGTAGCAAGTCGCGAAGTGGCTAATGTGGCGCAAAACTCATCTCATGAAGCTGATAATTCTCAGCAGCTAGCTAAACAAGGCTTAGCTGCGGTTGATAATTCAAGCCGTAAAATTATTGCGCTGTCAGACAATATGGAGCATGCCAGCCAGCGTTCAACTGAGTTACAACAAAGCTCAGACAACATTGCTAAAGTACTTGAAGTTATTCGTGCTATAGCCGAGCAAACTAACTTACTTGCACTGAATGCAGCAATTGAAGCGGCCCGAGCCGGAGAGCAAGGGCGAGGTTTTGCGGTAGTAGCTGATGAGGTTCGTACCCTTGCGACTCGCACGCAAGAGAGTACTAATGACATTCAAACTATGGTGGAGCAGTTTGCAACCAGCGTTGAGCAGTCACTGCAAGCTATTAACAGTGGTAAGCGCTATGCCGATGAAGCGGTTGAGTCATTCACACAAACTAATGATGTGCTTAACTCAATGCAAGAGTCATCAGTTAAGGTAAATGATATGGCGATGCAGACAGCGCAAGCGACAGAAGAGCAAACTGCTGTAGCAGATGAAATTAGCCAGAATTTATCAGACCTAAATGACCAAACACAACAAGGGGGCGGCTTAGCAAGTTCAACACAAGAAGTGGCTAATCGTATGAACCAACTCACTGATGAGCTCAATCATTTAGTGAATCGATTTAAAGTCTAATCATAAGCCAACAAAAAAGGGCTCAATGAGCCCTTTTTTACATCTAACTAAAACGCTTACTTTTTCTCAAAAGCACGTTTCATATAATTTGGTGTCGCTAATGCGCCGTGGTGAATACCTGCATTATAGTACTCAGTGCTTTGTGCAAGTGTATTTGCATCATCTTCACGAAACCCTGCGAATTCTTCTGACTTACGAGCAAGGGTTACTGACCATAAACCGCTTGGGTAAATTGGCTGTGGGAAAGGCAGCGTTTGTAGGTCAACAAAACCCACTTCTGTCATTGCATCACGCATTTCTACTAATAGTGGCATATGCATAAGTGGTGATTCACTTTGCTGAATTAAGATGCCACCCGGGCGAAGTGCAGTTAAACAGCTAGTATAGAAAGCGTGGTTGAATAAACCTTCGCCCGGACCAACTGGGTCTGTTCCATCAACAATTACTACATCGATTGATTCTGGCGCTGCTTCACGCATGTACTTGATGCCGTCGTCGAACATCACTGTTGCGCGAGGATCTTGGTTTGATTCACACAGCTCAGGGAAGTATTTAAGTGACATTTGTGTCACGACTTCGTCGATATCAATTTGCGTTACGCTCTCAACACCTGGGTGTTTTAAAACTTCGCGTAAAGTACCGCAGTCACCACCACCAATGATCACAACATTTTTTGGATTTGGGTGTGCAAGCAATGCCGGATGGCTGATCATCTCGTGATAAAAAAAGTTTTCACGGCTACTTACCATAGTACAACCGTCAATAATCATCAGATTACCGAAGTCAGTTGTTTCGTACATTTCTACTTTTTGAAATGGCGATTGCTGTTCATCAAGCTTTTTAGTAATGCGTAATGAAAAGGCACTACCATCACGGTCACTAATTTCAGTGAACCAGTTGTTTTGATCTAAATTAGCCATCTTGCTTATACACTTTTGGTTAATGGTAAAAAAGGGGGCAATTTTGCCAGTGCTTGACCAATTGCTCAATCAAATTTTAATCAGTATAGCGAATATTTTTTATCACTTTGGCATATAGCGCAATTTTTGTTAGCGTGGTCAGCCCTAGCGTATTAAAATGTGCGTTTATATTTAATGAAATTACAGAAGACATTGCCATGACTTGGGGTTTAGACAAAGCACGCGATACATACAATGTTGCTCATTGGAGTGACGGTTACTTTGACATTAACGCACAAGGTGAGCTGGTGGCTTATCCTGATGGCGATCAAACAAAAGCTGCGGTGTCTTTATCTGAACTAACCGAGCAATTCAAAAAGCAAGGTCTTACTTTACCTGTACTAGTACGCTTTACCGACATTTTACAAAATCGTGTTGATACCCTAACGAGTGCTTTTACCAAAGCTTGTAATGCCCGTGAATACCAAGGTAGTTATACCTGTGTTTACCCAATCAAGGTTAATCAGCAGCGCTCTGTGGTTAGTAAACTTCTTGCTCATCCAAGTGGTTTAGTCGGCCTTGAAGCCGGCTCAAAGCCTGAGCTTATGGCGATTTTAGGTGTAGCACAAGAGCCAATTACCATTGTTTGTAATGGCTACAAAGACAGTGAGTTTTTACGTTTAGCCTGTATCGGTCAAGGCATGGGCCATAAGGTTCATATTGTTGTAGAAAAACTGTCTGAACTAACCACCTTATTGGCTGAAATTGACGACTTAGGTATTGAGCCATCAATCGGTATTCGCATTCGCTTAAACTCGGTAGGCAAAGGTAAATGGCAAAACACCGGTGGTGAAAAAGGCAAATTTGGTTTAACTGCAGGCCAAGTACTTTCTGCGGTTGAGCTACTTAAGTCACGTAATAAACTCCATTTAATGCAACTTGTGCATTTTCATATCGGCTCTCAAATTGCCAATATCCGTGATATTCATCGAGCACTGCGTGAATGTGCCCGCCATTTTGCAGAGTTAACGCAGTTAGGCGTGCCACTTAATACAGTTGATGTTGGTGGCGGTTTAGGTGTTGACTATGAAGGGTCTGGTTCACGTAGTTCGTGTTCAATGAACTACAGTGTTGATGAATATGCACGTAATGTAGTGAATGCATTTGCTGAAGTATGCCAACAACATGATCTTAAGCACCCAGCCATTATTACTGAATCTGGCCGTGCGTTAACTGCGCACCACGCAGTATTAATTACAGATGTTATTGATGTTGAGCGTGCACCTAACCATGCGAATCCAACGGCGCCTGAGGCTGACAGCGTATTAGTGTTAGATGAAATGTGGCAGTGCTTACAGCGTTTAACACCACGTATGGCACTAGAGATTTATCATGATGCAATGCATCTATTTAGTGAAGCCCATGACCAATATGTGCATGGCCTACTCACTATGCTTGAATGGGCGAAGCTTGAGCAGCTGTATTTCACCATTTTACACCGCGTTCGTGCATCCCTCAGCGAGAATGCTCGTGCCCACCGTGAAGTGTTAGATGATCTAAACGAAAAACTGGCCGATAAGCTATTCGTTAATTTCTCATTATTTCAATCACTGCCAGATGTTTGGGGTATTCAGCAACTTTTCCCTGTGATGCCAGTAGAAAACCTTCATCAGCCATTAACGCAACGCGCTATTATTCAAGACATTACCTGTGACTCTGATGGTCAAATTCGTAACTATGTTGAAGGTACAGGTATTGAGAGCAGCTTACCTATTCCTGAGTACAAGCAAGGTCAGCAATACCACATTGCCATGTTCTTAGTGGGCGCGTATCAAGAAATTTTAGGTGATTTACATAACCTTTTCGGCGACACAGATTCAGTGCATGTTGAGCTTACTGAAGCGGGTTACCAGCTGACTAACGCAATTAAAGGTGATAGCGTTAAGGACGTATTAAAGTTTGTTGATTATGATAGCGACATTCTTGCTGAAAACTTTGCAAAACGGGTTAACTCACTGGCAATTGATGAGCAATCTAAGGCACAATATTTGTCAGAACTAAATGCAGGCCTTGCTGGCTATACGTATTTTGAAGATTAAGCATTAAAGGAATAAGTAGTAATGTCCATGATCCGTTGTGTGTTCAGTTTTATATTGTACACCCTCAATACACTTTTTTGGTTTGTGCCCATCTTTATTTGTGGCGTGATTAAACTGATCCCAATTAAGCCTCTACAAAAAGCAATGAGTTGGATAGCTAAGCAATGCGCCACTATGTGGGTGAGTTGCAACAGCATCAACCAAAACATATTTGCTTCATATAAGCTAAACGTGACAGGTCTTGAGCAACTAAAAGCGAAAGACTGGTACTTGGTGATCGCAAATCATCAAAGCTGGGTAGATATCGTTGTAATGCAACGCGTGTTTAATCGCCGCATACCGTTTTTAAACTTTTTCTTGAAAAAAGAGCTAATCTACGTTCCTTTTTTAGGCCTTGCTTGGTGGGCATTGGATTTCCCATTTATGACTCGCACGAGTAAAGCTCAGTTAAAGAAAAACCCTAAATTGCGTGGTAAAGACTTAGAAACAACGCGTAAAGCTTGTGAAAAATTCAAAGAAATGCCAGTAAGTATCGTTAACTTTGTTGAAGGTACGCGTTTTACACAGCAAAAGCACTCGCGTCAAAATAGTCCTTTTGAGCACTTATTAAAGCCAAAAGCGGGTGGTGTTGCGTTTGTTATGCAAGCAATGGGTGAGCAAATTTCCAAAGTGGTCAATGTCACTATTCATTACCCTGGTGGTATTCCTAGCTTTGTAGACTTTGCCAGTGGTCGTGTAAAAGAAGTCGAAGTGCGAGTAGAAGTGATGGAAGTAAGCTCTAATTTAATCGGTGATTACACAGGTGATGCTGAGTTTAGAGTTAACTTTCAAGCTGAATTAAACCGCATTTGGAATGAAAAAAACCAGCAGCTAGCCGAGTTAGAAGCAAAATCGCAGTAGTATTGCTAACGCAGTCGAGAGCACACTTATGTTAAAGAAATTTTTACCAAATTGGTTAACAGGCGTTCTAGTTAGCATTGTCTTGTTTGCTAATGTAATCATTTGGGGCACGCTTGTGCTGCTCTTTGGTGTGCTTAAATTATTACTGCCATTTAAAGTGGTTAGCGATATTCTTCATGCGGCTTATCGCGGTTGGTGTAAAGGTAACCGCTTAGCTTTGTGGTTAGGTTGCCCTACAATAGATGTTGATATTAAAGGCAAAGTCAGTACAGATGGTTGGTACTTACTTATCTCTAATCATATGAGTTGGCTAGATATTGTTGTTCTAAGTGCGATTGATGTTTTACCTGCGCCAAAATTCTTTTTAAAAGATGAGCTGAAGTATGTGCCATTCATTGGCACCGGTGCGTGGGCGATGGGCATGCCTTTTATGAAACGTGTTAGCAAAGCGCAGCTGGCAAAAAATCCTAAGCTGAAAGGTCTTGATGTTGAACGCACCAAGCGCAGTTGCCGCGACTTTCGTAATCACCCGACAACCATTATCAACTTTGTTGAAGGCACACGCTTCACGTGCCAAAAACACAAAAAGCAAAATAGTCCGTTTACTTATCTTTTAAAACCTAAAGCGGGCGGTATTGCATTTGCCCTTGAGGTGTTAGGCGAACAGTTTGATGCATTATTAAATACCTCGATTATTTACCAAGGCGAGGGTGATCATATTTGCCGTAACCTGATGCGTGGCCGCCTTAATGTGATCAAAGTTGAAATGCACGTACAAGCAATTAGCGCAGAGATGATTGGTGATTATCAGCATGACCGTGCATTTAGAACGGCTTTTCAACAACATATTAATGAGTTATGGTTGCAAAAAGACGCTCAGCTACTAACTTATCATCAAGCTCAACAAGCTGAGTACCTTGCCAACATCAATAAAGAGGTTGAAGCACCATGAAGCAAACTCACCTGCAAGAGCTGGTGATGCCTTGGTTTGAATCAATGCCAGATGCGGCGCTGTTAAGTGCATTAACGGCTACAGCGATTGGCGTTGGCTCATTACTATTAATTTATATGTTTACTCGTCGACTGCTGCTGCCGGGTATTCAAAAGGTTGTTACACGCCTGTCTCCAGAGCGCATTGGTGCGCTTACTCCAATGCTCAATAAACTGAATCGTCGTTTTGCGGGTATATTGTGCTGCGTACTGTATTTGGCAACCTTTGATTATGTTTACCCAGTTCATGATGTTGCAGCGTTGGTTTTGAAAACCGTAGGCCAAGTTGCATTGATCATTTATGGTGGCTTCATTTTAAGTAGTGTGGTGAGCATTGCTGGTGGCATTTATAACCAACTTGATTTTGCCCGCGATATTCCGATTCAGGGTTTGATCCAAGTTGTAAAACTTATCACTTTTATGGTTTGCGCCATTCTCATTGTGAGCATTTTGCTAGAGAAGTCGCCAACTTATATTTTGTCTGGCTTTGGTGCGATAGCGGCGGTGACCTTACTCGTATTTAAAGACACCATTTTGGGTTTTGTCGCCAGTATTCAAATTGCAGCTAATCGATTAGTGACTTATGGTGATTGGATCCAAGTGGATAGCTATGGCGCGGATGGCGAGGTTATCGACCTTGGCTTAAATACAGTAAAAGTACGTAACTGGGATAACACTATCACAACCATTCCAACCTATATGCTGGTTGCTGGGTCATTTAAAAACTGGCGTGGTATGCAAGAGTCGGGTGGTCGTCGTATCAAGCGTGCTTTAAACATTGATATGAACAGTATTCGTTTGGTTGATGATGCGTTTCGAGAGCAAATTGATGCTGCTATTCCACTTAACGACTATATTCGTGTTTCAAGCTTGCCCGATCCGGTGACAAACCTTGGTTTGTTCCGTCGTTATGCTGAAGGTTACTTAAAACAACACGAAAAAATTAATCGTGATTTGACCTTAATGGTGCGTGAGCTACAACCGATGAATCACGGCTTACCTATTGAGTTTTACTGCTTTAGTGAAGATAAGCGCTGGATTTCATATGAGCACTTGCAAGCAGAGATCATGGATCACCTGCTTGCTGTGTTGCCAATCTTTGGACTCAGACCATATCAAAGTGTTACTGGGCAGTTAAGTACAAGCGAAGCTCAAACAGGGCTAAAACCAAGTATCAAGGTCGCTAACCCTGTGCGCGAAAAAACTTAAAACTGACTAACTAGCACGCTCAGTGCAATAAAACCTAACAATAGCCACCAAATAGGTGGCTTTGCCATTCTTAGCCACGTAAATGCCACAATGACTAAAGCTACTTGCCACAGGTTTTGCACTGCCGATTGCCAAATAGGTGAATAAAGAGCGGCAGCTAAAAAACCCACAACAGCGGCATTTAGCGCTGCAATACTACCCGCAAAGCGAGGCTTATCAGCTAGTTGTAGCCAGCTTTTCATAAAGGCTAACATCAATAAAAAGCCCGGTAAGAAAATCATGATGGTCGCGACAATGGCACCTAAAAGTGGTGTATTTGGCGACACTTGTGCGCCTAAGTATGTGGCGATAGTGAACATCGGTCCAGGTATGGCCTGAGCACTGGCATAAGCTGATAAAAACTGCTCGGTTTCAAGGCTCGGCACGCCAGCTTGTAAAATCGGTAACACAACGTGGCCGCCACCAAAGACCATAGCGCCAGTTTGGTAAAATGGGGCAAACAAAGAAAACCCTTCGCCTAAAGGCAAAAAGCTAATCAGTAACAAGACGGTAAATAAACAAAGCGGTAACCAAGCAATTTTCACAGGTTTATGTTCTTGGTTCTCTGGCAGTTTAAGCTGAGGATAAAACCAACCTATGGCCGCAGCCGCAATCAGTACTAAAATTTGACTCGATAACTGTGAGAATACAATCAGTGCAATCGTGCTCAATACCGCGATAAGCTTGTGTAAGTGGTTTTTGCAAAAGCTCATTGCCATGCTGTAGGTCGCATCGGCAACAATCACCACAGCAAAGAGTTTAAGCCCAGCAATGACCGCAAAGTAAATATCACCAAACTGGTGAGCGCTAAGAGCCAAAAAGAACATAATTAAAAATGAGGGCAGGGTAAAGCCAACAAATGCACACAGGCCTCCCAGTATTCCTCCTTTTTCAACCCCCATGGCAAAGCTAACTTGGCTTGAACCAGGGCCTGGTAATGCTTGGCTTAGGCTAATCAATTGCGCATAGCGCTCAGCAGTGAGCCATTTTAAATTATCAACAAAGTGGCGCTTAAAATAACCAAGGTGTGCCGCAGGACCGCCAAAGCTCATACAGCCTAATAAAAAGAATTGTTTAAAGATGATAAATAACATTACTTTTACCGTTACAGGGTGATTGTTTCTATTATGACAAAATTGTATGACATTTTTGTGGTTTTTATGACACAAGGCCGTCTACAATATAGAGAACGAGTGAACGTAGTTATGAGTATCACTATGAAACGCTATATTATCAGTTTATTGTTATTACTATGCAGCAGCTTTGCATTTGCAACCTCTTTTGACAAAGTTGTGGTGGCTGTTGATCATGCGCCTCCTTATGGCATGGTCTCTGAAGATGGTAGAGTCAGTGGCGCAATAGTGGATATTATGCGTGAAATACAGCGTACCTTGCCAATTAAGCTTGAGTATGTCGCTTGCCCGTTTTCTCGTTGTTTAAAAATGCTCGAGCAAAATGAACTAGATGTGATGGGCGGGCTTATTCGCACAGAAGAGCGCGAGCAAAAAATGCAGTTTCTTACTCCACCATACATGATGCTGTCATCTTCTTTTGTGTTTTATGCCAGAGCTGATAGCGAGCTTAAAATAAACAATTATCAAGACCTAGTCGGTAAGCGTATTGCGGTAATGCGAGGCGCTGCGCACTTCCCTCGTTTCGATAATGATAAAACACTCACCAAAGTCGAAGCATTAAGCGAACATAATGCGTTTGATATGTTATTAAAGAGCCGCGTTGAGCTGGTAATTGCTGTTGAAACCACGGCTGATCATGCCTCAGTGTTTTTGCAGCGACCTTCGCAAGATATCGTAAAAATGCCTTATCGCTATAAAGATGTTATTTATGGTCACATTGCCCTTAGTAAGCAGTTTGCAAGCTCGGGTTTAGCCGAAAAAATTCAAGACCGCCTCAATACGTTAGTCCTCAATGGCCGTTTAACAGAATTGGTCAAAAGTTATAACTTACCTCCGGTTACTGCTGTAGCAATCGATAAGTAACCCTTTCTTCATCGTTTGTTCATAGATGTTCACTCATAATTGTTAACAATTCAATTTGAATAATTGCCATGGAGAGACACATGACTTTTACAAAATCAGTTTTAACAGTGGGCGTATTAGCCGTTCTATTAACAGGTTGTGAGACAACGAATACAGGTAAAGGCGCTGCGATTGGTGCTGCTACAGGTGCAGTACTAGGTAAAGCAACTGGCGACCACGACGATAAACGTATTTTCATTGGTGCGGCTATTGGTGCATTAGCAGGTGCAGCCGTTGGCGATTATATGGATAAGCAAGAAGAAGCATTTCGCGATGAGCTAGCAGGATCAGGTGTTGAAGTGGTTCGTGAAGGCGACAATATTCGTCTAGTGATGCCATCAAATATTACTTTTGCAACTGACCAATCTTATATTTCGTCTGGCTTTCATAGCACCTTAGATGCGATTGCTAAAGTAATGAATAAATACGAAAAAACCTACTTAAGCGTTGAAGGTCATACCGACAGCACAGGTAAAGATAGCTACAATATGACGTTATCGCAACAACGTGCGCAAAGCGTAAAAGATTACTTAGTTAATCATCAGATTATGTCTGCACGCATCAGCACACGAGGTTATGGTGAAACACGTCCTGTGGCGAGCAATGACTCAGCAAATGGCCGAGCTTTAAACCGCCGCGTAGAAATTCAGATCGTACCGAATACACAAGGTTAGATTTTATATCTAGATTTGTGGTCAGGTTTGATATGCCCTTTCAAACCTGACATTTCCCTTCTTAATCTCGATTAAACTGTAATTCGCACAATTGTTTATACAATGGGTTAGTCTCAAACAATTGCTGATGCGTACCCGTTGCAATAATTTCTCCTTTATCCATCACGACAATCACATCGGCGTGTTTAACTGTGGCTAAACGATGGGCAATAATCAGTGTTGTTCTGTCTTTCATTAGATGCTCAAGGGCAGCTTGTACATGAAACTCACTTTGTGCGTCGAGTGCACTGGTTGCTTCATCAAGCAATAAAATGGCAGGGTCTTTTAATATTGCGCGCGCTAGTACTATACGTTGTTTTTGCCCACCTGAGAGCCTAACACCTTGCTCCCCTAAAAAGCTGTGGTAACCATCTGGTAGTTGCTTAATAAACTCATCGGCATGGGCATATTTAGCCGCAGCATATACTTGCTCGTCGCTGGCGCTTGGGTTGCCATAACGTATGTTATGCATCACATCTGAGCTAAATAAAATTGGGTTTTGTGCCACCATCCCCATTTGCTGGCGTAAGCAATCAAGAGAGAGTGCTTTAATGTCTATTCCTGCCAGCGAAATACTCCCAGAGCTTGGGTCGTAAAAGCGCTGCAGTAACTCAAACAACGTTGTTTTACCAGCCCCTGATGGGCCAACGATGGCAACAGTTTGCCCTTGTTTTACTTGTAAATTAAGCGCATTTAAAGCGGCTTTATCTGGCCTTGAAGGGTAATGAAAAGATACATCATTAAACTGAATAGCAGGGTGATTAAGCTTGTTTTCCTCAAGTTGTGCATCATAATTTGTATCTGGACTTTTGATCATGCTTTCAACGGCAAGTAGCTCTAACAACCGTGCTGCTGCACCTGCTGCTCTTTGCAACTCACCGTACACTTCGGCAACGGTTGCTACAGACATTGCGACCATAATCGCATAGAACACGAAAGCACCTAGCTCACCACCAGTCATGGTGCCAGCTAATACGTCGCTGCCGCCAACCCAAAGCATCACGCTAATAGCACTAAAGGTCAGAAATATAACCGCTGCAATCAAAAACGAGCGCTGTTTGATTCGGCTCTTCGCTACTTGAAACGCTTTGTTGGTTTCTTCGCTAAATGCTGCTTTTTCACGCTCTTCGTGACTATAACTTTGCACGACTTTGATATTTTGAATGATCTCACCAGCATAGGTGCTGATATCAGCAATGGCATCTTGGCTTGAGCTTGCCAGCTTTCTTACTTTTCGGCCAAAAATCATCATCGGCAGTAATACCACCGGCACGCAGGCAACAACGACAAGGGTCAGCTTTAGGTTGGTGATAAGTAGCATAGCCAAGCCACCAATCAGCATTAGGCTACTGCGTAATGCCATCGAAAAAGAGGAACCAATGATAGATTGCAACAAGGTGGTGTCGGTGGTCAGTCGCGACATTAGCTCGCCGCTGCGGTTTTCTTCAAAGTAGCTTGGGTGTAATGTAACTATGCGATCAAACACGGCTTTACGGATATCGTTACTGACTCGCTCACCAATCCACGACATCAAATAAAAGCGACAAAAAGTACCTACCGCTAATAAGCTTATTAAACCAATCAACACCATCACCGCTTGCTGAAGCTGAGCTTGCGAGCCTGCAATAAAGCCATGGTCGATAACAAATTTAACACCTTGTCCGAGTGACAAGTTAACACCGGCCGTAAGCAACAAGGCGCCAAGGGCTGCAAACACCACCCATTTATAGGGTTTTATAAAAGCTAAAATCGGTAACAGGCTACTAAATGCGGCCTTTTCTTTGTTGTTAGGCATGCTAGATTCTTGTTGGTGAATAGGGTATAGATATGGTTATCAATGCTCTAAAATTCAACAGTTATTAAGGGATTAGTATGGAATCTACAACGATCAGTGGTCAATTCACTGTAAAATTAAACCCAATTGGTGGCTATGCCACAGGTAAAAATGGCGTAAATTTAGGACGCATGTCGATTGATAAACAGTTTTCAGGTCCATTAGAGGCAACAAGCCAAGGCGAAATGCTCAGTGCCATGACTGCAACTCAGGGCAGTGCAGGTTATGTAGCGATTGAACAGGTCGTCGGTAGCTTAGAAGGTAAGCAAGGCAGTTTTGTGCTGCAACATTTTGGCACTATGGATAAGGGGACTGATCGATTGATTTTAGAAGTGGTGCCTGACTCTGGCGCAGGAGAGCTTGAAGGTCTCTGTGGTAAAATGGCAATTCGAATTGAATCGGGTATTCATCATTATGACTTTGAATACCAACTGATGGACTAACATGCAAAAAGTAGTTGAGTTTAAAAAGAAGCGCTTTTTCGGCGGCATCGATATTGATGCATTAAATCAACGGGTGTTTGAATTAGGTCAAGCTGGCTGGCAAGTGAAAACAATCACCACTGCCACTGGGGTTTATGGTCAGATAACATCCGTTTTATTACTAATTGAGAATAACGAATAATGACACTAACTGAGTGGTTGAGTTTAGTTTTAATTTGCGTGATGGGGGCAATGTCGCCGGGGCCGAGTTTAGCAGTGGTTTTAAAACATAGTTTACATGGCGGTATGAAGAACGGCATGTTAGCGGCGTTGAGCCACGGTATTGGGGTTGGCTTTTATGCATGTGCCTCGTTACTAGGCTTAGGTGCGCTGATGACTCAGTTACCAATGCTTTATCAAGTACTGGTCTATGGTGGTGCAGCCTATCTCGCATATTTGGGTATTCGTATTCTGTTATCTAAACCCAGCTCGCAAACACTGAATGTTGAGCAGACTAAGCCGAGCCCTCGCATCGCACTGCAAGATGGCTTTGCTATTGCCTTTTTAAACCCAAAACTTGCGGTGTTCTTTTTAGCGTTGTTTTCGCAATTTATTGACCCAGAAAACCTGACTTTGCAAGTTGGTTTAATCATGTGTTTAACGGTATTTGTGCTTGATACAGGCTGGTATCTACTTGTTGCACTGTTAACCGAAATATCAAAAAAGCGTTTTGGTTTCACCAAGACAAATCCATGGCTCGAAAAATTGCTAGGGGTGATCTTTATTGCCTTAGCTGTTCGTGTCGTTATTACTCTATAAATCCCTCTATATTGCGATTACATCACTAATAAAAAAGGGTTGTGATCGCTGCTCTCCCCAGTAAGCTCCTATTGCATACGTATTCATCACACAATATTTACCTTTTGGTTACACTTTATTGGTTGTTTTTTGACAACAACAATAACCACAAATACAACACCTCCAACGACAACAGGGTGGAAATCCAATGGGGAAATTCAAGCTAAGTGCGCTTATGCTGGCTTTAGTGGCAGCAAATAGTGCAATAGCGGCGACGGAAGAAGAACGCACATCAGCAAAGGAAATCGATCCTGAGCTAGAAGTAATCGAAGTGCGCGGCTTTAGTCGCAGCTTAATTCAATCATTAAATCAAAAACGCTTTAGCGACACTGTCTCTGAGCAACTATCAGCTGATGACTTAGGGGCATTACCTGATGTGTCTATGGCAGATGCATTAACACGTCTACCGGGGATCTCGGCGGTACGTACCGGTGGCCAAGCTGCCGAAATCAACATTCGCGGTTTATCTGGTGGATTTGTTTTTTCGACATTAAATGGTCGAGAGCAAGTATCTACTAGTGGTAGTCGAAGTATTGAGTTTGACCAGTACCCGTCTGAGTTAATCAGTTCCGCGGCGGTCTACAAGTCGCCTAAGGCATCACTTATTGAAGGGGGCGTAGCTGGGACGGTAGAGCTACAAACAGCCAGCCCATTGGATAACGACCAGCAACACAAATTTACCGCGAATGTGCGCGGTATGTATAACGACCGTGCTTCAGAGGTATTTGATGCCACGGAGTATGGCGATCGTATAAGCTTTTCTTACCAAGGTAAGTTTCTTGACGATACGCTAGGTGTCGCACTGGGTTACGCGCGCTTATTCCAGCCGAGTGTGGCGACTCAGTTTATCGGTTTAGCTTATAACGGTAATAAAGATGTTGATGGGCTAGCAAATGATACCGATGGCCCTGCAGATAACCCTGCTAATGAATACATCAGTGAAGGGTTTGAGCTTCAGCACTTAGGTGGTGAAGAAACCCGTAATGGTTATTTAACCTCAATTGAATGGGTGCCAACCGATAACTTTAAACTAAAAGGGGATGCGTTTTTATCGCGTTTTGATAGCGAATCATTTGCCCGTGGTTTTCGGGTTAAGTTTGGTGGTCCGTCTGCGGTGTATGCTAACCCAGTGCTTGACGGTAATGCGGTGATTGGTGGTGCAATTAATCGCACATCAAATAGCTTTACCCGTGTTGAAATCGTTAATGATGATAACCAAGACTTTGATGAAGTAGACAGCTATGGCATTAATGCCGATTGGCAAGTTACTGAGCGCTTGAATGTTAATGCTGACGTGTCGCTTTCACGTGCGAAAAGTAATTTCCGCAATGGTTTACTTTGGGCATTGGTAGCAGAAGATGCCACCGTTGAGAACCCTGTGTTCGATACCAATGTATCGCTTAACTATCAATTGAACGGCTTAAACTTGCCTGATGTAGGTTTTAACCAAGCCGACGCATTTAGCGATATTGACCGCGTTATGGTCAGTAAATACGGTATTTATCCGTATGAAAATGAAGATGAAGTAAAAGCATTTCGACTCGATTTTAAATATGAGTTAGAGAATAACTGGTTTAGCTCAATTGAATTTGGCGCTCGTTATTCAGACCGTGAGTACAGCAATAATCGCTCTGTATTTGAATACGGTAACGATGGCGCATTTTCTTCGACTCAACCACCGCTTCGTCTTACCGATGACATGACCACCGTAGTTGATTGGCAAGGTGAGTTTAGTTATTTCCCATCATATTTAGCGATAGATTTAGATAAAGCACTCAACGCATGGTTTCCTGATGGAACTCCGCAGCCAGTACAGACCTGGGGTAACGCCGATGGTGTTGTGGATTTAGATGGTGATGGTGAGCCAGATGCGCAAGGCTATACCACTAACTACTCATGGACCATGTTGCAAAGTGGCTCAGTGTATGAAGAAGTAGTGTCAGCCTATCTTATGCTTAACATTGATACCGAAATTGGCTCTCTACCCGTTACAGGTAATATTGGTATTCGCCGAGTAGATACCGATCAGTCAGCGACGGTACTCGAAAACGTCGGTGGCGATCCGCAGCTCGGAGCGCAATATATTGTTGATGACAATGGCATTGTTAACGACCTTTATGCACCAAGCGTGTTAGGCATTAAATACACAGACTACCTGCCTTCATTAAACCTAAACTTTAAAGTGAGTGACGCGACACAAATTCGTTTTGCTGCGGCAAAAGTGATGGCGCGCGCTCCGATTAACCGTTTAGCGGGTGATGCCAGTGCATCGGTTAACAATGACGGCGAAATTAACGGTTCAAGTACTAATAACCCATTCTTAAAACCTTTCTATGCTGATCAGTACGATATCTCCTACGAGCAATACTTTGAAGACACCGATGGTGCACTGGTTGTTGCTGCGTTTTATAAGAATATCGACTCATTCATAGATACGGTAGCCATAGAGAACTTTGACTTTAAGGGTAATGGTTTTAACGTACCAGAATACATTGTTGACCCTGTCAGCGGTGAGCAAATCGAAACCACAAATGGGGTGTACACAACTGCGGTTAACAATGCCAAAGGCGGTTATATTCGCGGTATTGAGCTTGCCTATACGCAAGTTTTCTCTTTCTTACCCTCGCCGTTTGAAGGTTTAGGCATTAACGCCAGTTACTCATATACCGAGAGTGAGGTGCAATCTATTACCGATTTAGGTGGTGATTCTGTGTCGCAAGACTTGCCTGGCCTTTCAAACAATGTCTTTAACGGCACACTTTTTTACAGCTATGAAAACTTTGAAACACGTTTGAATGTGCGTTATCGCGATGATTTCGTTTCAGAGCAAGTTGCTGTCAATGAGCAAGTGGTGAACTTTGATGCGGAAACGGTTGTCGATTTCCAAACGTCGTATCAGTTCACAGATTCATTCGGCATGTTATTACAAGTGAATAACTTAACCGATGAACCAACACAAAGCTACTTTGGAACAACCAGTAAAACAGGCACCACGCAATTTTTTGGTCGTCAGTTTTATCTAGGTTTTACCTATAACCATTGATCAGTAAGCTGGAGATAATAATATGAAAATAATAGCTAATTTTAGCCGCTTACTGATTGCATGTAGCATGGTATTGCTAACTGCATGTGGTGGTGGCGCTAGTAACGATATAGATTCTGGGCAAGTTTTATTGACCTGTAGTGTCCCGCAAGTTCCCAATGAAGCGGGGACTGAGTGTGTTGATCCACCACCGATTAGTTGTCCGGCACCAACGGTACCCGATGAGAATAATGAAAGCTGCGTGGTAGGCGCTGATCCCACTTTGCCTGATCCTGTGGTTTTCCCTGCAGACGACGAAGCCATCTTATTCTATAACCGCACCAGTGATGATGCCTACGAAGGTTATCGATTACACTCATGGAATAACGATGACTGTGATGCGTACGCAGCGCCGTTTGATGCCACTGATTGGGCCAATGGGCATGAATACGATGGTATTGATCCTAACTATGGCGCGTACTGGATTGTAAAACTAAAAGAAGGTTACAACGAGTGTGCTAACTTCATCGTGCATATTGGTACTGAAGGTTCTGGCAAAGCGTTTGGTGATGTTGATTTAAAAATGCCATTGATGCAGGACGATGAAAAGTTCCAACGTATGAACTTTACCATTCATGGTGAACCATCAGTATTTGAATATCCAATTGTTAGCTTAGGTGAGCGCCCGGTGAGTATTTCTGGTGCTTCAGCGCATTGGATTGATTTATCAACTGTGATTTACCAGCCAAGTAATGAGCTGACAAGCATCATTAAATTACACTCATCAAACAGTGCAGATTTAGCTGTCGATGAAGATACCGGTGAGTTAAATGGTCAAGTGGTTGAGCTTACATCGACATCTTTGAGCGATGAACAAGTCGCTAAAGTGCCGCACCTTGCTGGATGGAATGCATACCAAGGTAACTGGGATGCAGCCGCTGCAAAAGAGCTTATTAAACAACAACTGGTTGTGGCAGGCTATGATGCTGATGGCAAGCTAACAGAAGCCACTTATGTGCAAACCGCTAAAGCCCTTGATGACTTATACACCAGTGGCGAAAGTGACGCTAATGAAGCACAACTAGGTGTGCATTACGCCAATAATGGCATTGATGTGTCGGTATGGGCACCGACTGCAAGCAATATGAAATTAGCGCTTTATGATGCTAATAAAACAGAGCTTGAACAACTTGCTATGACCTTTGATAGCGCAACGGGTATTTGGTCTAGCAATGTCGATATCAGTCACGATCGTCATTACTACCGCTTTATGTTTGATGTTTATCACCCGGCGACTAAGCAAATTGAAAGCTTATGGAGCACAGACCCCTATTCATTAAACGTTTCAACCAATGGTTTATATAGCCAATTGATTAACCTTGATGACGAAGATACTAAACCGACCGGTTGGGATGAGCGTATGGTGCCAACAGTTGATTACCCTGAGCAAGCGGTCATTTACGAAGGTCATGTGCGTGATTTTAGTGTACGTGATGAAACCGTCAGTGAAGCAAACCGTGGTAAGTATCTTGCGTTTACTGAGCTTGATAGTGCACCAATGCAACATCTCAAAAAGCTGGCAGATAATGGCTTAACCCATTTCCATTTACTACCACTGACAGATATTGGCACCATTGATGAAGATGCCAGTCAGCGTGTTGATATCACTGCGACCTTAGGTGATTTATGTAGCCGCATTGACGATGATGCCGATGCATGTAAAACCGAAGATAAGAGTGCATTGATAGTTGATTTAATGGCGTCATATCTACCAGGCTCTGATGATGCTCAAGCACTTGCTAATGCAATGCGTGGTGTTGATAGCTTTAACTGGGGTTATGATCCGCATCATTTTATTGCGCCTGAAGGCTCTTACGCTTCATCGCCTGAAGGTATTGCACGAGTCAAAGAAACGCGTGCGATGATCCAGTCTTTACAAGAAATTGGTTTACGTGTCGTGCTTGATGTTGTTTACAACCACACGACCTCATCAGGTGTTTGGGATAAATCAGTCTTCGATAAACTGGTACCAGGTTATTACCACAGATATAACGAAACATCCGGCGATATTGAGCGCTCAACCTGTTGTGAAAATACCGCGACTGAGCATGTCATGATGGATAAGTTTGTTGCTGATTCTATGGTGATCCTAGCTCGTGACTTTGGTTACGATAGCTTCCGCTTTGATGTGATGGGGCATATGCCAAAAGCATCAATTATGACCGCGCTTAGTGCAGTACAAGCGGTTGACCCTGATACCTACTTTTACGGTGAAGGGTGGAACTTTGGTGAAGTCGCTGATAACCGTTTATTTGTGCAAGCTAAACAAATGGATATGGCAGGCACTGAAGTAGGCACCTTTAATGACCGTATCCGTGAAGCAATTCGTGGTGGTGCATTCTTTAGCAATAATGCCACAGATGGCAATTTATCTGAGCAAGATACGTTGCGTTTATCACTGGCAGGTAACTTACAAAACTACATTCTTAAAGACTTTAAAGGTAATTCAGCAAAAGGCAGTAGCTTTAGTTGGAGTGGTCAGCCTGCGGCTTATGCACTCGATCCGGCTGACAGCATTAACTATGTCTCTAAGCATGATAACGAAACATTGTGGGATCAGCTGCAATATAAACATGGCACTAACTTAAGTATTGAAGAGCGTGTGCGTGTTCACAATATGGCTTTAGCTATGCCGCTGATGAGCCAAGGTATTCCATTTATGCAAATGGGTGCTGATCTGCTGCGTTCTAAATCAATGGATCGTAACAGCTATGATTCTGGTGATTGGTTCAACTTTGTTGATTTCAGTAAAGAAACCAATAACTGGAATGTAGGCCTACCTCCTGCGCAAGATAACCAAGCGAAGTGGGGCGAAATTGCACCTATTTCGGCAAATACGAATGCGCAAGCGATGGCTAGCGACATTGAATACGCAAGTAATGTATTTACTGAGTTCTTAGCAATTCGTAGTGCCAGCCCATTATTTAGTTTAACCACAGAGCAAGACATCTTAGACCGCGTTGGCTTCCACAATATTGGTAAGCGTCAACAGCAAGGCTTAGTCGTGATGAGTATCGATGATGGTGTTGGTTTGACTGATCTAGATAGCCAATACGATGCCATTGTCGTAGTGATGAACGGCACTGAGCAAAGCTTATCGCATACGGTATCAACGGCTGCGGGTTTTGAGCTTCATCCTGTTTTAAAAGCAAGTGTTGACTCAAGTATGTCAGCGGCAAGCTTTATAGCTGGTGAAGGCGAAGGTACCTTTAATGTTCCGCCATATACTGTTGCTGTGTTTGTGAAACCACAAGGTGATGCACAAGGTGAAGGCTTAAGTGCCGATGCGACTGTGGGTGCGCCAGATATTGTGCCGTTTGGTAGCACAACAGTTTATGTTCGTGGCTCGTTAAATGACTGGGGTACGGCAAATAGCTTTGAATATGTAGGTAATGGCGAGTACAAAATTGCGATTCCTCTAACAGCCGGTAGCTATGAATTTAAAGTGGCTTCTGAAGATTGGTCTACCGTTGATTTTGGTGCGCTTTCTGCCGATGTTGCTGAAGTGATCGAAGGCGAAGATGAGCCATTGACACGCAGTGGTGCCAATATGACCTTTACGGCGGCAATGGATGCTATTTATGTATTCTCATTCGATGCCACAGACAGCGATAACCCAGTGCTTAAGGTCTATAACGAAGAGCCATTTGTTGGCACTGCAATTTATGTACGTGGTAGCTTAAACGATTGGGGTACCAGTGATGAGTTGATGTATCAAGGTAAAGGTGTTTACACCTTCACTAAACAGTTAACTGCGGGTAGCTATGAGTTTAAAGTGGCCTCTGAAGATTGGAACACGGTGGATTATGGTTCAGGTGAAAGTAGTGCAGCGGTTACAGTAGGTACTGAAAAACTACTCGCAGTAAAAGGCGCAAATATGACAATGGATATTGCAAGTGATGGTCAATATCAGTTTGTGTTTGATGCCAGTAACCTTGAAGAACCACTTATGACTGTATTCAATGCAGAAATGTTTGGCGAAACTCAAGTGTACTTACGTGGTAGCGTAAATGATTGGAGCACAGATAATCCACTGATTTATGCTGGTGATGCGATGTACAGTACCACCATGACATTAGAAGCTGGTGACTATGAGTTCAAAGTCGCTTCTGAAGACTGGAATACGGTGGATTACGGTGGCAGTGGTGATGCCCCTGTTGCTGTGCTTGGCGAAGCGGCTTTACTAGAAGCCGTTGGCGCCAATATCGCTCTGAGTATTGCAGCTGCTGGCGATTATCGTTTTATAGTGCAAGGACCTGATCTGAGTAAACTAACAGTGACGGTTGAAGCAGTGGAATAGCTTTCCCTGCAGTACCCTTAAGCCGGGCTTTGCTCGGCTTTTTTTGTATTTAATGAAAAGTTTGTATACTGTCATAACTCTCTATCAAGGAGCTTATGATGACAGAAACCAGTTTAACGAGTGCTAGCTTTGATCCAAAAGTAAAACAATATTGGTTATTACTGGGTATTTTTACCTGTGTGATTAGTATGGTAGGGATCCCTTTCATTCCGATAGTTGCGTTAATAATCTGGCTGGTGGCAGGGCGTATTTTAGCGGCGATGTCAGCCACATTGTTAACGCGTAAGTTAGTGGTAAAACGTGGTGTCTTCTTTAAAGAAGAAAAATCGATCCCACTTGAAAAAATAACCGATGTAGCACTAAGCCAAGGTCCTTTAATGCGTCAATTTGGTCTTTATAGACTGAGCTTTGAAACGGCAGGTCAATCAGGACAAGGTGCATTGGTATCATTGCTCGGAGTGGTTGATGCTGAGAAGTTTCGCGAAGCAATCTTGAAACAAAAAGATGAAATGACTCAAAGCAGCAGTGCTAAGGTTGAACATCAACCTGAAGATACTCAGTTAGAACTGCTGCGCTCACTTACCTACAGCGTAAAAAACATTGAGCAAATGTTAGTTACGCTATTAGATGAAAAACGTTAAGCCATTTGTAAAGTAGGGCTACCAGCTTGTACGCTGAGCGCATTTTGACGCTCGTTAAGCAGTGTGTAATCGGCTGTTTTAACGCTACTTACATAATGCCACTGGGCAAGCGCTTGCTGTTGAGTAAAGGTGACCGTTAAGTAGCCTCGTTCAACTAAGTTGTTGTATGCTAAGTCGTTAATCAGTAATGCAATAACTTGCTCAATTTGTGCGACAGCCTCACTCGATTGCGTATTTAACGCTAAGTAGTTTTCAAGGCCCGGAGAAGAAACTGACGATGTGGCAAATTCAACACCAGCTGCAGCTTTAGCTGAAACAGGGTTGCTTGCATCAGTGACTAATTGTCCTGCCCAGCTGTTATGCGTATCACCCGCTAAAACCACCAAGTTCTTTTGCGCTGCAATTGCAGTCCCAAGTATTACTTCTCGTTCATAAGCATAGCCATCCCATGCATCAAGATTATAAGGCGCTGTTGTTTCTACGCGTGCTCGCTGCTCACTAGTAACCGTTGGATCGCCAGCTAATATACGTCCTTTAATTTGCGCAAGCTCACTAAATAGCGTGTTTGCTTGAGCAAGTAATGCAGATGGGTCAGCACCGCTAGCTTGAGTTACTTGAATATTCATAAGTAACTGCAAAATCTCAAATGGCAAATGCATTTTGGTCATCAGCACTTGTTGCCCAAGTACTTGCCATTGTGTTGTTGCTGTCGTTAAACCATCAGTCAGCCATGTAAGTTGCTCGTTACCTAATAGAGCACGAGTAGGAGAGCTAATTGCTGCAACAAAGTCAGTTTGTCCTTGGCTGCTGGTTAAGTCGAAATCCGCATAATTAACTTGCTCGTCGCGCGCTAAAACACGGGTATCGAGCATGTGTAATGAAACTAAATTACCAAACTCAAAGCGTCGATAAATACGTTCTTTATCGGCAACATTACGGATAGGCATCCATTCAAAGTAGGCTTGTAGCGCATGCATTTTGCGCTCGCTAAATTCACCTTCGCCGTCGTTGTGATTTTCAGCGCCACTGCGCCATGTATCATTAGTTATTTCATGGTCGTCCCAAACAGTAATAAATGCACAATGACTATGGGCAGCTTGCAAGTTATCGTCTTTACGATAATGGGCGTAACGTTTGCGATAATCCGCTAAAGAAATGATTTCATCGCTATTGTCATCAGGTAATAAACGGCCAAGTTCGGCGGCATCTTCAGTGGCATAACCTGTATTACCGTATTCATAGATGTAGTCACCTAAGTGCAGTACTGCATCTAAATCGGTTTGTTTTGCGATTTCACCATACACATGGAAGTAGCCTGCAGGATAGTTAGCGCAAGAGACAACGGCAAATTTTACTTGTTCTATGTTGTCGGTTGGAAGTGTTTTACCTGCTCCAGTGGGTGAGGTTTTACCATTACTTATGAAGCGGTAGTAATAGGTGGTGTTGGCATCGAGACCTTGCAGATCAACTTTTAAGGTGAAGTCAGTTGCATCGCTTATCTGTGTTTCGCCATCATGGCTAATGGTTGTAAAGTTAGCATCTGTTGAGGCTTGCCAAACTACGTTAACACTCGTGACGTTTTCAAGAGGTGTTATGCGAGTCCAAATAATGAGACTGTCGGCGAGCGGGTCGCCACTGGCAACACCGTGATCAAAGCTAACAGGGATTTGCTTTGTAGTTTCGTCATCATCGTCATTTAGACTACAGCCCGTTAAACCAAAAGATAAAACGGCGGCTCCAAAACCAGCCGCCGATGCTTTTAAAAAGCGTCTGCGCGTAAAAGTCATTGCTCTGTACCTATAAGTAGAAAAGTACGAGCTTATCCGACCAGTGTTACTGTTCTATGAAGTTAAAACACCTGACAAATTTGTTCGGCATTACAGGTGATTACAGTGACATTTTCGTAGCCAACACGAGTCAGTGCTTCGGCACTGAGTGTGGCGCGGGCACTACTTGCACAGTGTAAGTAAATGGGTCTTGCAGGATCTTTTTCAATTTCCATTAATTTCATTTCAAGTACACCACGTGGGATATTAATTGCACCAGTTGCTGCTTTAGTTGCGTGCTCAGCAGGTTCTCGTACGTCTATTAATAAACCGTGGTTTTCGCTTAATTCTTGTTTTGCTTGGTCAGCGCTAATACGGCGCTGGTTTGGGGCAATAATTTTCATTAAGTCAGGAATTGGGGTCAGCATACTAATCCTCCATGCCAAGTTTGCGTAAAATGGTGATCATTGGGCACCACTTAGTGAATGCCGATTGAATTAAGTTTAGAGCAATAAATACCGTAAACCAAATCCACAGCGGACTGTGAAACTGTTGTAGCAACAATGAAATACAGATCATTACACCAGCAATTAAGCGAAGCGCGTCATTTAGTTTCATAATAAGACCTCGATAACAGAGTGATGTATTTAATATATTAGATAATACTACATTAGTAAATTCTAATATTAGACTTTTCTAATATATCAATCTATACTTTAGCGGTATTTTAAGAATATAGAGTAGTGTGATTATGAACATCGATTTTGCGGCTATGGCCGACAATGTGGAACAAGCAGAGCAAATGCTAAAGATATTGGCGAATAAAAATCGTTTGATGATCTTATGTTCGCTGCAAGATGGTGAAATGAGCGTGAGCGAATTAAACGAAGCTGTGCCATTGGCGCAGTCAGCATTATCGCAACACTTAGCGGCGCTGAGAAAAGTTCAGATAGTTGCGACTCGACGTGAAAGCCAAACTATCTATTATCGCGTGGTCGATAAAAGTGTTATGGCAATCCTTGAAACCCTTCATGGTTTATTTTGCAAAAGGTAGTTAAGCAATGAATGCTATCGATAATGCAGTAAAAAACAGCTTGAGCGGCCGCCTCCCCGTCATTATTTTTATTATGTCGGTGCTGCTTGGTTTAATGGCATTAAAGCAAACCCCTCGTGAAGAAGAGCCGCAAATTGTGGTTCCTATGCTTGATATATATGTGGCAGCGCCAAACGTCGAAGCGCCAGAAGTAGCAAGGCTAGTAACTGAACCATTGGAGAAGTTATTAGCGCAATTGACGGGCGTTGAGCATATTTACTCGACTACACAAAGTAATGCTGCTGTTGTCACTCTTCGCTTTGAAGTTGGTCACGACCGTGAGCAAGCCATTCTCGACACTTACGCTAAACTCTATAGCTATCAACACACGATGGCGTCAGTGATCAGCTCATGGCAAATACGTCCGGTTGAAGTGAACGATGTACCCATTGTGATGCTGGGCTTATTTAGTAAAGATCCAAAACTTTACGATGACTATCAACTAACCCGCTTTGCTAACGAAATCGCTAACAGTTTACAGCGCATCGAAAATACCAGCGAAGTGAAAGTGATTGCAGGTAGAACTCGTCAATTAACGATTAACCTTGATGCAAGTGCCCTTGCTGCACATCAAACAACCCTTACTGATGTGTATTATGCGCTTAGCGTATCTAACCAATTAGTGAATGTGGGCAGCGTTGTTGAGGGTAAGCAGCAAATCGCCTTACAAGTGGGTGATGTTTTACGCTCTCAATCTGCGATTGAACGGCTTGTTGTCAATGTGGTTAATGGTAAGAGTGTTTACCTAAGTGATGTCGCCGAGGTGAGTGATGGGCCAAGCGAAGCACAAAGTTATCAATGGTTGGCTAAATCAGATAATCAGCAACAACTTCCTTTAGTCACAATTAGTGTCGCTAAACAAGCAGGTACCAATGCGGTAGCTGTAGCCAATGAAGTGCACAGCATGATGGATAGCTTATCGGCTAATCTACTACCAGATGAACTGGGCTACACCGTACTGCGTGACTATGGCCAAACCGCGAATGAAAAAGTAAATAACCTTACATCGAGCTTAGTGTTTGCGGTATTTACCGTGGTTATTTTTGTTGGCGTATTTTTAGGTTGGCGACCAGCGATTGTTGTGGGGCTAGCGGTACCTATTTGCTACGGCATCACCCTGACACTTGATTTTGCCTTTGGCTATACGATTAACCGAGTCACGCTGTTTGCATTAATACTTTCTTTAGGTCTATTGGTTGATGATCCCATTACTGGGATAGACAACATAAGTCGCTTTTTAACAAAAAAAGGCGATAAAAAACAACGCATAGTTGATGCCATGAGCGAAATTCGTGTGGCGCTGTTTATGTCTACATTGACCATTATGGTGGCATTTATCCCACTTGCGTTTATCACCGGCATGATGGGGCCGTATATGGCACCGATGGCATTCAATGTGCCGGTCAGTGTGATGGTTTCAACCATAGTGGCATTTTTTGTTACGCCATGGTTAGCCATGAAATTACTTAAAGCGCCAGTCGATGACAGCATGCAACTAGAAGCTAATCCCCATAGCTTATATGAGCGCATATTGTCACCATTACTTGAGTCTAAAGGCCGCGCCAAACTCGTTCTATGGACCACATTAGCTTTGTTTGTCGCCAGTGCCATGCTACCCGTAATGCGTGCAGTACCTCTAAAGCTATTACCGTTTGATAATAAAAACGAGTTGCAAGTTTTAATTGATATGCCAGAAGGCACAAGCCTTGAGCAAACCGCCGCTTTCACTCGACAAGTACAAACCATCACTTGGCAATTAAATGAAGTAAGCGAGGCGGCAGCCTACGTTGGTCAGCCATCAAGCATGGACTTTAATGGCATGGTGCGTGGCTATTATCGACGTGAAGCTGCTAATTTAGCTGAGCTCAGAGTATTACTGCTCGATAAAACTGAGCGTGATCATCAATCTCATGGCGTGGTCATGCGCTTGCGAGCGGCATTAGCGCCACTGGCAACCGATGGCATTGTAATTAAAGTGGTTGAAGTGCCACCAGGTCCGCCGGTTTTAAGTACCTTAGTGGCCGAAGTTTACAGTGAGCCATTTGTTGATACAGGCACTCACTATCAAGCAGCCCTTGCCGTTGCAGCAAGGTTAAAACAAGAGCCGCATGTGGTTGAGGTTGATACTAGTATTGCTGCCAATGCGCCGTTACAACGTTTTGTTACTGATAAAAGTAAAGCATCATTGTCGGCGGTGTCTACGCAAGATATTGCCCAGACCTTAGCCATTGCCTCGCATGGGCAAAATGTTGGGGTGTTATATGTTAGCGGCGAAACAGATCCTGTCGATATTAAACTGCAACTACCATATCAAGACCGTAACCAATTTGCTCAATTGCTGGCATTACAAGTGCGTGGCGATAGGGAGCTTGCAAAAACTAGTGACGAATTTGGGCTGCAAAGTGCACCGCGTCCGCTGGTGGCGCTATCTGAGTTAGGTGAATTTCAGCATCAAGAGGTTGCCAAGCCAATTATGCGTAAAGATCAGCGTAATGTTGTATATGTTATGGCTGAGCTAAATGGCCGTACACCCGCTGAAATTATTGCTGACGTTAATGCCGACTTAGGCATCAGCGCTGACGAATTTAGCCAAACAGATTGGCAAAGTAGGCACTTTTTCAATAATGGTGGTGGCCAAGCTTGGCAATTACCTGCTGGCACTGACGTGACCTTTAGTGGTGAAGGTGAATGGCGAATTACCATTGATGTATTCAGAGATATGGGTATTGCGTTTGCGTTTGCGCTCACTGCAATTTTCATCATCTTACGCATTCAAACAAACTCTGCGAGTTTGTCACTGATCATCATGTCGGCTATTCCATTAACCGTAATAGGGATCATGCCGGGCTTTTGGCTATTAAATCAATTTGGAGAGCGCACTATTGCAGGTGCTCCAGAGCCGGTGCTATTCACCGCAACAGCCATGATCGGCATGATTGCACTTGCCGGTATTGTGGTTCGTAACTCACTTATTTTAGTTGAGTTTATTAATCAAGCTCGTGACCAAGGTATGGCAATTAAGCAAGCTTTAATCGCCGCAGGTACGGTGCGTATGCGCCCTGTGTTACTCACAGCGGGAACCACCTTATTAGGTAACTTGGTGATCACCCTAGATCCGGTATTTAGCGGTCTAGCGATCGCAATTATTTTTGGTATTGTGGCATCAACATTGTTCTCATTATTTGTTGTGCCGCTGGTTTATTATTTAGTGTTTGCAAAGGATGCAGCCAAAGAGGAACAAGCTCATGCAGGGTAAATCAAAACTTATTGGTTCAATTGTCGCGTTATCAGTGATTATTGTGGCGGTACTTTACATGGCGGGCAGTTTTTCTGATAAGCAAGCTGCAGGCATGAAAAACCCATCAGCAAATGATTACACTGGTCAGTTAGTGACAGTGACACTGGCAAATATTGCTCGTGATGAAGTTGTACCGGGCACCGTGATTGCAAAACAAAATACGCAAATCTCTTCTCGTGTAATGGCACAAGTTGAGCGTTTAAATGTACGCGCTGGCGATACTGTAAAACAAGGTGACGTGCTAATTACCTTGCAGCAAGATGACTTTAAAGCTGGGCTTGCTCAAAGCGAAGCACAAATAAATGCTATTAATGCCTCGCTGACTCAAGCCGAGAAACAACTAAAGCGTATTAACGATTTATACAAGCAAGGCTTGGTATCTGTTAGCGAATACGACGATGCAAAAGCAAGGTTCGATAACTTAACAGCGAACCTAGCGATTGCTAAGCAGCAGCAAACACAAGCGCAAGTTGCACTGAGTTTTACGCAAATTAAAGCGCCGATTTCAGGTGTCGTGGTTGAGCGTTTTGCAGAGCCTGGCGATACCGCAACTCCTGGCACGCCATTACTCGCACTGTATAACCCACAACAATTGCAATTAGCATTTAATGTCAGAGAACAACAAGCAATTAAGCTGAATGTTGGTCAAACTCTAACGGTTAAACTACCTGCTTTATCTACGTCAATGCCTGCCACAGTGACAGAAATTGTGCCTGTTGCTGATAGTGCTGCGCGTAGTATGGAAATCCGTTTAGAAACAGATGCGCAAACTGGGTTAATGCCTGGGCTTTATGCGCAATTACAATTACCGCTCGCTACTGAAAAAGGAGTGTTGATTGAGTCAAGTTGGGTGCACCAATATGGCCAATTGAGTATGGTCTATTTACTTGAAAATAATCAGATAGTGCGCCGCTATGTGCGCCTCGGCGAAATGCTCGATGGCAAGCAGCACATCGTTTCAGGTTTAAACCCAGGTGATGTGCTGGCTGTTGATTTTAAAACTAAATAAAGGTCGCTATTTCGTCTAGCGACTTTTTCACTAAGGCATGCTCAGGGATGGTTGCATCTGTGCCTGGGTAGCCTGCAATAAGTAGCATATAAGGGCGCTCATTATCTTTATCACGGCCACAAATTTCGGTTAAAAAACTCATTGGTTTTGGTGTATGCGTAAGGGTTGCAAGGCCAGCTCTGTGTAGTGCTTGAATTAAAAAGCCGGTTGCTAGGCCAACAGATTCATGAACATAGTAATTGGTATTTTTGTCATCGGCAGAAATACCGCCTTTCTTTTGACTAAACACGGCAATTAGCCAAGGTGCATGTTCAAGGTAGGGCTTACTGGCATCGGTGCCAAGTGGTTTTAAGGCATCTAACCATTCTTCACCTGCGCGACCTTCATAAAATGAGCGCTCTAGTTTTTCAGCGGCTTCTCGAATTTGTTTTTTCACATCGCTGCTGTGTATTGCTACAAAGTGCCAAGGTTGATGATTGGCACCGCTCGGTGCAGTGCCAGCCGCTCTAATACAGGTTTCGATTATTTCTTTTGGCACTGGGCGGTCGCTAAAGCTGCGAATACTGTGGCGACGCTGACTCACGGCTAAAAACTCTTCGGCGCGTTTTAGCATCTCGTCATGAGGGTACTCAATAAAGTCATTGAGTGGCTGATTTTTGTGTTCTTGCATGGCTTTTCGCTTCTTGTGTGTTGATGATTTTAATTATGAATATGTTGGTTTCGGCGGTACTCTTTTAATTCATTGCTCAACCAATCTTTTGCATTGAGTAACGACCCATTGCTGAGTCTTACTTTATAGGGCTTACCGCTCCATGAGCTTTTACTCGCTAGGTTTTCGATAAATTTTTCGGCAGTTTTTGCATAGCGGGTCGCTTTTCGATACTTCATAGCAAGGTGTTCGGCAGCATCTTGGCTTGAGTGCTCTGTGCCGTTGCGAATAAATACAGCATCGCTTTTAGCAACAAAATCAATGAGGTGATTTATCTCTTGTTCTGGGGTGGCTGCATCACTGAATTGGCTAATGCTCAATAATATTAACGCGATAAACCAATATCCTCTCATACATAATCTCATAGCGTTTGATGCTCTATCGTCAGGGTTGCAATAATTGGGTTATGATCTGAGCTTGCAAGCTCAGGTACAACGGTAGTTTCTATTTTGACACCACGCACCCATACTTGGTCAAGTGCTAATCCAAATGCTTTGGTACGTTTATCATCTAAATAGATAGCTTCGTACAAACCTAGCTGAGTCAATGTTTGCTGTAATAACGCTTGGCGCTCATCACTCCAGGTATTGAGATCACCGGCAAATACAATAGGGCCCTTATGCGTTTGCATAATAGCGGCGGCATCGTCTAGCTGTTGTTTAAAGTCACTAACGCCAAAAGTAAAGTTAATGGCATGCAGGTTAATACTCAGTAATAACTGTTGTTCAGGCAGCGCATACTCCACAATATTGGTGGCTTTTGGGCTACGTAGCCAAGGCTCTTTATGAGTGAGTGTACAATGCACAGTAGCTGGCCAGCGGCTGAGTGTCATAACCCCAGATTGCACGCCGCCACTCTTATACCCTTTAGCAAAGCGCCAGTACGGTTTTAGCTTTGTAAGCGAAGGTTCTTTGATAGCTTCTTGTAGTAACACAATATCAGCATCGGCATTTAGCTTTTGCAAATCTGTGAGTAAGCCATCTATTTGTGCTTTGTAGATATTCCAACTCAATAACTTGAACTGATAGGGCAAAATATAATGCTCAGCATAAGTTTGCATGCGGCTTTGCGCTAATTGCTGTTGGCAATTAGCAAGGTTCACAGCGGTTTTGGTTATACCTTGTTGCTCATCAGAGCTAGGATCGCTTGAAAAGCTATACCAAGACAGCACACTCAAACACACAAGTAATAAAAATATACGCAGATATGCCGTCATAATGACCTTTAGTTACTTTTCTCAAGAGTTAGTCGTCGATAGCCCCAGTTTAGTTCAAAGGCTAAATGTTAGAAACTGTAGTATTTCCTACAATTTCTATACGCTTTCTTACCCAAAATGAGTACTCATATTCTTATACTTACTGAGCTTAACAACTCAGACAAAGGAACTACTCATGAAACAAATGGCCTGTATGCTGCTTGCCTTATCGGTGACAGCGTGTTCATCAGTCACCATAGTGCCAGAAAAAACAACCAATAAATTAGCCACTAAAGCTGATTACCAAGATAGCCGCCCATTCTTTTTGTGGGGCCTCGTTGGTGAAGAACGCGTTGATGTAAAGGCTATTTGCCAAGATAAAAAAGTTGCCCAAATGCAATCGCAACAAACATTCGCTGATGGCGCATTAGGACTCGTTACACTCGGAATTTATGCTCCTCACACAGTAAAAGTATGGTGTGAGCAACAAGCACAGGAGCAACAACTATGAAAAGCCTACTAGTAACAACTGTGTTAGTAGCAACCTTAAGTGGTTGCACAAATATCTACTTTGATAATGGCAGTGCTGCACAAGCCAATAAAGCGCCTGCAACAGAGCAATGGCATCATAACTTTGCCGCAGCGCTTTACGAAGGTTCAAAGCCTGTCGACTTATCTGAGGAGTGTCCTGATTCCGAATGGCAAACCGTTCACACTTATAAGTCGTTCACCAATGGCTTAGCTGAAGTTGCAGTAAACCAAGTTGGGCCTATTTGGTACCCGAAAACAGTTGAAATAAGCTGCGCTCAAGTACCTTATAAGCCAGACTAGTTATTCATAACGCAGCGCATCAATTGGGTTTAAGCGTGCCGCTTTAATAGCGGGCGCTAAGCCAAATACAATACCAATCAATGAAGTAAAGCCAAATGACAGCATAATCGCCCAACCCGGTATGTAGGCATCTGGCATGCTCGGCACTGATAACGAAATCAGTGCCGCAGCACCATAACCAATCGCTAAACCAATTAAACCACCAAACAGTGATAGCACCACCGCTTCAACTAAAAATTGCAGCATAATAAAGCCAGGTGTTGCCCCTAATGCTTTCAAGGTGCCGATCACACGGGTACGTTCTGTTACCGAAACCAGCATGATATTCATCACTCCGATACCACCAACTACCAGGCTGATACCCACTATCCCCGCGGTAATTGCGGTAGCACTACCGGTAAATTTATCGATATTAGCACGGGCTTTTTCGGCGGTTTCAAATTCAAAGTCGTCATCTTCACCGTCTTTCAGTTTATGTAATTGACGTAAGATACGGCGAATTTTAGCCAGTACTTGCGCTTCGTTAGCATCGTCTTTCAAACGAAACATCATTTGTACATTGGTATCAACACTGCCGCCTTCTAGCGCACTCATGGTACTTATTGGAATATTAATGTAATCGTCTTGGTCAAAACCTAATAAACTACCTTGTTTTTCAGCAACACCAATAATGCGAAACCACTCACCACCGAGTTTGATATATTCACCTACAGGGTTTTCAGGCAGGTTAAGCTTTTCGATAATTGAAGGACCAATAAACGCCACTCGACGGCGCTTTTCATCATCTTCTGCGCGAATAAACCGCCCGAGTTCTGGGTAGGTGCGATAAGCTTTTTGGTAGTCTTGCTCGGTGCCCATTACCCGTGAAGCATGACTTTTATTGCCATACTCTGCTGCACCAGAAAAGCGCCAAGTAAACATTAGCGCAGTAAAGGTTTCGGCTTCTTTTACGCGGGCTTTTAGAGTTAAAAAGTCGCTATAGGTTAACTTTGCTTGTTGACCTACCATTTCTTTTTCTACGCTAGTGTAAGGTTTTATATTGGTGACATCGGGAGACATATCAGCAAGCTGATCATTAATTTGTTTGGTAAACCCTTGCATAACTGCCACCACGGTCACAACCGCTGCAACACCAATAATAATGCCTAAGCAGGTAAGAGCACTGCGCATCGCATTGGCTTTAATTGCCATCAGTGCGGCTTTTGTACCTTCCATTACAGCGATAGCAGATTTAAACATGTTGTCTTGTTCCTTCGCCTTTACGGGTATCACTAACAACCTTGCCATCAACTAAGCGAATAACACGTTGGCAGTGATCAGCAATATCTTGTTCATGAGTAACCAAAATGATGGTGTGCCCTTCGTTATGAAGCTCATCAAACAGCGCCATGATTTCAGTGGTGGTTTTACTATCTAAGTTACCGGTAGGCTCATCACCAAGTAGAATGTGGGGCTTAGTAACCAGTGCGCGAGCTATAGCGACACGTTGACGTTGGCCACCAGAAAGCTGGCTCGAAAGGTGATTAACCTTATCGCCAAGACCAACTCGTTGTAATGATTCGAGCGCTTGTTGCTTTCGCTCTTTGGCAGAAATAAATCGATACACTAAGGGCTGCATAACATTTTCAAGGGCGGATGCTCGTGGTAATAAGTTAAAGCTTTGAAAAATAAAGCCAACACTTTCATTACGCTGATGAGCAAGCTCCGTTTCGGTCATGCGCTTTACTAGCTTATCTTTTAAATAGTAGTCACCACTGGTGGGAGTATCTAAGCAGCCAAGCAAGTTCATCAGGGTTGATTTACCTGAGCCTGAAGGGCCAATAATGGCAACATACTCATTTTGTGCAATTTCAATATTAATATCATCAAGGGCTTTGAAAACTTGTTCGCCCATTTTGTATTGTTTATTGATATTACTGAGTTTGATCACCGCAGACATTAGTTAGCACCTTTTTCAGGGCTGTTTTTAACGGCTACCGTATCACCCTCTTTTAGTGAGCTAAGTGGTCTAGCAGGGCCTATAACAATACGATCTCCTTTTGCAACACCGCTGGTTAGTGCTTGCTCTATATCTGAAGAAATACCTACCGTTACCGCTGTTTTAGTTACTGTATTATCTGCATTAAGCTTCCAGACAAAGTAGCTATCATCCTCTTTTTGAATCGCTTCAATAGGCAGTTTTAAGCCGTTTTCGGCAATGCTTGTGGCGATTTCTGCGCGGCAGCTCATTCCGGCATAAAGCTGGCGGTCAGTGGCATCAAGCAGTACTTTGACTTTAAATGATAAGCCCTGAGAACCGGCTTGATTTTTTGCTGATGTGCCAATGTTTATTACTTTGCCAGTGAAAGGTTGATTTGGGTAAGCGGCGGCATAGATATCTGCATGTTGGTCTAATTTGATACCGGCAATATCGGTTTCATCCACTCGAAGTTCGGCTAATATTGCGCTTGGATCAGCTACTAACATCAAGTCTGAGCCAATAATGTTAGTTGTTCCCGCAATAACAGTTTCACCTTCTTTAATATTTACCGAAGCAAGTAGGCCACTCATTGGGGCGCGAAACACGCTTTTATTTAAACGGTCTTCAGCAATCAATAACGATGCCTGGGCTTGGTTGTAAGCTTCACGTTTTGCTTCAATATCTATTTTTGCTAAATCGCGGGCATTTTGTAGGTTTTCATATACCTCTTGGCCAGCAAGGCCCACTTCATAAAGCTCTTTCTGGCGGCTTAGTTGACGCTCGATATTTTTCAAGCGGGTTTCGCTATGCTTAATATCGATTTCGGTCGCGCGAAGCACGGCCTTGTTGCGTGCAACTTCAGATTCAAACGCGGTCGTATCTAGGCGCATTAAAATATCACCCTCAGTGACACTTTCACCTTCCTCTACAAACACTTTCGCTACACGGCCTGTCACTTCTGAGCGCAGTTGCACTTGGGTGTTAAAAACTAGGTTGCCAGAGGCTAAAATTGAATCGGCAATATTGCCTTGTTCAACTTCTGCAATATGCATTTCCGGTGCATCTTTATTGCCTGTGACTTGTTTTGAAATCAGTAAAGCGACAAATGCCGTAACAGCGAGGCCAATAATAATGGCTTTTTTCATGTTACTTCCTTGGTAGTTAAGAGCGGCATATTGCCGCTCAAAGCAGAATTAAACGAGCGCGATTACAGTCCAAATACCGTAAATAACAATACTTGGTAGAGCTGCAAACAGTAGCGCTTTATTAAAAGTGAAATTAGTCCAGCTCTTCAAACCGATAGCAGCGATAAAAATGCTCCAAATCGAAAAGATATTGAGACTTTCAAGTAAGGTGTAAAATGGGTGGCCAATTTCTAAACCAATTAAAAGTTGGTTAATCGAAGAGTAGTTCATTAGCGTTTGTGAAATTTGGTTAGTGCTTGCTGTAAGGACTAAGATTAAAAAGCCTAAATAATAAATAACCAAAGGCATCATGGCCCATACACCAAAGCCATACCACGCACCATAACCGTAGTTAGCTTCTGGATCTTGCTTAGATACAAATAGGTAGTAGCCTGCCATTAGGGCATTAATAACAGCTAAACCGATAATGCCACCAAACATAGCAAACCAAACTTGCAAATCTATGGTTTGCTCCATGCTTTGGCGAATCATTTTTTGTTCTGCAATGGTGGCATCAACACTGGCCGCTGCGACTTGTTGATCGATTAAAAACTGCGGGTCAGCTTTATTGTAAAAAGCAAACATGCTGGCAGCCAGAATGCTGGCAAGTAAAATAAAGGCAACAAAAGACCAACCTTTTGCTTCTTTTAAGCCATTAAAGGCTTTGCTCGGGCTGATAAAAATATCAACCAATGCGGTCATGACATTTGAAGATTTCATTTTTTATTCCTTGTTTTATAACATTTGTTTTTAGGTACTAAAATATCCTGTTTAGTAACAAATTAGCAATTTGTTTTGTAACTGTATGTTAACAGCTGTGATTAGTAAATCTGTGATATGGTTAAAAGATTAATTTGAGTCGAATTTATTAGGAATAGTAGGTCGTTATGGTGAATAGCAATGGTCGTTGTATTGATGAGTTGGTATTAGGGTTCTGGCGCTTGCTAGATTGGCAGATAACGCCACAGCAATGCTTAAGTTTTTTAGAAAATGCAATCGATATGGGAGTTTCAAATACTGATCATGCTGACATCTACGGTGAATACGGTTGTGAAGCCGAATTTGGTAAAGCACTTAAACTAAAACCAAGTATTCGTGATGAAATCAAAATAATCACTAAATGTGGTATTAAGCCTGCGTTTGCAAGCCTAGGATTACAAGGCAAAGCAAACCATTATGATTCAAGTGCCGCGCATATAATTGCCTCAGCACAGCAGTCACTTAAAAACTTCAACACTGATCGTTTAGATGTATTACTTATCCATCGCCCTGATTACTTAATGAATGCTGATGAAATGGCACAAGCATTTAATACCCTAAAAGCAAATGGTGACGTGATTGATTTTGGTGTATCTAATTTCACCCCATCGCAATTTAGCTTGTTGCAGTCGCGTTTAGACTTTGAGCTTGTGACTAATCAAATTGAGTTTTCACCTTACGAAATGAAAGCCCTTGATGATGGTAGCTTAGACCAATGCCAATTGCTCGATATCAAACCTATGCTTTGGTCACCATTAGCTGGGGGTCGTATATTCTCAAGTGATGATGAAAAAGCGGTGCGTTTACGTGCAGTGTTGGAGCAGGTTGGGGCTGAAATTGGCGCCACAGCCATTGATCAAGTTGTTTATGCTTGGCTGTTAATGCACCCAAGTGCACCGTCTGTGGTACTTGGTACGGGGAATATTGAGCGTGTTAAATCAGCTGTTGAAGCTAAGCAGCTTACAATGAACCGTGAACAATGGTATCGCATTTGGCAAGGCTCAACCGGGCATAGTGTGCCTTAACGAATAGCCCAAAACGAGAAAAGGGCCTTAACGGCCCTTCGTGTTGCAGCAAGTAACACATTCTTTATAAAGTGAAGTCAACCGCGTAAGCGACATACACTTTTACATCTGAACCATCAATGTCGTTGTCTGAAAGACCGAAAGTAAAGCCGTCTTTCGACACTGAAACACCGTAGTCGATAATGTCATCATCACCAATGAAATCCCCTGAGTAATGACCTAAGTGAAGGGCCATTTCTGCACCGGTACTGCCAACTGGGAAACTGTAGTCAGCATTTAAATATAGAGAGTCACCAAAATCTGTACCGTCACCGCTTGCTGCTGATGTTGCTAGGACTGCTGCACCAAAGGTGAAGCTACCCATGCTAATGCTACCGTAGATTTCAGAGAAGTCTGCATCTGTATAAGATGCTGCATCTGGGTATGCATAATAAATGTAGCCAACATCGTAGCTAAAGGTTTCATTGATTTCACCGCCAAAACCAGCATAAAGGTCTAGCTCGTAAGTCATGTCGTCAGCCCAGCTAGCATTCGATACCCAAGTACCCGCATAAAAGCCAGATTCACTTGCGTAGTCGATACCACCTTGGATTGCAGCATCACCGCCGGTTTGTTCTTGACCACGCCATAAGTAGTTTGAAGTTGCCGCAGCGTTTGCTGTGACTTCTGCATAGCTATATGTTGAGCTCAAAGTTAATAGCGCAAGGGCGCTTGCTGCGACCGTTTTTTTTAGTTTTAGCATGTTTCTGTATCCTGTTGTTATGTTGATTTTGTCCCATTTTCAGATTGCAGTCTGGTTATTATTTGAGGACATTTTCTATGTGTTGTCTGGATACGATATTGCACTGGTTGTGCCAAGTTAATTTCGAATGGGATATTTTATGCTTAAAGGCTTTAAAAACAGGCTTTTAAACTTGTTTAATTGTGAAAAGGATGGTTATTTGAATTGTTCATGCGCACATGTGTGGTGCAAAAAATAACCCGGTTGCACAATTGCGAAGCAACCGGGTTTTGCTTATTTGAGAGTAACTTAGCCGAAAATTGCACGCATTAGAGTAATGGTTTCTTCAACACTGCGGCCTTTTTCAACTTCACTGATGATTGAATCGCGCTTAGCTTTGATATGTTCAGGGATATCATCACTTGCTAATGCTCGGTCCACCAGTATCTCTGCTGATTCTTTGCCACGGCGTACGGTCTTTTTACCTGCTGAGCTTGTGGTACTCTTAGGTTTGTTTAACAACTTAATATAGTTAGAGTTATCAGCGGTACTTTTATCTGCATAATAAAAGAAGCTAGGCAATAGGGCTTTGATTTCAACCAGAGATTGTTCAAGCTCATTTGCTGCACTGGCCATTTTGAACCAAGGCATGCTATGTATTGCTTCGACAACATCTTGCCAGTAGCGCTCAAAATCACGGTTATTAAGCTTAGTAATGCCTAATGCCGCACAAAGGGCATCAAGTTTACTATTTACGATTGGTGTAAACACGTCAGGTCGGCGCATCGCAAGCAAGCGAGTAGCAGGAGCAAGCGTTGGCTTTTCATCGCTGCCATTAAATGCCATGAAGTAAGCAACCATAAAATGCTGATAATGTTCTTGCGTTACTTCACCCTCAAGTGGAATGTGTACAAGCGCCTCATCGAACGCACCAGGTAAATCACTCAACATTTGGTGGAAACCTTTTGCGTTCTTAGTAGAAGCAAACCATTCAACGTCGAAGTTATAGCTGCTTGGATCAAGCGAGGCACTGTGTTTACCTGAAAACGCTAAACGGTCTTCTGGGATCATCTCTTTTAGGGATTGCGATTTAATTGCAGCAATGTAATTAGCCAAGCGTAATTGCTCATCAAGGGCTACAAGCTCTTTATGCTGCTCGATGAAGCCTGCAATAACAGGCCATGGCGCAACCCTTAATGTTTTTAACTGCAAAAAACTGATTGCAGAAATTAATAAGTCATGAAGTTTTTTAAGAGTGGGTAATTGCTTATCTTCTAACAGATCGTAGTTAATGCGATCACGGCTTGCACTTAATAGCTCATAGCACCAACCTAAAAAGTCTTCAGGGTGGTTTTCTACTTTAACTGCCATAAGGTTTAAGCTGATATCAGAGGCTTGCTTGAGGATATTTTGATAAATTTGACTTTCTTGCTCGCCAAGCGCCATTTTTGACGGTGAAATAAGCAGTTTCTTCATGCTTAATCGATACTCCAGTTTTGACCAAATTGGGTTGTTTAATTTTAGTACACAGGGTGCAAAAACAACAGGGTCGTGCATCATACCGAAGTAATGAAATGATGCAATCTTACTGATACTTTATAAGTAAGATTGCGACTGACATGGTTTATTAATCATTGTCATCGAGTGTAAATAATTGCTCAACACAGAGTTCAAAGTGAGCAGCGATTTTTAACGCGATAACCACCGAGGGTATAAAGCGGCCAAGGGATTTTTGTAACCTATAGGTATCAAAAAGTTTCAGCGCTGATTCATATTCTTGTACCTAAGCTTGTTTACAAACCTTTTTATGTGTTGGGCAATGCAATTGCGCCTAACTCCCGCTATGATATGAACATTGTTTGCCCATTTTTAAGGATGATTATGAAAACCTTACTGAAAATCGTTGGTGTCATCTTCGTATTACTGATTGCATTGGTAGTCGCTGCACCATTCCTAATACCTACAGATGCGATATTTAATAAAGTATCGGAGCAAGTAGAGCAAACCACAGGTCGTAGTCTGACTATTAATGGCGATAAAAAGCTGTCGGTATTTCCATCATTAAAACTCGAATTGAATGATGTGCACTTTGCCAATATGCAAACTGGCTCGCAAAAAGATATGGCAAGCATGCAGCAACTTGCTATCCGTATCCCGTGGATGTCATTGTTTGGCGGTGAGTTTAAGCTTGATAAATTCGTTATTAACGAACCAACAATTTTGTTAGAAACCGATAAAAATGGTAAAGCAAACTGGCAATTATTTGACGCGGTTGCTGAGCAACCACAGACCGAGCAGCAAAAGAGTTCTGGCGCTGTTAACTTACCAGATAACTTTGATATCGAACTTGGTGAAGTGGCAATCTACGGTGGTACTTTCACTTATCTAGATGGTAAAACCGGAGCAAAGCAACAGATAAGCGATTTAGAGTTAGCCATCTTACTACCTTCTCTTCGCAAGACCTTAGAATTAAAAGGCGGTATTACCTATATGGGTGAGCGTTTTGATTTAGATGTCACGCTAGATACACCTGTTAAAGCGATTGAAGGCGAAACCTTTAATGTCAGCACTGAGGTTGATTCACGCTTAGTCGATTTAAATTTTAAAGGTGCAATTGCAGAAATGGGTAATGACGTGCAAGGGCTTCTTTCTGTCAGTGGTGACTCAGTAAAAAATATTGCGAGTTGGCAAGGTGTTGAGCTTAATGCAAAAGAAAATGCATTTAATGCCTTTAATGTAAAGGGTTCAATGCACCTAAAAGGACAGCAGTTTAAGCTTACTGAGCTACTTGCCACCCTAGATGAGCTGCAAATTAAAGGTAAAAGCGATATTAAGCTTGGTGATCGTTTAGCTGTGAATGCCGATATTGATTTAGGTATGCTTGATCTAAACCCTTACCTACCAGAGGGCGTAGCTAAAGAAGAACAAGCAGAGCCTGCAGCAGATGCGCCAGCACAGCCAATTGTTTGGGATGATACTGCAATTGATATGAGCGGCTTAAATGCACTTGATGCAAATGTAGTCGTGCGTTCAAGTGGCTTAAAAGCCAATGATATTACCCTTGGTGAAAACCAGTTAACGGTGAACCTAAAAAATGCAGTGGCTAAAATCAGTCTAGACAAGTTTGTTGCTTATGAGGGCAATGGTAACGGTGTGATAACCGTTAACGCCAAGCAAACACCTTATAAAATTAGTACTAACTTTTCTTTAGATAAAATTGATGCACAGCCATTACTAACTGATGCGGCTGGTTTCGATAAGTTAATGGGTAAAGGCTCTTTAAATTGGGATCTAACGACCACAGGTCAAAGCCAAAAGAGCTTTATCAATGCTTTAAATGGTAAGTTAGGCTTTGAGTTTGCTGATGGTGCGGTAAAAGGGGCCAACATTGCAGAGATGGTTCGTAAAGCAAAAGAGCTAATCAAAGGTAACTTAAGCGCAGTATCAGAAGGTTTAGATACTGGCTTTGATAACTCACAGCAAACAGACTTCTCAGCATTGCAGGGCAGTTTTGTATTCACTAACGGTGTTGGTGAAAATAAAGACCTGTCACTACTTAGCCCACTTATTCGTATCACTGGCTCAGGTAAAGTTGATTTACCTATGACGAATGTAGACTACCGCTTAGTAACGGGGATAGTTGATTCAATCGAAGGGCAAGGCACGACAGATGACAGTACCGGCTTTAAAATCCCACTGCGTATCAAAGGCCCATTCCATGATGTTGGTTATAGCTTAGATGTAAGTGATGCGGCTAAAGAAGAAGTCAAAGAAAAAGCTAAAGATAAAATCAAAGACAAATTAAAAGGTCTATTTGGTAATTAATAAAAACTTAATTAAAGTCAAAAACAGGGCGCATTTGCGCCCTGTTTGTTTTATAATCAATAACATTACAGCAAGCTGCTGTAATTCCTCAATGCAGGCATTACGATTAATTCCAAATTAATTAAAAAATAACCTACCACTTCCTTGCCATTGCTGCTACAATTGCCCGCCCTTAAGAGACAACTTGCTTGTTTTTTGAGTGGAATTTAACCGAAATGTCTTGATTTTAAACAAAATTAAGGCGTGTTGTAATTTCTACACCGGAGGTCATTAACATGATCCAAATGCAAACTCAGCTGGACGTTGCTGATAACAGCGGCGCTCGCAAAGTGCAGTGTATTAAAGTCCTTGGCGGTTCGCACCGTCGCTATGCAGCGGTTGGCGATATCATCAAAGTTTCTGTAAAAGAAGCTATTCCTCGCGGTAAAGTGAAGAAAGGTGATGTTAAAAACGCGGTAGTTGTGCGTACTAAAAAAGGCGTTCGTCGTCCGGACGGTTCTTTGATCCGTTTCGATAGCAATGCGGCTGTTATCTTAAACGATAACTTACAGCCAATTGGTACTCGTATCTTCGGCCCTGTGACTCGTGAACTTCGTACTGAAAAGTTCATGAAAATCGTTTCACTAGCACCAGAAGTACTATAAGGAGTCTATCATGGCAGCAAAAATCCGTCGTGATGACGAAGTAATCGTACTAGCAGGCAAAGACAAAGGTAAGCGCGGTAAAGTGCTTTCAGTTGTTGCTGAATCTGGTCGAGTATTTGTCGAAGGCATCAACTTAATCAAGAAGCACCAAAAGCCTGTTCCTCAGTTGAACCAAGCTGGCGGTATTGTTGAGAAAGAAGCGTCTATCGACGTATCAAACGTTGCGATCTACAACTCGGAAACGGGTAAAGCAGATCGTGTAGGTTTCAAGATTGAAGATGGTAAGAAATTACGTATCTTTAAATCTACTGGTAAAACTATCTAATAGTTGGAGTAGAATGATGGCGAAACTGCATGAAGTATATAAAGACAAAGTAGTTGCTGAGCTTCAAGAGAAGTTTGGTTTCAGCTCTGTCATGCAAGTCCCTCAGATCGAAAAGATCACATTAAACATGGGTGTGGGCGAAGCTCTAGCTGACAAGAAGATCCTAGATAACGCTGTTGCGGATCTAGAAGCAATCTCTGGTCAGAAACCTCTAATCACTAAAGCACGCAAATCAGTTGCTGGCTTCAAAGTGCGTGAAGGTTACCCAATTGGTTGTAAAGTAACCCTACGTGGCGAGCGTATGTGGGACTTTTTTGAGCGTTTGGTTTCAATCGCTATCCCACGTATCCGTGACTTCCGTGGTGTAAGTGCTAAGTCTTTTGATGGACGTGGTAACTACAGCATGGGCGTACGTGAGCAAATCATCTTCCCAGAAATCGATTATGATAAAGTAGACCGTGTTCGCGGTATGGATATCACAATCACTACTTCTGCGAAAACAGATGATGAAGGCCGTGCGTTGTTAGAAGCGTTTAACTTCCCATTCAAGAAATAAGGGTAGGGTTATGGCAAAGAATTCTATGAAAGCGCGCGAAGCAAAGCGTGCGAAATTAGTTGCTCAGTTCGCTGAAAAGCGTGCGGCACTAAAAGCTATCATCAGTGATGTTAATACATCTGACGATGATCGTTGGGACGCGGTATTAAAGCTACAAGCTTTACCACGTGATTCTAGCTCTTCGCGTCAACGTAATCGTTGTAACGTTACGGGCCGCCCACATGGTTACCTTCGCAAATTCGGCATGAGCCGTATTAAAGTTCGCGAAGCAGCTATGCGCGGTGAAATTCCTGGCCTTAAAAAGGCTAGCTGGTAATAGTATCACGGGAGTAAGACTATGAGCTTGCAAGATCCTATTGCGGATTTGTTTACACGTATCCGTAACGGTCAGTCAGCGAAGAAAGTATCAGTAACGATGCCAACTTCAAAACTGAAAGTAGCAGTAGCTAAAGTATTAAAAGATGAAGGTTATATCGCAGATTACGCTGTAAGCGGTGAAGCGAAGCCTGAGCTTTCTATCGATTTAAAATATTTCGAAGGCAAAGCTGTTATTGAAAACATCCAGCGTGTTAGCCGCCCTGGTCTACGTATCTATAAGAAACGTGACGAATTACCAAAGGTAATGGGTGGTCTTGGTATCGCTATCGTATCAACTTCTAAAGGCCTAATGACAGACCGCGCAGCACGTAGTGCCGGCGTTGGTGGTGAGATCATTGGCTTTGTAGCTTAATCGGAGGGGAACTATGTCTCGCATAGCAAAGGCACCAATCAATGTTCCTGCCGGTGTAGAAGTTACATTAAAAGGCCAGGACATCACAGTTAAAGGCAAAAACGGTGAATTAACTCGTACTATCAACGACGCTGTTGAAGTACAAGTTAACGACAACGTTATTACAACTTTACCTCGTGAAGGCGTAGCTAATGCATGGGCACAAGCAGGTACTGCTCGCGCTCTAATCAACAACATGGTTGTTGGTACGCATGAAGGTTACGAGAAGAAACTTCAGTTAGTAGGTGTTGGTTACCGTGCAGCAGCTAAGGGCAAAGTATTAGACTTAACTCTTGGTTTCTCACACCCAGTGAATTTCGAAGTACCAGAAGGTATTACGATTGAAACACCAAGCCAAACAGAAGTTCTAGTTAAGGGCGTAGACAAGCAGTTAGTTGGTCAAACAGCTGCTAACATCCGTGCATACCGTAAACCAGAGCCTTATAAAGGTAAAGGTGTTCGTTACGCGGACGAGAATGTACGCCGTAAAGAGGCTAAGAAGAAGTAAGGTAAGACGATGGATAAAAAAACAGCTCGTCTACGTCGTGCTAAACGCACTCGTAGAAATTATATTGAACAAGGCACAACGCGTCTTGTTATCCACCGCACGCCACGTCACATTTACGCTCAAGTAGTTACTGCTGAGGGTACTGTACTGGCTGCTGCTTCTACTGTTGAAAAAGCAATTAGCGAAACAGTTAAAGGCACAGGTAACGTTGCAGCTGCTCAAGCAGTTGGTAAAGCGGTTGCTGAACGTGCAGCTGACAAAGGCATCGAAAAGATTGCTTTTGATCGCAGTGGCTTTAAATATCACGGCCGTGTGAAGGCGCTTGCTGATGCAGCGCGTGAAGCCGGTCTGCAATTCTAGGAGTAGACAATGGCTAACGTAGAAGCAAAGCAACAACAGCCTGATTTGGCTGAAAAGCTAATCGCGGTAAACCGTGTGTCTAAAGTGGTTAAAGGTGGTCGTATCTTTAGCTTCACTGCACTAACAGTAGTTGGTGACGGCGCAGGTAAAGTAGGTTTTGGTTATGGTAAAGCACGTGAAGTTCCAGCTGCTATTCAAAAAGCAATGGAAAAAGCACGTCGCAACATGATCAGTGTAGACCTTAACGGTAACACGCTACAGCACCCAATCAAGGGTCGCCACGCGGGTTCTAAAGTATACATGCAGCCTGCTTCTGAAGGTACAGGTATCATCGCCGGTGGTGCGATGCGTGCAGTACTAGAAGTAACTGGTGTACAGAACGTATTGTCAAAAGCATACGGTTCAACTAACCCGATCAACATCGTTCGTGCAACGATTGCTGCTCTAGAGAACATGAACTCTCCAGAGTCAATCGCTGCTAAACGTGGTCTTAGCGTTGACGAAATCACGGGGTAAACCATGGCTAATAAAACTGTAAAAGTAACACAAGTAAAGAGCTCTATCGGTCGTTTACCGAAGCATAAAGCTACATTACGTGGTCTTGGTCTACGTCGTATCAATCACACTGTTGAGTTAGAAGACACAGCATGTGTGCGTGGTATGATTAACCAAGTTTCTTACATGGTAAAGGTTGAGGGTTAATTCGATGCATTTGAATACACTTTCACCTGCTGCTGGTGCAAAAACTGAAAAGAAACGTCTAGGTCGTGGTATTGGTTCTGGTCTTGGTAAGACTGGTGGCCGTGGTCATAAAGGCCAAAAATCACGTTCTGGCGGTAAAGTACGCGTTGGTTTCGAAGGCGGTCAAATGCCTATGCAACGTCGTCTACCTAAATTTGGTTTCACTTCACGTAAATCATTAGTATCTACTGAAGTTAACCTTTTTGAAATCGCTAAAGTTGAAGGCGATGTAGTAGACGTAAACGCGTTACAAGCAGCTGGTCTAGTTAAAAAGAACATCCAGTTCGTTAAAGTAGTTAAATCTGGCGAAGTTTCACGCGCAGTTACCGTTAAAGGTCTTAAAGTGACTAAAGGTGCTCGCGAAGCTATCGAAGCTGCCGGAGGCAAGGTAGAAGACTAAGGAAGTACTAATGGCTAAACCAGGTCAAGATATGAAAAGTGCACAAAGTGGGCTTTCGGAATTGAAGCGTCGATTACTATTTGTATTAGGTGCTATCATTATTTACCGTCTAGGTTCATTCGTGCCGATCCCTGGGATTGACGCCGCTGTACTTGCCGATTTCTTCGAGCAACAAAAGGGCACCATTGTTGAAATGTTTAACATGTTCAGCGGTGGTGCGCTTGAGCGAGCTTCAGTGTTAGCACTGGGTATTATGCCGTACATCTCGGCTTCGATTATTACGCAACTATTAACGCATATGTATCCGCCGTTTATAGAGCTTAAGAAAGAAGGTGAGCAAGGGCGTAAGAAAATTAGCCAGTACACACGCTACGGCACGCTTGTGCTTGCTACAATCCAATCAATCGGTATTGCTACTAGCTTACCGGGCATGATGGACGGGTTAGTTGTTAACCCAGGCATCGGTTTCTACTTCACTGCTGTAGTGAGTTTAGTAACTGGTACTATGTTCCTAATGTGGTTGGGCGAACAAATTACAGAACGTGGTATCGGTAACGGTATCTCAGTTCTGATTTTTGTTGGTATCGTAGCTAACCTGCCGTCTGCTATTGGTTCGACAGCCGAAATGGCGCGCCAAGGTGATCTGAATGTACTTGTACTGTTATTGATTGCTGTAATCGTATTCGCTGTTACTTACCTAGTTGTATTTTTTGAACGTGGTCAACGTCGTATCGTCGTTAACTATGCAAAGCGTCAACAAGGTCGTCAGGTATTTGCTGCTCAAAGCACGCACTTACCACTGAAAGTAAACATGGCGGGTGTTATTCCACCAATCTTTGCTAGCAGTATAATTCTGTTCCCTGGTACAATTGCAAGCTGGTTCGGCCAGGGTGAAGGTCCGGTCGCTGATGTGCTACAAGCAATCGCTACAACGTTGACTCCAGGTCAACCTTTATATGCGATGGTTTTAGCTGCGGCTATTATCTTCTTCTGCTTTTTCTACACCGCGTTGGTATTTAACCCGCGTGAAACAGCAGATAACCTGAAAAAATCTGGCGCATTTATCCCAGGTATTCGTCCAGGTGAGCAGACATCTAAATACATTGATAAAGTGATGACACGCCTGACATTGGCAGGTGCTTTGTATATAACCTTTATCTGTCTGGTGCCCGAATTCATGACTATGGCATGGCAAACGCCATTCTATTTCGGCGGTACATCAATTTTGATTATCGTTGTTGTAATCATGGACTTTATGGCACAAGTACAGACGCATCTGATGTCACATCAGTATGATTCTGTGCTGAAAAAAGCAAACCTTAAAGGCTACGGTCGATAAGGTCATTTTACGGAGTTGAGCAATGAAAGTACGTGCTTCCGTTAAGAAAATATGCCGTAACTGTAAAGTTATTAAACGTGCTGGTGTAGTACGCGTAATTTGCAGTGAGCCTAAGCACAAGCAAAGGCAAGGCTAATTAAACAGTCGTGCAGGCTGAGTTATTTACTCGGCCTGTGTTTTTAGTTGTGATTTGGTCTTCGTTTGAGTATCCTTACGGGCTTTTCAAACAGATGATTACCAAATTCAAATATAGGAGATGTGTTAGTGGCCCGTATCGCTGGCATTAACGTCCCTGATCATAAACATGCAGTTATCGGTTTAACTGCTATTTATGGCATAGGTAAGACTCGCTCTAAGGAAATCTTAGCAGCGACTGGTATCGCCGAGACCACAAAAATCGGTGAACTTTCAGACGAAACACTTGACGTATTGCGTGAAGCAGTTGGCAAGTACACTGTAGAAGGTGACCTTCGTCGTGAAGTTACATTAAATATCAAGCGCCTTATGGACCTTGGTTGTTTCCGTGGCCTACGTCACCGTCGTTCGTTACCACTACGTGGTCAACGTACTAAGACTAACGCGCGTACTCGTAAGGGTCCTCGCAAGCCTATCAAGAAATAAGGTGGGGTAGATTATGGCTAAAGCACCAATTCGTCGTAAGAAGGTTAAAAAGCAAGTTGCTGATGGTATGGCTCACGTTCATGCTTCTTTCAACAACACTATTGTAACAATTACCGACCGTCAAGGTAATGCACTATCTTGGGCAACAGCAGGTGGTTCAGGTTTCCGTGGTTCACGTAAATCTACTCCATTCGCGGCTCAGGTTGCTGCAGAGCGTGCAGGTACTGCTGCTCAAGAATACGGTTTAAAAAATCTAGAAGTTTTCATCAAAGGTCCAGGTCCAGGTCGTGAATCTGCTGTACGTGCTTTGAATGCTGCTGGTTACCGTATCACCAACATCACTGACGTGACGCCAATCCCTCATAATGGTTGTCGTCCACCGAAGAAACGTCGCGTTTAACAATAGGTTAGGAGAAATAACATGGCAAGATATTTGGGCCCTAAGCTCAAGCTGAGTCGTCGTGAAGGTACTGACCTGTTCCTTAAGAGCGGCGTAAGAGCTATCGACTCTAAGTGTAAACTTGAGACTGCACCTGGTCAGCACGGCGCTCGTAAAGGTCGCTTATCTGATTACGGTTTACAGCTACGTGAAAAGCAAAAAGTACGTCGTATCTACGGTGTATTAGAAAAGCAATTCCGTAACTACTACAAAGAAGCTGCTCGCCTTAAAGGTAATACAGGTGAAAACTTGTTACAGCTTTTAGAGCAACGTTTAGACAATGTTGTATATCGCATGGGTTTTGCTAGCACACGCGCTGAAGCACGTCAGTTAGTAAGCCACAAAGCGATTTTAGTTAATGGTCGTGTAGTGAACATCCCTTCATACGTAATTACTCCAGAAGATACTGTTGTAATCCGTGAGAAGTCAAAAACACAAGCACGTATCATCGCTGCTCTAGAGTTGGCTGAGCAACGTGAAAAGCCGACTTGGGTTGAAGTTGACGGTAAGAAAATGGAAGGTAGCTTCAAGCGCCTACCTGAGCGTTCAGATCTGTCTGCGGACATTAACGAACAACTAATCGTCGAACTTTACTCTAAGTAAAGTTAAGAGTTAAGAGAGGATAAAATGCAGGGTTCTGTTACCGAATTCCTAAAACCAAGGTTAGTCGATATCGACGCTATCAACCCAACGCGTTCTAAAGTAGTTTTAGAACCATTAGAGCGTGGCTTCGGTCACACTTTGGGTAATGCCTTACGCCGTATACTGTTATCATCTATGCCTGGATGTGCAGTAACTGAAGTAGAAATCGACGGTGTATTGCATGAGTACAGCGCGAAAGAGGGCGTACAAGAAGACATCATTGAAATTCTGTTAAACCTTAAAGGTCTAGCAGTAACTTTAGAAGGCAAAGATGAAGTTTTTCTGACCCTGACTAAATCTGGTGTAGGCCCTGTGACTGCGGCTGATATTCAGCACGATGGTGATGTAACTATCGCCAACCCAGATCACGTTATCTGTCACCTTACGACAGATAGCAGCGAGATCAGCATGCGTATTCGTGTTGAGCGCGGTCGCGGTTATGTGCCGGCATCTAGTCGTTTATCCTCTGATGACGATGAGCGTCCAATTGGTCGTCTGCTGCTTGATGCATCATTCAGCCCAGTTGAACGTATTGCGTACTCGGTTGAATCAGCCCGTGTTGAGCAACGTACAGACTTAGACAAGTTAATCATTGATATGGAAACAAACGGCACTTTAGATCCTGAAGAAGCGATCCGCCGTGCGTCTACTATCTTAGCTGAGCAATTAGATGCATTCGTAGATTTACGTGATGTAACTGAGCCAGAAGAGAAAGAAGAGAAGCCAGAATTCGATCCTATTCTGCTTCGTCCAGTTGATGATCTTGAGCTAACAGTACGTTCAGCAAACTGTTTGAAAGCCGAGCAAATTCAATATATCGGTGATTTAGTTCAGCGCACTGAAGTTGAGCTTCTTAAAACGCCTAACTTAGGTAAGAAGTCTCTAACTGAAATTAAAGACGTGCTAGCTTCACGTGGTCTTTCTCTAGGTATGCGCCTAGAAAATTGGCCGCCTGCAAGCCTAGCTGAATAATCTAAATCACTATATTAGTTTAGTTAGAAGGATAGGGTCATGCGCCATCGTAAGAGTGGTCGTCAATTAAACCGTAACAGCAGCCATCGCAAAGCGATGTTCAGCAACATGGCTGGTTCTTTGGTGAAACATGAAATCATCAAAACAACTTTGCCTAAAGCTAAAGAGTTGCGCCGTGTAATTGAACCTTTAATCACACTGGCTAAGACTGACAGTGTAGCAAACCGCCGTTTAGCGTTTGCTCGCACGCGTGATAATGAAGTAGTTGGTAAATTATTCAGCGAAATCGGTCCACGTAATACAGACCGTCCTGGTGGTTACACTCGTATTCTTAAGTGTGGCTTCCGTGCTGGTGATAATGCACCAATGGCTTATATTGAACTAGTTGGTCGCCCAGCGACAAACGAAGAAGTTCAAGAAGACGCGCAGTCTGCAGAGTAAGTCTTAAAGACACCAAAAAGCCGAGCTTATGCTCGGCTTTTTACTTTATAAAATTCACTACTAAAAATTCACTACCAATAAAACAGCTCTATCAACCCCAAACATTACCATACAATCTTGCAGCACCTAGCACCTAGCACCTAGCACCTAGCAATTAAGATCACATATAAAGATCAATTCGCGTTCCTTAATAGATAAATCACCTTCTTTACAACTTAAAAACAAGCTCATTTATAAAATACACTGCCTAAATAGCCATAATACGAGTGATTTAGTACTATTTTCACCCGTTTCGTTCGTATTTTGCGCGAACAGTCATTTTTTTCATAAAAACTTCAAAAAACAGTTGATCTCAATTCGGATCTCCCTATAATGCGCATCCACCGACACGGCGGACTGCTTACAAAAAAGCAAAACGATGAGTTGGTTGAGTCAAGTAAGACTGAGTTTTGAAAAAATAAACTTTTCTCAAAATTAAGTGTTGACAAAAATAACGGCTTGCGTAGAATGCACAGCCCTTGAGACGCGAAAGTATCTCAAACGTTCTTTAACAATATAAAGCAATCATCTGTGTGGGCACTCGTACAG